>NZ_JBQFRV010000001.1:0-726597 GCF_056537565.1 Ruegeria sp. C8
GTCATGACAAAACGTGCCGTCCAAGACTGCGCATAAACACAAAAACAACAAACCCTAAAGCCCCGGGCAAAACCTCGGGGCTTTTGCTATGGTTTTCTAATCTTCGGTAGCTTTGCAGGTTGCCAATAGGCCCCGGTGTCTTCGCGTGTTTTCTCATAGGCTTCCACGCGGCGCAGGGCGTTTTCTCCGCCAACTGCGAATAGGTGGCTGAGCAGGCATTCCAGAACGGCCATCGCTCCGGAGAAGCTAGAGAAGTGGTGCATCGACCGCGTGCTGATCTGCAGGCTCAGGTCCGGGCGAATACCGGGTGCGATCATGTCGCTGTCCGAGATAAGGATGATCTTCAAACCTCGGTCCGCGGCGAAGCGCATGGTTCGGATCGTCTCGGACGAATAGGGTCGAACGGTTATGGCCAGCAGACAATCATTCGGCCCCGCATCCAGCAGATCGTCGGTTGCGGACCCCATGTGACGCGGGATCAGTTGTAAACCCGGATGGGCCATGCGGCCTGCATAGTGGAAGTAATGAGCGAGCGCATAACTTGCGCGCGTTGCTGTTATGAAGCAGCGGTTAGCGTTTAAGATAAGCTGGATCACGGCGCTTGTTTTCTCCGGATCCATCAAACGTAGGGATCTTGCCACGACGTTCATTTCATTGCGCGCAAACCCTGCCTGAGCGGTGTCGTACGAAGCATCTGTTCGATCCTCGCTCAACCAATCCTGATCCAAGCGGGTCTCGCCATCCGTGACCAGGGCTCGCCGAAAGGGGCTGCGAAAGCCGTTGTAGCTATCAAAGCCCATCCGCTGGGCGAGGCGGACAAGAACGTTTGAGCTGACACCGATCTTTGTCGCGGTCGTTCGGATCGGGTCGAGGCCAAAGTCGCCCGGATGGTCTATCACATATTTAGCTGCCGCCTGTAGTTGCGGAGGCATTTGGTCGATTGTTTGCCGGAGGGCAGAGATCAGAGGGCTGAGCGCATCGGTCATAAAACAGAAGAAAACATATGTTTTTAGAATTGCCAATTGAAAACGATCTGGATGAGCGTAGATCGAACCCACACAGAACGGAGAGTTTAATGACGTCCACCGCCCCAAAACCATATGTCCTTGTTGCTCCCAATGGGGCGCGGCGCGGGCATGCGGATCATCCTCTGCTACCGGTGAGCTTGCGGGAAACCCTTCAAACCGCGCATGACTGCCACGCAGCCGGAGCGGACGGGCTGCATCTGCATGTCCGGGATTCGGAGGGGCGGCACTCTTTGGATGCGGGGCTGTATCGTGAAGCCCTGGGTGAGTTGCGTCAGCAGTTGCCGGGTCTGGAGGTGCAGATCACGACCGAAGCGGCAGGGGTCTATGACGTAGAGGCTCAATTCGAGTGCTTGCGGCAAGTGCGCCCCACTTGGGCCTCGATCTCTGTGCGCGAAGTCGCGGAGATGGCGGATCGGGTCTACGGCCTGTGCCATGATCAGGGGACGCGCGTTCAACATATCCTCTATGATGCTGAGGACGCGGCTTTGTTGGCGCGACTACAGGCTGAAGGCGTTGTGAGGGCCGGGCAGGTGGATCGCCTGTTTGTTTTGGGCCGGTATGCGACAGGGCAGGAATCTGTGCCTGACGATCTGGATCAGTTTCCGCTAGAGGGTGGTCCGTGGATGCTCTGCGCGTTTGGGGCAAAGGAACATGCGTGTTTGCTGAAGGCCGCGCGGCAGGGCGGAGATGTGCGCGTCGGGTTTGAGAACAGCCTGACGGATTCCTCGGGTCAAACCTGGGCGAACAACGCAGCGTCAGTTGCAGCACTCGTGTCGTTGATCAAAGGAGAACAAGAATGAGCCATGTATTTCCGCGCCACACCAAGGCCGAGTTGCCCATCGCGGCAGGCGGTGACGGGTGTTACCTGATTGATGCCGACGGCAAACGCTATCTGGATTGTGGCGATGCGGCCGTGTCTTGTTTGGGGCATTCCAACCACGCGGTGATCGAGGCTGTTCAGCAGCAGGTTGAACAGATCGCCTTTGCCCATAGTGGCTTCATGACCTCGGAACCGGCGGAAGAGCTGGCCGATCTGTTGATCCAACATGCTCCGGGCGATCTGGACCGGGTGTATTTCGTGTCCGGCGGCTCCGAGGCGACCGAGGCGGCGATCAAACTGGCGCGCCAGTATTTCCTTGAGATCGGTCAACCTGAACGTCGCCATGTGATCGCGCGTCGCCAAAGCTATCACGGCAATACGCTCGGTGCCTTGTCTGCAGGAGGTAATGCTTGGCGGCGGGCGCAATTCGCGCCGATGTTGATCGAGATGACCCATATCGCGGCGTGTTATGAGTACGCAGAAAAGCCCGCGGATGAGAGCAGCTTTGACTACGGTCAACGCGTCGCGAATGAGTTGGAGCAGGAGATCCTGCGTCTTGGACCGGAAACGGTCATGGCTTTCATGGCGGAACCGGTTGTCGGGGCGACCCTTGGTGCTGTTCCGGCGGTCGAGGGGTATTTCAAGCGTATTCGCGAGATTTGTGACCAATACGGGGTTCTGCTGGTCCTCGATGAAGTGATGTGCGGGATGGGCCGAACCGGGCATCTGTTTGCTTGCGATCACGATGGTATCGCGCCGGATATTCTGTGCATCGCCAAAGGGTTGGGGGCCGGGTATCAACCGATTGGAGCGATGCTCTGCACGGATAAAATCTATCATGCGATCCAACAGGGCTCGGGCTTTTTCCAGCATGGCCATACCTATATTGGCCATCCGGTGGCGACGGCTGCGGCCTTGGCGGTGGTTCGTGAGTTGACCAGCCGAGACCTGCCCGCCCGGGCCGGTGTGATGGGGGGTAAACTTCAGTCAACGCTGGAAACAGCTTTTGGGCAGCACGCCCATGTGGGCGATATCCGAGGCCGGGGCCTGTTTCGCGGGATTGAGCTGGTCGCGGATCGCGAAAGCAAAACTCCGTTCGATCCGGCGCTGGGGGTGGCTGCAAAGATCAAAAAGGCCGCAATGGCCGAGGGGTTGATCTGCTATCCGATGTCGGGAACGCGCGACGGCAAGGCCGGAGATCACATCCTTCTGGCTCCGCCTTTCATCATTGAAGAGGAGCAGATTGACGAGCTTGTCGCCAAGCTTGGCCGGGCGATCGCCGCTGTGATCTGACAATCCCGTGACAGCCCTTTTTGCCCCAACCAAATTCAGTAGGTTTGACGCGAAATGAAAAGAGGGCGCGGCCATGGCGCAGGATATTTGGCATAGTTTCCGAGGGTTACCCCTTTGGGTGCAAATCTGGTTGGCCGTGATTTTGGTTCCGGTCAACCTGATGCCGCTGTTCTTTCTGGACCAGCCGCAGGGGGTTTTGATTGCCGCTCTTGCGATCACGGGGATGGCGTTGAACCTGCCGATCATGATCGCCGCGCGCGGGATGAGCGGGGCGATGGCCCTGCCACATATCCTGTGCTGGGTACCTCTGGTCATTGTGGTTTTGGGGATGCTGAGCGCAGCAGACTCGCTCAACCCCAACTATGTTCGGTTCCTGTGGCTGCTGCTGATTGTCGATGTCATCTCGTTGGTATTCGACTTGCGGGATGCAGCCCTTTGGATGCGCACCCGGAAGGCAGGATGAAAAAAGCCCCTTCGGAGATCGAAGGGGCTTGGGAATTTGCGGTGACGGAGCGAGTTATTTTTGCGGCAGCGGGCCGATCATCATAATCATCTGCCGACCTTCCATCTTGGGCATATTCTCAACCTTGCCCAGTTCCTTGATGTCTTCAGCAACGCGCTCCAGCAGTTCGCGACCCAGGTTTTGGTGCGCCATCTCACGGCCCCGGAAGCGAAGGGTGACTTTGACCTTGTCGCCTTTTTCCAGAAACTTATAGACGTTCTTCATCTTGACTTCATAGTCATGCGTGTCGGTGTTGGGCCGGAATTTGACCTCTTTCACCTCGATGATCTTTTGTTTCTTGCGGGCTTCGCTTTCGCGTTTCTGCTGTTCGTACTTGAACTTGCCAAAGTCCATGATCTTGCAGACCGGCGGGTTCGCATTGGGCGAGATCTCGACCAGGTCAAGGCCGGCATCGGCGGCAAGTTGCATGGCTTTGGCAGGATGAACCACCCCGACATTTTCACCTTCGGCACCAATCAGGCGGATTTCGGGGGCACGTATCTTTTCATTGACGCGCGGGCCAGTGTCTCTCTGCGGCGGCGCGTTGTGGGGTCTGCGAGCTATGGGTTCATTCCTTTGATGATTGCAGAATTTCGAGGTGGGAATTTAGACGGGTGCGCGCAGTGTTTCAAGCAGCATAAAGGCTTAAAGACTGGAAATTCCCACGATTGAACAAAGGAATCAGCTGGCCGGGACCCGATGGACTCGGCCAAACAGGCTGATCAGCCGACAAATGCTTTTTCGATCACGAACTCTTTGGGCTCCGAGTTTGCGCCTTCGCGCAGGCCGAATTCCTCGAGGATTTCCTTGATGTCCAGGTTGAATGCCAGTGAGCCGCAGACCATCGCTCGGTCGGTTTCCGGCTTGATACCGCCTTCGATCCCCAGATCGGCAAATACAGTGCCGTCTTTCAGGAGGGTGGTGATGCGGCCCATCTTCGGGCTCTCTTCCCGAGTCGTTGTGGGGTAGTAGCGAATCTTGTTGGCAAAGCCTTCGCCCATCAGCTCGGCCAGCATTTCATCCTGACGGATGTTCTCGATCAGTTGGCGGCCATATTCCAGCTCGGCCACTTCGCGGCAGGTGTGGGTGATGATCACCTCGTCATAGTCCTCATAGGTCTGAGGCTCGCGCAGCAGCGAGGCGAAGGGGGCAAAGCCGGTGCCGGTGGCGAAGAACCACAGGCGTTTGCCGGGAAGCAGGGCGTCATGCACCAGTGTGCCCACGGGCTTGGGCCGCAGGATGATCTGATCTCCAGGCTGAATGTGCTGAAGCTTCGAGGTCAGCGGGCCATCCTGTACCTTGATCGAGTAGAACTCCAGCTCTTCGTCCCAGGACGGAGACGCAATCGAATAGGCGCGCAGCAGCGGTTTCTGTCGACCGGTTTTGGGATCAGGATCGCCCATCAGGCCGATCATCACGAACTCACCCGATCGGAAGCGCAGCGTCGCAGGGCGCGACACCCGGAATGAGAACAGGCTGTCGGTCCAGTGTTTAACCTCGGTCACGGTCTGGGCGTCCGGCAGAACGGGGGCCTTTACGGCGGTTGCTTCACTCACGGGCTTCATCTCTGTCATCGTTTCGCTATCGGTCTGCTAAACCGACATCTCCGTTTAATCTTTGATCCAAGTCAGGAAAAGGGGCGAAATGCCCCTTAAGCGTCACAAGCTGGCGATGTGGGGTCAGCCCCGCAGGCGAGCCTGATAGTTGTTTTCTTCCCAGTTGGCGCGGGCCAACCACTGATCTTCGGGCTGGCGCGAGGCGAGGGCGTCGTCGATCTCGACCTCGTCAAAGCCGCTGCGGCGGGCCATGGCGTATTGATCGGCCAGAACGTGCCCTTTGGCGCGCAAACGGCCCGTATAGCCCTTCAAACGCAGCACGCGGGCAATGGTGAAACCGCGACCATCCGCCGAGGACGGGAAGTCCACCCGCACCATCTGTGCGTTGCCAAGGCGCTCGACCAGCTCATCGGGGTCGGTGTCCGAGGCCACATCAAGTGCCACAACATCATTGGCCGCGTCCTCAAGCGTGACAAAGCCGTCGGTCCAGTCATCGGGGGCGAACCCCTCATCCGATACAATTACGTTCATGTTTTCTCTCCGGGGCGGACCATCTTGCCATCGACGAAATGGATGCCGCATTCTTCTTTGTTCTGATCGCGCCAACGTCCGGCGCGGGGGTCTTCGCCTTCCTTGACCGGCGAGGTGCAGGGCGCACAGCCGATCGAGGGATAGCCTTTGGCCACCAGCGGATGGCGGGGCAGGTTGTTTTCGACCATATAGGCGCGCACATCCTCGGGCGCCCAATGGGCCAGCGGGTTGACCTTGATCCGGCCGGTGCCGTCTTCGACCTCGAAGAAGTCGAGCGCGGCGCGGGTGCCGGCCTGAAACCGCTTGCGACCGGTGATCCAGCCGCAATAGCCGGTCAGGGCCTGTTGCAGCGGGAAGGTCTTGCGCAGGTTGCAGCACGCGTCGGTGTCCCGTAGCCGCAGCGCGCCATAGGGGTCCTCGCGTTGAATATCTGCGTCCTCGGCGCGGATGATCTTGATGTTCTTCAGGCCGAGGCGCTCACTGACGTCTTGTTGATATTCAAGCGTCTCCGCAAACAACATCATGGTGTCAACAAACAGAACCGGCGTCATCTGGTCGACAACGGCAGCCATGTGCAGCAGAACAACCGACTCGGCCCCAAAGCTTGAGACCAGAGCCAGATCGTCAATTTCCTCAATCGCTCCGTGCATGACATCATGCGCCGAGTGATGGCGGAACCGGGCGTTCAGCGCATTGACCGTTTCGGTCAGTTCAGCGCGGTCCTTCCCCAGTTCCGTCTGGATCAGGTCAAGCGGCATTGGCCTGTGCCTCGGGGTAGAGTGCAGCCTTGAAGGGCGCCATACCGACGCGGCGGTAGGTTTCCAGGAAGGTTTCTTCAGCGCTCTCCCGCTGATTCAGATAGGTGTCGACGATGCGCTCGACGGCCGGAACGATCTCATCATAGGCAAAGCCCGGACCTGTACGGTCGCCAATGGCCGCGGTCTCGGTGCCGTCGCCGCCCAGAGTGATCTGGTAGTTTTCGACGCCCGCGCGATCCAGACCCAAGATGCCGATATGGCCCACATGGTGGTGACCACAGGCGTTGATGCAGCCCGAGATTTTGATCTTCAGGTGGCCGATATCATGCTCCAGCTTCAACTCGTCAAAGCGGGTCGCGATCTGTTCCGCAACCGGGATCGAGCGAGCCGTGGCCAGCGCGCAATAATCCATGCCGGGGCAGGCGATGATGTCGCTGATCAGGCCGATATTGGCGGTGGCCAGCTCGTGCTCTTTCAGCTTGGCGTGGATCGCAGGCAGGTCCGATTTGTGGACATGCGGCAGGATCACGTTCTGCTCATGGCTGATGCGCAGCTCGTCATAGGCGAACTCTTCCGCCAGATCGGCCATCACACGCATCTGCTCGGCAGTTGCATCGCCCGGCGTTTTACCGTGCTTCTTGATCGAGATCGTGACGATCGCGTGGTCCGCGTTCTTGTGCGGCGCGATGTTGGTGTCGACCCACGACCGGAAGACCGGATCGTTGGTATAGGCGCTTTCAAAGGACGCAACCGAAGCTTCGCGGAAGGCAGGAGCCGCAAAATGGTCCTTGATCTCTTCCAGCAGAGCCATGTCGGCGCCTTTGAACTGCGGGCGCACTTGCAGGAAGCGTTCGTTGACCTTGGCGCGGATGGCGTCGATGCCATGCTCGTGTACGGTGATCTTGATACGCGCTTTGTATTTGTTGTCGCGGCGACCGATCTGGTTCCAGACGGACACAGTGGCTTCCAGATAGGCCAGCAGGTCGTCAAAGGCGACGAAGTCCGACAGTTCTTTGCCGATCATGGGCGTCCGACCCAGACCACCGCCGACAATGACGCGGGCACCCAGAACGCCGTCACGCTCGACCAGTTGCAGGCCGATGTCATGCGCCTTGATCACGGCGCGGTCGTTTTCGCTGCCGGTGATCGCGATCTTGAACTTACGCGGCATGAACTGGAATTCCGGGTGGTCGGTCGACCACTGGCGCAGCAGTTCGGCATAGGGGCGCGGGTCGGCGACCTCATCTGCGGCGGCGCCAGCGAAATGGTCGGCGGTCACGTTCCTGATGGTATTGCCCGACGTCTGGATGGCGTGCATGCCAACCTCAGCCAGCGCGTCCAGCATATCCGGCACGTCGTTCAGTTTCGGCCAGTTGTACTGGATGTTCTGACGGGTGGTGAAATGGCCATAGCCCTTGTCCCACTTCTCGGCCAGCAGCGCCAACTGGCGCATCTGCGAGCTGTTCAGCGTGCCATAGGGAATAGCAACCCGCAGCATGTACGCGTGCAGCTGCAGGTACAGGCCATTCATCAGGCGCAGAGGCTTGAATTCGTCTTCGGTCAGCGAGCCGTCGATGCGGCGTTCGACCTGTGCGCGGAACTGACGGTTGCGCTCGGCCAGGAAGGCTGTGTCAAACTCGGAGTAGCGATACATATCTAGCTGTCCTTAACTGCAGCCCCGAAACCTTGGGGCCTTAATGGGGAGATAGGGGCCAGAGGTCAGGCCCGGGGCTGCGACTGTGTTTCCTGCTTGCCATGGGCATAGTTCGAAGGTCCGGTGCGGCGGAACTCCTCTCGGAAATGGGTGGGTTCGGGGCCGTTGTCACCAGCCACGGCATCGGCCAGATATGCGCCGACGATCTTGTTCGCCTGACGCGCCGCGTCCAGCAAACGGACCTGAGCATGTGCCTCATCGGTGATCAGCTCGGCCTCGGACAGTTCACGCGACCAGCGGTCATCTTCGGTCTGATAGATCACGTCGCCTTCGAGCAGATCGTTGGCAGTGACGACTTTGGGGGTAAAAGCGCGGGCCATCAGGCGTGCTCCTTCTTGAATTCGGTCAGGGCCAGGGCCGCTTGGCGCGGAGCGAGGCCATAAAACATGAGGGCTGGGCCGTCCATCTCGGCAGCAGCCAGATCCTTGGGCAAACGGTCCAGATTGGTTTCCAGAATACGTTGATCAGGGCGCGAGGCGTTCTCGATCAGCGTCACGGGCGTCTGGCGGTCGGCGCCGTGCATGATCAGGCGCCCCTGAATGAAGCGCGCTGATTTCTTGCCCATATAGACCGCCGCAACCGATCCCTCGCGCGCAAGGGCCGCCCAGTCATGATCCGCAAACCCTTTCATGTCGTGACCGGTCAGAAACCGAACCGAGGAGTTGCGACCGCGACGCGTAAGGCTTTGACCGATCCCAGCCACGGCGGCAGAGGCTGCAGTGATACCCGGAACGATCTGCCACGAGATACCTGCGGCCGCGACGGCCTCAGTCTCTTCGTCCAGACGCCCGAAGACGGTCGGGTCGCCCGATTTCAAACGTACAACACGCTGGCCTTTGAGCGCGTGCGAGACAAGCAGCGCGTTGATGTCTTCCTGTTTCCACGAAGGGCCGAAACCGGACTTGCCCACATCGACCAGAACGGCGGACTGACCAGCCAGTTTCAGAACCTCTGCGCTGATCAGGCGATCATGCAGCACGACATCCGCCCGCTCAAAGGCTTTGAGCGCCTTGAGCGTGAGCAAATCCGGATCACCGGGTCCTGCGCCGACAAAATCGACGTGGCCTAGGATATGTTTTGACTCCGACTGCGTCATCTTCTGTTCCAGTTGGTTTGACTTGTCCTGATATATAGGAAATATTCCCGGTATAGCGCCATATGTCGCGCCAAATAAGAACATGCGTTCTGTTGTATTTGAAATTTGGAACGCTGGTTTCGAAACGTAAGGAAAATTGGAATGTCGGTGCGAATAGACGACACAGATCGGAAAATTCTGGCTGAGCTGCAGCGCGATGCCAGCCAATCTCTGGACGAAATAGCGGCGCAGGTCGGCAGTTCCAAGACGCCTGTGTGGAATCGAATCCGCAAGTTGAAAGGGGCCGGTATCATCGGTCAACAGACCGTTTTGCTTGATGCCGAAGCGCTTGGTTTCGAGGCCACGTTCTTTGTCTTAATCCGAACGTCCGAGCATGAGGCCGAATGGCAGCGCAAGTTCCTGAAGGCCCTGCGTGATCAACCCGAAGTCCAAGAGGCCCATCGGCTGGCAGGGGACATCGACTACATCCTGAAAGTGAGAGTCAAGAATGCCCGTGCCTATGATCAGTTCTACCAACAACTGATCTCAGAAGTGCGCGTGCATAATGTGACTGCGCTTTTGTCGATGGAAGAGATCAAGTCGACCACGATGCTGCCTCTCAACGCTTTGGTCGATGGCTAACACGAGTTTGGGGCGCTGCCCTCGCCGCCCCTGAAGGGGCGACTCCCCCGAGATATTTTTAGCCAGATGAATAAAGGATCCCATGCTTCATCTGGCCCTAAATATCCCCGCCGGAGGCATCGCGCGCTAGCGCGGTTTTTCTAAGTCTTTCGGCCGCCCGGAGGCTGATTTATGTCGTCTTTGCCGCGTTATGCAGTCTGGCACGAAGCTTTTTGGAACTTGTGCAGACTTGCTATAAGGCGCCGCCAATGCGAAATCGTAGGACATGCAGCGCATTTGGGTTATCGCCGGATTTCTACTGATGGTCGGAGTTTTGTCTTCGGCCGTATGGTCTTATGGCTACCGGCAGGCTGTGTTTCAACTCAGCGAGAAGGCCGAGGCGGATCTGGATCTGGCGGCGGATCGCTTGACCACGCAATTGCAGGTCTATCAGGAACTGGCGGTGCTAATGGCCAACCACCCGGTGCTAGAAGATCTGAATACGCTATCCGGACGCGCCACCGCGCAGGCTTTGCTATTGGAGGTCGCGGATAAAACGGCGGCGGTCGATGTTCTTTATGCCGACCGGTCAGGGACGGTTCTGGCCTCTGCGCATGAAGGCGTCGCAGGCTCGGTCCAAGACAATCCGGCCTTCACACGCGCCATGCAAGGCGCATTGGGAAGCGCACATGGTATCCTGCCGGGGCCCGACAATCGGATATTCACCTATGCTGCACCCGATTTTGATCAGAGCGGTGCGGTGATCGGGGCTTTGATCGTGATTGCCGACGTTGAGGACATTGAGCAAACTTGGCGCGGCAGCACCGAAGCGGTGTTCTTTGTTGATCACTCCGGTCTGGTCTTCATTTCAAACCGATTGGAATTGTTGATGTGGCAACGTGTGGGCGCAGAGATTGGCTTGTCCCCACCTGATGGCCAGACGGTGTCTTTTCAGGCGCGGCGCTTGGGGCCTTACGAACTCTGGACGCTGGATTGGAGTCCATATCTGCCGCGCCGGGCTTTGCATCTTGTCAAGGAATTGCCAGTGATCGGCATGACCGGTGAGGTTTTGATGGATGTCGCTCCGGCCCGGCGATTGGCCGGCTTGCAGGCCGCGACAGTTGCAGCCCTCTGTTTGGCTTTCGGCGCATTGCTGTTTCTGGCGACCGAACGAAGGCGTACGCTGACAGAGGCAAACGCAGTGCTGGAAACCCGTGTGGCAAAACGCACCAAAGATCTGACGAAAGCAAACGCCGCACTGCGTCGCGAGATCTCAGAGCGGCAGGAAGCCGAAGCCGCCCTTAAACGCGCGCAGGCGGATCTTGTGCAGGCCGGAAAGCTGAGCGCTCTGGGGCAGATGTCCGCTGGGATCAGCCATGAATTGAACCAGCCTTTGATGGCGATCCAGCAGTATGCCGAAAACGGCTCCGCCTTCATGGAGAGAGGGAAATCTGAGAAAGCCGCGGAAAATCTAGGCCGCATTTCCCAAATGGCGGCGCGTATGGCGCGGATTATCAAGAACTTACGCGCATTTGCCCGCAATGAAAGCGAACCGATGGGGCGCGTGGATCTGGTGCAGGTTCTGAACGCTGCTGTCGAGTTGACCGAGGCTCGGCTGCGTTCCGAAAATGTCTCTCTGGATTGGACCGCGCCCGAACATCCTGTCCTTGCTTGGGGCGGCGAGGTCCGTTTGGTGCAGGTTTTTGTGAACCTAATCAACAACGCGGCCGACGCGATGAGCCAGCAGGAAGACCGCCGCATTCAGATCGAGGTTCATTGCGACGAAAGGCTTTCGGTCACAGTGCGGGATATCGGGCCGGGCATCGAGAACACGGAAAAGCTGTTCGAGCCGTTTTATTCGACCAAGGCCGTTGGCTCTTCCGAAGGGATGGGGCTTGGGCTCTCGATCTCCTACGGTCTGGTCCAGAGCTTCGGGGGCAATATCCGTGGGATCAACACGGAAGAAGGGGCAGAATTCACGGTCGAGTTGGAGCCTTGTGAGAAGGAAAAGGCGGCATGACTCGGGTCGTTTTGCTGGTGGACGACGACGCTGCTGTGCGTGAGGCATTGGCCCAGACCCTCGAACTGGCGGAGTATCAACCGATTGCGGCGGGATCTTTTGTGGCGGCCAAAGACCACATTCGATCTGATTTCCCGGGTGTAATCCTGTCAGATATCCGGATGCCCGGGCGGGATGGCTTTCATCTGCTTAGTTACGCACAAGAGATCGACCCGGAGTTGCCGGTGGTTTTGCTGACGGGTGAGGGTGACATTCCGATGGCGGTTCAGGCCATGGGGCAGGGGGCGTTCGACTTTTTGGAGAAACCCTGTGCTGCGGCGGACCTTCTGGCGGTGCTGGACCGGGCGTTTGATGCCCGAACGCATATCATCCAACAACGCGCGCTGAAATCAGAGCTGGAACGCGGAGACCCTGCGGCGCGGCTTTTGTTCGGCCTCTCCCCTCAGGCCGAGACCTTGCGTGAGCGGGTGCGCAGTGTTGCTCCGACGGGCGCCGAGGTGCTGGTCACCGGCCCGGCGGGCAGCGGGATTTCCAAAGTCGCCGAGGTCGTGCATCTGATGTCGCCCGTTGGGCAGGGACCTTTCGTCAAACGCGCGGCGGCTGGGTTGAGTGTTCAGGACTTCACCCAAGCATGCGAAGATGCAAAGGGCGGGTCCCTGTTTCTGGACGAGATATCGGCCATGCCGCAATCGACTCAGTATGAAGCGCTGGACGTGATTGAGCGCGGTGCAGGGGCGCGGATTATTGCGGGCACGACCTCGGACCTGTCTGCGATCTCTGCCGAGGGCCGATTCAACGCCGATCTCTACTACCGTTTGGATGTAATGCGGGTGCGCATACCGTCTCTGGCGGAGCGCCCCGAGGATATCCCGACCCTCTTTCGTCACTATGTTGCCCAGGCCGCCGAGCAGGCGGGGATCGCTGAGCCGGACGTGTCACCTGAGCATCTTGCAGCGTTGATGGCCAGCGATTGGCCGGGCAATGCGCGCTCTTTGATGTCGTCGGCCATGCGGTTTGTTTTAGGGATGCCCGAGGAGGTTACCGAGACGACGGATCTGGGCTTGAACGAGCAGATGGCACGGGTAGAGCGTTCGTTGCTGATCGCTGCGTTGGGGCGGCACAACGGCAAGGCCTCGGACGCGGCAAAGGTGTTGAAGCTGCCGCGCAAGACGTTCTACGACAAACTGGCGCGCTATCAGATTCGACCCGAAGACTACCGTCGATAAGTAGGCCTCCCACCAGCTTTGCCCTCATTTGCATGCGGTTAGAGCTGTCGGGCCAAGCAGTCCGCATTGGCGGACTGCGGGTGGTGTCGAAGCGATTCGGGGGTGATTCGAAAAAACTGTGCGGAATTCCGCACGGCGTCGTCGAGAGATGTGCGAGATTTCGCACATGTGCGATCATAGTCAAAATTCATGTTTTAAACTTAGGTTTTAATGCGCTGTTTTAAAGAGATAAATCCTGACATCCCAAAGTCTGTTACAAATTGTTGTTTCACCGTGAAGCAGTCTGTTCACTGCCGTCTATACGGTGCCGAGATGGGGCCGATGAGACAATTCGAGGAAGTCTGGGAGGAAAACAGATGAAATTCCTAACAACAGCAGCCACAGCGCTGGCTTTGACAGTAACGGCGACGGCGGGCATGGCTGCCTGTGACGACGGTGAGATCGTTGTGAAGTTCGCGCATGTGACGAACACCGACAAGCACCCGAAGGGCATCGCTGCGTCGCTGCTGGAACAGCGCGTCAATGACGAGATGCAGGGCGTTATGTGCGTTGAAGTTTATCCGAACTCGACGCTTTACAATGATGACAAGGTTCTTGAGGCGATGCTTCAGGGCGACGTTCAGCTGGCCGCACCCTCGCTGTCCAAATTCGAAAAGTTCACCAAGCAGTTCCGCCTGTTCGACCTGCCTTTCATGTTCAAGAACATTGACGCAGTGGATGCCTTCCAGGCCTCGGATGCCGGTCAGGCAATGAAGGACAGCATGCAGCGCCGCGGTCTGCAGGGGCTGGCATTCTGGCACAATGGCATGAAGCAGATGTCGGCGAACAAGCCGCTGGAAACACCGGCTGATGCAGATGGTCTGAAGTTCCGCGTGCAGTCCTCGGACGTGCTGGTTGCGCAAATGGAAGCTATCGGTGGAAGCCCGCAAAAGATGGCGTTCTCGGAAGTCTACGGCGCTCTGCAACAGGGCGTTGTCGATGGGCAGGAGAACACCTGGTCCAACATCTACGGCAAGAAGTTCTTCGAGGTGCAGGACGGTATCACCGAGACCAACCACGGTATCATCGACTATCTGGTCGTGACCTCGGTGGACTGGCTGGACAGCCTCGACCCCGAAGTGCGTGATCAATTCCTGAACATTCTGGCTGAGGTCACCGAGACCCGTAACAAAGAGGCCTTTGCCGTGAACGAAGCTGCCAAAGCCTCGATCACCGAAGCGGGTGGTATCATTCGTCAGCTGACGCCCGAACAGCGTCAGGCCTGGGTCGACACAATGAAGCCGGTTTGGGACCAGTTCGCGGATGACGTAGGTCAGGACAAGATCGACGCCGCTCAGGCCATTAACGCTGGGTTCTGATCCCGGTTCAGGCCGCGCGCTGGGGACTGGGGAGTAATCTGCGCGCAGGCCGGGCGGGCCAAACAAAGGCCCGCCCCAACACTCTCATCATCACAAAAAATGTGGGGACAGATAGATGTCTGGTGCGAAATCCGGCCCGGCTGGGCTGGTCGACCATATCGAAGAAACCCTGATCGCGGTGCTACTTGGCCTGATGACGGCCGTGACCTTTGCCAACGTGATCGCGCGGTTCTTCTTCAACTCGAATATCCTGTGGGCGCTTGAGCTGACGGTCTTCCTGTTTGGATGGCTGGTGCTTTTGGGGGCGTCCTACGCCGTCAAGAAACACGCCCATCTGGGTGTGGATGCGATCCTGAACATGCTGGCCCCTGCGCCGCGCCGGATTCTGGCGCTGATCTCGGTGGCCTGTTGCCTGGCGTTTTCGCTGCTGTTGCTGAAGGGGTCTTATGACTATTGGGCTGTCTTCGCTGATCTGCCGCCAACCTCGGGGCGCTGGTTTCCCACGGGTCTGAACTTCGACGCGCGCAGTCAGAGCTTTTACGAGGTTGACGATATCCCGATGATCGCGCCGTTCCGCTTTCTGGAGGACTTGATCAACTACGGCGAATACTACGAAAAGCTGCCCAAAGTTGTTCCTTATTTCATCCTGCCACTGTCGATGTTGCTGCTCGTGATCCGCTTTGCGCAGGTCGCTGTGCAGATCTGGCGGGGTGAGGCGGACCGTCTGGTCGCCAGCCACGAGGTTGAGGACGAGATCGAAGAGGTTCGTGCGCAGCAAGGAGAGCATGACTAATGGACGTTGTACTTCTATTTTCCATGGTCATCGGCCTGCTGCTGATCGGGGTTCCGATTGCGGTGGCACTTGGCCTCAGCTCGACCCTGTTCCTGCTGATCTATTCCGACAGCTCACTGGCTTCGGTTGCAGGCACGCTGTTTGAGGCGTTCGAGGGGCACTTTACACTCCTGGCGATCCCGTTCTTCATCCTCGCGTCGTCCTTCATGACGACCGGAGGTGTCGCGCGGCGGATCATTCGTTTCTCGATTGCCTGTGTGGGGCACCTTCCGGGCGGTCTGGCGATTGCGGGCGTGTTTGCCTGTATGTTGTTCGCAGCGCTTTCGGGGTCGTCCCCTGCGACTGTTGTGGCCATCGGCTCAATCGTCATCGCGGGAATGCGTCAGGTTGGCTATTCCAAGGAATTCGCCGCTGGTGTGATCTGTAATGCCGGTACGCTGGGTATCCTGATCCCGCCGTCGATTGTAATGGTTGTCTACGCGGCCGCCGTTGAGGTCTCGGTCGGGCGTATGTTCCTTGCGGGGGTCATCCCTGGCCTGATGGCGGGTTTGATGCTGATGATCACCATCTACGTCATGGCGAAGGTCAAGAACCTGCCCAAAGGCGATTGGAAAGGCTGGGGTGAGATCTTTGTTTCCGCCCGCGAGGCCGGTTGGGGCCTGTTCCTGATCGTCATCATCCTCGGCGGTATCTACGGGGGCATCTTTACCCCAACCGAGGCTGCTGCGGTGGCTGCTGTCTATGCCTTCTTCATCGCGAGTTTTGTCTACAAGGATATGGGCCCGCTTAGCACCGAAGAAGGTACGCAGAACCTGTCGCTGCTGAAAAAACCCTATGCGTTGCTCACGGCTTTTTTCCACCCTGATACCAAGCACACGCTGTTCGAGGCCGGCAAGCTGACCGTCACGCTGTTGTTCGTGATCGCCAACGCGCTGATCCTCAAGCATGTGCTGACGGATGAGCAAGTGCCGCAGCATATCGCCAGCGCCATGCTGTCGGCCGGGCTGGGTCCGGTGACCTTCCTGATCGTGGTGAACGTGATCCTGCTGATCGGCGGTCAGTTCATGGAGCCTTCGGGTCTGCTGGTGATCGTGGCGCCTTTGGTGTTCCCAATTGCGATCGAGCTGGGCATCGATCCGATCCATCTGGGCATTATCATGGTCGTCAACATGGAGATCGGGATGATCACACCTCCGGTCGGGCTGAACCTGTTCGTGACCTCGGGCGTTGCCGGTATGCCGATGATGGGCGTCGTGAAGGCCGCGCTTCCGTTCCTGGCTGTTCTGTTCGTCTTCCTGATTATGGTGACGTATATCCCGTGGATATCGACCTTCCTGCCCAACACCTTCATGGGACCGGAAATCATAACGAACTAGAAATGGCTATCGAGTGCGAACCGGGCGAGTTTTCTCGCCCGGTTTTTTCGCGCCTTGAAGAAGGGTGCAGAGTACCTAACTAGAGCGTCAGAGGACGACCTCCCCACAAAGGGTGATCATTCGGGACGACTCGAAATCCAAAAGGGGTCCTCGATGTCCTGGATTTTTCTTTTACTTGCCGGCCTGTTGGAAATTGTCTGGGCCGTTGCCATGAAGCAATCGGCCGGTTTCACACGGATTTGGCCCACGGCTGTGATGGGCGTTTCAATGATCGGGTCCTTCGCGTTACTGGCGCTCGCGATGCGAACCCTGCCTTTGGGGACGGCGTATGTGATCTGGACCGGCATTGGTGCGGTTGGCGCGTTTCTTGTTGGCATCATGTTTCTGGGTGAAGCCGTGACCGCCACGCGTATATGCGCAGCGGTTCTGATTGTCGCGGGCCTAATCACGATGAAACTGGCCTGAGGGTCCTCAGGCGGTTTCCAGTGCTTCAACGATGCCCGAGAAATCGGCTGCTTTCAGGCTTGCCCCACCGACCAACGCGCCATCCACATTGGACACGCCGAAAATCTCGGCCGCGTTGGAAGGTTTGACTGAACCACCATAGAGCAGACGCACCGAGCGCCCGACTCCCTCGCCAAAGCGACGCTCAAGCCGGGCGCGGATGAAGTCATGGACCTCGCCGATCTCGTCCAAAGTCGGTACCTTGCCGGTGCCGATGGCCCAGATCGGCTCATAGGCGACAATCAGGTTCTCACCGGTAGAGCGGTCCGGGATCGACCCCGACATCTGACCTCCGATGATATCCAGCGTATTGGCGGCCTCGCGCTGCTCAAGGCTTTCGCCGACGCAGATGATCGCCTCGAGGCCAGCCTCCATCACGGCGTTGGCCTTGGCGCGCACATCTTCGTTCTGCTCGCCATGGTCCTCGCGCCGTTCGGAATGGCCCAGGATCACGGCCGTAGCTCCGGCGTCTTTCAGCATCTCGGCGCTGGTATCGCCGGTATGCGCGCCCGAGGGTGCGGAGTGGCAATCCTGTCCACCGACGGCAACGCCCGTGCCTTGGGTGCGTTCCGCGGCCCGGTGCAACAGCGTGGCAGGCGGACAGATCAGCACATCGACGCTGGGCGAGGGGTGCTTCGCGGCGAGCGCGTCCAACTCGCTCAGCGCCGCGCTGGTTCCGTTCATTTTCCAGTTTCCAGCCGCCAGTTTGCGCCGCATCTCCGCGTCTCCCTTGTCGCTATCTTGAGGTTTTTCCATGCGATATCACCCTTGGTCCGGCCTTACAATTCCGGTTGCAGTTCCGGTGTTGGAAAGGCAGGGTCCGCGCAGCGAATCCGAGGGCGCCATGATCGACAAACTCAACCTTGAAAAATTGGACAATCAGGACATTGATGAGCTTGCCAGATTGCTGCGGGCCGTCGGGCAAGTGGGGTTTCTGACCGTCGGCAACACCGGGCTTGGCGCTGAGCGGGTTCAGGACGTCATCGAGGCCTACCGCGCCTTTTTCCATTTGCCTGTGCAGGCGAAGAAGTCGGTCGATATGGCGTCAACTGGCTCGAACCGGGGTTGGGGCGCGCCGAAATCCGAACAGGTCGATCCAAACGCAAATCCCGATTTCAAGGAAGTGTTCGATTGCGGCTTTGAGCTGCCGCCGGAAAACCCTTATCGCGCTGAGAATCTCAACGTCTATGCCCCTAACCTTTGGCCCACGAAGCCCGAGGGGTTCCGAGAAGCTATTCAGTTCTACTACACCGACGCCTGCGATGTCGCGATGCGTGTTCTGCGCGCAATTGCGGTTGCTCTGGGGCGCGGCTCGGACAGTTTTGACGACGCTTTTGACACGCCCATGGCTTTGCTGCGCGGCAACTACTACCCGCAGCGCCCAGATTGGGCCGGAGAGAAGGATTTCGGAATCGGCGCGCATACCGACTATGGCTGCGTGACCCTTTTGGCGACCGATGGCACGGCGGGGCTTGAGGTGCGGATGCCCGATGGCAGCTGGGTAAAAGTCGAAGCCGAACCGGGCGTGTTCATCATCAACTTTGGTGAAATGCTGGAATTCTGGACCGCTGGGCGCGTCAAAGCGACCGAGCATCGGGTGGTTGGCGGCACGAAGGAGAGGATCTCGGTCCCGCTGTTCTTTAACCCGTCCTACCACACGAATGTGGCCCCTCCGACGTCAGATCAGGTGATCACGGCAGGGGAGCACCTGACACGGCGCTACAACGAGACTTACGTTCACTTGAACGCAAGTTAGGATTGCTGGGCGAGGGTTTCGTCGAACTTGATGGATTCTCCGCAGCCGCAGGCGTCGACAACATTGGGGTTCTTGAACTTGAACCCGGATTCCAGCAGCGAAACCTCGTAATCGATTTCGGTGCCGAACAGGAACATCTGCGCCATTGGGGCAATCATCACGCGCGCACCGTCTTGTTCCACGACCTCGTCATGGGGATCGGCCTCATCAACGTAGTCCATGGTATATTCCATGCCCGCGCAGCCACCTTTCTTCACGCCGATGCGCAGACCGACATGACCGCCGGATTTCATCAGGCGGGTGATCTGTTCTGCCGCTTTGGGCGTCATGGTCACGGCTTGTTTGCCGGGGATGCCGAACATCTGAGTCTCCGTCGTCGCCAGATAGGTGTAATTTAGGGTCGTCTTTCGGCAGGCTCAAGTCAGAGCGCCCCTAGAAAATGAAATTTGATACTGAAAGCACAGCCGTGTCCGTGTTGCTTTCGTATTGAGGATAGGCTTAGCCTGTTTTTAGGTGATCACAGTCACGTGCTTGAGATCAGAGGTCTTTCTGCGGAGATTTAAATTAAATGAACAGGTTAAACCGTAAAGTGAAGGTGTGTTTGGGAGCGTTCTTGGCTAGCGCGGCTCTATTGGCTTTGTCAGTTCCCGCTTCTGCCGAGGAAACTTTGAAACGACATCCCATCAATTGCACAACAGCGGAGGGTGATCTGCGCGCGATTGCAGCCGAGAAGAAACATGCTGAGGACCAGCAATTAGAAAGCGTTGCAGCCATAACGCCGGCAGGTGCTTTGCTTGGGTTGGTGACGGGGACCGAGAACAAGAGATTGCAGATGCTTTCCGGTGACTACATCAAGCAACTCGATGCGCGATCGGATGAAATCAAGGCCAAGTGCGGGGTAAGTTAGGTCTTAAAAAAAAGACCGCCCTCGGGCAAGGGCGGTCCAATTTCGGGGCCGGTATCATGGGGGGCGGTGTCTTCCAGTCAGGCCCATTTGCGAGAGCGTTTGGGAATACAAACACTTGCGCCGCATGTGTCCCGCAGTACTGTGACAGTAGCTCTACACTTTGGTAACAGAAGGGTTAACCTTTTGTGACAAAGGCTTAGCTGGGAGCTTGTGCTACATGAAGCCCAGTTCAAGTCGCGCTTCGTCTGACATCATCTCCATGCCCCAGGGCGGTTCCCAGGTCAGTTCGACGTCGACTTCTTTCACGCCAGCAACGGGTTCGATGGCTTCCATGATCCAGCCTGGCATGTCTCCGGCGACGGGGCAGCCCGGGGCGGTCAGAGTCATGATCACCTTGACAGCGTTGTCGTCTTTGATGTCGATCGTATAGATCAGGCCCAGGTCGTAGATATTGACCGGAATTTCCGGGTCAAAGACCGTCCGGCACGCTTCGACCACCTGATCATACAGTGGGTGTTCTATGCTCGATGGCGCAATCAAGGGTGTGCCTTCTAACTGTTCACTCGGGTGAGTCATCTTTGCCTCGGGTCAGTTGCCTGAGTATTTATATAGGGAACAGGTCTTGCAGCGTCCAGTCGTGCAATGACTCTTGGGCACTGCCTGTGCTTAGTCGTTGATATCACGTTCAAACGTTTTCACTTGCCCATGCGGGTGCGCGAATGTCTTACGCAGGGCCAGCCATGCGACCAGCGACAGAACTGCGAAGATCAGCATCAGAACCGGCAGAGAGGGCGCAAGACCCGGGATCAGAAGCAGCAGGCCAGTGCCCGCTGCCCCGATAGCGAATCCGAGAAAGATGAACCCGGGCAGGACGATCTCGAGAATGCCGAGCGCCAGAGCGCCCGCCATCCAGATCCACCACGTCATCCAAAACGGGTCAGCCATCATTTAACCCCTTTAAGCATTTTGAACGCATCGCCAAACGCCTCAAGCGCATTGGCCGGCACAACAATCGTCTGCTTACCTGTACCATTGCCCAAAGCATTCAGCGATTCCACCTGTTTCAGAGCGACCTGGTACTGAGCGGCCTCGATGCCGTTGTCCTGAATTGCTTTGGCAACCACGCCAGTTGCGTAGGCTTCGGCTTCGGCCTCAATGCGGCGGGCCTTTGCGGTTTGCTCGGCCGCGTAGAGTTCGGCGTCCGCCTGCAGCTCGACCGCGCGTTTCTGACCTTCTGCCTCAGTGACCTGAGCGCGACGCGCGCGTTCAGCGTTCAACTGCTGCAGCATCGCATCGCGGGTGGCCTGATCCAGGTTCACGTCCAGAATCTCGGCCCGGGTCACTTCGATTCCCCAGTCGTCGACCGCGGTTTCGACGCTGGCCTGAATCTGCGCGATCAACTGGGCGCGGTTCGATTGGACCTCATCCAGGTCCATCTTGCCGATTTCAGCCCGCACGATACCCGCGACCGTGGTCGCAATCGCGCCGTCCACATCACGGATACGGTAGACAGTCTTTTCCGGCTCGAGAATGCGATAGAAGACCGAGGTATCGATCTGTACCAGCACGTTATCCTTGGTAATCGCGTCCTGCGTTGCGTTGGGCAGCTGGCGCTCAAGAATGGATATCTTGTGACGTGCAACATCCAGAAACGGAACGATAAAGTTGATCCCCGGCCCAAGGACTGAGTGCAGGCGCCCGAACCGCTCCACCACATACTTCTCAGATTGGGGAACGATTTTGATACCTTTGAAAATGACGACCACCACCAGAATGGCGGCCAACAGGTAAATGATATTCGACGAAAGCAATCCGATGATCTGCTCTTCTGTCATAACTGTCCTCTTTTATTGTGTACTATAGTATACATTTGGGGATTGAGTCGCCCGAATTCAACTCTGGTATGGCGGGAACCGGGGTGGTTGCAAATCCGGAATGCTTGAAACTGACTACCGAAACAAGCGACAGTGACCGCTTTGCATCTGTGAATGCTTGCGCTATCGGGTGAGGATGAAACTGATAATCGACACAGACCCCGGCATCGATGATGCAATGGCGATTGCCTACGCTGCGGCCGCACCCGAGATTGACCTGATCGGGCTGACCACCGTTTTCGGAAACACCCATGTCCATCAATCCAGTCGCAATGCGCGCTATCTGGTTGATAAGCTTGGACTAGCTATCCCTGTGGCGCAGGGCGCGCCCTTTGCCTATGGCGAGGACGACCATAGCCCATCCGAGCACGTACACGGACCCGAAGGCTTTGGTGATCTGACCGATATCCCCGAGATTGGGCAGAACCACGACCTGAACGCGGCCGCTTTTCTGGTCGACATGGCCCGTCAACATCTCGGAGAGCTTGTCGTGTGTGCGGTCGGCCCGTTGACCAATATCGCGGACGCAATGGCTCTGGATCCCGAATTCGCCTCGAACCTCAAACGTCTGGTGATCATGGGCGGCGCAGTCTATTGCCCCGGCAACATCACGGAACATGCCGAAGCGAATATCTACCACGATGCCAAAGCAGCCGACGCGGTGTTTTCGGCACCGCCTGAGACTGTTCTGGTCGGTTTGGACGTGACACTGAAAACGCTCTACAAGAGCGCGGATTTCGAGGATCTAGCCCTGAAATCGCCCGATACGGGAGCATTTCTGCGCGATATCTCTCGGTTCTATCTGAAGTTCTACAAGGAGATCGGTGGGTTGGAGGGCTGCGGCCTGCACGACTCGACCGCCGTCATCGCCTGTACCCATGATCATATGTTCGACTCCGTTCAGACCGGATTGAAGGTTGCAACCGAAGGCGAGGCAATCGGAGCCACCGTGCCGGATGAGGGGCGGCCCCCGGTTTGGGTTTGCCGGGACGTTGACGGGGCAGGAGTTGTTGATTTGTTTACGGCCCGCGTGGCCTCTCTGCCCTGACGGGTTGCAAAGAACTGGCGGATCGGGCAAATCCTGCCCGGTTCCGCGATCCGAGATGATGACATGACCCAGCAGTTTTCCTTTGACCTCAAAGCAACCGACGGCAAAGCCCGCACCGGCGTTATCAACACGCCACGCGGCGAGGTTCGCACGCCTGCCTTCATGCCAGTTGGCACCGCAGCGACGGTCAAGGCGATGATGCCTGAAAGTGTGCGCGCCACCGGGGCCGATATCCTGCTGGGCAACACCTACCACCTGATGTTGCGCCCTACGGCAGAGCGGATCGACCGTTTGGGCGGGCTGCACAAGTTCATGAATTGGGAACGTCCTATCCTGACCGACTCAGGCGGTTTTCAGGTCATGTCTCTGGCAGGGTTGCGCAAACTGACCGAAAAGGGTGTGACCTTCAAATCCCATATCGACGGCTCCAAGCATGAGCTGACGCCGGAACGGTCGATGGAAATTCAGCGTCTGTTGGGGTCGGACATCGTGATGTGTTTCGATGAATGCCCCTCGCTTCCTGCGGACCGCAAACGCATTGCCGAGTCGATGCAGCTGTCGATGCGATGGGCGCAGTGCTCGCGCGATGCGTTCGGGGATCGCCCCGGCCACGCGCTGTTCGGGATTATGCAAGGCGGGCTGGAGCAAGACCTGCGCGAAGAAAGCGCCGAGGCGTTGAAAGCGATCGGGTTCGAAGGCTACGCCATCGGTGGTCTGGCCGTGGGTGAGGGGCAGGAGGCGATGTTTGACTGCCTCGATTTTGCCCCAGATTTCCTGCCCACTGACAAGCCGCGCTACCTGATGGGCGTGGGAAAACCGGATGATATCGTAGGCGCCGTGTCGCGGGGAGTGGACATGATGGATTGTGTTTTGCCTTCCCGGTCCGGTCGCACCGGTCAGGTGTTCACGCGGCACGGTGTGGTGAACATCAAGAACGCGCGTCATGCTGATGATCCACGCCCGCTGGATGAAGAGTGCACATGCCCGGCCTGTTCGAACTACTCGCGCGCCTATCTGCACCACGTGTTCCGTTCGAACGAGATGATCTCGGGCATGCTGTTGACCTGGCACAACCTGCATTACTTCCAAGAGATCATGCAGGGTATGCGCGACGCAATTGCCGCTGGAACGTTTGAGGCCTGGCAGGCCAACTTCCATGCGCAACGCGCTCAGGGCGATATTGAGCCGATTTAGCAGGCACCGGCACAATTTCGGTGGATATCTTCCCGGCGCGCCTTGCGGTCCGCAGAACCTTTGGTCATGCTGCGCATTGAGACACGATGGTGAGGTTGAAATAGGGCGGTAACAGCCCCACCTTAAACCATCCAAGACAGGAGACGGCCAGCGGTTGCCTCAAGCAGGGACCAGAGCCGTCTTGCCAATGATAAGGATAGAGCATGCAAGAGCCTCTGAATTCCTCATACCCCGTCCTGCCGCTGCGCGATATTGTGGTGTTCCCACACATGATCGTGCCGCTCTTCGTGGGCCGAGACAAATCGGTCCGCGCGCTGGAAGAGGTGATGCAGGATGATAAGCAAATTCTGTTATCTAGCCAGATAGACCCGAGTGTCGATGATCCGGATGTGGATGGTATCTATCAGGCCGGCGTTCTGGCCAATGTCCTGCAACTGCTGAAATTGCCCGATGGCACAGTCAAGGTGCTGGTCGAAGGACAGGCGCGTGTGCAGATCACGGAATTCCTTGAAAACGATCAGTTTTTCGAAGCCCGCGCCGAGTATCTGACCGAAATCCCTGGCGATGTCACCACGACCGAAGCGCTGCTGCGAACCGTCGCGGACGAGTTTGAGCGCTACGCCAAGGTTCGTAAGAACATCCCCGAGGAAGCTTTGGCTGCCGTTGGAGAAACGACCGAGCCTGCCAAGCTGGCCGACCTCGTGTCGGGTCATCTGGGCATTGAAGTCGAGCAAAAGCAGGAACTGCTTGAGACGCTCTCGGTCAGCGAGCGGCTTGAGAAGGTCTATGGCCTGATGCAGGGCGAAATGTCGGTTCTGCAGGTCGAGAAAAAGATCAAGACCCGCGTCAAATCCCAGATGGAGAAGACGCAGCGCGAGTATTATCTGAATGAGCAGATGAAGGCCATTCAGAAGGAGCTTGGCGATGGCGAGGACGGCTCGAACGAAGTCGCCGAGCTGGAAGAAAAGGTCAACGAGACCAAGCTGTCGAAAGAGGCGCGCGAAAAGGCTGAAGGCGAGCTGAAGAAGCTGCGCAACATGAGCCCGATGTCGGCTGAGGCCACCGTCGTGCGCAACTATCTGGACTGGATCCTGTCGCTGCCGTGGGGCACCAAATCCCGCGTCAAAAAGGACCTGGGCCGCGCGCAGGACATTCTGGATGCCGATCACTATGGGCTTGAGAAGGTCAAAGAGCGGATCGTTGAGTATCTGGCGGTTCAGCAGCGCTCGAAAAAGCTGAAAGGCCCGATCCTGTGCCTTGTTGGTCCTCCGGGTGTGGGTAAGACCTCGCTGGGTAAGTCCGTTGCCAAAGCCACGGGGCGTGAGTTCATTCGCATCTCGCTGGGTGGTGTGCGCGACGAATCTGAAATTCGGGGTCACCGCCGGACTTACATTGGCTCAATGCCCGGTAAGATCATTCAGGCGCTGAAAAAGGCGAAAACCACGAACCCGCTGATCTTGTTGGATGAAATCGACAAGATGGGGCAGGATTTCCGTGGTGACCCGGCTTCGGCGATGCTTGAGGTGTTGGACCCAGAGCAGAACAGCACGTTCATGGATCACTACCTTGAGGTCGAATATGACCTGTCCAACGTGATGTTCCTGACCACGTCGAACAGCTACAACATGCCTGGGCCTCTGCTGGACCGGATGGAGATCATCCCGCTGGCCGGTTACACCGAAGAGGAAAAATCCGAGATCGCCAAACAGCACCTGATCAGCAAGCAGGTCAAGAACCATGGCTTAAAAGCCAAGGAATTTGAACTGACCGATGAGGCTCTGCAGTCGATCATCCGCACTTACACCCGCGAGGCGGGCGTGCGGAACCTCGAACGTGAAATCGCCAAAGTGGCGCGGAAGTCGCTGACCAAGATCATCAAGAAAGAGGCTGACTCGGTTACCGTGACGCCTGAGAATCTTGATGATTTCTTGGGAGTGCCGAAGTTCCGATATGGGCTAGCTGAGCAGGATGATCAGGTTGGTGTCGTGACTGGTCTGGCATGGACGTCGGTTGGTGGAGACCTTCTGCATATCGAGGCGCTGAAACTGCCTGGCAAGGGGCGGATGAAGACCACCGGTAAGCTGGGCGATGTGATGAAGGAATCTATCGACGCAGCCTCGTCCTATGTGCGGTCGATTTCGCCTCAGATCGGGGTGAAGCCGCCTCAGTTCGACAAAATCGATATCCACGTGCACGTGCCGGATGGCGCAACGCCTAAGGATGGCCCGTCGGCCGGTTTGGCGATGGTGACTTCGATTGTGTCCGTGCTGACTGGCATTCCAGTGCGCAAGGATATCGCCATGACGGGTGAGGTCTCACTGCGCGGGAATGCGATGCCGATCGGTGGTTTGAAGGAAAAACTGCTGGCGGCTCTGCGCGGTGGCATCAAGACGGTTCTGATCCCGGAAGAAAACGAAAAGGATCTGGCCGACATTCCGGACAACGTGAAGGAAGGGTTGGAGATCATCCCGGTCAAACACGTCTCGGAAGTGCTGAAACGGGCGTTGGTCGAGGAGCCCGAGCCCATCGAATGGGACGAAGCCGCAGAAGAGGCGGCGGCTGCGGCAGCAAAAGCGGCTGAAAGCTCTGGGCCGTCTGCAACGGCGCACTAAGACACAAAGAAAAAGGCGGGGCTGGTCCCCGCCTTTTTTCTATAGCCCGATAACTGGTTGTTTCGGGTCCAAAATTTCCTCTTCTTCGATGTATTTCTGAAACTTTTCGTCGGCCAAGGACGACCGGACAGCGATCATGAATATCCCCGTCGAGAACAGAATGCAGACCAGAATATCCCAGCCGAACGGGATGAATTTTAGAGCACCCTCTCCGAACTGGCCAAATATTGAGATTACACCGATGCCGACGAAATAGGGCATCAGCCAACGCGCTTCGGCCACGTCCATTTCATCCAGGCGATTGTGAAAGCGGATCAGCAACAAGATCATTCCGATGATCAACGCGACGCCCAAGCGCCAGACGGTGTCCCATCCGCTCCAATAAACGATCAGTGTCGCTATGGCGAAGGCTAGTGCGCCTACGAAACGGACAGCGGGGATTCGGATCGAGCGTGGGTGATCTGGCATCAGCTTTCTAAGGCATACGACAGCGATCGGCCCTACCGCGAAAGACAAGACAATTGCCGCCCCGTTCAATGCGATGACCGTGGTAAACGGGACCGAAAGCAGGAACAAAACTCCGATCCCGAAATTCAGCAAAAGCGCCCAGAGAGGTATTCCAAAAGAAGACAACTGCATTATTCGATGAGGAAGAAAACCGTTCTTTGATAGGGCCAAGGCGATCCGAGCATTTGATCCTGTTGCAACAAGCCCGTTGCCGAACGGCCCTATGACTGAGCCGACATTCAATACGCTTAGGAACCAGACAATACCGACAGACATTATCACCGCATCCAGCGGCCCTTCACCGCCGAAGCTGAGACTGGACCAGCCTTGTGCAAGCGAGGTTGGATCAAGGGCGCCGATGAATGCGATCTGTAGGGCTAGATAGATGGCCGCACACATCACGATCGAGAGGACCAGTGCGGCTGGGATTGCGAATTTCGGGTTGCGGACCTCACCCGCCATATCGACGATGTGACGAAATCCGATGAAGGAAAAGATCACGCCCCCAGTCGACACCGCAGCCATGATGCCTTGCAGTCCGTATGGGGCGAACCCGTCGGGTCGGCTGAAGTTCTGAACCTCAAACCTGCTCACGATCAAGAGTACTGAGAGAATGATCGGAATCGCTATTTTCGCCCAGGTTAGGGTGGCGTTGACACGCGTGAAGAATTTGACGCCCAAGGCGTTTACAACAACGAATAGCAGCATGAAGGACAGAGCAACCAGCACACCTGCGCTCGTCAGATCTCCGGTCTCGGCAGTGTGCAACCACGGCGCATAGGGGGCTAAGTATTTCAACATTGCCTCAACCTCGATGGGCGCAGTGGTGTTGTAGCCGATCCAGGCCGTCCAACCCATTGCCATCGCGACGATGTTGCCATGAGAGAATTGAGGAACCCGAGCAATCCCGCCGGGGATAGGCAGCATGGCCGAGATTTCGGCGAAGGTGATGGCCAGAACAAACATGGCCACCGCGCCAATGATCCAGGACAGAACCGCAGCTGGTCCTGCATGTTGCACAGCCAAGAGCGGGCCGAACAACCATCCAGAGCCTATAATGCCGCCAACGGAAATGAAGGTCAGACCCAATAGGCCAATGTCACGCTTCAATTTGGCCATCTGCGTCAACCCTTTACACTGCGTATATCAAGGATACGCATGCGGCTTCTGACCTGACAAGCGTTGTCTGGAGATGGGAAAAACTGGAGGTGGTGGGTGATAAGAGATTTGAACTCCTGACATCTTCGATGTGAACGAAGCGCTCTACCACTGAGCTAATCACCCATTGCTCGGCGTCTTATCGCAGCTCATTCCCGGCTGCAAGACTTATAGGGGCGGGACCCCGGCCAGTATGCAAGCCGGAGTCTGATGTTCTTTAGAGGCCGGGCAGTTTGTCCAGAACGCCACGGCGTCCGAAGGTTGTGCCGCGCTCGTTGCCCAGATTGATACGGACACCTGCGCCAAGGAAGGGTTCGGTGCTGCTGGCGCTGCCGATGGACAGGTGGGCTGCGCCGAATTCGCCGTAAACCTGTGCATTGGTGCCAACATTATAGGTCGCGCCAATCGAAAATGCGCTGACGTCCAAAGCACCTTCAATATCGTTTACGTAGTCGTATTTGCCGATCACAGTCCATTTCTCGGTGACGGCTCCTCCGGCCGAAAAGCCCAGGATCACACCATCTGCGTCAGAGAATTCTTTCAGATCTTGAAAGCCCAGATACCCTTCGATCTGTGCAGGGCCTGCGCCGAAACCGGCCTCAACGCCGTAGAATTGGAACGTCTCGTCTTCGATATGGTCCTGCCCGTAGAAAGCACCGAATGAGGCGTTTTGTGTATGCAGATTGGCGTGCAAGGTGACGCTTGTACCGTCAAAGTCCTCATCCTCGAACCGATAAGCGCCGGCATCCAGCTGCAGGCTGAACGCACGGGAAAACGCCAACTCGCCCGCGCCGTTGAGGTTGTAGACATCGCCAAGATCGCTGTCCGTGAAGGTAGAATAACCCAGGTCTACATATCCGCCGGTCACCTCGACGGCATATGCTGCGCCAGTCAGTAGAAGGCTGGTCAATGCACTGGTAACAATGACTTTTTTCATGTTGCTGTTCCGATTTGTGTTTTTGTTGGCGCGGGTCAAAATGAGACTAACGCGCATGAGTGTCTGGTTAGTTTTTATCGTTAAGGATGAGTAGGGGTTTGGCTCGATTTCAATATGCTGTTGCAGGTGGGGCACAAATGCGCGGTCCCACGCGCCGCGCCTCGAAGGATGGCCGAGGAGTGGCTGCAAACAAAAATCAGGCTTCTGGCAAAAAACTTTAAAACGCCGCTTGACGATGCCCGAGCGTAGCCATAATACACCCCAACGTTCAGCAACGAACGGGCAGCGGGCGGTTGTAGCTCAGTTGGTTAGAGTACCGGCCTGTCACGCCGGGGGTCGCGGGTTCGAGCCCCGTCAACCGCGCCATCGCTGCCAGACTTGGTCCAGTTTAAAGGCCACGAAAATAGATGCGCGGTTGTAGCTCAGTTGGTTAGAGTACCGGCCTGTCACGCCGGGGGTCGCGGGTTCGAGCCCCGTCAACCGCGCCATTTTCCCTCGAATGTTTCGAAAATCATAGGTATTTGACGCGAGGCTGGCGTTGTTTCGGGCTGATGTCAGTATGTGTAGGCAATAATCGGTGCGTTCACAGTTTGTTCTAACTTTTCTGTTGGAGACTCAGCGCCGCTCGCCTATCTCTGAGGGACGTGTTTGTTGGGGGCCAGAATGGCTGAGCTGAAGAATATCGAGGTGCGCGGCGCGCGCGAGCATAACCTCAAGAGCATTGACGTGGATATCCCGCGCGACCAGCTGGTGGTGATCACCGGGCTGTCTGGCTCGGGTAAATCCTCGTTGGCCTTTGACACGATCTATGCCGAAGGTCAGCGCCGTTATGTCGAAAGCCTCTCGGCCTATGCGCGGCAATTCCTCGATATGATGGAAAAGCCGGATGTGGATCACATCAGCGGTCTGTCTCCGGCGATTTCGATCGAACAGAAAACCACGTCAAAGAACCCGCGCTCGACCGTTGGAACGGTGACCGAGATCTATGACTACCTGCGGTTGCTGTTTGCACGTGCGGGGACACCTTACAGCCCTGCAACTGGTCTGCCGATCGAAGCACAGCAAGTGCAGGATATGGTCGACCGGATCATGACGATGGAGGAGGGTACGCGCGGCTACCTGCTAGCGCCCATCGTGCGCGACCGGAAGGGCGAATATAGGAAAGAGTTTCTTGAACTGCGCAAGCAGGGCTTCCAGCGCGTAAAGGTGGATGGTGAGTTCTATGAACTGGATGAACCGCCGACGCTGGACAAGAAATTCCGCCACGATATCGACGTGGTTGTGGATCGTCTCGTCGTTCGCGAGGGGATGGAGACGCGACTGGCAGACAGCCTGCGCACCGCTCTGGATTTGGCTGATGGCATCGCAATTCTGGAAACTGCGCCGCGCGAAGGGGATCCCGAACGGATTACTTTCAGTGAGAACTTTGCCTGCCCGGTCAGCGGCTTTACGATTCCCGAAATCGAACCACGCCTGTTTTCTTTCAACGCTCCGTTCGGGGCCTGCCCGGATTGCGACGGTCTGGGGGTTGAGCTGTTCTTTGACGAACGCCTTGTCGTGCCGGATCAGACACTGAAGCTGTATGACGGGGCCCTGGCACCGTGGCGAAAGGGCAAATCTCCGTATTTCCTGCAAACCATTGAAGCCATCGCGCGCCACTATGAGTTCGACAAGAACACGCCGTGGAAAGACCTGCCCAAGAAGGTGCAACAGGTGTTTCTGCGCGGCTCTGGGGATGAGGAAATCCAGTTCCGCTATGATGAGGGTGGGCGTGTTTATCAGGTGACACGCAATTTTGAAGGCGTCATCCCGAATATGGAGCGTCGATACCGTGAGACCGACAGTGCCTGGATTCGAGAAGAGTTTGAGCGCTACCAGAACAACCGTCCTTGCGGCACCTGCGAAGGCTACCGTCTGCGCGCGGAAGCCTTGGCCGTGAAGATCGCTGGCCTCCACGTTGGGCAGGTAGTCGAGATGTCGATCCGTGAGGCTCTGGCTTGGGTCGAGGACGCGCCGAACCATCTGAGCGTTCAGAAAAACGAGATCGCACGAGCGATTTTTAAGGAGATTCGTGAACGCCTCGGATTCCTGAATAACGTGGGTTTGGAATACCTTACGCTGTCGCGTTCAAGTGGCACGCTGTCCGGTGGTGAAAGCCAGCGTATACGTCTCGCCAGCCAGATCGGATCGGGTCTGACCGGGGTACTCTATGTTCTGGACGAGCCGTCAATCGGCCTACACCAACGGGACAATGATCGCCTGCTAGGCACTCTGAAAAACCTACGAGATCAGGGCAATACGGTGATCGTCGTCGAACACGATGAAGAGGCCATACGTGAGGCCGACTATGTGTTCGACATCGGCCCCGGAGCGGGCGTCCACGGTGGGCAGGTGGTCAGCAAGGGAACGCCGGCCGAAATAACAGCCGATGCGGCCTCGGTCACGGGGCAATATCTGGCTGGTACGCGAGAAATTGCGGTGCCTGCCGAACGGCGCAAGGGCAACAAGAAAAAGCTGACCGTGGTGAAAGCGACGGGCAACAACCTCAAGAACGTGACGGCCGAGTTCCCTCTGGGCAAATTCGTCTGTGTGACCGGCGTTTCGGGTGGGGGCAAGTCGACGCTTACGATTGAGACGCTGTTCAAAACGGCCTCGATGCGCTTGAACGGCGCGCGCCAGACGCCTGCGCCCTGCGAGACGATCAAAGGCTTGGAGCATCTGGACAAAGTCATCGACATCGATCAGCGTCCCATCGGGCGGACTCCGCGTTCGAATCCAGCGACTTACACCGGGGCGTTCACGCCGATCCGCGACTGGTTCGCGGGATTGCCCGAGGCCAAAGCGCGTGGCTACAAGCCCGGGCGGTTCAGTTTCAACGTCAAGGGCGGTCGATGTGAGGCGTGTCAGGGCGACGGTGTCATCAAGATCGAGATGCACTTCCTACCCGATGTCTATGTCACCTGCGAGACCTGCAAGGGCGCGCGGTACAATCGCGAGACGCTGGAGATCAAATTCAAAGGCAAATCCATCGCCGATGTGCTTGATATGACAGTCGAAGACGCGCAGGAGTTCTTTAAGGCCGTGCCATCGATCCGCGATAAGATGGATGCTCTGGCGCGTGTTGGGCTTGGCTATATCAAGGTCGGTCAGCAGGCGACTACGCTGTCCGGAGGTGAGGCGCAGCGGGTCAAACTGTCGAAGGAGTTGTCGAAACGTTCAACCGGGCGGACGCTGTATATTCTGGACGAGCCAACGACGGGTCTGCATTTTGAAGATGTACGTAAGTTGTTGGAAGTGCTCCATGAACTGGTCGATCAAGGGAACACGGTTGTCGTGATCGAACACAATTTGGACGTCGTGAAAACCGCGGACCACATCATTGATATCGGCCCGGAAGGTGGCGATGGCGGTGGTGAGATCGTGGCGACTGGGACACCGGAAGAGGTGGCCGAGGTCGAGCGGAGCCACACCGGGCGTTACCTCAAGCCAATGCTTTCAGGCACCCGTGTCGCGGCTGAATAGGCTGCGACACGGTTTTTTTTGCGAGGCTCTGCCTCGCGCTCCGGGATATTTTTAGCCAGATGAATGAAGGATCCTTGTGCCTTATTCTCGGCTGCGTTTTTCAAATCTGGGCAGCATGGCTGAGAAGTCCTGGCCCAAACCACCTTCGGTTTCAACGAACTGCTGATAGAGCGCAGTAGCGGCTTGGCCCATCGGGGTGTCGGCATCGGCGCTTTCGGCAGCTTGCTGGCTGAGGCGCAGGTCTTTCAACATCAATTCGGCGGCGAAGCCCGGCTGATAGTCATTGTCAGCAGGGCTGGTGGGGCCAACGCCGGGAGCGGGGCAATAGGCGTTCATGGTCCAGCTATAGCCGGAGGAGGTGCTGACCACGTCGAACATCTTTTGCCGGTCCAGACCCAGTTTGTCGGCCAGAGCGAAAGCCTCGCAGGTTGCGATCATGGTGACGCCGAGGATCATGTTGTTGCAGATTTTTGCTGCCTGTCCAGCACCGGCCTCACCGCAATGCACGGCTTTTTGACCCATGATTTCGAACAGGGGGGCGGCTTTGGCAAAGGCGTCGGATGATCCGCCAGCCATGAAGGTCAGGGTACCGGCCGAGGCTCCTCCGATTCCGCCGGAAACTGGCGCGTCCACGGACAGAAGATGCGCAGCGATGGCTTGCTCTGCCACGGCTCGGGCGCTGTCTACATCGACGGTCGAACAGTCTATCAACACCGCGCCCTGTTGCATGGCCGGGATGATCTGGTTGGCAACCGCGCGCAGGATGTCGCCGTTCGGCAGCATGGTGATGACGGCATCGGCACCCGAGACGGCCTGCGTTGCGGATTGCGCTTGCGTCACGCCATCAACGCTTACACCCGCCGTGTCGAAACCCGTCACCTGATGCCCGGCCTTCGCAAGGTTGGCCGCCATCGGTGCGCCCATATTGCCCAAGCCGATAAAACCGATTTGCATCTCTTAATCCTCCTGAAAAGTCAGTGCGTTTGCGCCAAGCGGTTGCAGCATTTTCGACACCGCAACAGCGGGTACTTTCATATCCGGGTACTGCCAGCTTGGGCTACGATCTTTGTCGATGATCAGCGCGCGGATACCTTCCATGAGATCTCCGTGTTCCAGGGCGCGATAGGTGAAGCGGTACTCCATATCCAATGCACGATGCATGGTCAGGGACGGGCCGCGCAGGCGGTGGATCATCTCAACCGTGCAGGCCATGGAGAGCGGGGAATGCTGACCCATCATGTCCAGCGCTTTCGACGGGAAATCAGTCTCTTCTGAGCGAAGGGTGATGAGGATATCCTCGAGCGTTTCGCCTGCAAAATGCTGGTCGATCTCGGGTTGCATCTGTTGCAGTTTCCCGTCGGGCGCGGGTTGGGCGTGATCGGCGACAAGCTCGGCATTGCCCGAAGCTTCGAGTAATTCGATCAGGTCCGGCCAGGTGGCCTGAGGGATAAAGTGATCTGCGAAACCGGCGTAAATGGCATCCGCCGGTCCCATCCGGAATGCGGTGAGGCCCAGGTATTCGCCAAGCCGCCCAGGCGCCAATGCCAACATCAACGAGCCGCCGACATCCGGAACCAGTCCGATCGCGCATTCCGGCATTGAAATTTTCGAGGTCTCTCCGACCACGCGATGGGTTCCGTGGCAGCCGATGCCGACACCGCCGCCCATTGTGAAACCCTGCAGAAAGCTGATGATGGGTTTGGGGTACGCGAAGATCAGCGCATTCAGGCGGTATTCATCGCGCCAGAAGGTTTGCCCGTGTGAGAAATCCCCTGCAAGTCCAGTTTCATATAGTTTGGCAATGTCGCCGCCTGCGCAAAAGGCTTTGTCGCCCTCGGCGTCGATGATGATCAGGTCGACCTCGTCGTCTTCGCGCCAGTTGCGCAGCGCGGTGTCGATGGCCATGCACATCTCATAGCTTAGGGCGTTCAAAGCCTTTGGGCGGGTCAGGGTGATGCGCCCGGCGCGACCGGTCGTGCGAATGTCGATGTCAGGCATGATCCCCTCAGGTTCCGGCCAGCAGGTGGCGCGCCACGATCACGCGCATGATTTCGTTTGTGCCTTCGAGTATCTGATGCACCCGCAGGTCGCGCACAAGCTTTTCGATGCCATAGTCGGCAAGATATCCGTAGCCGCCATGAAGTTGCAGGCATTGATCCACGACATTTGAGCCGGTCTCGGTCACGAATTTCTTCGCCATTGCGCAGAATTTCGACGCATCCGGCGCGCCTTGATCCAGTTTCCAGGCGGCCTGCCGCAGGAAGGTGCGCGCGGCCTGCAATTCGATCTCCATATCGGCCAGGCGGAATTGCAGAGCCTGGAACTGGTCGATGGATTGCCCGAATGCCTTCCGTTCCGACATATATTGCAGGGTCATGTCCAACCCGGCCTGCGCTGCGCCTAGGGAGCAGGAGGCGATGTTCAGACGTCCTCCATCAAGGCCCATCATGGCGTATTTGAAGCCGTCCCCTTCGGTTCCAACCAGATTGCCCGCTGGGATGTTGCAATCGTCGAACTGGACCTGCGCTGTGGGTTGGCTTTTCCAGCCCATTTTCTGTTCCAGCGCTCCAAAGCTGAGGCCAGGTGTGCCGTCTTCGACATAGACGGTCGAGATTCCTTTTGGACCTTCCGTGCCCGTGCGGACCATGCAGACATATGCATCCGAATACCCACCACCTGAGATAAAGGCCTTTGTGCCGTTCAGAGTGTAGCCCTCGTTCGTGCGCTCAGCCCGCGTCTTCAACGCGGCGGCGTCCGAGCCGGAGCCGGGTTCGGTCAGGCAATAGCTCAGCACTGTATTCAGGCTCAGCACATCGGGCATGACCTGTGATTTCAGCTCATCACTGGCGAAACTGTCCAGCATCTTGGCGCACATATTGTGGATCGACAGGAACGCCGCAACAGAAGGGCAGGCCATGGACAGCGCCTCGAACACGAGGGTGGCGTCCAAACGGCTGAGGTCGGCCCCGCCGCTGTCTTCCGAGACGTAGAGCGCGCCAAAGCCAAGCTCTCCGATGCGCGGCCAAAGCTCTTTGGGGATTGTGCCTTCGGCCTCCCACTGGCGGGCGAATGGGGCGATGTTGTCCTGCCCAAATCCATAGGCCATATCGAAAATGGCCGTTTGTTCCTCGGTCAGCCCGAAATCCATTGCGCACCCTCCCACAGGCAAAGAATTGAACGATTGTTTATTTCGCAATCGTTACAGAACTATTTCAGGATGAGCAATCCTGAGAGCTGTTTGAGTGTAAAGTTCGCTAGAGGTCCGCGTGAAACTCTTCGATCAGATGGCGGACAACGGCTTGGCCTGGGTCTTCGCCCTTCGCGACAGCTTCGGCATGGACGCGCCGTTGGCGGGTGGCCGAGGTGCCTGTCTCGGCAATCTGACGCAGGCGGGCGAGTTCGGTCATGGTCCCCAACGCCTCAGCATCTTCAGCCAACATTCCCATGAGTTCGCCGATCAGCTCGGCCATGGGTTTGATCGACCGATCCCCAAAATCAATCAGCCCTTCGCCGACCCCATAGCGTTGCGCACGCCAGCGGTTTTCACCGATCAGGAAGCGGTCATACTGTCGCCAGCGCAGATTGCGGGCCTTGAGGCGACACAGCATACGGGTCAGCGCCTGCACGAGGGCGGCCAGAGATAAGGTGTGCTCAAGCCGCGGCTGGACGTCCATAATCCGGGTTTCCAGCGTCGGGAACCGATGTGAGGGGCGCAGATCCCACCATATTTTCGAGGTGTCTTCGATCACGCCCAGTTCGACCAGGACGCCGGTTGTGCGTTCGTATTCGCTCCAACTGTTGTAGACCGGCGGCAATCCCGTACGCGGTAGATTGTCGAACACGGTCAGGCGATAGGAGGAAAGCCCCGTATCCTCGCCATTCCAGAACGGGGAGGACGCCGAAAGCGCCAGCAGATGGGGTAGGAAGTAACTGAGTTGCGGCATCAGGTCTGCGCGTAGGGCCGGGTCCTCGACCCCCACATGCACATGCATCCCGCAAATCAGCATCCGCCGTGCAACGCCGCCCAAAGCGTGTTGCAGCGCGTCGTAACGCTCTTTCCGTGTGTGGTGCTGTTTTTTCCAATCTGCAAACGGATGGCAGGACACGGCGATCGGGCTGAGGTTATACTCGGCGGCCCGCTTTGAAACACAAGAGCGCAGACGCCTGAGATCTTCGCGCGCGCTTTTGACGGTCGTGTGTGGACGGGTACCAACTTCGATCTGACACTGCAGGAATTCAGGGCTTACCTGCCCTTCGAAATCGGCCTGACAGGCTTCCATCAATGCGGCGGGGGCCTCGGCCAGGTGCAGGCTGTCGCGGTCGACCAGCAGGTATTCTTCTTCAATGCCGATCGTGAAATCTTGTTGCATGGGCCTACCTGCCGTTTTCCAATGCAATCAGTGAATACGTAAATCAACGTTTTGCCAAGGGTTTGCCGCTGCGCCGCTTGCGGAGCGACCGCAAGCGGCGCTAAGGAACGGTTAGCAATGCGATAACGGAGCAGGCCTCGTGAAACCCAGAAAATTCCCGCAGATCAACGCAGCCCTTGATGAGCTAGGGGTGAAGCTGGTCGACAAGGTGACCGAACAGGACGAACGCGCCCGGCTGAAGGCGTTCGAGCGGGCAGGCGGGCTGGAGCGCCCCGCTTACGCGCTTTCACCAGGGATGGAAGGCTTCGACATCGCAGAACTGGTCGCCGAATACGGCCAGTACAAGGAGGCGCTGGAGGCCCTGAAGGACCCAGCCCGGAACCAGACGGGATACCAGCTGGGCAATGGCTACTATGATAGCCCCGATGCTGACGCTCTGTATTTGATGATCCGCAGGTTCAAACCGAAACGCGTGATCGAGGTTGGTTGCGGCAACTCAACCCGCGTGACACGGCAAGCCATTCTTGACGGAGGGTTGGACACGCAGATCACAGCCATCGACCCGTACCCGCGCGCAGATATCGCGCATGCGGTCGATGCGTTCGAACAAAAAAGGCTTGAGGAGGTAGATCCGGCTCTGTTCGAAAAGCTTGAGGCGGGGGACGTTCTGTTCATCGATTCCAGCCATGTTGTTAGGATGAGCAATGACGTCGCGCATCTCTTCTGCCGCATCATTCCGACGCTAAAACCGGGCGTTGTCATTCACGTGCATGATGTTTTTTTACCTTACGAATATCCCAAGCGTTTTTTCTACGACTGTCCAGGTTGGGGTGAGCAGTACATGTTGCACGCCCTTCTGCAATCTGGAGCGTTTTCAATGCTTTGGCCGGGCTACTATCTGCAACAGGACCGCCCCGATGCGTGTGACGCGCTACCGTTTTTGAACGATGGCCGGGCGCAGAGTATCTGGGTGCAGATCAAAGAACAGTGATCCTAAAGTGATCCGGTGTGAAACATGCGCCGTAAACCTTTCCATAACAAGCTGGAGAGGAGAAGACAGCCATGTTTCGTCGCACATTGATGGGCGCTGCCGCCGCCGTTGCACTTGCCATGCCGATCAAGGCTCAGGCTGCTGACATCGTTGACACCGCCGTATCTGCGGGATCGTTCACCACACTGGTCGCAGCCGTTCAGGCCGCCGGTCTGGTCGACACTCTGAAGGGCAACGGCCCGTTCACCGTATTCGCTCCGACGGATGAGGCCTTTGCTGCACTGCCCGAAGGCACGGTGGAAAGCCTGCTGCTGCCGGAAAACAAGGACAAACTGGTTGAGATTCTGACCTACCACGTTGTGCCTGCCAAAGTGATGTCGGGTGATATCGCTGGCAAGCGCGCGAAGGTTCTGACCGTTCAGGGCGATCGCCTGAGCGTCAACGCTAAAAATGGCGTCCGCGTGAATGGCGCTGATGTGGTGCAGGCCGACATCGAAGCTAGCAATGGCGTTATCCATGTGGTCGATGAGGTTATTCTGCCTGAATAACTTTGGCACCCCGCCAAACAAAAAGCCCCGGTCCTGATGGCCGGGGCTTTGCTGTTCCTCGGTTTTGAACCTCAGACCAAACGTACCTGCGTACCGATTTGGACCAGCGGGTACAGCTCTTCCACATGTTGGTTGTAAAGGCCGATACAGCCGGAGGAACTCTGCCGTCCGATCTTGCGGGTGTCGTGGGTTCCATGGACCAGATAAGCTGGCCAGCCCAGATACATCGCGCGCGTGCCCAGCGGGTTGCCGGGGTCACCACCCTCTATCCGAACAGGCAATGACGGATCGCGTTCCCGCATTGAGGCGGTCGGTGTCCATGTCGGGTTTTCGGCTTTGCGGACAACCTTGGTGTAACCGCGTCTGGTCAGCTCTTCACTCATCGGAACCGAGCTGGGATACAGTTTATACGTCCCGTCCGGTCCCCAATAGTGAACCGCGCGGCTGGTGATGTCGGCCAGCAGGCAGCCCGCACCCAGCTGATCAAAATGGTCTTGCCAGTTCTGCTGCGAGAAGGACGAGACATTTCGGCGTACCGGCAGTTGCGTGCTGATCGCGTCTTCGCTTTGCGGGAACGCATCGGAACTTTGCGCGCGGACGATGGCAGGTGTGGCCAGAACGGATGCAGCCCCCAAAAGGGCCGAACGGCGAGTCATGTTGGATTTGGACAAGGCGACCTCCGGAGGTTCTATCTGCTCGAAAATATAGTTGCGCCGAAAATATTTGCCAGGCTCGCAAATAGCCAGCCTCTACAGTTTGAATTTATCGTGAGATTCCGGGTTTTGGAGGGTCTTGGCGGAACCCTGCCAATGAAAAACCCGGCCAGAGCGGCCGGGTTTGAACAGATTTGGTTTTGGATCAGTCCATCGCTTTGAAGTTGAACTCGCCACCTTCCTTGATGCCCGACGGCCAGCGGGCCGTGACAGTCTTGGTGCGAGTGTAGAACTTGAAGCTGTCTGGGCCGTGCTGGTTCAGGTCACCGAACATGGATTTCTTCCAGCCGCCAAAGGTGTGGTAGGCCAGCGGAACCGGGATCGGGACGTTGATGCCAACCATGCCGATGTTGATCCGGCTGGCGAAGTCACGTGCAGTGTCACCATCGCGCGTGAAGATCGCGGTGCCGTTGCCGTATTCGTGGTCCATCGCCAGACCGATTGCCTCTTCGTAGGAGCCTGCGCGAACGGTCGACAGGACCGGGCCGAAGATTTCCTGCTTGTAGATATCCATGTCAGGCATCACGTGGTCGAACAGGTGCGGGCCGACGAAGAAACCGTCTTCATAACCCTGCAGGCTGAAATCGCGGTTGTCGACGACCAGCTTCGCGCCTTGCTCAACACCCGAGTTGATTAGGCTGAGGATACGCTCTTTTGCAGCTCCGGTCACAACGGGTCCCATATCCACGTCGTCTCCGGCTGTGTAGGGGCCGACTTTCAGCTTTTCGACGCGCGGGATCAGCTTCTCGATCAGACGGTCTGCGGTTTCTTCGCCCACAGGAACGGCAACCGAGATTGCCATGCAGCGTTCGCCCGCCGCGCCGAAACCTGCGCCGACCAGCGCGTCTGCGGCTTGATCCAGATCCGCGTCGGGCATGACGATCATGTGGTTCTTGGCACCACCGAAGCACTGCGCGCGTTTGCCGTTTGCCGTTGCGCGGCTGTAGATGTATTGCGCGATCGGGGTCGAGCCCACAAAGCTGACGCCCTGAATGATTTCGCTGTCCAGGATGGTGTCCACGGCCTCTTTGTCGCCATTGACGACCTGGAAGACGCCCTTGGGCAGACCGGCCTCAATGAACAGCTCGGCAAGCATCAGCGGAACGGAGGGGTCACGCTCGGACGGCTTCAGAACCACGGCGTTGCCGCAGGCCAGCGCCGGACCAACGTGCCACAGAGGCATCATCGCCGGGAAGTTGAACGGCATGATCGAACCGACAACACCCAAAGGCTGGCGCATCGAGTACATGTCGATACCCGGACCTGCGCTGTCGGTGAACTCACCTTTCAGCATTTGCGGTGCGCCGATGCAGTATTCGATCACCTCCAGGCCACGCTGCAGGTCGCCCTTGGCGTCGGGGATGGTCTTGCCATGCTCACGGCTCAGCGCTTCGGCCAGTTTGTCCATGTCGCGGTTCATCAGGCCGACCATGGCCATCATGACGCGCGCGCGTTTCTGCGGGTTGGTCGCGCCCCACGCGGGTTGCGCGGCCGAGGCGGATTCGATCGCGGCGGTGGTTTCGGCCGCACTTGCCATTGGGCATTTGTACTGAACTTCACCTGTTGCCGGGTTGAAAACGTCATCAAAGCGACCCGAGGTTCCGGCCACGTTCTCGCCATTGATGAAATGAGTCAGATCTTGCATTGCAAACTCCTCCGATATGTTTGCGCGCAGAATAGGCTTGCAGAAATAACCTGAACAGAGGCAATGTCTCAAAAGAGCTTTGCAAAAATGCAAGGGGTGGGGCGGGATGACGCCAAATTGGGATGATATGCGCGTTTTTCTTGCCGTCGCGCGTGAGGAAAGCCTGTCGTCAGCGGGGCGGATTCTCAAGATTGACCCCGCTACCGTTGGCCGGAGGATCGCCCGGTTAGAAGGCAGTCTGGACGCGCAGCTGTTCACTAAGTCGCAACAAGGCTACATTTTAACAACCGCCGGAGAACGCCTGCTGGATCACGGTCTGCAAGCCGAAGAGGCGATGCGCGCTGCCGCTGGCGCAGTGGTTGGGTCGACCGAGTCGCTGAGTGGTCAGATTCGGATTGGTGCTCCGGATGGTTCGGCAAACTACCTTTTGCCTCAAGTCTGCGCGAAGATAAGCGACGCGAATCCGGATTTGGACATTCAAATTCTTGCTTTGCCAAGGATCATTAACCTGTCGCGTCGTGAGGCGGATATGGCTGTCACCGTTAGTGCTCCAACCGCAGGCAAGCTGCTGGTTCAAAAGGTCAGCGACTACAAACTGCATCTGGTTGCGGCGCAGGACTATCTGGACCGACACGGTCCGATCCAGACGGTCGAGGATCTGAAAGCCCACCGTTTGATTGGCTATATCCCGGATATGATCTTCGATCGCGAGTTGGACTACCTCAATGATTTGGGGATCGACCGGGTGGCGCTTGCGTCGAATTCGGTACCGGTTCAGCTGCGTCAGGCGGCGCTTGGGGCGGGGATCTGCGTTGCGCATGACTTCACGCTTCCGTTTCATCCGAACCTGCGCAGGTTGTTGACCGATCAAGTCAGTCTGACCCGCAGCTTTCATCTGGTTCGACATCAGGGCGATCAGCGAAACGAACGCCTCAACCGCTTTGCGCAGGCATTGACCCGTGGGATTCGCGACGAAGTTGCACGGCTTGAGGCGGAAGCCGGAACTTGACACACATGACCATTCCGGCAACGCTTTGGAAAACAGTACGTTATTGCCGGAGGTTTTTTTATGCTCGTTCAAGCCATTCTGACATCCAAAGCCACCGATGAGGTGGTGACCGTCGCTCCATCCGCGACTGTGTCCGAGGCGGCGAAGATACTGGCGGAAAGACGCATCGGTACAGTTGTTGTCTCAGAGGACGGAGGCAGCACGGCCATCGGTATCCTGTCCGAACGCGACATCGTCCGAGAACTGGCGGCCAGCGGCAGCGGGTGCCTGAACCAATCGGTCGATAGCTATATGACCAAGGACCTGATCACTGCGACACGACAGGAATCGGTCGAAGATATTCTGGCACGCATGACCGAAGGCCGGTTCCGCCACATGCCGATTGTCGAGGATGGCAGGCTTGTCGGCATCGTCACCCTCGGGGACGTGGTCAAGGCGCAATTGACCGAGCTTGCAATGGAAAAAGACGCCCTGCAGGGCATGATCATGGGGCATTGAGGGGGGCAGGGCATAACGCCCTCTTGCACCTGCAGCATGATTGTGTTTGCTGTCGCCGAGTTTTTTTGAACGCAGGAGAGCGTGATGCGGGTTGGCCTTTATCCCGGAACTTTTGACCCGATCACCTTGGGGCATATCGACATCATCCGTCGGGCCTCGGCGCTGGTAGACAAACTGGTGATCGGCGTTGCCATCAACCGCGACAAAGGGCCTTTGTTTTCGCTGGAAGAACGTGTTGCCATGATCGAGGCGGAATGCGCGCATCTGTCAGAACAGACCGGGACCCAGATCGTGGCGCATCCGTTCGAGAACCTGCTGATCGACTGCGCGCGAGATGTGGGCGCGCAGGTCATCGTGCGCGGGCTGCGGGCCGTTGCTGATTTTGAGTATGAATTCCAGATGGTTGGTATGAACCGCGCGCTGGACGATTCCATCGAGACCGTGTTCCTGATGGCCGAAGCGCGGCATCAGGCCATTGCATCAAAACTGGTGAAAGAGATCGCGCGATTAGGCGGGGACGTGTCGAAATTCGTCACGCCCCGTGTTAACGTGGCCCTAAAAGAGCGGTTAGGATAACGCGCCCATTGCGGCGGCTGTGTCCAGCATCCGGTTCGAGAAGCCCCATTCGTTGTCATACCACGCCAGCACGCGCACCAGCGTGCCATCCGTGACCTTGGTCTCCGCCAGCGACACGGTCGAGCTATGGGCATCATGGTTGAAATCAATCGAGATCAGCGGACGGTTTTCTGCGGCCAGAACGCCAGGGATTTTGGCAGCGGCCTCAACAAACAGGGCGTTAACCTCTTCCTCGGTCGTCGGGCGCGAAACCTCGGCCACCAGATCAACCACCGAGACATTCGGGGTCGGTACGCGGATCGCCTGACCGGTCAGTTTGCCCGCCAGTTGCGGCAGAACCAGACCAACAGCTGCGGCAGCGCCGGTGGTTGTCGGGATCATCGACAGAGCCGCCGCGCGTGACAGGTAGGGGTCTTTGCCCGCGGTGTCATGCACCGGCTGGCTTGCGGTATAGGCGTGAACGGTAGTCATGTTGCCGTGCACGATCCCCAATCCGGCATCCAGCGCCGCAGCAACAGGCGACAGGCAGTTGGTGGTGCATGAGGCATTCGACACGATCGTGTCCTCAGCGGTCAGTTCGGAGTCGTTCACCCCAAATACGATCGTCTTGACGCCGCCGTCTCCACGGGCCGGGGCCGAGATCAGAACCTTCTTGGAGCCGTTCTTCAGGTGACGTTCAGCCGCTTCCCGGGTCCGGAATACGCCAGTGCATTCCAGTCCAACATCGACATCCGACCAGTCCAACGCTTCGGGATCGCGTTCGCTGGTCAGACGGATCGGACCCGCGCCGACGTCGAGACCGGCCTCGGACAGCGTGACGGGCTTGGAGTAGCGGCCATGAACACTGTCAAACTCGAACAGATGGGCGTTCATTTCCGGCTTGGCCAGATCGTTGATCGCAACGATTTCAACGTCGGTCCGTCCCGACTCCATAACCGCGCGCAAAACGCCGCGCCCGATACGTCCAAATCCGTTAATGGCCAGTTTAAGTGTCATGTCCTGCTCCGTCAGAGTCTCTGCTCGAAATGAGTTAGCGCTAACAAAGCGAGATCGGCGAGAAAGTCAAGTAAAACCTTGCTCAGCGCCAGAAGGCGAGCCAGTCGAGAAAGTCGTAAAGTTTCTTGCCGAGGAACAGAAAATGCTCAGTTCCGAACAGGGCATAGTCAAGCATGATTGCGCCAAGGATCAGCAGCGCCAGCCAGATGGCGATTTGATTTGTCATGGGGGCCCCGAACAAAAACGCCCGCTCAGATAACCTGAGCGGGCGAAGCTGTTCAAGCGATCATGGGAAAATCAGTTAAGGCGTCCCATGGCGACGGCGACATCGGCCATACGAACCGAGAAGCCCCATTCATTGTCATACCACGCCAACACGCGGACCATGCGGTTGTCGACCACGCGGGTCTGATCCGGTGCGAAGATCGAGCTTTCCTCGGTATGGTTGAAATCTGTCGAGACCAGCGGCGCGGGCTCATAGCCCAGAACGCGTTGCATCGGGCCTTTGGCAGCTTCTTCAACGATTGCGTTGACCTCTTCAACGGTCACGTCGCGCGAGGCTCGGAAGCTCAGGTCTACGGCCGAAACATTCGGAGTAGGGACGCGGATCGCCGAGCCGTCCAGACGACCTTTCAAGTTGGGCAGAACCTCGCCCAAGGCAGCCGCCGCGCCGGTCGAGGTCGGGATCATCGACATCGCCGCCGCGCGGGCACGGTACAGGTCGCTATGACGACGGTCCAGTGTCGGCTGGTCGCCAGTATAGGCATGGATGGTGGTCATGATACCGTGTTCAATGCCAACACCTTCGTCCAGAACCTTGGCAAGCGGAGCAAGGCAGTTGGTGGTGCAGGAGCCGTTCGAGACCATGTTGTCATTCGCGGTCAGCGTGTTGTGGTTCACGCCGAACACGATGGTCTTGTCGACATTCTTGCCGGGGGCCGACAGAAGAACCTTTCGCGCGCCGCGATCGAGGTGGGTTTTTGCCTTGGTGCCGTCGTTGAACTTGCCGGTGCATTCCAGAACGACGTCGCAGCCTTCCCAATCCAGTTCGTTCATGTCGTAGGTCGAGAACATCTGCATCGGGCCTCGGCCCAGATCCATGGTGTCGCCTTCGATCGAAACTTCGCGCGGGAAACGGCCGTGAATGCTGTCATATTTCAGCAGATGCGCCGATGTTTCGAGCGGGCCGGTGGCGTTGACTTTGATCACTTCGATGTCGTTGCGGCCCGAGGCGGCAATGTGCGACAGGGTACAGCGGCCAATGCGGCCAAAACCATTGATACCGACCTTGATGGTCATGTGACGTCTCCAAATGCGCTTGCGTTTGAGGCCATATAGCCTTGAAACCGGAATCTCAAAAGGGCAAAAGCGGCATATTTTTAAGGTGTTAGCGCAAACCTGGGCAGATTGCGCTAACGCTTGCGCTAGCTGTTGGATCGGGTAGGGTCCGTTTGCGGCAGGTGACAGGAAAGGACACGCGATGAGCGGACTGTTGGCCCTTTTGGATGATGTGGCGGGGATCGCCAAAGTGGCTGCGGCCTCGGTGGATGATGTCGTGGCGGCTGCTGGCAAGGCAGGGGCCAAAACTGCTGGGGTGATTATCGACGACGCTGCGGTTACGCCGAAATACGTACAGGGCTTCGCGCCCGCGCGTGAGTTGCCGATCATTTGGCGTATTGCCCGTGGGTCGGTTTTCAACAAACTCATTCTGCTACTACCAGTCGCCTTGTTGCTTGCGAATTTCGCGCCTTGGCTGATTACACCTCTGCTGATGCTGGGCGGGTCATATCTGTGTTTCGAAGGGGCTGAGAAGATATTCCACGTTCTGTTCCCACATGGTAGCCACGCCATTGAAAAGGACATGGATGTACGCGATCCGGGCCACCTTGAAGAACAGAAGGTCAAAGGTGCGATCAAGACGGATTTCATCCTGTCGGCTGAGATCATGACCATTGCGCTGGCGGCGATTGAGGCTCCGAATGTGTGGATGCAGGCGGCGACTTTGGCTGTTGTTGGGCTGGGGGTGACGGTGGCCGTCTATGGCTCGGTCGCTTTGATCGTGAAGATGGACGATGTCGGGCTGTATCTGGCCAGAAACGCTCCGACGCCGGTGGGTCGAGGTCTGGGGCGCGGGTTGGTCAAGGCCATGCCCACGGTAATGAAAACCCTGTCGATCGTCGGAACGGCGGCCATGCTGTGGGTGGGCGGGTCCATCGTCATCCACGGGATGGAGGTTCTGGGCTTTGGCTGGCTTGGGCATCATATCCATGGCTGGGCTTATGCGGTTGGTCATTCGGTCTCGGCGCAATGGGAGGCCGCGGCGGAGTGGATCGCCAAGGCGACGATGGACGGCATCTTTGGTCTGGCCTGGGGGATGGTCTTGATCCCTCTGGCAACCAAAGTCATCGGGCCCGTGATGGGGGCGTTTTCAGGTTCATCAAAAGACCACTAGGCGGTGACGTTAGGTCCTGCTGGCCTCCCCCTGCGGTCAGATTATCCTCGACGTGCCAATAGCTAAGTGGAGCTCCCATGTCCGAGCCATCCCTGTTCGATGTCCTCAGCGCCGCTGAGGCGCAAGACGATTGCCTCAGCTACCAGGTGCCGCAGAACTGGAAGCAAGGCCGCACAACATTCGGTGGGTTTTCGTCGGCCCTAATGCTGTCAACGGTTTACATTCGGCACAAAGATTTACCGCCCCTCAGATCGGCTCTGGTCAATTTCACGGCGCCGATCAGTGATCCGCCGCAAGTCAGAACGGAAGTTATGCGCGAGGGGCGCAATGTGACGACCATCAACGCTCGTGCCGAAATCGGTGGCAGTGTTGCGGCGCAAGCGACATTTTCCTTTGGCCGCGCGCAAGACAGCCATGTCGCGTTCGACTGCCCTGCCAAACCCGCAGATGCGCCCGAGATGACGGAGTATTATTTCCCCCCAGATTTGCCGCGACCGCCGATACCTTTCCTTGCAAACTTTGAGGTCAGAAAGGTCGAGGGTGAATTGCCTTTCATGGGGGCAGAACGTGGGTATCTGCGCCTTTGGGCCCGACACAACGATCCTCGGATGTGGGACAGGACGGAGGGGTTGATTGCAATCGCTGACCTCCCACCGCCAGCTATCTACCCCACGCTAAAGAAACCCGGACCAAATTCGTCAATGAACTGGATTTTCAACGTGTTGTCCGAGGATATTCAAACACGCGACGGTTGGTTCTTACTGGAGCACCAACTGACCGCAGGCCGCGATGGCTATAGTTCGCAGGTCATGCGCGTTTGGAACACAGAAGGCGATTTGATCGTGGATGGAATGCAATCCGTGATCATCTTCGTGTAAGAAAAAAGCCCCGGCGTGGACCGGGGCTTTTCATTTTGTGGCAGGCTGGATTAGCCCAGAAGTTCTTTGACCTTGGCTACGGTCGCTTCGGCGGTAATGCCGAAATGCTTATATAGCTCACCAGCCGGAGCAGAGGCACCAAAGCTCGACATGCCGATGAAACCTGCCTTGGCTTCGCGACCACGCTCACCCAGCAACCAGCGGTCCCAGCCACCGGCGCGAACGGCAGCTTCGATACCGACGCGGACAGCACCGGCGGGCAGAACGCGTTTGCGGTAAGCTTCGTCTTGTTCGGCGAAAAGCTCCATACACGGCATGGAGACGACGCGGGTGCCGATGCCTTCGGCTTCAAGCATCGCTTTGGCTTCCATCGCCAGCGAAACCTCAGAGCCCGTAGCGATCAGGATTGCCTGACGCTTGCTCTCGGCTTCCGCCAGAACGTAACCACCCTGTGCGGTCAAGTTCTTGGCTTTGTGATCCTTGCGCACGGTCGGCACGCCCTGACGGGTCAGCGACAGGACCGAGGGGCTGTCCTTGAAGGTCAGCGCCAGTTCCCAGGCTTCAGCGGTCTCGACGGTGTCGGCGGGGCGGAACACATAGGTGTTCGGCGTCGCGCGGCTGATTGCCAGATGCTCGACGGGCTGGTGGGTCGGGCCGTCTTCACCCAGACCGATCGAGTCGTGGGTCATCACGAAGACCGACGGGATTTTCATCAGCGCAGCCAGACGCATGGACGGGCGCGCATAGTCGGTGAAGGCCATGAAGGTGCCGCCATAGGGGCGAATACCGCCATGCAGCGCCATACCGTTCATCGCAGCAGCCATGCCGTGCTCACGGATACCGTAGTGGATGTAGCGACCCTTGCGGTTTTCGGGCAGGAACACACCCATATCAGCCGATTTGGTGTTGTTCGAACCGGTCAGGTCAGCCGAGCCGCCGACGGTCTCGGTCATGATCGGGTTCACAACGTTCAGAACCTTTTCGGACGAGGCGCGGGTGGCCAGCTTGGGCTGATCTTCCGACATCTGTTTCTTGAACGAACGGATCGCACCGGCCAGTTTCTTGGGGGCCTCAAACGCATAGGCGCGGTTGAACTCGGCCTGTTTGCGTTCCGAGATTTGCGCGAAACGCTCTTCCCATTCTGCACGCTCGGCGGCACCACGGGCGCCGATGGCTTCCCAAGCCGATTTCACATTGGCAGGGATTTCGAACGCGTCATGCGGCCAGCCATAGCCTTCTTTGGCGGCCTTCAGCTGCTCCTGGTCTGTCAGCGCGCCATGACCTTTCGAGGTATCCTGTGCGGCGTGACCCAGAGCGATGTGGCTTTTGCAGGCAATCATCGAAGGTTTTTTCGACTTTTTCGCCTGCGTGATAGCCGCGTCGATCGCTTGGGGATCATGGCCGTCGATCTCGATAACATGCCAGCCCGAGGCCGCAAAACGGCGCACCTGATCGGTACGGTCGGCGATATCCACGGTGCCGTCGATGGTGATGTTGTTGTCATCCCAGAAGACGATCAGTTTGCCCAGCTCATGACGACCGGCGAGGGTGATCGCCTCTTGGCTGACGCCCTCCATCAGGCAGCCGTCGCCTGCGATCACGTAGGTGTAGTGATCAACGATCTTCTTGCCGTAATGCGCGCGCTGGATTTCCTCGGCCATGGCAAAGCCCACAGCGTTTGAGATACCCTGACCCAGTGGGCCAGTTGTGGTCTCGATCCCGTCGACCAGGAAGTTCTCCGGGTGACCCGCAGTTTTCGCGCCCAGCTGACGGAAGTTCTTGATCTCGTCCAGCGTCACATCCGCGTGGCCGGTGAGATAAAGCAGCGAATAGATCAGCATCGATCCGTGACCCGCCGACAGAATGAACCGGTCGCGGTCCGGCCAGTTCGGAGCCGAGGCGTCGAATTTCAGGTGCTTTTCGAACAGGACGGTCGCAACATCGGCCATGCCCATCGGCATACCGGAATGGCCGGAATTGGCGGCAGCGACGGCGTCAAGGGTCAGGGTGCGGATGGCCGCAGCTTTGTCCCAGTGTTCGGGGTTTGCATTGCGCAGCGCAGTCAGGTCCACGGGCGTTGTTCCTTTGGGTTTGAAGCAGATTGCGCGCTCAATAGCATTCAGCCCTCAAAGTGCAAGCAGAACCGGGCGAAACAAGGTCGCACCGCTTGAAGAGAGCTGTCCAAGCCTTTGAAACCAAACAGTGGGTATTTTCCCTCACATTCCGCTAGACTGGGCCCAAGCGGAACCGATTCTTGATTCGGACGGTTCGGCAACAGAATGAACCTTGGTTAAGAGGTGACAGGGGCATGAGCCAGATTGAAGAGTTACAGCAACGCATTCTTGCTGCGATGGAGCGAATTGGCACGGGCGTGACAGCCCTGCAAAGCGCACCCGCGGGCGATGCAGATCATGGCTTGCAAGCAGCGCTGGATGATGAGCGTGTTGCCAACGCGCAGCTGCAAGAGCGCCTGACCTCGTTGAAGGAACGCCACGAGCAGGAAGTTGACGGTATGCGCGCCGATATGGAGGCGCTGCGTGCTGCTCCAGAGCCTACGGCCGATGTGGACGCACTGCGGGCTGAGTTGGCCGAAGCCGCAACCAAGCTTTCTGCGGTCGAGGCTGCGCGAGCCGAACTGGCTGAGGCGAAGGCGGCACTGGAAAACACCGAGGAACTGGACGCTCTGAAAGCCGAGAACGCGCAATTGCGGGCCGATCTGGAAGGTAGCGAAGACCCGGCAACGCTGCGGGCCGAGATTGAAGAGATGAGGGCTGCTATTTTGCGGGCTGGAGACATTGAGGCCGAAAATAACCGTTTGCGGGCCGAATTGGCCGATAGCGAAAGGGTGGCCGAGCTGAACGCGGAGCTGGAGATGTTGAGGGCCGAGCGTGCAAGCCACGGGGCTGCCATGTCACGTCTTGATGACGACCTGCAGAGAATGCGGCAGGCGAACGAGCAACTCCGCAATTCTGTCGATGCCCTACGCGCTGCGGCGCAAGAGGGTGTTCAAGATGCAGAGCTGTTGAATCAGGCGACTGTAGCGGAGTTGGAAGCAACACGCGCTGCCCAAGCGACCGATGCGGCCGAGGCACGGGCTGTTCTGGCGCGCCTTGAGCCTCTGCTATCGCAGGCGAAACTGGCAGAAGGTGAGGTTGAGTAATGCCCGAAGTGACCATTCATATCGGCGGGCGCGGGTTTGACGTGTCTTGTCAGGACGGGGAAGAAAGTTTTCTGCAGGCCGCCGCGAAAATGCTGGATGACGAAGCGCAGGTGCTTTCGGATCAGATTGGGCGTATGCCCGAATCCCGCATGTTGTTGATGGCCGGTCTAATGTTGGCGGATAAAACAGCCGCGACTGATGACAAAGTCAAAGCGCTTGAGGCGAAGCTGGCCGAAACTGAGGCCGAGCTTCAAACGCTACGCAGCGCGCCTGCACCCGAACCCGAACGGATCGAGGTCGCTGTCGTGCCGCCTTCGGTTACGGATACACTGGCCGAATTGGCCGCACGGGCCGAAGCCCTGGCATCAGACATCGAGGAAAAAACAAAATGAAACGAGCATGCGGCTTGATTTGCGGGGCCGTGGCCCTTGTATGTGCGTCCAAGGCAATGGCCGAGATCGACATACTGACGGTGACGTTCAACTGCGAGAACGGTATTCCGCTACCAGTGACCTATTTCAACGCATCGGACGGTTCAGGCGCCGCGGCAACGATGGTCGACAATTCTCTGGTCGCGATGCGTCAGGTCGAGAGCGGTTCGGGCATTCGGTACGAATCCGTGGATACGAACGGAACCTATATCCTGCGATCAAAAGGGTGGAATGCCACGGTGAGCTTCCTGGCGACAAACGCCGCCAGTGAACAGGTCATTTTTCAGGATTGCTCCAGCCGTTAAGGCCGGATTAGGCATTGGCCTCACGGATTTTGTCGGCTGCGTCCTTGTTGTAGCCGACACCGTTTTCATCAAACAGAGTGTCCAATTCACCCGAAAGGGTCATTTCGGTGATGATATCGCAGCCACCGACAAACTCGCCTTTGACATAAAGCTGCGGCACGGTCGGCCAGTCCGAATAGTCCTTGATGCCTTGACGGACTGCTTCGTCGGCCAGAACATTCACATCGGCATAGTCCACGCCCATGTAGTTCAGCACACCTGCCACACGGGATGAGAAACCGCACTGAGGCATCTCTTTGGTGCCTTTCATATAGAGCACCACGTCATTGGCTTTGACGGTTTCGTCGATCTGGGTCTTCACGTCGGTCATTTCGCGTTTCCTTTGCTCTTCGGCATCATAGCTTTGGCGTAATCTTGCGTATCCTTGGGGATATGGGTCTCTGCCGAGCTAATTGTAGCGTCATGTGATTGATTGGAGGAATATAGGAGGTGTTATCCCTGTCCGGGCGGCGATCCACGCCTCGTCTTGCGCCCAGTCTTTGAGTTGTTCCGCGCCAACAGCGCGATGAGCAAAACAAAAACGGAAACCGCAATTGAGATTACAATCGCATGTTCCATTTTACTCCGGAACTTTGGTGGTTAGAGCAAGTGCGTGCAGGTCACCGTCCGGGCCGTCCATTTTGCCTTTCAAGGCCGCATAAACAGCGCGCTGTTGCTGGACGCGGTTCTTGCCGCGAAAGCTCTCGTCCACGACCATGGCGGACATGTGAACGCCATCGCTGCCGCCAACCTGAATTTCCGCGTTGGGAAAGCTCTCGCGCAGCAGGGTTTCAATCTCGTGGGCGCTCATCGGCATTTAGGCTTACTCCTGAAGGTCTTTCCCAAGATGTAGAGCGATGGGAAGGCGCGTGCAAGATGTGGAAGGTCTTTCACATATGCAAATCCCGCACCGATCAGGGTGCGGGGCTATTGGTTTGTAGAAAGAGTAGTGTGATCAGGCGACCGCGGTTGCAAAGCTTTGGCGGAAAACCTCAGTCAATTCGGCCAGAGGGGCTTCGGAACTGCCGATCTTTACAGTTTCGCCCGTAAAGCGACCGACTGAGGTCAGGGGAACGCCAGCCTGACCGGCTGCAATCATCAATGCCTCGGCCTGATCAAAGTTGCAGGCGACCAAATAGCGGGCTTGATCTTCGCCGAACAGTACCTCGGTCGAGGCATCGTCGAGGTGAACGCCAACGCCCGCTGCTTCGGCCAGTTCAAACGCGGCAAGCGCTAGGCCACCGTCGCTCAGGTCGGTGCAGGCCTTGATCATCTCGCGATTGGCGCGGATGAAGTCGCCGTTGCGTTTCTCGGCCTCAAGATCCACGTGGGGCGCATCGCCTTCTTCGCGGTTGAACACCTCGGCCAGAAGGGCGGATTGGCCCAGATGGCCTTTGGTTTCACCGATCACGAGGGCCACGTGACCTTCGCGCACCTCGTTTCCGATGATCTCATCGGTGTGGTTGAGCAGGCCAACGGCGCCAATGGTAGGGGTCGGCAGGATCGCCTGACCGTCGGTCTCGTTGTAAAGCGAGACGTTGCCAGACACGATGGGCACATCCAGCGCGCCAACGGCGGCTCCGATGCCTTGGATTGCACCTACGAACTGGCCCATGATCTCGGGTTTTTCCGGGTTGCCGAAGTTCAGGTTGTCGGTTGTGGCCAGTGGTTTGGCCCCGACAGCGGTCAAGTTGCGATAAGCCTCGGCTACCGCTTGCTTGCCGCCTTCGACCGGGTTGGCGCGGACATAGCGCGGCGTCACATCCGAGGTGAAAGCCAGTACCTTGTCGGTACCGTGAACACGCACCATACCGGCACCCAGACCCGGGGTGCGGGCGCTGTCGGCCATAACCATGGTGTCATACTGCTCATAGACCCACTGCTTGCCCGCATAGTTGGGCGAAGAGAGCAGGGCACGCAGACCATCAATCGGGTCGATCTGCGGGACGTCGGCCAATTCCTCAGCCTCGGGTGTCGCGACCCATGGGCGGTCATATTCCGGCGCGGTCGACGAGAGTTTCGACAGGACCAGATCAGCCTTCACCTCGCCATTGTGCATGATCAGGAAGCGGTCTTCGGCGATGGTTTCTCCGACGATGGCAAAGTCGAGGTCCCACTTTTCGAACACGGCCCGAGCTTCAGCCTCAAGCTCGGGTTTCAGAACCATCAACATGCGTTCCTGAGACTCGGACAGCATCATCTCATAGGCTGTCATGTTCTCTTCGCGCTGCGGTACGTTTTCGAGGTCCAGACGGACACCCAGACCACCTTTGTCGCCCATCTCAACGGCCGAGCAGGTCAGGCCTGCCGCGCCCATGTCCTGGATCGAAATCACGGCGCCGGTTTTCATCAGCTCCAGCGTCGCCTCCATGAGGCGCTTTTCAGTAAAGGGGTCGCCGACCTGAACGGTGGGACGTTTCTCTTCGATGGTATCGTCGAACTCGGCCGAGGCCATGGTCGCACCGCCAACACCGTCACGTCCAGTTTTGGCACCGAGGTACACGACTGGCATTCCGACGCCAGAGGCCGCCGAGTAGAAGATTTTATCGCTGTCTGCCAAACCTGCCGCGAAGGCGTTCACAAGACAGTTGCCGTTGTAGGCCGGGTGGAAGCGGACCTCGCCACCGACGCAGGGCACGCCGAAGCAGTTGCCGTAGCCGCCGATACCTTCGACCACGCCGTTGACCAGCTGGCGGGTCTTGTGGTGGCCGGGCTCACCAAAGGACAGGGCGTTCATCGAGGCGATCGGGCGCGCGCCCATGGTGAAGACGTCGCGCAGAATGCCGCCAACGCCGGTTGCCGCACCCTGATAGGGTTCGATGTAAGACGGGTGGTTGTGGCTTTCCATCTTGAAAACAACTGCTTGCCCGTCGCCGATATCGACCACGCCCGCATTCTCACCCGGGCCGCAGATCACCTGAGGGCCGGATGTAGGCAGGGTGCGCAGCCATTTCTTGGAGGATTTATAAGAGCAATGCTCGTTCCACATAGCCGAGAAAATGCCAAGCTCGGTGAATGTCGGCTCACGCCCGATGATCTCGAGGATCATGTCGTATTCCTCGGGCTTCAACCCGTGGGCGGCAATCAGATCAGGTGTGATGGCTGGCTCTTGCATCCTGTTTCGGTCCCCGAGATGGCAATGTTTGGCGCCTTTTAGGGGAAGGGACCGCCGGGGGGAAGAGAAAAGGCACTTTCCGCGCGCTGTCCTGTTGCAAACCGGACAAAGGTGCAAATTGTGCGGATCGTACAGAGCCTCAAATGAGGTACCGGCACGCGACAGAGACAGCCGCGTGCCGGGTGAGTTTACTTCTGTTGGTCTTGTTGCTGCGCTTGCTGCGCGACCGCTCCAGCGGCGGCGCCAACGGCTGCTTTCTGGTCTTCACTCAGGTGTTCAGCGTCATCCAGACCGGGGATGGCAACGCGCACTTCGCGGCGGGCGAAGTCAATTCCGTTCTCCTTGAAGGCGGCCTTGACGCGGTTGAAGATCTCTTTGCGCAACGTGAACTGCTTGCCGGGTTTGGCCATAAACTTGCCCCGGATAATCATGCCGACATCGTCAAAGTCGAACACGCCCTGAGACTTGAACGGCTGAAGGAAGCCATCCTTGTGGGTCTCGTCCTCCATCATCTCGGCGCCGATCTTCTTAAAGATCTTCTTCACCTTGTTGGGATCGGTGTCGAAAGGCACGGTGAACTTCAGCTTCATGATGACCCAGTCGCGGCTGTAGTTAGTCAGCTTCTGAATCTCACCATAGGGAATGGTGTGCACCGGCCCGCGATGGTGACGCAGCTGCATCGAGCGGATCGAGATCTTCTCGACCGTGCCGGTGGTGCCACCCACATCGACATACTCACCCACGCGGAAGGCATCGTCGATCAGGAAGAAAATGCCGCCAACGATGTCAGACACCAGTTTTTGCGCACCGAAACCGATGGCCAGACCCAGGATACCAGCACCAGCCAGAAGCGGTGTGATGTCGAGCCCAAGGGCACCTAAGGCCAGCAAAACGAAGATCACGGCAATCGCCACCTGAGCCGTTACCCGCAGCAGCGGCAAAACCGTTGCAAGACGCGAGCCACCAGCACCGCCGCCTTCGCCGGCTTCTTCGTCCGGGCTTTGCGCGGCGGTCATCTCTTTCGCCAGTCGGCGGTTGATCCAGAGCGAGACGACCTCGTTCAGGATGTAGCCCACGGCGATGATGATGAAGAACTGCACCAGTTTGCTGCCGGAATCCGCGTCTCCACCAGCGATTTCCTGCAGATCGAGATCCCAGGCATTGGCGATCATCAAGATGACAAGAATGCCCGCCAGAACCCGACCGATACGGATGTAGCTGCGCTTGGTTGACTTATAGGCGCGTTCAGCCACCGAACCTTCGCCCTGCATCGGCGGTTGCAGATGCCGGACAAGCCCTCGGATCAGTGTGTCGAGCGCCGGGGCGATCAACAGCCAGAACATGGTCGTGAAATGCGCGCCCTGAACCAGCAGAGCCAACGATGCCGGGTTGCGCTGAGCCACCAGGAACTCGACCAGCAGCCAAGTCGCTGCCGAGACCGCGATGGCGAAGTAGGGGTAATAGTGTGCCACTTCCTCGTCGAACTTGGTGTGGTCTGGGTCAGTTCCCAACATCATCTGCGACAGACCTTCACGCGCTTTCCATGCGATCAAGCCAATGTAGATGTGGATGCCTGCGTTCAGCCAGAAGCCGATACGCGTATCATCCCCTGTGATGCCGTTCAGGTTGTTGAAGTGCAGCAGGAACAGGGTGAAACCGATCAGGATCAGCAGCCCGATCAGATTGCGATGCAGATACTTCGCCCAGTGATCGTCGATATTGACCAGACGGAAATGAGGTTTGTTCGGCGCCAGCACAAAGCGCGAGACGGCGGCACCCAGCCGTGGTATCCAGATCAGGTAGAACACAAACGGCCCGGCATATGTGATTTGCTCGGGCGTCAGCAGGCCACGTCCAACCGCGCGGATGACCACGTAGAACACTACAAGCCCTGCGATTTCCCGACAGAAACGACCGAAAAGATAGCGGGCAGCGCCCCAGAGATCGCCTTCGGCTTCGGCCTCGGTCTGGACATGCCAGCGGCGGGTCAGAATCTCGAACAGTTTTTCGGCGATGAAGCCCACAACCAGAACACTAGCAACCAGCCCCATCAAAACCAACGCACCGAATGAGGTGAATGTGGTCGCAAAATTCTTGATGGCGGTGGCTTGCGCGCTGAAGATATTAGGGACGGTCGTTATGACATGCGTCCACGAGGCGACCATTTCGCTCCAGACTTCATTCAACTCGGTAATCGGATCCTCGCGATCCTCTGCAGCGGCTGCGTTTTTCTCTGCCACCGCGTCCAGACGCTCTAACAGGATAGAGCGGACCTGATCATCCGACATACGGGCGACCAGATCGTCCACTTGTTCGGGCGTGAGGTCCTCGGGGATATCGACGGTGGCAGGCGCACTGGAGGTCGACGTGCCCGCAACTTGTGCATGCAGCGGTCCGACCGTTAAAATTAGTGAAAAAATCGCCGCCAGAAGGCGGAGGGGGCTTATCATGGTTCTGTCCTCGAACACGAATTTTTAAACGTTTTTTCGGATCATAGGCAGGTGTCGGAGATTTTCCCAGAAATTTCATCGCTCTGGACGGTGAGATTGGGGAAAACTAAAAAATGAATTTGGGAGAAGCCAAAAAAAAGGCCGAGCACTAAGCTCGGCCATAGTCCAACAGGGAGGTATGAAGATGATGAGCGTTTCAGCATCACCGCCTTCGAGAGCTCATTTAGGGGTCGGTTTGTGAACGTTCAAGAAGTTTTAATCTGATCGTTCAGCATTGCTGCTATGCTGCGAGTGCATAGCTAGAGTTTACCCATCATTTTCAGCTGTTTGCGTTGCGCGATGATCTCGTCCTGAACGAAGTCGCGGAATGCTCCGACCCGCTTGGAATGGCGCAATTCTTCCGGGTAGGCGAGGTAAACGGGAACGTCCGCGTTTTCGATTTCTGATAAGATCGGAACGAGGTGCGGGAAGTCCTGCGTCACGTAGTCGGGCAGGACGCCAATTCCCAAATTGTGCAACACGCCCTGAAGAACGCCGAAATAGTTGTTCACGGTTAGCAAGGACCCCGGATTGAAGGTCATCAGATGGCGCACCATCGCCGCACTTGCGCCCACCTGCGGGGCCGAGGGTGTCTGGCTGATCAGACGGTGTTCCTTGATCTCTTCAAGCGATTTCAGCATTCCGCCATGGGATTCCAGATACTCCTGCGTGGCATAGAGCTTCATCTGAACGGTCATCAGGCGTTTACGGATCAGATCGGCCTGGCTGGGCTCCTTCATGCGGATGGCGACATCGGCCTCACGCATGGGCAGGTCCAGAACACGTTCCTCGAGCATCAGGTCGATGTTCAAATCGGGGTACTGTTCGTAGAGCTTAGGCAGGCGTGGGGCGAGCCACAGGGTGCCGAAGCCGAATGTGGTGGTCACGCGCAGGACGCCGAACACTTCCTCTTCGCTGTCGCGGATGCGCGCGGCGGCGGCGTCCAGACGTTTGGACATGGCCGAGGTTGCATCAAACAGCAACTCACCCTGTTCGGTTAGAATCAGACCGCGTGCGTGGCGGTGGAACAGGGTCGCATCGAGTGATTCTTCCAGCGCGCGGATCTGACGGCTCACGGCGGATTGAGATAAATTGAGCCTGTCCCCCGCATGGGTCAGGCTGCCGGCATCGGCCACCGCGTGAAATATTCTAAGCTTGTCCCAATCCATCGCCGCAACTTTCGTTATCCTCGTGAAGCCCTATATGAAATAGGTAACAAGTTCCACAATCAAACCATGAAATCCTTGGGATTCAGGGGATAATGGCTATACAGGTCAATAATTATGACCTAAAATGCGTGAATATAAAGCACACTGATCTGACGAGGGGAGACGTCTGATGAGTCAGCCACACATAACGCTGAACGACCGCTTCGATCTTGAGAAATCACCCGTTCTTTTGAACGGAACACAGGCGCTTGTGCGTCTGATGTTGATGCAGAAGGCCCGCGATCAACAGGCCGGGTTGAACACCGCCGGACTGGTGACAGGCTATCGTGGCTCACCTTTGGGTGCGGTGGATCAGCAGATGATGCGCGCCCAGCGCTATCTGGCTGAAAGCGATGTGACCTTTCAATACGGCTTGAACGAGGATCTGGCTGCCACCGCGCTTTGGGGCAGCCAGCAGGCGGGCCTGCGCGGCGATGGCCGGTATGACGGCGTCTTTGGTCTTTGGTACGGCAAGGGGCCGGGGGTTGACCGGTCGGGCGATGTGATGCGTCACGCCAATATGGCGGGCACCGCGCAACATGGCGGTGTGCTGATGGCAATGGGGGATGACCATACAGGCGAAAGCTCGACCGTGTTGCACCAGTCGGAGTGGTCTCTGGTCGATATGTATATGCCCGTGGTCAGCCCTGCAGGCGTGCAGGAGATTTTGGACTACGGCATTTACGGCTTTGCGCTCAGCCGGTTTGCCGGTGTCTGGGTTGGTCTGAAAACAATGAAGGACACGATTGAGGTGACCTCGGTCGTCGATGGCAGGCCCGACCGGATGGGCGTCGTGATCCCCGAATTCGACATGCCCGAAGGTGGCTTGAACATCCGTCTTGGCGATACGCCGCATCTGCAAGAGGCCCGCGTGATCGACTACAAGCGTTTCGCGGCCGAGACGTTCTCGCATGCCAACAAGCTGGACAAACGCGTCTGGGGCAAGCCGGGGGCCAAGATCGGGTTCGTTGCGGCGGGTAAAAACTGGCTGGACCTGACCCACGCGCTGTCTTTGCTGAACATTGATGAGGCCGAAGCAGAACGGCTGGGCATCACAACTTACAAGATCGGGCAGACGTTCCCGCTGGATATGGCCGGGTTCCATGATTGGGCCGAAGGACTGGACCTGATTGTGATCGTTGAGGAAAAGCGCAAGCTGATCGAGGTGCAGGTCAAAGAAGCGATCTTTGACGACCGCCGGGGTCGCCGCGTTTATGGCTGGTACAAGGGCGGCGCCGGAACGCTGCATCGTGAGGAGTTGTTCCCCACACGCGGCGCATTGGACCCTATCATGATTGCCGAAAAGCTGGGTGACATCCTGATTGAAGAGGGGCGCGAAACGGATGGCGTCCGCGCAGGCCTCGCCAAACTGTCAGAGGCGCGGCGTGCAGACAACGCGCAAGAAATCGCGACGCGGTTGCCCTATTTCTGCTCGGGCTGTCCGCACAACAGTTCAACCAAAGTGCCAGAGGGTAGCCGCGCCTATGCAGGCATCGGATGCCACTACATGGTGCAGTGGATGGATCGGGAGACGACCGGCTTCACTCAGATGGGCGGCGAGGGTGCGAACTGGATTGGTGAGGCTCCGTTTTCGACCACCAAACACGTGTTTCAGAACTTGGGTGACGGTACGTATAACCACTCCGGCGTGCAGGCGATACGCGCGGCGCTGTCGGCGGGCACCAACATCACCTTCAAAATCCTGTTCAACGATGCGGTTGCGATGACTGGCGGGCAGGGGAACGAAGGTGATTTGACCGCTGAACGGATCGTGGACGAGGTGAAGGCCATGGGCGTGCAGCATGTGGCTCTGGTCTATGATGAAAAGGAAGACGTTAACCTTGGGGCTCTGCCGTCGGGTGTAGAGAGCTTTGAACGCGCTGAGTTGATGAAAGTGCAGGATCGGTTCCGCGAAATCGAGGGCGTCTCGGTCATCGTCTATGTCCAGACCTGCGCGGCTGAAAAACGCCGTCGCCGCAAGCGCGGTGAGTTTCCGGACCCGGACAAGCGCGTCTTCATCAATACCGATATTTGTGAAGGTTGCGGTGATTGCGGGGTGCAGTCAAACTGCGTCTCAATCGTGCCCAAGGAGACCGAACTGGGCCGCAAACGCGCGATTGATCAATCCAGCTGCAACAAGGATTTCTCGTGCCTGAACGGGTTCTGTCCGTCCTTTGTCACTCTGGAAGGGGCAAAGATCCGGAAAGAGGCGACCAAACAGCTTGATCTGCCCGATCTGCCCATACCTGAACTGCCGCAAATCAAGGGTACGCATAATGTGGTTATCACCGGAATTGGTGGCACAGGTGTCGTGACCCTCGGAGCTATTCTGGCGCAAGCGGCGCAGATCGACGGCAAAGGCGCGGGTATGATGGAGATGGCCGGCCTCGCCCAAAAAGGCGGCGCGGTTCACATCCATTGCCGTCTGGCGAACAGGCCGGAGGATATCAGCGCCATTCGTGTCGCAACCGGCGAAGCGCATGCGCTGATCGGCGGTGACCTCGTGGTCTCGGCCGGGGCAAAAACCCTGGGTCTGACACGGTCCGGACAGACCGGCGCAGTGGTCAACAACCACAGCACGGTGACCGGTGATTTCACCCGCGATACCGAATTCCGCATTCCGGGCGACCAGTTGGAGCTTGCGCTGCAAGCGCGGCTGAAAGACGGGGTGAGCCTGTTCGATGCGACCGATCTGGCCAAGATCGTGATGGGCGATTCGATCTACTCCAACATGATGGTCTTCGGCGCTGCATGGCAGCGCGGGACTCTGCCCGTCAGTCATGAGGCGATCATGACTGCGATTGAGCTGAACGGAACCGCCGTAGAACGCAACAAACGGGCCTTTGACGTGGGTCGGTGGGCGGTTCTGCACCCGGAGGAAGCGCAGGCGATGCTGGCACCTTCCGTTTCGGAATTGCCGAAGACCCTGGACCAAATGATCGACTTCCGGGCGCAGCACCTGACCGACTACCAGTCGACCCGACTGGCGAAACGCTATCGCAAGCTGGTGGACGGTATTGCAGATGAAACGCTGCGCGAGGCCGTGGCAAAAGGTTATCACAAGCTGTTGTCTTACAAGGATGAATACGAAGTCGCGCGCCTGTTGCTCACCAGTCGGGACAAGGCTGTTGCCGAGTTCGACGGTGATTTCAACATGACCTTCCATCTGGCCCCACCCATTTTTGGTGGGGAGGGTAGCAATGGCAGGCCGCGCAAGCGTGCCTTTGGAGAATGGATGCTTGGGCCTCTTAAACTGTTGGCCAAGTTGAAGAGTTTGCGCGGCACGCCTTGGGATATCTTCGGCTACTCAGCCGAGCGGCGGATGGAACGCGCGCTAATCAAACAGTACGAACAGGACATGAAAGAGGTCCTGCCTCTGGCAACGGACGACACGCAGGAGGCGATTGTTGCACTGGCCCGTTTGCCACTGGATATCCGTGGTTTTGGCCCTGTTTTGATGCAAAACGAAGCCAATGCGGCCAAGCGGCGCGAGGAGCTGCTGGCAACGATCCGCAGCGGCGGGCCCGAGATGCGCGCTGCGGCGGAATGAGGCGTCACAAACCTGTCACCTTCGCTAGGCAAAATCTCCGCTTAACGTATAATGCAGGCAGTTAGTTCCGGAGTCTTCAGATGCCCTCGCGCCGTCATGTCGTTCGAGACATTTCTTATGCCCATTCCGCCGAAACCAAGGGCGGTCGGATGGTCATCAAGCTGATGGAAAACACGACAGGCCGCATGCGCCTGATCAAGCGTGCGGACGGGTATGAACATGACGTCGCCAAGGGGCGCGATTTCTGGGCCGTCATGGTCGAACGCTACGGGCTGACGCTGGATGTTGCAGGTGGGGCGCTGTCGAATATCCCGAAGGACGGCCCTCTGATCCTGATTGCCAATCACCCTTACGGCATTCTGGACGGATTGATGATGGGGCATATCCTGTCTGAAACGCGCGGCGATTTTCGGATTCTGGCCCATCGCGTGTTCCGCAAGGCAGAAGATCTGAACCGCATCATCCTGCCGATCTCTTTTGATGAGACGAAAGAGGCGATGAAGCTGAACCTTGAGACCCGCAAAACCGCCTTGAACTATCTTGGCGACGGTGGGGCGATCGGGATCTTCCCCGGCGGCACCGTCAGCACGGCCCTCACGCCGTTCGACCACCCTATGGACCCTGGTTGGCGGGGCTTTACCGCTCGGATGGTCGCCAAATCGAACGCGACAGTGGTGCCGGTTTTCTTTGACGGCCACACCTCTCGTCTGTTCCAGATCGCCAGCCATTTGCACAATACTCTGCGGATGGGTTTGCTGATCAAGGAGTTCAAGAAACGCGTCGATACCCCTGTGAAAGTCGTGATCGGCGAGCCGATTACCCGTGATGTTCTGGACCCACTCAGCAAGGATAAGCGCAAGATGATGGATTTCCTGCGCAAAGCCACGTATGAGCTGTCTCCGACACCGCTGAAGTCTTATGACTACGGCTATGAATTTGAGGAACGGCATCGCGCCTGAAGGGGCTAATGGCAGTAGGTATCTTTGATTCCGGTTTGGGCGGTCTGACTGTCCTGAACGCCGCGCAGCAACGGCTGCCTGACGTGGATTTCCTGTATTACGCGGACAGTGCGCATGCGCCTTACGGCGTGCGCGATGCCGAGGATATCTATCAGCTAACCCGCAAGGCGGTCTACGACTTGTGGGATCGCGGCTGCAATCTGGTGATTCTGGCCTGCAATACCGCCAGCGCGGCTGCCCTGCGTCGGATGCAGGAGGAGGGCGTGCCAGAAGGCAAGCGCGTTCTGGGGGTCTTTGTCCCTCTGATCGAGGCGCTGACCGAGCGGCAATGGGGCGATAACTCTCCGCCGCGCGAAGTGGCCGTCAAGCATGTGGCCTTGTTTGCAACGCCCGCCACTGTCTCCAGCCGCGCCTTCCAGCGGGAACTGGCGTTCCGTGCGATTGGTGTGGATGTCGAGGCACAGGCCTGCGGCGGCGTGGTCGATGCCATTGAAGACGGCGATTTGATTCTGGCCGAAGCCCTTGTGCGCAGCCATGTGGACGCGTTGAAGCGCAAGATGCCCGAACCTCAGGCGGCCATCCTGGGCTGCACGCACTACCCTTTGATGGCCGAGACGTTTCAGGCCGCTCTGGGTGCGGATGTTCAGGTGTTCAGCCAGGGCGATCTGGTGGCTGAAAGCTTGGCCGACTATCTGCAACGCCACCCGACCATGCTGGGTGAGGGAGAAGGCGGCTACCTAACCACCGGCAAGCCCGGTTTTGTCAGCGATCGGGCGACGCAGTTCCTCCGACGACAAATCTCGTTTGCGGCGGCCTGATTTAGGTCAAGGACGCCATCCTTTTGATTTTCTAAATCCAAGACCGTCACAGTGGCGGTCATGATATGTGACACATGCAAAGAAGAGGTCTGACATGACCCATAATATCGCAATTCTGGGCGCCTCAGGCTATACTGGCGCTGAACTGGTGCGGCTGATCGCCGAGCACCCGAACATGGATATCGTTGCGCTGGCGGCGGAACGTAAGGCGGGCCTATCGATGGCTCAGGTCTTCCCGCATCTGCGCCACATGAACCTGCCGGATCTGTGTAAGATTTCTGAAATCGACTTTTCCCAGATCGACCTGTGTTTCTGCGCTTTGCCGCATAAAACCAGTCAGGAAGTAATCCGGGACCTGCCGAAGAATCTGAAGATCATCGACCTTTCAGCCGATTTCCGGCTGCAGGACGCGGATGAGTACGAAAAATGGTACGGAAACCCGCATAGCGCGTTGGAGCAGCAGGAAGAGGCGGTCTATGGCCTGACCGAGTTCTATCGTGACGACATCCGGACCGCACGGCTTGTGGCCGGTACGGGCTGCAACGCGGCGACCGGACAGTATGTGTTGCGGCCGTTGATTTCAACCGGTGTGATTGATCTGGATGACATCATCCTCGATCTGAAATGCGCCGTGTCGGGCGCTGGCCGCTCGTTGAAAGAAAACCTGCTGCATGCCGAGCTGAGCGAAGGCGCGAATGCCTATGCCATAGGTGGTACGCACCGCCATTTGGGTGAGTTCGATCAGGAGTTCTCTAAACTGGCTGGGCGCACGGTGCATATCCAATTCACACCGCACTTGATCCCGGCGAACAGGGGTATTCTGGCAACCTCCTACGTGAAGGGCGACCCGCAGAGCGTTTACGAAACGCTGGCGAAAGCCTATGCTGACGAGCCTTTCATTGAGATTCTGCCGATGGGCGAAGCGCCCTCGACTCACCATGTGCGGGGATCGAATTTCTGCCATATCGGTGTTGTTGCGGATCGGATTGAACGGCGTGCTATTGTGATCGCCGCTTTGGATAACCTGACAAAAGGTAGCAGCGGACAGGCCTTGCAGAATGCCAACCTGATGTTAGGTGAGGATGAAACGCGAGGGCTGATGATGGCCCCCTTGTTCCCGTGAGGACGGTATGAAAACGCTCAAGAAACGTCGTCGAGTTCAGATCATTCTGGTGGCCGTAGCGGCCCTGGCGGTGTCGACGGCGTTGATTGGGTATGCGATGCGCGATGGCATCAACTTCTTCCGCTCGCCCAGCCAGGTGATCGCTGAGCCGCCTGCGCCGACCGAGGTGTTTCGCATTGGTGGTCTGGTCGAAGAGGGCTCGATCGTGCGGGGGCAGGGCGAAACGGTGCGCTTCGTGGTCACCGATGGCGGAGAGAGTGTTCCCGTGGCCTTTACCGGGGTTCTGCCGGATCTCTTCTCGGAAAATGAGGGTATGGTTGGGACGGGTCGCTATGTGAACGGTGTGTTTGAAGCGACTGAAATTCTTGCAAAACACGATGAGACCTATATGCCGAAAGAGGTCATGGATGCCTTGAAGGAACAGGGCGTTTACAAGGATCCCGGCGAAAGCTGAACGCAGCTGCGCTGCGTGCCTTCGGCGGATGTATTTTTGAACAGAAGCAGCAGGGCGTTGCGTGCAGATGGCAGGCGGCGCTCTGTTTCGTTTGGGGTTGTTAATGAGTTTGCAGGATCGTTCCCTCGACTGAAGCAGGTGGGGGTCGTGATGCAGACGGTTCGACAGATTGCCGAAGAGATTGTACGTCGGGAAGGCGGGTTTGTGGATGATCCGGATGATCCGGGAGGAGCCACAAATTTCGGCGTGACCATTCACACGATGCGGCGTTTGGGCTTGGATTTGACGCGGGACGGGGTGGTTGATGCCGCGGATGTACGGGCGCTCAGCCGCGCGCAGGCCATTGATATCTTTGTGCAGCATTATTTTGAGATACCGGGGATCGCTGCTTTGCCTGAGGCGCTGCAGGCCAGCGTGTTCGACATGTATGTGAATGCGGGCGCGCAGGCGGTGCGCATTTTGCAATCGCTGTTGGTGAAGATGGGTTTTGGCGTTGTGGTGGACGGGGTTATCGGCCCACAAACCATAGGCGCTAGTCAGGACGCGGCGCACCCGAACCCGGTTCAGTTGCGGGACGCTTATGGGGTGGCGCGGCGGAACTATTACTTTCGGCTCGCAGATCGGCGCCCCGCGTCGCGAAAGTATGCGCGTACCCGTGCGGGCGGGAAAGGCGGTTGGATCAGACGGGCGGAAGAGTTCCTGTCTGATCGCTATCACTTGAGCGATGAGGCGTTTGCAAGGAGGGTTGCGAGATGGGATTGATCTCGGGCGTTTTGGGTTTCTTATTCGGTGGTGGGCGTAACGTGGTGCGCGAGACTGCAGAGGTCTTTCAGGAAAACGCCGACGCGGGCGCTCAACGCAGGATGGTGGCGCAAACTCAGTCTATGACGCAGTTCGGGGCTGAGTTTCAAAGGCCGCCCAAAGGAATGTTCGACCGCTTCATGGATGGGTTGAACCGGCTTCCGCGCCCGGCCTTAGCGCTGGGAACACTGGGCTTGTTTGCTGCCGCTATGATCGATCCGATCTGGTTTTCGGCGCGAATGCAGGGGATTGCGCTCGTGCCCGAGCCTTTGTGGTGGTTGCTGGGCGTGATTGTCTCGTTCTATTTCGGGGCGCGGCATCAGGCGAAATCGCAGGATTTGCAACGCGAGATCTCGGCCGTGATGGCGCGGACACCGACAGTTCTGGCCAACCTTGATGCGCTTGGAAATATGCGCAGCGACCGACCCGGTGTGGCTGATACGGGGTCGGATGCGCGCTTGGCGCAAGAAAGCCTGCTGGCCGATGAGAACCCGGCGTTAGAGGATTGGCGACGCGAAAGGGGCTGAGTTGCGACACTATGTGCCCCGAAATCAAACGAAAGTGGTTGGCGATTACCGTGCCTCCGGCATATATCCTGCCCTATGGTTACAGAGCTAGGTCACTTCGCGCTAATCCTCGCCTTTTTCGTCGCTATCGTGCAAAGCGTGGTGCCCCTGATCGGGGCATCGAAACGCTGGGCTGGATGGATGGCGTTTGCGGAACCGGCGGCAATCTCACAATTCCTACTGACGGCATTTTCCTTTGGAGCGCTGGTTTGGGCGTTCACCACTTCGGATTTTTCGCTGAGGATCGTGGTTGAGAACAGCCATTCGGCGAAACCGATGATCTACAAGATCAGTGGGACTTGGGGGAACCACGAAGGCTCGATGCTGTTGTGGGTGCTGATCGTGACCCTGTTCGGCGCAATGGCCGCGTTTTTCGGCGCAGGCCTGCCACCCACGTTGAAAGCGCGCGTGTTGGCTGTGCAGTCGGCTGTGGCCGTAGCGTTCTTCGCTTTTATCCTGTTTACCTCGAACCCGTTTGATCGGCTGGCGATTGCTCCGTTCGATGGGCGCGATCTGAACCCGCTGCTGCAAGACCCGGGCTTGGCGTTCCACCCGCCGTTTCTGTATTTGGGCTATGTCGGTCTGAGCATGGCGTTTAGCTTTGCCGTGGCCGCATTGATCGAGGGTCGTATTGATGCCGCCTGGGGCCGCTGGGTGCGGCCGTGGACCCTGGCCGCCTGGGTGTTTCTGACCATTGGGATCGCACTGGGGTCATGGTGGGCCTATTATGAGCTTGGCTGGGGCGGTTTCTGGTTCTGGGATCCGGTCGAGAATGCCTCGTTCATGCCATGGCTGCTGGCGGCGGCGCTATTGCACTCGGCCATTGTCGTGGAAAAGCGCGAGGCGTTGAAGAGCTGGACAATCCTACTGGCGATCATTGCCTTCGGATTCTCGCTGATCGGGACCTTCATTGTGCGCTCGGGGCTTCTGACCTCGGTTCATGCCTTCGCAACAGATCCAGAGCGGGGCGTTTTCATTCTGTTGATCCTTGTGTTCTTTATCGGCGGTGCGCTGACGCTGTTTGCGGCGCGGGCGCAGGCGATGGAGGCGAAGGGCGTCTTTGGCATGGTCAGCCGGGAGAGCGCGCTGGTCGTGAACAACGTGCTGTTGGCCGTCAGCTGTTTCGTGGTGTTCGTAGGCACCATGTGGCCGATGGTGGCCGAGATGATGTTTGACCGGAAACTCTCGGTCGGACCTCCGTTCTTTAACGCGGCCTTCACGCCGTTCATGGTACTGTTGGGGCTGGTCCTGCCGGTTGGCGCAATGTTGCCGTGGAAGCGCGGCAAGCTTGGCAAGACAGCGTGGTTTCTGCGTTATGCGTTTGTGCTGGCCGTCGCCCTTGGCGTGCTGGTCTGGGCGATGCAAACGGGACGCAGTGCTTTGGGGCCCGTGGGTCTGTTTCTGGGCGCATGGATCACCTTCGGCGCCGTTCTCGATTTGTGGAGCCGGACAGGACGAAACGGCAGTCTGAAACGCCTGTTCCGCCTGCCGGGGGCCGATTGGGGCAAGGCGGTTGCCCATACGGGGCTGGGTGTGACCATCTTCGCCATCGCCGGTCTGACCGCATGGGAGGTTGAGGATATCCGCGTCGCCCAGCCGGGGCAGCCCTTCGAGGTTGGTCAATTCACCCTGACGCTTGAGGATGTCGATCGCGTGCAAGGGCCGAATTATTTCTCGACCATGGCGGATGTGAAGGTGGAGACCAACGGGCGCATGATCGGGACGCTGCATCCCGAAAAACGCGACTATCCGGTTGCGCGTATGCCCACCACCGAGGCGGCGATTGACTACCGGGTCATGCGAGATCTCTACGTTGTAATCGGGGACCAGCAGGCGGATGGGGGCTGGGTCTTGCGGACCTATATCAAACCCTTCGCCAACTGGATCTGGGCCGGATGTCTCATGATGGCATTGGGTGGCGTCCTCAGCCTCTGCGATCGTCGGTTCCGGGTTGCGGCTGGCGCGCGCAAAGCGCCTTCCGCCGGAGTACCCGCAGAATGAAACGTCTGATCCTGATCCTCATGCTGTTGGCGGCACCGGGCTTTGCAGTGCAACCGGACGAGGTGCTTGACGATCCGGTGCTGGAGCAACGCGCCCGCGACCTCAGCACCGGGTTGCGCTGTCTGGTGTGCCGAAATGAGAGCATCGACGAAAGCAACGCAGATCTGGCGCGCGACCTGCGCTTGCTGGTACGCGAAAGGCTCGTGGCCGGGGATACGGATGAAGAGGCGATCGCCTTCATCGTCGACCGCTATGGTGAATATGTGCTGTTGAAGCCCACGGTTACGGGCTCGAACCTGATGCTGTGGTTGGCCGGGCCGATCATGTTGCTGATTGCCGCCGGTGTCGGCTTGGTCTTTCTGCGCAACCGAGCCAAGGCGCAAGCGCTGGGTGAAAGCGACGGGCTGAGCGACGCCGAAAAAGAGCGCCTGAGCCAAATTCTGAAAGACTGACGCGTGGTTCCGCTTTTCCTCGGCCTGTGAATGCGGCAGTGTCCGCTCACGCACAGGCGCGAGGGAGAGCTTTAATGGACTACGAAACGATCCTGCTGGACATCACGGACGGGCTGGCGGTGCTGACGCTGAACCGCCCCGACAAGATGAACGCGCTGACCACGCAGATGCGGGCCGAGATCACCCATGCGATGAAACACGCGGCCCGAAATGCACGGTGCATCGTATTGACCGGGGCCGGACCGGCCTTTTGTTCCGGGCAGGATCTGGGCGATGCGTCCTCGACCGGAAAGATCGATCTGGAACGCTCGCTGCGTGATGAATATGAGCCGATGCTCGAGACCATCCATGACAGCCCGGTGCCCACGATTGCCGCCGTCAACGGACCTGCAGCCGGGGCGGGGGCCAACCTTGCGCTCTGTGCCGATGTGGTGATCGCGACCGAGAGCGCCTATTTCCTGCAGGCCTTTTCCCGCATCGGCTTGCTTCCGGACGCTGGCGGTACATGGTTCATGCCGCGCCAGATGGGGCTGGCCAAGGCCATGGGGGCCGCGTTGTTTGCTGACAAGATCACCGCGCGTCAGGCCGATGATTGGGGGCTGGTCTGGGAAGCGGTCGCCGATGATGCGTTTGATGCCCATTGGCGCAGCCGGGCCGCACATTTGGCCCAAGGTCCGACGGCGGCCTATGGCGCGATCAAACAGGCGCTCCGCGGTACCTACGAAAAGACCTTGCCACAGCAATTGGCGACCGAGGCGCATTTGCAAGGTGAATGTGGACGCTCGCGCGATTTTGCCGAAGGCGTGGTGGCCTTCATGGAAAAACGCCCCCCGAAATTCGAGGGACGCTAACTCAGGCGCGGCGGCGGCGGCGGGTGCGCCGCTCGGGCGCGGCATCGTCGCCGGTCCCATCCGAGGCGGATGAGAACGGTCCAAGCGCATCCGTGATCTGATCAAGCGTCGGGCGCGCGCCACGTTCTGTGCTGTCCAGAGCTGCACGCATTTTCTCAAGATGCGCGGGCATAGTGCCACAGCAGCCACCGATGATCTTTGCACCTGCGTCGCGGGCCATCACAGCATAGTCGGCCATCAGATCAGGCGTGCCGTCATAGTGAATGTGACCGTCGACATATTTCGGGATCCCCGCATTGCCTTTCGAGATCAAGGGCCGCTCGGTCCCTTGCGCGGTGAACCCAAGTACAGTGCGCAGGATGTCCGACGCTCCGGTGCCGCAATTCGCGCCAAACGCAATCGGAGGGTTGGGCAGTGTTTCGACCAGAAGGGCCAGATCAGCCGAGGTGACGCCCATCATGGTGCGCCCGGCAGTGTCAAAGCTCATGGTGCCGCACCAGGGCATATCCGCCAATGCGAAGGCCTCGGCTGCGGCGCGGAACTCCTCGGGGGCGCTGATTGTTTCGACCCACAGAACATCGACGCCGCCGTCTTTGAGGGCCTCAGCCTGTTCGTGGAACATCTCGACCGCTTCGGAATGCGACAGGCTTCCGACTGGCTCCATGATCTCACCGGTTGGCCCAACCGAGCCGGCAACCACGATGGTGCGTCCGGATTTGTCTGCTACCTCACGCCCGAGTTCAGCGCCAATGCGGTTCAGCTCACCCACGCGGTTCTGCGCATCATGCAGCTTGAGCCGGGCCGAGGTGCCACCGAAGGTGTTGGTCAGAAACAGATCGCTGCCCGCATCGACCGAGCCCTGATAAAGCGCGCGGATCTTGTCCGGCGCATCCACGTTCCACAGCTCGGGTGCGTCGCCCGATTGCAGACCCATGTTGAACAGATTTGTTCCGGTCGCACCATCGGCCAGAATGGCCTCTTTGGTCTCGAGAAGCTGGGTCAACGCATTTGTCATGGGCTTGGTCCGACGTGTTTGGCGCTAAGCGCCCGTATGAATATGAGACGCCCCGTGTCTCATGACCGGGGCGTCAAATCAAATTCATATTACTCATGAAGATCATGAGGTGGCCGGAGGCTTAGTCCGTCTCGCTCATGACCTGAGCTTTGGCTTCGGGCAGAAGCTCGGCCATTTTGGCGCGGATTTCGTCATCTGAGGATAGACCGCCCAGATCGGCAGAGACCTTGCGGACGACATCTTCGTGGCCTGCCTCTTCCATATCGGCGATCACGACAGTTTTTGCGTAGTCGTCCGCGTCAGAGCCGGTTTTCCCAAGCTTTGCCGCCGCCCAAAGGCCTAGCAGTTTGTTGCAGCGGGCCTGGGCCTTGAACTGCATCTCTTCGTCATGGGCAAACTTGGCTTCAAAGGCGTTTTCGCGTTCGTCGAACGTGGTCATTTTATTGGGACCTCATAGCGTGGACATTCCTCATCTAGATAAGAAACGAATTTCGGAATGTATAGCGAAAATGGGCTTTGCGCGACCAAATGCGCTGTGTTGCTGCACGCAGGCTGTTTGGACAGGTTCTGAGGGGGCGCAATACAGTGTGGGGAGCTATTCAACAGCGCAGGCTCTAATGGAAAGCAACCAGACAACTTGCGGGTTGAGGCGGGCTGCTCTATGAGGGCCGCAGCCGCGCGATCTGCGCGTGTTGCCGATATGGAAGGGGCCCCGATGGCGCGTCGCAAGAAAATCTACGAAGGCAAAGCCAAGATTCTGTATGAAGGCCCCGAACCGGGCACAATCGTGCAGTACTTCAAGGATGACGCAACCGCTTTCAACGCGGAAAAGAAAGACGTGATCGACGGCAAAGGCGTTCTGAACAACCGCCTGTCCGAGTTCTTCATGAACGGCCTGACCCAGATCGGTGTTCCAAACCACTTCATCCGCCGCCTGAACATGCGCGAGCAGCTGGTGCGGAATTGCGAGATCGTCCCTCTGGAAGTGATCGTGCGCAACTATGCAGCGGGTACGATGTCCAAACGTCTGGGCATTGCAGAGGGCACGCAGCTGCCGCGTCCGATTGTCGAATACTGCTACAAGGACGACTCTCTGGGTGATCCTCTGGTCACCGAGGAACATATTGCGGCCTTTGGCTGGGCCAGTCAGCAGGACATGGACGATATCCTCAGCCTCGCACTGCGCGTGAATGACTTCATGAGCGGTGTTATGCTGGCCGTGGGCATTCGACTGGTCGATTTCAAAATCGAGATCGGCCGCGTATTCGACGGTGATTACCAGCGTCTGATCGTGGCTGATGAGATCAGCCCCGACAGCTGCCGCCTGTGGGATATCGAAACCGGCCAGAAGCTGGATAAGGATGTTTTCCGCCGCGATCTGGGCAACCTGACCGACGCCTATTCCGAGGTCGCGCGCCGCTTGGGTGTTCTGCCGCAAAGCAACGTGACCAAACCGACGCTGATCAACTGATCTCGGCGTCTGCCTGACAAAATTGGAAAGCGCCGCCTCCGATTGGGCGGCGCTTTTCTTTTGAGGGCAGGGTATTCCTTTCGACCCGAAACACCCGCGCGGCCCGATTTGAGGCACACCCTCTGGTAGCTTTTCAATCTTCGCTTCAAACAGGGTTGTCCCAAAGGCACAACCGCGCTATCCCCCGCGCAACGAAATGGGCCTGCGATCGTGGCCCTCAGGTGGAGTTGCGAAGATGAAGGCACGGGTGCATGTGATGCTCAAGAATGGGGTGCTGGACCCTCAGGGTGAGGCAGTCCGCCACGCATTGGGCGCCATGGGCTTTGATCAGGTAGAAGGTGTGCGCCAGGGCAAGGTCATTGATCTGGAACTCGCCGAAGGCGCGACCGAGGCGGACGTGACCGAGATGTGCGAAAAGCTGTTGGCCAACACCGTCATCGAACGCTACGAGATCGAACTGGTCTGATTGGATGCGGGCAGCGCGTCTGATCACTTATCGCCAGCCGCTGGAGCTGACCACCATTCCCGACCCTGAACCGGCCGAGGATGGCGTTGTCGTCCGAGTGTTGGCCTGCGGCGTCTGCCGGTCGGATTGGCATGCGTGGTCGGGGTCGGACCCGGATGTGATCCTCCCGATGACACCCGGCCATGAATATTGCGGCGAGGTTGTTGCGGTGGGCAGCCGCGTCCGCCGTTGGAAAGTCGGTGATCGGGTGATTGCGCCTTTCATTCTAGCCTGTGGTCATTGCCAGGACTGTGCCCAAGGCAATCAAACCACCTGCGCCGACCAGGTCGTGCCGGGGTTTACCTGTGACGGTGCGTTCGCCGAGTATATTGCGGTTGCGCATGCGGATGCCAATCTGACGGAACTGCCCGAGACACTCGCGCCCGAGATCGCGGCGGCGCTGGGATGTCGGGTTACGACCGCGTGGCAGGCGCTGGTTGGTCGCGCTCAGCTGCAGGGCGGCGAATGGCTGGTCGTGTTCGGCGGCGGCGGAGTAGGCGTCTCGACCCTGTTGTTGGGCAAGGCGCTTGGCGCACGGGTGGTTGTCGTCGATATTTCAGACGACAAGCTGAACTATGCCAAATCTCTGGGCGCGGATGCGGTTGTAAACGCGGCAACATGCGATGCGCCCGATGCGGTGAAAGAGATCACTGGCGGTGGTGCCCATGTGGCGATTGAGGCGCTGGGGATTGAAGCCACGACCGTGGCGTCGATGCGGTCCCTGCGCAAACTGGGCCGCATGGTTCAAATCGGCATGCCTGCGGGCGATCATGCTGCTATGACGCTGCCGATGGATGTGCTCTATTCCGGTCAGCTGTCTGTATATGGAACACGAGGGATGCCTAGTTGGCGCTATCCATCGCTTCTGTCGTTGATCACGGGGTCGGATCTTGATCTCAGCCCGCTCGTGACACGACACGTATCTCTGAACCAGGTGAGTGAAGAGCTTGCCGCTTTCGACGCTCCTGCGCCTCCGGGTGTGGCGGTTGTCACTGATTTTACTTGCTAGGAGGGTTCGCCATGCGCGCAGCCGTCATCGTATTCCCCGGATCAAACTGCGACCGGGACCTTGCCGTAGCCTTTGAACAGGCCGGCTTCGCCGTTGACATGGTCTGGCACAAGGATGCCGCGCTGCCCGAGGGGGTCGACATCGTCGGCGTTCCCGGTGGCTTCTCTTATGGCGACTACCTGCGCTGTGGGGCCATCGCGGCGCAATCGCCGATCTGCAAGGCTGTGGTCGATCATACCGAGCGGGGCGGCTATGCCGTTGGCATCTGTAACGGGTTCCAGATCCTGACGGAAACCGGAATTCTGCCCGGCGCGCTGCTGCGCAATGCCGGTCTGAAATACATCTGCAAAACGGTCGGCCTGAAGGTTGAAACCAGCGACAGCGCCTTTACGCAGGGCTACAATGCAGGCGACGTGATCGGCATTCCGATTGCCCACCATGACGGCAACTATTTTGCCGATGATGCCACCTTGTCCGCGCTGAAGGATCAGGACCGGATCGCGTTCACCTATACCGAGAATCCAAACGGCTCGGTTGGGGATATCGCGGGCATCCTCTCGGAAAACCGCCGCGTTCTTGGCATGATGCCACACCCCGAACGTGCAGCGGATGAGGGGCATGGCGGCACCGACGGGACGGCATTGTTCCGCGCATTGTCCGGCGTTCTGACCCCGGCGTGACTTGAGGTCGCCGCTCTGCCCGCGTAACTTTCGGGAATGAGTTCAAGCCTTCACTCAATCAAGGACAAGATGATCCGTCCATTTCGCGGCGCCCCGTTGGGGTGGCGGCTGCGTGTGGCTGTTATTCTGGTCCTTCTGACCGCCGTTGCGACGATCTGGGTGACGAACCGGTTGCTGACCGACCGGTTCACCGAGTCGACGCGCAACCGTGCTGAACTGCGCCTTGCCCTGTATTCCGGCAACCTCCTCAGCGAATTGCGACGCAACGCGATTGTGCCGCAGCTTCTGTCGCGGGACCCGACGCTAATCTCGGCACTGCAATCCAGTGACTACCTCTTGTCCAGCCAGCGTCTGATCTCTTTCGTTGAAGAGATCGGGGCCGCGTCATTGATGCTGATGGACGGGGATGGGGTGACGGTGGCAGCCACTGACCGAAACCGCTTGCTCGAAGGGCATCGCAATGCGCCCTATTTTGTGGACGCAATCCGCTCGAACGCGACGATTTTCACGGTCAGCCCGCGCGAAACCGGCGACTACAGCTTTATTTACTCCCGCAGGATTGAGGCGAATTCCGAAATCCTCGGCGTGATCGTGGTTGAGGTCGACCTACAGAAATTCGAACGCGCCTGGGCCGGGATTTCTGATGCCGTGCTGGTGCGAGACAGCACCGGCAACATTATCCTGTCGACCGAGCCGCAATGGCGTGGGCTGGACGAAAGCTCGGCCATGCTGCGGCAGACGCCGGAAAGTGCGATCCAGCGCGCGCTGCGGGCGACGGCCGATTGGTCTGCGTTGCCGCCGGATGGCTATCTGGAAGGTGAGGCCGTCATACGGCTTGAGACTCGCATTCCGTTCCGCGGTTGGCAGATGGCCTCATTCACCACTTACGACTCGATCCGTGAAAAGGTGAACAGCGTGCTGGCGCTGGAAATCATGGGCTTTGCGATTCTCCTGGCGGCAGCGTTCTATCTGCTCAGCCGTCGCGCCGCGTCGCGCGTGGTTTTGTTTCAACGCGAGTCGGCAGAGCTTCGCGCATTGAACGCGAGGCTGCAGCGGGAAATCGCTGAGCGCGAACGGGTTGAAAAGACGTTGGATTTGGCGGAACAGACGCTTGCGCAAAGCTCGAAACTGGCCGCCTTGGGTGAGATGTCGGCGGCGGTAAGCCATGAGCTTAATCAACCTCTGGCTGCAATGAAAACCTACCTTGCCGGGGCGCGTCTGCTGCTACGCAGAAACCGACCGGAAGAGGCCCTCGCCAGCTTTGGTCGCATTGATGGTCTTATCGAGCGGATGGGCGCGATTACCCGGCAGCTGAAGTCTTACGCGCGGAAGGGGGCAGATGCGTTTTCGCCTGTAAACCTTGGCGAAGCGCTGGCCTCGTCACTGTCGATGATGGAACCTCAACTGCGGCAGCGCCATGTGAAGATTACTCAGATCCTGCCCGAAGACCCTGTCATTGTTATGGGCGACCGGATGCGGATCGAGCAGGTGATGGTCAACCTCTTGCGCAACGCGCTGGACGCCACCAAATCTGTAGCAGAGCCTGATGTCGAGATCATCCTGGCAGCGGGTGACATGGCGGTGCTTACCGTGCGCGACAACGGGTATGGTATCAAGGATATCGAGAGCCTGTTTGAGCCCTTCTACACCACCAAGCAGCCCGGTGACGGGGTCGGGCTAGGGCTTGCTATCTCGTCGGGGATCGTGAACGACCATGGCGGACGGCTGACCGCACGTAACGGCCAGAAGGGTGGCGCTGTTTTCGAGATGCAACTGCCACTGGGAAGCGACGGCCTCCAGGCCGCTGAATAACACGAGGGAATACTATGGCACAGGCCATGAAAATCGCCATTGTCGATGACGAACAGGACATGCGCCAGTCGATCAGCCAATGGCTGGCGCTGTCGGGATATGACACCGAAACCTTTGCCAGCGCCGAAGATGCGCTCAAGGTTCTGGGGCCGGACTATCCGGGGATCGTGATCTCGGACATCAAGATGCCGGGTATGGACGGCATTCAATTGCTGAAAAAGCTGATGGGGGCCGATAGCACGCTGCCCGTTATCATGATAACCGGTCACGGTGATGTGCCAATGGCGGTTGAGGCGATGCGCGTTGGCGCGTTTGATTTCCTTGAAAAGCCCTTCAACCCAGACCGCATGTCGGAACTGGCAAAACGCGCCAGCAACGCGCGGCGTCTGACGCTGGACAATCGCGCCCTGCGGCGCGAGCTATCGGGTGGTACGCAGATCATGAACAAACTGATCGGCGCCAGCCCGGTGATGGAGCGTCTGCGCGAAGATATCCTCGATCTGGGGCAGGCGGACGGCCATGTACTGATCGACGGAGAGACAGGTACTGGCAAGACGCTGGTGGCGCACGCTCTGCACGCGGTAGGCAGCCGCGCGGGCAAGAAGTTCGTTCTGGTCTCCTGCGCGGCGCTGGAAGAAGAAGTGCTGTCCAAACGCCTGTTCGGCCCGATGATGCCCGAGGATGCGCAGCTTCCCGCGATTGAAGAGGCGCGCGGTGGCACGCTGGTGCTGGAAGACGTTGAAGCGTTGAGCGACACATTGCAGGCCCGCTTGCTGAGCGTGATGAACGAGCAGGGCACCCCTGCGGAAACGCGGATCGTCGCAATCTCGAACCTGCAAGAGGCCGGCAAGACCTCCGAAGACGTTCTGCGTCCGGACCTGTTCTACCGTCTGGCCGCTCTACGCATAACCATGCCGCCTCTGCGACAGCGAGGTGAGGATATCCTGACGCTGTTCACACGCCTTAGTGAGCAGTTCGCAGAGGAATATGGCTGCGACGCCCCTCAGGTCAGTGCGCAGGAAGCGGCGCAACTGTTGCAAGCCCCTTGGCCGGGCAACGTGCGGCAGTTGATCAACATCGCTGAACGCGCGGTGCTGCAATCGCGGCGTGGTTCCGGGACGATTGCGTCCTTGCTGATGTCCGATCACGAGGAAATGCAGCCGGTCATGACCACCGAAGGCAAACCCCTGAAGGAATACGTGGAAGCGTTCGAGCGGATGCTGATCGACAACACCATGCGCCGCCACAAGGGTTCGATCGCGTCGGTGATGGATGAGCTTTGCCTGCCGCGCCGGACGTTGAACGAGAAGATGGCCAAATACGGTCTGCAGCGGTCCGACTATCTTTAAGAACAATGCAGGCGCTTATTCAACGCTCCGATCACTCAGGTGGTCGGGGCGTTTTTTATGGTGAAAAGGCTCGCGCTGGGTTTTTGAACGTATCTTAAAGAGATTTTAACCCGTTATAGGGGAAATCTGTTATACTGCATTCACTTATCGTTGATGCAGATTTGAATCTAGCAGTGGCGTTCCTAGGTTAAACACTCAAATACGCGGGTGTTTGGTCCGCAAAAAAACCGGCGATGCGCCTAATTTGGAGACGTGTATGAAGCCCCTCTCGGCCCTTATTGTCGCTGCGACGATAGCGATGACTGGTCCGGCCTCGGCCGAGGACTGGACGGGGGCCTATGCGGGGTTCAGCTTTGGCTATGCGGATGCGGACGGGTCCGGCGGCGCAGGTGGCAACGATACCGTTTTCGGACCCCATGTCGGGTATGACCGCGATTTCGGCGCCTTCGTTCTGGGCGGTGAGCTGGAGTATAACCGCCTGTCCCTCAACCTTGGTCAGGATCAAGGCAGTGTAGATAGTATCACCCGGCTGAAGTTGCGGGGTGGGTATGATTTTGGCGCGGCAATGGGTTATGTCGTGGTCGGTGCGGCGCGTGTTGAAACCTCGGAAGAGAATGACACAGCGGCGGTTTATGGCATCGGCATTGCCTATCCCATCGGAGACAACTTCGTGATCAGTGGCGAAGCGTTGCGGCAGGATTTTGACGATGTCACCCGCTCGGGCGGTGGGTTGGACACGAATATCTTCAACCTGCGTACAACGTTCCGGTTCTAAGCGCCTTCACTCAGCGGCTTGCTGACCTGCCATTTCGGACGCGAAAGCACAGATCGTCTTCAGAGCCGTTTCGAAGCGGTCATCATCGATGGTCATGGCAACCCGCACGTGTCCTGCAGCGGCTGTACCGAAGCTCTCTCCGGGCATGACGGCAATCGCGTGTTTATCGAGAAGGGCATTTGCAAACCCCTCACCGGTCAGACCGGTCGCACGGATATCCAACATCAGGTACATGGCGCCATCTGCAGGGACGAGGCCGATGGTATTCTGTTCGGCCAGCACCTGTAGCGCGCGGGTCCGGCGACGACGGAAGGGGGCTGCTATTTCATCTTCGAGTGTTGTGCCCGCGTTCAGGGCAAAGCGCGCGGCATCCTGAATGAAGCCTGGGACGCCATAGGTGGTGTGGGTGGCGAGATTGATGAGGTGGCTGATGACCTCTTCCGGGCCAATAACCCAGCCGCAACGTGATCCCGTCATGGCATGGGATTTCGACATGGACCCGACGACCAGCGTGCGGTCGGCCATACCGGGCAGGGCACGCGGAGACAGATGCGCGCCCTTCCATACCTGCGTGTCGTAAACCTCATCCGAGATCAGCCATAGGTCGCGCCTCTGGCACAGCTCAGCGATGTCCTTCAGTGTCTCGGGTGAATAAACCACTCCGGTCGGGTTGTTCGGCGTGTTGATCAGCAACGAGACCGCACCATCGGCCATGGCCTCGGTCTGTTCGGCACGCGGTTGAAAGGCATCTTCAGCCGTGGTCTGAACCGCCCGCGCCACAGTGCCGGTTCGGCGAATGGTGCCGGGATAGGTGGCGTAGTAGGGGTCAAGGAACAGCCCGACATCGCCGGGGTTGCACACAGCCATATGAGCCGCAAACAACCCCGCCTGTCCGCCCGGAGTGATCAGGACATTGTTTCGGGTGGTTGATACTCCGGTCCGGGTCTGAACCCGTGCGGCAACCGTGTCGCGCAGCAGATCGGTGCCGGGTACCATGGCATAACCGGTATGGCCGTCGCGGGCCAATCGGTTCATCGCATCCAGGATCGAGGCATCGGTGCCGATGTCATGTTCGCCGATTGTCAGCTGCGTCACGGCGTGGCCTTCGGCGACCATGCGGCGCGCGCGATAGAACACATCCCACCCGTCGCTGCCGCCTCCGGTGATCTGCGTGATGCGATCTGACAGTTTCATGATCTTGCCTCGGTTTGTATTTGTGGCGACAGGGGCAGAGCGATCCGAAATTGTCAATCAGCTTCGCGCAGGAAGGGTGGCCTGAACCTTTTTCGTGAGCGATGCACGCACCAGATCGTAAGAGGCGGCAAGGCGGTAGCGCATTTCGTCCTCATTCGCGTCAAAGGGCAGGCGAACCCAGCTGCGGTGGAAATACGGGGCTTTCACACCGACACCCGCATCGATCAGCATCTGCGCGGTTTCGAAATCGGGTGTTTTGACCGACACGCCATCATTGGCGGTCCCGATACAGGCGAACATCTTATCGCCGACCTTCCACGCATCATGCCCGCCGCCCCAGGGGTCCGACCATTCGGCCCCCGGCAGGTCGCGACAAATAGAGTTGACGAAATCCCGGCTCATGCGCGCAGAGTGCTGGAGAAGACGCGCGAACTCAAGCCTTGGCTTGGCGCGTGACGCATGTTATGCCCAGCGGATGGACCGGATGATCTGCACCATTATCTGCTGCATTACCTGCTGAATTCTCAAGCGGGCCGGTTTCTTTCGTTTTCATCCCTGAGACAAGTTGCTAAGCCCGCGCCAACGCGCAAGCTTTAGGAGCCCGAGTGATGACGACAATCAAGCTGCACAACACGCGGACGCGGACGAAGGAGGATTTCGTTCCGATCAAGGCCGACGACGTGCGGATGTATGTCTGTGGACCCACCGTTTATGATCGGGCCCATCTGGGCAATGCGCGACCGGTGGTTGTGTTCGACACGCTCTATCGGTTGCTGCGCCATGTCTACGGTGCGGATCAGGTCACTTATGTTCGTAACTTCACCGACGTGGATGACAAGATCAATGCCACAGCTTTGGCCCGCAAACAGGCCGGGGCCGAGGGATCATTGGAGCAGTTGGTGCAGGAACGATCCGATGAAACCATCGGATGGTATCTGCATGACATGGGCGCGCTTGGGGCGTTGGAGCCAAACGCTATGCCGCGCGCGACCGAGTATATCGCGCAGATGATTGAGATGATCGAAGGGCTGATCGCGAAGGGTCATGCCTATGCCGCTGAAGGTCATGTGCTGTTTGCTGTCGATAGCTGGAAATCGGGGTACGGAAAGCTTTCCGGTCGCTCGGTCGATGACATGATTGCCGGCGCGCGGGTTGAGGTTGCACCTTACAAAAAGAACCCTATGGATTTTGTGCTGTGGAAGCCTTCGACCGATGAGCTACCGGGGTGGAACTCGCCTTGGGGTCGGGGCCGTCCGGGGTGGCATATAGAATGCTCGGCCATGAGTTATGAGTTGCTGGGGGCGAGTTTTGACATTCACGGCGGCGGCAATGATCTGATGTTCCCGCATCATGAGAATGAGATCGCCCAAAGCTGCTGCGCCCATCCGGAGGGCGAGTTTGCGCGCGTCTGGTTGCATAACGAGATGCTGCAGGTCGAAGGCAAGAAGATGTCCAAGTCGCTGGGCAATTTCTTCACAGTGCATGACTTGCTGGAACAGGGCGTGCCGGGTGAGGTGATCCGCTTTGTTTTCCTGCAAACCCACTATCGCAAACCGATGGACTGGACCGAGAAGAAGGCACGTGAAGCCGAGGCCACCTTGCGCAAGTGGCGGGCGCTGACAGCGGGCATCGAGCCCGCCGCCAGCGCGGCCCCCTCGGTCATTGAGGCGCTGGCGGATGACCTGAACACGGCGGGGGCCATCGCCGAACTGCACCGTTTGGCTGCGGAAGGAGATGCGGCTGGTCTGCTGGCCAGCGCGCAGGTTCTCGGGCTTTTGGGCGACGATATGGGCGCTTGGGCCGAAGTGGTTGATCTGACCACCTTCGCTGCCCGGTTGGCTGAAGCACGTGCCGCGGCGATGCAAAGCAAGGACTTCTCGGAAGTGGATCGTTTGAAATCCGCTTTTGTCGCTGCAGGTCTGGAAGTGCGCATGAGCAAAGAAGGCGTTGAACTGGTTCCGGCTGCGGGATTTGATGCGTCGAAACTGGAAGATGTTTGAAGGAAATCCGCGCGCCACGTGGAAAGATCGACTACTCTGGGCCAGCGGGAGCAAGCCATGACCAAGGAACGCCTCTATCTCTATGACACGACCCTGCGCGACGGGCAGCAGACGCAGGGTGTGCAGTTCTCGACGGCTGAGAAAGTGCAGATCGCGCAGGCTTTGGACGCGCTTGGGGTGGACTATATCGAAGGCGGTTGGCCCGGTGCGAACCCCACGGACAGCGCGTTTTTCGAGGTCGCTCCGAAGACCACCGCACGGTTGACGGCCTTCGGGATGACCAAGCGCTCTGGACGGTCGGCCGAGAATGACGATGTGCTGGCGGCCGTTATGAACGCCGGGACGCAGGCTGTCTGTTTAGTGGGTAAATCCCATGACTACCACGTGACCCATGCGCTTGGCATTTCGCTGGAGGAGAATCTCGAGAACGTCCGCGCCTCTGTCGCGCATCTTGTGGCGCAGGGGCGTGAGGCGCTGTTCGATGCCGAGCATTTCTTTGACGGCTACAAGGACAACCCGGCCTATGCGACCGAGGTCTGCCGGGCCGCTTTGGACGCGGGAGCGCGTTGGGTAGTGTTGTGTGATACGAATGGTGGTGCTTTGCCATCCGAGGTCGGGCGCATTGTGTCCGAGTTGGTCGCCGCAGGCCTGCCAGGGGATCGACTGGGTATTCACACTCACAACGACACAGAAAACGCGGTGGCGTGTTCACTGGCGGCTGTCGATGCGGGCGCGCGCCAGATTCAGGGCACTCTGAACGGTTTGGGAGAGCGATGTGGCAATGCCAACCTGACCGCTCTGATCCCGACATTGCTGTTGAAGGAACCCTATGCCTCGGGGTTCGAGATCGGTGTGAACCCGAACGCGCTGGCCGGTTTGACGCGGGTGAGCAGGATGTTGGACGATATCCTGAACCGAGTGCCGAGCAAGCAAGCGGCTTACGTAGGGGCCTCGGCTTTTGCGCACAAGGCGGGGCTTCATGCGAGTGCGATTCTCAAGGACCCATCGACCTACGAACATATCGACCCGGCGACGGTAGGGAACACGCGGATCATCCCGATGTCGAACCAGGCCGGGCAATCGAACCTGCTCAAACGGCTGACCGACGCAGGCCTGATGGTTGAAAAGGGCGATCCCGCCCTTGGCCGTATCCTCGACCGGATCAAACAGCGCGAGGCTGAGGGGTATTCCTACGACACCGCTCAGGCGAGTTTTGAGATGCTGGCGCGTGATGAGCTGGGGCAGATGCCCGAGTTCTTTGAGGTCAAGCGCTACAAGGTCACCGTTGAACGTCGCAAGAACAAATACAACAAAATGGTCAGCCTGTCCGAGGCCGTGGTTGTGGTGAAAGTGGACGGTGAAAAGAAGCTCTCGGTCAGTGAATCGGTGGATGATCAAGGCAGCGACCGAGGGCCGGTGAACGCGCTCTCCAAGGCGCTGGCAAAGGACCTGGGGCAGTATTCGCAGGTGCTGTCGGATATGCGTCTGGTCGATTTCAAGGTGCGGATCACCCAAGGCGGGACCGAGGCTGTAACGCGCGTCATCATCGACAGTGAAGACGGGCAGGGGCGGCATTGGTCGACCGTGGGTGTCAGTGCCAACATAGTTGACGCCTCGTTCGAGGCACTGCTGGAGGCGATCCAGTGGAAACTGATCCGCGATGGCGGGCATAGGAAAGCGGCGGCCGAGTGACCGCCGTCTTTGAAGAAGACGTAAAGGCTTGTGCGGCCCTTGTGCAAAAGGCCGATCCGGACCGATTTCTTGCCACCATGGCCTCGCCCGTCGAAGCGCGGGCCGTATTGTTTCCGATCTATGCGCTGAATGCCGAAATCGCGCGCGCGCCGTGGGTCACGCAAGAGACGATGATTGCCGAAATGCGCTTGCAATGGTGGCGCGACGCTTTGCAAGAGATTGCCGAAGGGCAACAGGTGCGGCGGCATGAGGTGGTGACCCCTCTGTCCAGGGTGTTGTCGCCACATCTGGCCGGTTTGCTGGATGAATACGTGGCTGTCAGGCGGTGGGATATCTACCGCGATCCGTTCGAAGATACCGAGCATTTCGAGAATTACATCGATCAAAGCGCTGGCACATTGATGGTAGTAGCTGCGCAATCTCTCGGGGCAGCGGATGAGGGCGTTTTGCGCGATTTCGGCTACGCAGTCGGTGTGACAAACTGGTTTCGGGCCATTCCGGAGCTGGAGGCCCGAGGGCGGATTCCTTTGCTCGATGGCACTGAAGACGGAGTACGCGCGTTGGCAAACACTGCGTTGAGGCGGTTGAAGTCCGCGCGCAGCAGGCGATCTGAGGTTTCCCGCGCCGCTCGCCCGGCGCTCTATGCCGGATGGCAGGCCGAGTGGGTTTTGCGGAAGGTTCTGGCCAATCCCGCACGGGTCGCGCGCGGGGATCTGGCGCAGGGGGAACTCGGGCGCAGGTTATCTCTGATGTGGACTGCCAGCACGGGCCGCTGGTGATCAGGCAGTGTCCGGCTCGGCCGGACGCAGGACTAGCCACAACAGTGCGCCACCGGCCAGCGTGAGCAGGGGTACCATAGCGAGGTTCACAGCCGTCCACCCTTCGACCGGGGACCCACCCGAGCAGTTCATCAACCCGCCCGAGGCCAGCGAGGCAAAGGTCACGCCGCCAAACACCAGAAGGTCGTTCATGCCCTGCATCCGGCCACGCTCACTCACGTCATGAGAATCGGCCAGCATTGAGGTCGCGCCAATGAAGCCGAAGTTCCAGCCGATCCCCAGCAGGATCAGCGCGACGAAGAAGTTGCCAAGCTCCACCCCTTGAAGGGCGACAACGCCTGCGGCGCCGAGAATGGCAAGGCCGAGCGCTACGATCTTTTCAACGCCGAAACGGGCGATCAGGTGGCCGGTGAAGAAGCTGGGAATATACATGGCAAGCACGTGGCCAGTCACTACATCTGCGGCGTCATTGGCCGTGTATCCGCACCCGACCACAGCCAGAGGGGTCGAGGTCATTACCAGGTTCATCAGAGCGTAGGACACCATGGCGCAAATAATGGCGACGGCGATCCGAGGGGTCTTTAACATCTCGATCCGCGACCGGCCTTTGGGGCTGTCTTCGCTCGCGCGTGGCGGCGTGGGGATGTCGAGAAAGAAGAACAGCGCCGAGCCGATGACGTTGATGCCGATCACCGCCAGATAGGTGCCCAGGAACGGAATGACATAGGCCGTTGAGGTCAGCTTGACGATCTGCGGGCCAATTATGGCAGCCGCTAGTCCACCCGCCATCACATAGGAAATAGCTTTGGGCCGAAACGCGTCGGATGCGGTGTCCGCCGCCGCAAAACGGTAGAACCCGTGTGCGCTCATGTAGATGCCGGTCAGCAGGCTGCCGATCAGGAAGATCGGGAAAGAGCCCAGATACAGACCATATGCTCCGATCAAACCGCCAAGCGAACCGGCGGTTGTACCGACCAGAAACCCGGCGCGGCGGCCCCAGCGTTGCATGATCGCAGAGATGGGCGTGGCCGCCAGCATCGATCCCAGAACGATCAGCGATATGGGCAGCGTCGCAAGGCAGGCGTTTGTGGCCAGCGATTGCCCGGCCAGCCCTCCGACAATGAACATCATCGGCATTTGCGCGCCCAGAACAGCTTGCGCTGCCACAAGTACGGCCACGTTACGCTTGGCCTGAAAGTCGTTCGGAGTCTCTGAGATCACAGTCATGACGCCATGCGTATCGGCGATCTGCAGCTTGCACAAGCGGGTTGCATACGCGGCAAAGCGCCCTAACGTGCAAGTGACCCAAAACACCGGAGCGCACATGTCCGTCGGACGCATCATCGAAACCAACGCCTGTGTGTCCGAAGGGGCCGAGTGGCTGGCCCAATCCTGTCCGCGTATGGCCTATGCGATGGATCAGACGGGGCCGCTGCCTCTGCGCCGCAAACCGGATGGTTTTGCGCAATTGTTGAGCGCAATCGTCAGTCAGCAGGTCAGCGTGGCCTCGGCCAATGCGATCTGGAAACGGATGCAGGAGGCGAAACTGACCGGCCCGCGCAAGATCATGTGGGCGACTGATGAGGATTTGCGGGCCGTCGGGCTAAGCCGACAGAAGATCCGCTATGCCCGTGCTCTGGCCGAAGCACGTATTGATTACAAAGCGTTACGCGACGCGCCTGATGCAGAAGTCATCTCGACCCTGACCGAAGTATCCGGCATCGGTGTCTGGACCGCCGAGATCTACGCCATGTTTTCGCTGGGCCGCGCCGACGTGATGGCGCCGGGCGATCTGGCGCTGCAAGAGGCTGCCCGGGTTCTTTACGACTTACCCAAACGTCCAACGGACAAAGAGTTGCGACAGATGGCCGAGGTATGGTCGCCCTGGCGGTCGGTTGCGGCGCGGGTTTTGTGGGCCTATTACCGGGTGGCCAAGCAAAGAGAAGGGATCAGATGACACGGGTTTTGAACGCGCTCAGGAAAGAGCCGGTTTCGGGCGACACACGCTCGGTCGTGGTGTTCGTACACGGCTATGGGGCGAACGGGGCCGATCTGTTGGGCCTTGCCGACCCATTGGGCGAGCATTTGCCCGACACGTTGTTCGTAGCCCCCGATGCGCCGGAACAAATCCCCGGAATGCCAAATGGGTTTCAGTGGTTCCCAATCCCGTGGATCGACGGCTCATCCGAGGAGGAATCCCGACGCGGCATGGAGATGGCGAGCGACGACTTCAACGCCTTCCTCGACGCGCTGATGGTGGACGAAGACGTGCTTCCCGAGCAGGTTGTATTGTTCGGATTCAGCCAGGGCACGATGATGAGCCTGCACGTCGCCCCGCGCCGTGAGGACCCAGTGGCTGGCATCGTCGCCTTTTCAGGCCGTTTGCTGGAACCTGATTTGTTGCCTGACGAAACCGTCAGCCGGATGCCGATCCTGTTGGTCCATGGGGATGCGGATGACGTGGTGCCTCCGCAATCGCTGCCCGAGGCCGCCGAGGCCCTGCAAGCGGCAGATTTCAAAGAGGTCTACGCCCATGTCATGAAAGGCACCGGCCACGGCATCGCGCCTGATGGCCTGAGCGTTGCGCTGGCCTTCATGCGCGACAAGCTGAGCCTGTAGCTGTGATTGCGGTTCGCCCCATGATGCCCGAGGATGTGGCCGACGCCTGCCGCATCCTCAACGATATCATCGCCGCAGGTGGGACAACCGCACATGAAATTCCGTTTTCGGAGGCATTGTTTGCAGAAAGCTATCTGACCGGGGTCGATAAGATCTGCTGCCACGTCGCTCTGGACGACCAAGGCGCGGTAGCCGGTTTTCAGTGGTTGGGTACTCATGATGCACTGCCCGAAGATTGCGCGGATATTGCGACCTTCACACGGCGCGATCCTCCGTTGCGCGGCGCAGGGCGTGCGTTGTTTCAAGAAACCTCGAAAACAGCGGCGACCTTGGGGTTCAAGGCGATCAACGCCACCATACGCGCGGACAATTCGCCGGGCCTTGGCTACTACGGAAAAATGGGGTTCGTTGACTATTCTGTGGACTATGGCCGCCCACTGCGGGATGGCACACCGGTCAATCGAATTTCGAAACGCTTTGATCTTGGAAAGGGCAACGCATGTTGATTGTCACCGGAACCGTCGAAGTCTCGGCCGATCATGTGGACAAGGCAGCAGAGGCTGCAAGGGCGATGGTCGCTGAAACGGTGAAAGAACCGGGCTGCCTGATCTATGAATTCAGCCAGGTTCTGGGCCATGCGAACCTCTTCCGGGTTTATGAAGAATGGCAGGATCAGGCCGCGTTAGAGGCGCATTTCGCCGCCGCGCATATGGCTACCTTCCAAGCCGTATTGGCTGAGGTTGGGGTGATCTCAAGCGAGATCTATCGCGTAGTGGGCGGAGAAAAGCAGCCCTTGCGCTGACGGTTTCAGGCCCAAAGGTGCCCTTCGGCAAATTCGACTGAGTTGCCAGAAGGATCGCGCACGTAAAGGGACCGCGCGCCGTTTGGCCAATCGAACTCGGCATCCAGGGGGATGTTCCAATCTAGCAGATGCTTTCGCATTGCAGCCATCTCATCCCGCGTCAGGACGAGGCACACATGCCCCGGCCCAAGCGCGCCGTGCGGAGGGACAGGCAGGTCTGGGTTCAGAGGTGGCTGCTGGGTCTTTTCAGGATTGAATATCAGCAGAACAGAGGCTCCGACCCGATAAAACACGTGGCGGTCCTCAATGCGTTGTATCTTTTCCAGCCCCAGAACCTCACCGTAGAACCGTTCGGCGGCGTCCAGATCATCGACATAAAGCGCCGCTTCCAAGATGGCAGAGGGGGCCGGTATCTCGGGTGTCACCTTCATGCGGTTCAGTTTAGCCCGGCGCGTGTGGTCTGTCACCGTCGGGGGCGTCGATCCCGTTTGCGCTGAGCCGTAGCCTGTATCTGCGGCATCGGCAGGCTGTCCCACTGGCCCGTCTTGAGCCCTTCAAGCGTCCAGTCTCCGATGCGACAGCGGATCAGGCGCAGGGTCGGCAGGCCAACGGCCGCTGTCATCCGGCGCACCTGCCTGTTCTTGCCTTCGCGAATCGTCAGCTCGATCCAGCTGTCCGGCACGGTCTTGCGTTCGCGGATCGGAGGGGTGCGAGGCCATAGGTCTTCGGGCTCTTCAATTTCCCGCACCTTGGCGGGCCGGGTTAGGCCATCCTTCAACTCGACCCCATCGCGCAGGGCCTTGAGGGCCGCCATATCTGGCTCGCCCTCGACTTGCACCCAATAGGTTTTGACCATCTTGTGCTTGGGGTCTGATATCTGCGCCTGCAGCTTGCCATTGTCGGTCAACAGCATCAGCCCTTCGCTGTCACGGTCCAACCGACCAGCGGGATAGACGCCGGGCAGGTCGATGAAATCCGACAGGGTGCTGCGCGGCGACTCGGCGTTTGCGCGGTCGGTGAACTGCGGCAGCACGTCAAAGGGTTTGTTGAATCGAATGAACCAGCTCATACCTCCGCCATAGCCTGCAAAACACGCTGTGTGCAACCTGTGGATAACTGTCATCTGGCTGTTACGGATTCGGCTTACCCAGTCTGCGACATATTGTGGAAACTCAGGGCTTGTCAGAGTTTTAACACGATATATAGTTATCTTAAGGCCGGAGCGGGTGCTCTCCGCTCTGGTGTCACAAACGGGCAGCTGAGAGCGAGGAGCGATTCTGTGATGGACGGAGACTTCAGGACCGATTTTGTAAGAGAGCCGGGTATGCTCAAACAGCATCCGGCCTTGGTTTTGAATGCCGACTACCGCCCTTTATCCTACTACCCCTTGTCTCTGTGGCCGTGGCAGGAGGCGGTCAAGGCGGCCTGGTTGGACAGGGTCGACATCGTGGCTGAATATGACGAAGTGGTCCGCAGCCCGAGTACCGAGATCCGAATACCGTCGGTGGTTGTCCTCAAAGACTATGTAAAACCCAGAAAGCGCGTGGCCTTCACGCGCTTTAATTTATTTCTTAGGGATGAATTCCGCTGCCAGTATTGCGGAAGCCGAGACAACCTGACCTTTGACCACGTTGTGCCGCGTGCCGCCGGAGGGGTGACGAGCTGGCAGAACGTGGTTGCCGCGTGCAGCCCATGTAACTTGCGCAAAGGTTCCAAGTCGCTGCGTCAGGCAGGCATGAGCCTGCGCAAACCACCGCGTCAGCCCGATGCGGAGGCCTTGCGCAATATTGGGCGGAAATTCCCGCCGAACCACCTGCATGACAGCTGGATCGACTTCCTCTATTGGGACGCGGAACTGGACGAGGCTTAAGCCTTCGCCCACCACGCGGCCAGCCAGAGCAGAACAAGAACCGCAGAAAGGGCTGCGTTCCAGCCGGCCATGGACAGGCCGAACATTTCCCACGGAATCTCATCGCAGCGCACCAGCGGGGCGGCCATGATCTGGTTCATCAGTTCTTCTGCCGACAACCCTCCGATATCACCCGAGGTGCAGGTTGAGGGACCTTCCCACCATCCTTGCTCGACGCCCGCGTGGAAAAAGCCAATTCCGGCCGTGATCATCGCGGCCAAGGCTCCGATCAGCGGTAGCGGGTTGAGTTTTGGCAGCACCAAGGCCAGAGCGCCGATCACGACTGCAGCAACATGGGGGTAGCGTTGCCAGATGCACATTTTGCACGGGGCGAGACCGCCAATATGCTGAAATCCCCATGCGCCCAACAACAGGGCCGCCGACCCTCCGGCTGCCAGGATCACGTAAGTCGATCGTTTTGTCATAGATATTTAACCGCCAGAAACCCGCCAAACAGCAGGATGATGAACAGGGTGAACATAAGCCCGAGGCGCTTTTCGATGAAGTCCCGGATCGGCTCTCCGAACTTCCACAACAGGCCTGCCACAAGGAAGAATCGCAACGCACGCGCCAGAATCGAGGTTGCAATAAAGGTGCCCAGCGGCATGCCGGTCCATCCTGACATGATGGTGATCACCTTGTAGGGGAAGGGGGTCACACCGGCGGCCAGCACGGCCCAGAAGCCGAAATCGTTGAAGCGGGTGTTGAACTCTTCCATCGCGTCGGCCTTGCCCATGGATTCGAGAATGGGTTGTCCGATGCTCTCATAGGCAAAGGCACCAATCGCATAGCCCAGCATGCCGCCCAGAACCGAGGCCACCAGGGCCACGCCTGCAATCAGCCACGCCTTCGAGGGGCGCGCCAGAATCATCGGGATCATCAGGACATCGGGTGGAATCGGAAAGAACGAGCTTTCGATAAAGGACACGACGGCAAGCGCCCATAGGGCATGAGGGTGCTCGGCCAGCCGAATGGTCCAGTCATACAGGGATCGCAGCATCACACTCTCACAGTCGCGTCTCAGGTCGTGACAGGCAAACCACGGGCGTGCGGAAGGGTCAACTGCCGTGCGGCCAACAATCGACGGGGCAGTGTGTTTTTGCCTCTGGACCTTCCCAGTCAGGGACGCTAATCCAATGTCCGTGGCCCAAGTGGCGGAATGGTAGACGCAGGGGATTCAAAATCCCCCGGTAGTGATACCGTGCCGGTTCGAGTCCGGCCTTGGGTACCAAAGTAAAAACAGAGAGTTAGGGGAACCTGCTCTCTGTTTTTTCTTTTTCTGGTGATGTCTTGCTACGCATGTGCACCCTTGTTGGGCATCAAACCCGCGATCCTATGAACAAAATGCGTTTTGCCGCGATGCGGGGCCAAGGGCTCAGAAACCGCCGCGCGATGGGGAAAGATTTGAAAACAACCTCATATCTGATGCGTGGGGCGTTCTGTTGAAGGGCTGGCCTTGACTTTCAGCGTATCTGAATGAAACCTCGGACCTATTGGGAGATATCGGAAAATCTATACAGCTGGCCCTGTTGCAATGCGGATTGATCTGACCTATCGGCACAATCCCCAATGCGGGTCCCGGAAGGGAGGCGTCAGCCTTTTCCCGCCCAAGTCATAATAATGGGAGTTCTTAAATGAAAAACAGCAGCAAGCTTAGCCTCGGCGCGTTTGTGACCGCTGCAATGATGGCACCTGCCGCCTATGCGGAAGAGTTCATCACCATCGGCACAGGTGGCGTAACCGGCGTGTACTATCCCACCGGTGGTGCGATCTGCCGTCTGGTCAACAAAGGCCGCAAGGAACACGGCGTACGTTGCTCGGTCGAATCGACCGGCGGCTCGGTCTACAACATCAACACCATCCGCGAGGGTGAGCTGGAGTTTGGTGTGGCCCAGTCCGACTGGCAGTACCACGCATATAACGGCACATCGAAATTCGAAGAGGCTGGCCCCTTCGAAAACCTGCGCGCCGTATTCTCGGTACACCCTGAGCCCTTCACCGTCGTGGCCCGTGCCGATTCCGGCATCGCCAGCTTTGAAGATCTCAAAGGCAAGCGCGTAAACATCGGCAACCCCGGTTCCGGTCAGCGCGGCACCATGGATGTTGTTCTGGAAGCCATGGGCTGGACTCTGGACGACTTCGAACTGGCATCCGAGTTGAAAGCGGCCGAGCAGTCGGCAGCTCTGTGCGACAACCAGATCGACGCGATGATCTACACTGTTGGTCACCCGTCGGGTTCGATCCAGGAAGCGACCACCGCATGTGATTCCGTTCTGGTGAACGTCACTGGCGACGCGATTGACGGCCTGATCGACGGCAACTCGTACTACCGTACCGCGACCATTCCGGGTGGCATGTACCGTGGCTCGGACGGTGACACCACTACCTTTGGTGTTGGCGCGACGTTCGTTACCTCGGCAGATGTGTCGGAAGATGCTGTGTATGCAGTTGTCAGCTCGGTTTTCGAGAACTTCGACGACTTCAAAAAGCTGCACCCTGCATTTGCAAACCTGAAGCCGGAAGAGATGATCGCGGACGGCTTGTCGGCTCCGCTGCATCCGGGTGCTGAAAAGTACTACAAAGAAAAAGGCTGGGTTCAGTAAACCAGACCTGAAGCAGGGTGCCCAAGGGCGCCCTGCAACCCAAGCCCGGATCGAACGGGCAAAAATAAGGCCAAAAAGGCCATATGACGGGGAGACATTTATATGAGTTCCGACACGCAATCCAACCGACCGCTATCCGAAGAAGAGCTGCAGGAGCTTGTAGCCTCCTCCGACGCGGGCGGTCGTAACCCGGTCGGTAGTGTCGGGATCTTTCTGGCAATCGTCGCCGCGCTTTGGTCGGTGTTTCAGGTCGTTTTGGCCTCGCCAGTATCAAACGTCGTTTTGCCCGGCAGCGTGGTCAACAACTCGCGCCAGATCCATCTGGCCTTTGCGATGTTCTTGGCTTTTGCGGCCTATCCGGCGCTGAAATCCAGCCCTCGGAACTATATACCCGTGCAGGACTGGATCATGGGCCTGCTGGGCGCGTTTGTGGCGCTCTACGGCTACTTTTTCTACGATAAGATCGTGAATGCAGGCGGTCTGGCGGACGACACCGATAAATGGGTCGCGCTGGGTGGGTTGCTGTTGCTGTTCGAGGCCGCGCGTCGTGCGCTTGGCCCGGCCATGGCGATCATCGCGACGATCTTCCTAGCTTATGTGTTTTTCGGCTCGTCCGAATGGGTGCCTGAGGTGATCCGTTGGAAGGGCGCGAGTCTGAAAAAAGCGATGAGCCATATGTGGATCACGTCTGAGGGCGTGTTCGGCATCGCGCTTGGAGTCTCGACGAAATTCGTCTTCCTGTTCGTGCTATTCGGGGCGTTGCTCGATAAAGCCGGGGCAGGGAATTACTTTATCAAGATGGCCTTCGGTGCCCTTGGCCACCTGCGCGGTGGTCCGGCCAAGGCGGCTGTTGTGGGGTCGGCGGCGACCGGTCTGATCTCTGGCTCGTCGATTGCAAACGTTGTGACAACCGGTACTTTCACCATTCCACTGATGAAGCGCGTCGGCTTCTCCAGTGAACAGGCGGGCTCGGTCGAGGTTGCCTCGTCCGTGAACGGCCAGATCATGCCACCCGTCATGGGGGCCGCGGCCTTCCTGATGGTGGAATATGTGGGTATTTCCTATGTTGAGGTCATCACCCATGCCTTCCTGCCGGCGGCGATCTCTTACATTGCGCTGGTCTATATCGTGCATCTGGAAGCCGTGAAGCGGAACATGCCAACATTGGGCAACCGTGAGGTTCACCTCGCGCGGACCGTGGTCGGGATGCTGTCCTTCTTCATCGTCTTTGCTGGCCTATGCTATGGCTCGCAATACCCGGTCGAAGCGGTCACCAGCATGGTGCCGACCGCCGCTGGCATGTTGCTGAGCCTGATCGTCTGCGCAGTCTATGTGGCGCTGCTTTATCTTGCTGCGCAGGTCCCCGACCTTGAGCCGGATGATCCAAACGCCAAAGAGGTTGAACTGCCGGTCATCGCGGACATCTACAAGGCCGGTCTGCACTATCTGCTACCGATCATCGTGCTGGTCTACTTCCTGATGATCGAACAGAAATCACCCGGTCTGTCCGCCTTCTGGGCAACGGCGCTACTGTTCGTGATCCTGCTGACGCAGAAGCCGCTCAAAGCGATGTTCCGGGACGAGAGCGAGGTCTACAACCGCTTCATCGACGGAGTTGCAGATCTGTGGCAAGGCCTGATCGACGGCGCTCGCAACATGATCGGGATCGCGTTGGCCACGGCCACGGCGGGCGTGATCGTTGGCACCGTGACGCTGACCGGTGTGGGCCAGGTGATGGCCGATCTGGTCGAGTTCTTGTCGGGCGGCAACCTGATCCTGATGCTGGTGATGGTTGGTATCCTCAGCCTGATTCTTGGCATGGGCCTGCCGACCACGGCGAACTACATTGTGGTGAGCTCGCTGATGGCCGGAGTGGTTGTTGAACTTGGTGCGCAGAGCGGGCTGATCGTGCCGCTGATCGCCGTACATCTGTTCGTGTTCTACTTCGGGATCATGGCGGATGTGACGCCTCCGGTCGGGTTGGCGAGCTTTGCGGCTGCGGCTGTGTCCGGTGGTGATGCGATCCGTACCGGCTTCACGGCCTTCTTCTATAGCCTGCGGACCGTTGCGCTGCCGTTTGTGTTTATCTTCAACACAGACCTGCTGCTGATCGACGTGACCTGGGCCGAAGGGATCACCGTTGCCATATTTGCTACGATTGCGATTTTGGTCTTCACGGCGGGTACCATGGGTTATTTCCTGACCCATAACCGCATCTATGAAAGCGTTGCTCTGATCGCGGTGGCCTTTGCGCTGTTCCGGCCAGACTTCTTCATGGACCGGATCTCGCCACCCTTTAGCTCGGTCGAGCCAGCCGCCTTCGTGGAAACCATCGGAGAAACGCTTCCGGGCACCGAGGTCCGCGTTGTTGTCAGTGGACCGGACTTCGACACGCTCGAGATGACGGACACTACCGTTGTCGTGACTGTCGGCGATGAAGAGGGCGGTGCCGCGCGCGTTGACGCCATGGGTCTGCTGCTGTTGGAGGAGGACGGATTGGTCAAACTCGAAGAGCCGCTTTTCGGTTCGCCCGTCGCGGATGAGTTGGGCATTTTCGACTATTACGGCGATGACGCGGTGCGTTTGAGCTCGGTCAGCCTGCCGTCCGGTCAGCCTCCGAAACAGCTGATCTATATCCCGGCGATGCTCTTGTTGGGCTTGATCGCCTTCCTGCAACGCGGCCGGGCCGCCAGACAAGAAGAGGTGGCGGCATGACACAATCGGTTCTCTGCGCCGTAGACATCAGCAACGGTGATCTGGACAGCCCTGTGCTGAAGAAAGCGGTCGCACTGGCAGATATGGACGGCGCGCAACTGGATGTGGTGACCGTCCTGCCAGACTATGGTGAAAGCTGGGTCTCGGGGTTCTTCGAGACCGACCACCACGAAAAGGCGTTGGAACAGGCACAGGTTGAGTTGACCGAGCTATGCGTGGCGACCTTGGGCGCTGAGCGTAATGCCTCCGTCCGGCATGTAGTCGCCACCGGGACCGCCTATCAGGAGATCCTGAAAACCGCAGAAAGTGCGGGGTCGGACCTGATCGTTATCGGTGCGCACAAGCCGGATTTGAAAGACTATCTTCTGGGGCCGAACGCCGCCCGCGTGGTGCGGCACGCAAACGTCTCAGTCTACGTCGTGCGATAGATCAGTATCCGGTCATCTCCAGATAGCCGTGCCCGGCGTGGCTGCCTGAGACGGTGACCGGGCCTTCCCAGTACTCAAATCGCGTTCCCATCCAAGCATCGGGGATCAAGGCTGCGACCTCAACATCCAAGTCATAATCCGGCAGTGCGACGTTCCAGCGTATCGGTACGTCGCGCCCGGCGACCGGCGCGGTTTCAAGCGGCGTGAAGGAGGCGGACCCGTCGGGCAACGCCCGCGTGCTGCCATCCGCATTGATCCAAGTGGCCGCCGTATAGTCCTGTCGATCGCCGCGCAGGCGAAATGCCATTAGCTTCTCGCCGGTGTCAAAGCTGAGCGAGAACCAATCCCATCCGCTTTGATCCTCGGCCAGCGGCTGCGAGGACCACTCGCGATCCAACCATGCCTGGCCGGTGACCGTGACGTCCCGGTCCGGCAGGTGCAACGTGCCTTCCACAGCGTAGAACGGTTGTGAATAGTAGTAGCTTGCCTGACCGTCCGCGGATTTTACCGAATAGCCAGCGTCCCCGTGAAAGACCAACGGCCCTTGGGCGTTCAGCGCAAGGTCATAGCCAAAATCCGCGCCATGGGCCGTCAGGGACAGAATTTCAAAGTCAGGTCCACTCATCCGCCATTCGTCAATCCACGCCGCGAATGGTTCGGCGATGACACCGGCCTGACCCACACCGCCGCGCGACAGGCGCTCCGCAAAGAAGTGGCGTTCTGGTGTTGTGACGGCCGCATGGCCCATCCAGATCTGAGGGCTCTGCCAGCCTTCGGTTTCAAAGGGTTTGAGGGCTGATCGGAACAGGGTCCATTGAATGCCATAGTCCTTCCTGTCGTCGCCCTTCAGATTAGCCGTCAGGTACCACCATTCGATCCGATACTCGGGATGAGGGCCGTGATCTAAGGGGAATTCGAACGTGTAGCCGCGCTGAGGGACTTTGAAGCCTTCGGCGGAACCTCCAAGCCCCGCATACCCCTGAGCCAATGCGCCAAAGGGGAATAGAAGCAGCAGGGTTATTAATAAGGTCTTAGCGTTCATTGGCAAATACTCTCAGCAAGTCGGCGGGTGGTAGACGCAGCAGACGAAGGGCGGGCAGGGCGGCTGCGGCCAGCGCGGCAATCAGCGTCAGTAGGAAGAGAACCAGCCAGTCCCACGGGAAGACATACATGGGCAGCCGCCAGCCGAAGGCTTCGACATTGATCACAGCGAGCAGCACCCATGCGAGGATCAGCCCAAGTGGCAGTGCAAGGCAAGCCGTCATCGCGGCCAAAATGGCGCTGCGCGAAAGCTCCAGCCGCGCCAATTGCGCGCGGTCTAGTCCAAGCGCCCAAACAGGAGCAATCTGGGGCAGTCGCTGCGTCCAGAGCGTCAGGAGGCTGGTGAGGATGGCAAACCCGGCAACCCCAAGTGTCAGGACATTCAGGGCGGAGGTCACCACAAATGTCTTCTCGAAAACCGCGCGGGATTGGGCCTTCATCGCGGCCTGCTGAACAACGGCTTGAGGCGCAAGACCGAACCGCTCGCGCAGGGTCTGCGCCAACTCGGTTGCGCGGTTTGGGTCAAGCCGAATGCCGAACCGGCGCGCCTCTTGCCCCGGTGCGATCAGGTCCAGTTGCGCCATCGAAACGATCGCCTGTCCGGTCGGGTTGCCATAGTCCGAGTAAACCCCTGCGACTGGCAGTTGGTGGTTCGGACCAAGCCGCAGCTCGTCACCGGGCCAGAGGTCGGCGCGTCGCGCAAGCTGTTCGTTGATCAACACTGCATCCCCCGACATGACCTGATCCCAACTGTCATCTGCGCGCGCGATCAGTGGCCAATACTGGCGGTAGGTCGGGTCGTCGACCACGCCGTAGAGGAACAACGGCCCGGTTTCATGCGCCAGTTCCACGTTGCGGATGGGGAGGATGGCGGTGACTTGTGGCTCTAGCCACTGGGCGATCTCACGCCCCTGTTGGTCGCTTTCGGCCGTCAGGTAAAGCTCGGATGTCAGTCGTTGATCCAACCAACCGACAAAGGTGAGTCGGAAGCTGGAGACCATGGTTCCCACGCCGATATTCGCCGCCAAGGCCAGCAGCAGCGCCATCAGAGCGAGCGACAGACCGGGCAGTTGTGCGCGCATGTCGGCCCAGACCCATTGCGCAACCGGGCCGTGGGCGCGACGGGCACAGAGGTTTAACGTGACGGACAGGCTGAGCGGCAACAGCAATGCCGCGCCCGTCAACAGGCCCGCCAATAGTGCGAAACCTCCGAGGAGGTCTCCGACCGTGGTGTAAGCGAAGCCCCCGAAGACAAGCAGCGCCAAGCCGAAGTAGGCCGCTAGCCGTTGGCCTTGTCCGCTTCCGCGCCAGGCCTGCACGCCCGGGCCAGCCAACAACGGCATGCGGGACAGGCGCCAAAGGGCTTGTGCGCTTGCGATCAGGGTGCCTCCAAGCGCCATTCCTAATCCGGCCAATGCCCATGCGGGTTGGAGGGTCAATTGCCCGGTCACAGGTGCGCCATAGAGACCGCGCAATGTGGCGGCAACATCTGGCAAAAGTGCTCCGGCGAGGAAGAAGCCCAGGATCAGGCCGATGATGCCTCCAATCAGGGCGAGCAGGGTCAGTTCAGCCAGGATCAACCAGACCAGCCGCCGCATCGAGACACCAAGCGCCCGCAACGTTCGGATCATGCCGCGACGCTGCGCAAAAGCCAAACCGACTGTGCCGTTGACGATGAACAGCCCCACGGCAAAGGACAGCATTCCAAACGCGGTCAAGTTCAGGTGGAAACTATCGGTCAGCTGCGCGGTATCGACTTGTGAGGCGGGGCTGACCCGCTCCAATTCGGGCACGATTTCGGACAATGGAGGGACCGAGCGAGGTTGATTCGGTAGAACGACAAGGCGAGAAATCTGGCCGGGCGCCTCGAGCAAGGTTTCGGCAACTCCAATGTCGGTCAGAATGACATCGGGTGAAAGCTCGGTTGTTATCAGGACCGGCGGCAGATCGTCTTGCGACTGCAATAGGGTGGCCAACTCAGCGGAGGCCAGCAAGCGGCCCGGTGCCGTCAGGATATCAGCGGGATCCGTTTCTGCTTCAGCCTCGGTGATCGCAGGCAGGGCCGGATAGGCGACCATGTCGACGCCTAACACGCGCAGCGTTCGGCCTTGGATGCGATAGGGCCCCTCAAGCACCGCTGCGACCTGCCAGCCGGCGCGGCGAAGGTCTGCATAGCGGTCCAGCGGGATCGCGCCCGAAGGATCGCGCAGCTCGTCAAATTGGCCCAAGGCAAGCTGCGCATTGGCACGGGCGTAGCTGGCGCGGGCCTCAGCATTGATCGCCTGAACCGCCGACCAAAGCCCGGTTGCCAAGGCGATCCCGATGAGCAGTGTAGCAAGCTGCAACCAATGGCTTCGCCAATGAGACAAAAGCGCTTGTACAACAGCTGCAGTCATTGAATACGCCCGCCCGCCAAGTGAACTCTGCGATCCAGTTGGCCTGCGATATCTTGCGAATGGGTTACCAACAGCAGAGCGGCACCTGTTTCGGTCACGAGGGACAGCATCAGATCGAGAACGACTGCACTGGCGGTTTCGTCCAGATTGCCCGTCGGCTCATCCGCGAGCAGCAGCTTGGGCCTCACGGCCATCGCGCGCGCGATGGCGACGCGTTGCTGCTGACCGCCGGACAGTCGCTCAGGAAAGCGGGACAGAAGATCGCTCAGGCCAAGGCGATCAGCTAGATGTGCCTCCCAGTCTGGATCATGACACCCGGCCAGCCGCGCGTGGAAGGAGAGGTTCTGGGCAACCGTCAGCGATGGGATCAGGTTAAACTGCTGAAACACCAGCGAAACGTGTTTCCGCCGCAGCCCGGCGCGCCCGGCATCATCCAGACCCGACAGAGCAATACCGTCCAGCGTGATCTCTCCGGCGTCGAAATGATCCAGCGCGGCAGATAGATTCAGCAAGGTGGATTTGCCGCTGCCGCTTTCACCGGTCAGCGCCAGGGTCTGGCCGTGGTCCAGCGACAGCGAGACATCCTGCAGCACAGGCCGTCCACCGGGATAGGTCTTGTGAACATGTTCAATCGACAACAGCATGATCCGCCTCGCTTTTTGTCCTAGATGTGCAACTGTTTGATCCGCTGTCCAGTGCCGACTGGGTCTTGATACGTGACATCGGCCTGTGCCCTTGTGCTTGCGGGCTGCAAAGGTCATGCTGAGACGACCTTACCGCAGCTTGATTCAGGACGTAAAAACATGACCTTGCTACATCAGATTGTCTGGGGAAGCACGTTTCTGGGCCTTTGTTTTCTGGTCGAAATCCTGCTTTTGACGTGGTGTACTGTGGTGATCATGAAGATGGAAACCAATCTGGAAAAGAGAGGCGTGTTTATGGGCACGGCGATGCCGATTGCGGTGGCTCTCGTTTTCATTGTCGCGATCCACACCATTCAGGTTTGGATTTGGGCGATCGTCTGGGTGTTGCTCGACGTTCTGCCGGATTGGAACACCGCGATTTACTTTTCCTTGGTGACCTTCACGACCCTGGGCTACGGCGACATTGTTCTGGGTGAGGCACTTCGGATTTTCGGATCTTTCGCTTCTGTGGCAGGGCTGTTGGCCTTTGGCCTGTCGACCGCTTACATGGTTGCCATGATGACGCGCGTATTTCAGGACCGAATTTTCTCTTAAAGAATAGGGGCAAAGAGCCGCGCCAGAGGGGCGCCAAAGCGGATATGGGCTGGTTGCTGGGACATTGATCGCGTTAGCTCGTAACAGTTCTCGAAATCGGCTGACAGCATCTCACTGACGGCTTCCGCCGCGCGCGGGTCGAAGAACAGCGCCATCGCCTCAAAATTCAGCCGGAATGAGCGGTTGTCCAGATTTGTCGTTCCAACCGCAGCCAGAGCATCGTCCACCACGAACGCTTTTTGATGCATGAACCCGTCAGTGTAGCGGAACACGCGCACGCCACAGTCTCGAATCTCGTCGAAATAGGCGAAGGCAGCCAGCCAGGGCAGGCGGTGGTCGATCACGTCTGGTAACAAAATACGGACATCGACGCCGCGCATGGCCGCGTGCTGCAAGGCGGTCATGATGTCGATATCCGGCACGAAATAGGGCGAGGCGATCCATAGCCTTTCCTTGGCCTCTGCGATCGCAGCAAAGAACAGCATGGCACCGGTTTCGGTGTCATCTCCCGGCCCGGTTGCCACCAATAGGGCGTTCATGTCCTGCTCGGCCTCGCTTCCTGCCCAATCAAGGTGGTCAATCAGATCCTCGTCGCGCGCCCAGTGCCAGTCTTCGCAGAAAATCAGCTGTAGCTGCCGCACGATATGGCCGGTCATCTTCAGGTGTGTGTCACGCCAATGGCCAAATTTGTCGCTTTGGCCCAGATATTCGACCCCTACATTGTGGCCGCCAATGAATCCGGTTTCGCCATCAATGATCACCGTTTTGCGGTGATTGCGATAGTTCAACTGAAACCGGAAGTTCGGGCCGCGTTGTTCTTTGGGGTCGGCCACATCTATCCCAGCATCGCGCATCGTTTCGAGATACGTTGGTGGAAGGCCGTAGCTGCCGACGGCATCCGTCATGAACCGAACGTGTACCCCGCGCTTGGCCGCGGCGATCAGCTTTTTCTGCAGCTCTTGCCCAAGCGTATCATCCCGGACGATGTAGAACTGAATCAGGATGTAGTTTTTAGCGGCGTCGATGGCCTTGAAAATCGCATCAAACGTGGCCTGCCCATCGACCAGCAACTCAGCCCCGTTCCCACGCGAGACGGGCAGGTGGGCCAGAACCTCGAAAGGACGCGGGTTGAGTGTCATGGTAGAGGGGTCGGGTTTCGAATAGTCGGCAAAGGTCTTGATGCCTCCGACAACGCGCTCGCTTTCCTGCCGCGCGATGCGGTAGCCGCGAAAGCGATGGTGGCCCAAAAACAGATACATCGGCACCGCAAAGAAGGGGGCCGAAATCAGGAAGACCACCCAGCCCACGGCCCCCTGAGGGGTACGCGCGGTTTGTGCCGCGCGCAGCGAGAACACGCCTGCCGTCACGTAGAGACAAAAAACGAGGGCAGAAACAAGCAATGTCCACATAGGGTTGAGGGCCTCCGGCGCAGGTCAGTTAGCGCCAGTGTAGATGCGAGACCAGTCCTGCGCCATATCCACAATAACCCAGCCCATGTCGGGGCCTTTATCCAACCCGTCAACCAAGCGGCCAATTGGGCTTTCGCGGTCATAGGCCCATTCCCGTTCCGCATCCGTGTGGTGGACAAGGACTCCAAGACGCGGACCATCACCCGCCGTGGTCCACTCCATCATGGCGAAATCGCCGTCCGAGTTCCCTCCGGCCAGAATGGGGCGTTTGCCGAGCGTGCGTTCGATGTTGATTGGCTTGCCCTCCTTGTCGTCGATAAAGGCGATGCCCGGTTCCTTGACGATAGTCGGAACCCCGTCGACCTGAGCATAGCTGGTGGTGCCATACGTGCCGAGGATCTGTTCAGGCGGGATACCATAGGCCTGTTCGGCAAAGACTCGCATGAAATGAAGACCGCCGCCTGAGACGATGTACGTCGTAAACCCCTCATCGCGCAGATAACGTAGCAGCTCGACCATTGGTTGGTAGGTCATCTGATCAAAGGGTAAACCGGTATCAGGGTGCTGCGTATTGTCGAGCCAATCGGCTACCGCCGCCTGAAACGCCTCGACGCTGACGCCGGAATGCGAGGTATTGACGACCTCGATCAACGCGTCGTGACCACCCTCTAGGATTGTAGCAAGATCACCCTCTGCAGCAGCTTTCAAGGTCGGAGTGGTCAGGATGCTTGGATCTTGCTTAGCCATCTCGGCTAGTCGATCCATAGCAAAGATGAACTGGAAATAGACCGGCTGTTCCGCCCAAAGCGTGCCGTCATTGTCAAAGACCGCGACCCGGTCCGCAGGGGTGACATAATCCGGGCCGTCAGGGTCGGTCACGGCCTCCACAAACTCTACAATCGCCGCCTTCGATTCACTTTGCGTCCAACTGGGCAGAGGGTCCGCCAACAGTGAAAAAGGGGCGACGGACAAAAGGGCGCTTAGAACAGCGTGTTTCATGAAATTCTCGGTGGTTTTTGAACGGAAAAGGGCCGCCCCAACACGGGCGGCCCGGTTTATTTGGACGCCGATCTTAGTTGTTGGTCGGCGTTGTCAGCTTCTCCATCACCTGATCAAGGTTGAAGCTTGCCGCTTTCTGACGCGGTGGGAATTCCTCAAACGTACTCAGGAACGTACCGACATATTGCTGGGCGGGAACGAGGAAATAGGCCCGATCCAATAGCCAGTCATAGTAGGTGTTCGAGGTCCGGTATGCGCGCTCATACGGGTCGCGGCGCAGGTTGATGATCAACGGGATGCGCAGCTCGGTCCAGGGTTCGATCCAGGCGCGCAGGGTTGCCCATGCTTTCTGCTCCAGGAAGATCAGCTTCCAGTCCTCAAAACGAAGCGCCGTCAGGTCGCCATCATCCGAGAAGTAGAAGATCTCTTTCCGGGGGCTTTCGGTAGACTCACCGGTCAGCAGGGGCAGGATATTGTAGCCATCCAGATGCACCTTGTAGTCACGGCCCATACCAGACGAGCTATAGCCCGCTTTCAGCTTTTCCTTGATATCCGGATCGCCGGCAACCGCAAGGTAGGTGGGCAGCCAGTCCATATGGTGGACGATCTCGTTGGTGACAGAACCGGCCTCAATCTGGCCCGGCCAGCGCACCATCGAGGGCACACGCCATCCGCCTTCCCAGTTGGTGTTCTTCTCACCCCAGAATGGCGTTGCGGCGGCATCCGGCCACGTGTTCATGTGTGGGCCGTTGTCGGTGGAGTAGTGAACGATCGTGTTGTCGGCGATGCCAAGCTCGTCCAGCAAATCGAGCAGTTGCCCGACATGCATGTCATGTTCAATCATGCCTGCGGTGTACTCATCGGCCACACGACCCGAGATTTCGTTGGCCTTGGTGCGCATCTCGTCCTTGACATGCGTCCGGAAATGCATACGGGTCCCGTTCCACCAGACGTAGAAGGGCTGACCCTGCTCGTGCGCGCGGGTGATGAAGTCGATTGCGGCCGCCACGGTCTCATCATCTACGGTTTCCATGCGCTTGCGGGTCAGAGGGCCGGTGTCCTCGATCGTGCCATCGGATTTGGATTTGATCACACCACGCGGGCCGTACGCCTCGCGGAAGGTGCGGCCATCTGCCAACACGCGATCACCGGGATAGTCTTCGTTTTCCGGTTCTTCCTCGGCATTAAGGTGATAAAGATTCCCGAAAAACTCATCAAATCCGTGGTTTGTCGGTAGGTGCTCATCCTTGTCACCCAGGTGGTTCTTTCCGAACTGACCCGTCACATAGCCATGGTCTTTGAGTAGGCCGGGAATGGTCGGATCCTCGACCTGCATTCCCAGATCAGCACCGGGCAGGCCGACCTTGGACAGACCGGTACGGAACACGGACTGACCCATGATGTAGGAGGACCGGCCCGCGGTACAGGACTGCTCACCGTAATAGTCGGTGAAGATCATGCCTTCTTTGGCAACGCGGTCGATATTGGGTGTCTGATATCCCATCAGACCCATCGTGTAGGCCGAAATATTGGACTGACCAATGTCGTCGCCCCATATCACAAGAATATTGGGCTTTTGATCCTGCGCCCAAGCCGGCAGGGCAAGGGCAACGGCAACCGTCGCAACAGCGACCCTGCGCACTGCACTGCGCCAATTGTTAGCAATCATTCGTGGAGGTGACATGTAGTACTCCTCAGTAAACGGGAATTAATGGCCCGGTAATTTTATCGTTAATGGCAGCGGCCGACTTAAGGAAAAGACCGCGAGCAAGGTGTTGATTGTCGGACAAAAAACTATCTATTGGTCCGAGAATCGAACAGAACTAGATTAGGCTATGAAACGTATCGAAAACTTATCATATGATCGCTTTGAAAGATACTAATGTTTGATGTTGATGAGGATATCCGAACGCTGACCCAGTCGGATTGGTTTGGCGCGCGCGGCCACAAATTTCAGAGCGATCTTATGACTTGCGCCGTGCGAAAAACCTTTGATGCAGGGGAAACGCTTTATCTCTACGGCGATGAGGCAAATGGAATTCACGCGGTTCTCAGCGGCGCTGTTCAGATCACCGCCCCGGCCGATGACGGGCAGGAATTTGTCGTTCATCGCGATGGGCGTGGGTTTTGGGTTGGTGATTTGGCACTGTTCGCCGAAGCGCGGCGCCTGATCAGTGTGATGGCGACCCAAAAAACCCGGGCCTTGTTCTTTCCCACCTCACGGGTCGAGAGGCTGGTTCAGGACAACCCGGAATACATACGCGATTTCTACGCATTGACGCGCGAGAACATGAAAACATCCCTGCGCATCATGGCCAATCTGGCCGTCACGGGCACCGAGAAACGCCTTGTTTTGCGTCTGTTGCATCTGGACGAGGGGGCCGCGAAAGCCGACGGATGGATCATTGTATCGCAAGAGGAGCTGGCCGCGATGGTTGCGGTTTCTCAACCGACCTTGCATCGCAACCTGCATCGCCTTGTGGATCTGGGTCTGGTTGAACTCGGCTATGGGCGCCTGCGCCTGATCGACCGCAGCAAACTGATTGCCAATTGCCAGAGCTGATCTAGGGGTTAAGCGGAGGCAAAGCATCCTTGTCGCGCGGGACCGCATCTTTCATTGAGGTTAGGCTTTGCAGGGCAGTACTCCAGTCTTCGGATTGATCGCGACCGGAGTACCGGGCAGAACCGATACGGGTCAGGCAGTCCTCCAGCTTCTCCGCATTCTTAGAGTTGCCGTCACGCGATCTCCAAAGCTCCAACGCGGTATAAGTCGCATTTAAATCATGCGCTTGAACGGCGGTCTTCAAGGCGTCCACCGCATATCTCGGCGACGCCAGATAGCGATCACGGCGTGCCTCTCTCAGATCGCGGATGCGTGGGGAAAGCAAACGCCACAATGCCACGATCGCGAAAAGGGCAATTGCGGAAAAGGTAGCGATCTTCAGAACTTCGTCCAGACTGGGCGGCTGCCATTTCGGTGGCGCAAGCGTCAGGTCCGTGGCGGGAACTGAGGCGGTTTCGACCTGGTTGGTCTGCAGGTTGAACCAGTCGATGGAAACTTCGGGCAACTGCGCGTCACCTTCTTGCTGCGCGATATACACGACCTCTTCCTGACGTTGACCGGACAACACTCCACGTTCCTCGGATTCTGAAATCCGGGGTTCTTTGGGATAGGCGCGCAGCAGCGGGCTTTGCTGTTGCGGTGTCAGAACCGGGATCAACAGCGGCGTTGTGCCAGAGATGCGCGCAGTCAATTCGCGCGTGATGGCGTCACCAGCCTGCATCTCGGTTGGACCTTCAAGTTTCTGTTCAAGGGTAAACCCGGTTGCGATGATCAACGGGTCGAGACCCTCCGCGCCATCGGGTATTTCGGCTGTGATCTTGACCGGAGGCAGGTCGACCGTGGCTTGAACCGGGGCGTTTGTGGCGGGATCGGCATAGGTCACGGCAACCGTCTGTGCGTCGAAGGTGATGTCGCCGGCAATCAGAGGATACACCCGATAGCTGCGCTGAACACCCGACCATGTCTCGCCGCTCACGGTCTCACTGACCGGCCCCGAGGCCCGTTCGGGCAGGCGCACCAAGAGGTTCTGCTGCTCCAGAGAGGGAAATTCCGGCGGTTGTGGCATGAAGGTCGGCACCAGAACCTTAATCCGAACAATCGCTGGCTGGCCGACGAGGACGGATTCTTCCGGCACCTCCACAATGATCTGCGGGGCGGTTGTTTCGTTGCCTTGCGCGACCACGGATACAGGGAAGAGAAGAATGAAGAGGAGCGCGTATCTCATTCCGTTCGCTCCTGATTTTCCAGCAGAAAGCGGTTGCGCAGGAAATCCTGCATGTCGGTATCAATGGTGCTGATCCATTGCTCCGCATTCAGCGTTTGCGGCCCGTCCTTAGGCGCTTGAACCGTGGTTTCACTTCCCCGCGCGTCGTCATTGTCGAACACCGTATCGTCCGCGCCGATGCCAGCTTCCTCGCCCGTGTCAGACTGTTCCCGGGTCGTTTCGACATAATCCAAGATGGCCTTGGAAACCTCAAGGTTATGTTGCGCCTCTGGCCAATCCGGTTGTCGTTCCAGAGCGGTTTCGAACGCCGCGATTGCCGGGCGGTATTCGCGATTTCGGATACGGGCCATACCTTCGGCAAAAGCGGCCTCGGCCGTGTTCAAAGCGGTGAAAATCTCAGAGGCCAGTTCATATTGACCGTCTTTTAGATACGCATAGCCCTTGTGATATGGGTCCTCAAACAATTCGGCCGCGTCTCCAAACCGCTTCTGGTTCATCGCAATTTGCCCCTGCTGATCCGGCGTCAGGAACCAATCCCGCCATCCTTCCGCGCGCGCGCCCGCGGGCGGAAGGACGAACAACGCCAAAAGAGCCCAGCGGATCACCCAACCTTTGCGGAACCACAACAGCGACAGCAGCGCAGCGGGCCAGGCCAGAATCCAACCCTTGTCTTGCCAGTCCAGCCGATCATCATCGTCCAAGGCAGCGGTATAGGCCGACTGAATTTGGCGTTGCAGCCGAGAGATATCCCGGTCGTCATCCGTGAACGCAACAGTCGAAGCAGCTTGGACATTTCCCAGCTGCACAATCCTGTCGTGATCGGGCAGCATGGTCAGGAAGAAAAGATCATGGGTTGAGTTGCTTAGAGCAGGAACCTGAGACGGATCGAGATCGTCCAGAACAAACAAAACTGCGCCAGGGCTCTCGCTTTCGTCCAGAATGGACTGTGCTAGCGCTAGGGCATCAGCGGCGGAATCACCTTGTTTGGGCATCACGGCTGGCGTCAGCCCCTCAAGCAGCGGACGCAGAATGTTGGCATCTTCGGTCAGAGGCGCAACACGGTGAGGGGTACCGGCATAAGCGATCAGGGCGGTGCGCGCTCCGCCACGTTCGGTGATCAGGTCGGCGATTTTAAACTTGGCCCGGTCCAAGCGCGAAGGCGCAAGATCGGTGGTCTCCATACTTTCGGTGACTTTGAGGGCGATCACCAACGGCGCGGTATCCGCGATCAACGGGTTGGGCGCGCGCGACCACGTTGGCCCCGCCGCCGCGAGAGTGACAAGCGTGGCGATGATCATGGCGACATCGATGGGGTGAATTCGACGGTTCTCTTCCGCGCCCAATTGCAGGGCGGAAGCAAGATGTGGTGCGATCCCGACCGCCTGAGCAGATTGACGGGTGGGCTTGGGTCTGATCCGCCACCACAGGAACGCCATCGGGATGAGGAGCAACAGGTAATACACTCGTATAAAATGGAAATCCGTGAGGTCCATTGTCAGCTCACTCCCTTTTTCCGGTGGGAGAAATGGAACCCGGCTGTGCTGACTAGAATGGCCATCAGCGCCAGCAGCAGAGGAATATGGGACAAGCTATGACGGGGCCGATAGCTTTGGGTTTGAACGGTTCGTGGGTTCAACTCATCAATGCGCGCGTAGGTTTGCGCCAAGGCCGCTGTGTCGTCGGCAAAGAAATACTCTCCGCCCGTGCGGTCGGCTATGTCCTGCAAGGCCTGCAGGTCGACGCGATCTTCACCCGAGGCGTTCGGATCTCCGACCCCGATCGTGTAGATGATGACGTTCTTCTCCGCAGCAATCGCCGAGGCGTTTACTGGTGTCATGCGGCTTGAAGTATCCGCTCCATCGCTGAGAACGATCATCAGGCGCTGGTCGACTTCGCTAGACTCGAACGTGCGTATTCCAAGGCCAATCGCATCGCCGAGCGCCGTGTTTGGACCGGCCATGCCGACTTGAGTTTGATCCAGGAACCCATTCAAACTATTGAGGTCTTCGGTGAAGGGGGCCTGAATGAACGCGCGAGTGCCAAAGATGATCAACGCCATCCGGTCGCCATCGCGTTCGGCAATGAACTGTTTCAAGACGCCTTTGACAGCGTCGAGCCTCTGCATCGGCGCGCCAGATTCAGTCTGAAAGTCGCGCTGATCCATCGAGCCTGAGATATCCAAGGCAAGAACAACATCCCGCGCGGATTTCTCGATCACAATTGGCTCGCCCAAACGTTCCGGTCTGGCGAGGGCCAAAACCAGAAGCACCCAGATAGTGATGATACTGGCTGTTTGCAGTCTGGCGCGCTTTCGGATCACGGAGCCGGATTTTGGTTCAACACCAGCGGCTTGCGCGACTCGGCGAAAAAAGGGAATGCGGACTGAGGCCGTTTTCTCACGTTGAGGTGGTGCGAGGAAATACACGGCTGCGGGTAACGGCAGCAAGAGAAAGACCCACGGCGCGGCGAAGGAAAACATCATGCGCTCCGATACGGTTTGTGAGACTTGACCCAATGCCGGGCCATTTGCCTCAGGTCTTCGTTCGAGGGTGTTGCCTTGTATGGCGCTTCGGTCAACGCATGACTTAACTCTTGATTTAATGTCTGTATATCAGAGGATTGGTTTAGAAATTTAATCCAATCCCCACCATATAGACCTGCGACTTGATCCCTCGGGTATGCGGCCAAAGCCGTCCGCCGGAGCACCTCGGCGATCTTTGCTGACGGGATATCCGGCACCGACAGCTCTGCCAGAGCAGCTCGGCGATAGGCGTTGGCGCGTCTGTGTTTGTGAACTACCGAGACTGCGGCGAATAAGGCGATCAGGAGCAGGATTGCCAAAGCAGCCCATCCCCATGTCTGAGGCGTCATTGAAATGGGCGAAGGCTCGGGCGCGGGTTCGAGCATGTTCAGTAAGTCGACAAGAGATTTCCCGGTGGTGTCGATGCTCATCGCCGTGCTCCGCCATGTCCGAACAAGCGCAGCAACTGGTCCAGCGCCGGTTCCGAGGTCGTCAAGGGAACCACAGGGAACCCGTATCGGCGCGACCATTTGTGGAGCTGCTCAAGGCGGTCCTCCATGGAGGCGCGGATTTTCGCGGAAAGCTCCGGATCGGAGCTGTCGATTTCGATCTGCGTGTCCCCGTCAGAGACGGTCAATTTAAGGTCCGGCGCCAAGCTGCGCGATGTCGGATCGGCGACGTTGAACACAATCAGATCGTTCGACGACGCAAGACGGCGGAGCAGGGCTTCCGACCGGTCATCCAGCCCGTCGCAGTCCGAGAATAAACAGATCAAGCCGCTAGTTTGGCAGACGCGCGCGGCTTCGGTCAGCATATCGTTCAATGATACTGTCGGTTCCGGCGTCAGGCCCGCATGTAGGGCGGAGTTGGCTGCCGCTATGGAAGACAATAATCGCGTCAGGGCAGTCGCGCGGCGCTGAGGGCGATGTTCGGCCACGCTGGTGTCTCTAAAGACGAGGCCGCCTACGCGGTCTCCCTGACCCAATACGCGATGCGCTGCAATCGCTGCGGCCTCGGCGGCGATGACGGATTTCATGTAGGCGACGGTTCCAAAGAACATCGAAACACGCTGATCGACCAGCAACAGAGCCGGGCGGTCACGCTCTTCCGTATAGACCCGAACATGGGGGTTTCCGGTGCGGGCGGTGACTTTCCAGTCAATCGTGCGAATGTCGTCACCGGGCAGATAGCCGCGCAGTTCTTCAAAGTTCAGGCCACGTCCGCGCAGTCGCGAGGCATGCCGGCCATTCAGGATCGACCGCGCAGGTTGACGAGGCAACAGGCTGAGCGCTCGGGTGCGTGGGCCGAGACGCACAAGCTGTTCGGCATCCACATGGATGCGCGGGTCTTTGGAATATGGCGCAGTCTGACTCATGCGGCCGGTATCCTTAAGGGTCAGGGCAAAGCAACCAAACGCAACAGCTCGGCGATCACGTCATCTGCGGATTTGCCGGAACCTTGCGCCTCGAAACTGAGAGTCACGCGATGGCGCAGCACGTCATGGGCAATGGCGCGGATATCGGCGGGGTCGACATAGTCGCGTTCGTTCATCCACGCATGCGTGCGCCCGCATTTGTCCAAGGCAAGCGAAGCACGGGGGCTGGCGCCGATCTCGATCCAACTGGCCAATTCGGGGCTGAGTGCCTCGGGCGTGCGGGTGGCCTGCACGATATCAGCCATATAGCGATCCATCGCATCCGAGACATGGATCTGTCCAATCTCGAATCGCGCGTCAAAGATGGCGTCTTGCGGGATCGCTGGCGGATGCTCTTTGGGGGCATCTTTGCCTGCGGCAATGTCCTCGCCACGTACGAGGCGGATGACCTCAACCTCATCCTCGACCGGAGGGTAGGTGATCTGCACATGCATCAGAAACCGGTCCATCTGCGCCTCGGGCAGAGGGTAGGTGCCCTCTTGCTCGATCGGGTTTTGGGTGGCCATGACGATGAATAGCGGCTCCATCTTGTGGGTTGTGCCGGAAACTGTGACCTGGCGTTCTTCCATCGCCTCAAGCAGAGCGGCTTGCACTTTGGCGGGTGCACGGTTGATTTCGTCGGCGAGGACGATGTTGGCGAAGATGGGGCCGGGTTCGAATTTGAATTCGCTATCTTTGTCCGTCTGCTGATAAATCTCGGTCCCAGTCACGTCTGAGGGCAGCAGATCCGGCGTGAATTGAATGCGGCTGAACTGAGCATCCATGTTCTTGGCCATGGCCTTGACCGCGCGCGTTTTTGCCAGACCCGGAAGTCCTTCGATCAGTAGATTGCCGTTGGCCAAAAGACCGATCAAAAGGCGATCAATCACCTCGGTCTGTCCAATGATCGACTGCGCCATGCGGGATCTGAGATCCATGATCTGATTGAGTGCGCTCATAAAAATATCCCGTTCCGGCCCGAAAGGCAGGCCGTGCAGCGGAGTGCCTGCAGGGACCCGGATTCGGGATTTTCAAGTAATGAGAACATGTTATCAGCGCAACACCACGCAGACCAACAGGAATTCCGACTTCCTTATATTTGATTGTTTTGGAACCGCGGCAGAATTAGCCGGAAACCGCGCCGTTGCCGTCATCCCCAAGCCTGCCATCCAGAGACATCAGGATCGCGACGGGCCTCAGCGCGGGGATATGGCTGAAGACGATCAGGATACAGACGGTAAGGGGGACGCTAAGGAAGGCTCCGATCAGGCCCCATACGGTGGTCCAGAACATCAGGGCGAGGATGACCAGAAAAGTCGACATGTTCAGTGACCGGCCCAGTAACGCGGGATCGAGGAAATTGCCGATCAGGAACTGGATGGTGCCGCAGCCTAGGACCACCACCAGAAATGGCGCGATGCTTTCGAATTGAACCAAGGCGATCATCGCGGGGAAGATGACGGCAATAATCGACCCGATCGACGGGATGAAGTTCAGCGCAAAGGTCAGCACCGCCCATGTCTCGGCATATTCAAGGCCCAGCAAGCGAAAAATGCTATAACTGATGCCCGCCGTGATCAGGCTGATCAGGGTTTTGACCCCGACATAGCGTTGCAGACTGATCGAGATCGCATCCAGCATGGCTGCGAACTCTCGACCAGTTTGAGGGTTGCCGGCCGCCATCTGGATTTTCTTTCGAAACGCTAAACGCTCGGCCATCAGAAACGCAACATAGAGGCTGATCAGGAAGAACTGGTTCAGCAGCGAGGTCGCGCTGCCCAGAAGGATGCGGGCGACATAGGACATGTCGATGCTGACCAGATTGTCCCGGATAAAACGCGTCACGTCGCTGCCGACTAATCCGGCGACGCGATTCACGGCATTGTCGAATTGCTCCTCATAGGTGCCGACGGTGCGGGCGAACTGGGTGGCCTGACTTCCGAGGATATACATGATCATGAACAAGCCAGCCAGAACCACGGTGACGCCCGCGATGTTGGCGAGCCAGACGGGGACACGCGTCAGGGCGGCGATCCGGTCGCTCAGCGCGATGATCAGCACGTTGACCAGCAGGGCCATGGTGAGCGGGATCAGGAAGGCAGCCCCTGCGTAGAGTCCCAAAACCAAAAGGGTCGCGACAATACATGTATCACGCACCACGGGCAGTGTGGCGCGGGGTACATCCTTGGTGGTGTTCGGGTCCAGAGGCATGTGCAAACCTGACTGAGGCAAGGTACTTGTTGCGATCCTGCACAGGGCGAAGAGTTTATGCAATGCGCTCAATTATTTATATGATTGATTTTCCGCTTGGGTGGCTTCTACCCGTAGGGTGCGCAGGGTAGAGTTCCGTATGTCCAGTGCTGCGAATCCCATATCAAGCCGTTTGATAAAGGCGTTTTTCCTGGCCTTTCGGCGCTTTGGCGAGAAGAACGGCTTTGTCATGAGCAGCCATGTCGCCATGTCGATGATGATGGCGCTTTTTCCCTTTGTTCTGTTTACCGTGGCGCTGGCGGGCGCCTTGTCTCAGGGCTATGTGAACGACGAATTGATCGAGCTGATTTTCGGCGCGTGGCCACAGGATGTGGCTGAACCGATCGTCTCCGAGTTGCGCGCGGTGTTGCAAAGCTCTAGCTCGGGCGTGATTACCATCGGCGGTCTGTTGGCGGTCTATTTCGCTTCCAACGGAGTGGCTGCGGTTCGGTCGGCGATGAATCAGGCCTATCATGATCAGGACAGTTGGCCATTCTGGAAAACGCGGCTGCTGTGCATTGGCTTGGTCATTCTGGGCGGCGCTGCGATCCTGATCATCGCCGCGGTCGAGGTTGTCTTGCCCGTTTATACTCAGCTTGTGTCCGAGCATACGGATGTAGATGTCTCGAACTGGTTGTCGGTGGACCGTTTGCGCTGGACCTTCACCATTGCGGTTCCGGCGGGCACGATCCTGCTCGCGCATCTGATCCTGCCGACCGGTCGCCATCGGGTGACACAAATTCTGCCTGGTGTTGTGCTGACCCTTGTTCTGTTGGGGGCCGGAGGGTGGGGATTTTCCATCTATATCAGCCAATTCGCCAGCTATAGCGCCACCTATGCCGGGTTGGCGGGGGCCATGGCGGCGTTGATTTTCCTGTATCTGTGCGCGGCAATCCTGATCCTCGGTGCAGAGTATAACGGCGCTCTGATGGATATACAGCGCGACGAAGAAAGTGCTCCGGCATGAGGTGGGTGGTGCTTTTTGTTGCATTGGCCGGGGCCGCCAAGGCGCAGTCTTATGTCGGTTCGGATCAATGCACTGCCTGTCACGTGGATGAGGCTGAGGCCTGGGCGAACTCCCACCACGCGCTCGCCTGGACCGAGGTCGGGGCAGGGAAGATCGTTGCCGATTTTGATGGCACTAGCTTTGAGCATAACGGAATGTCGGTCCTGTTTGACCAAAGCGGCGGGGTCCCAACCGCCCAGGTCACTGAAAAAGACGGTGTGATAACCGAATATGACGTCCACTCGGTCGTCGGTATTGAACCTTTGCAGCAATACCTGTTTGAAACCGATCCCGGACGGCTGCAGAGTTTTGATGTGGTCTGGGACACGAAAAACAAGCGCTGGTATCACCTCTATCCGGATCAGGATTTGCCCCCTGATGACGGGCTGCACTGGACCGGGCCTTACAAGAATTGGAATGCCCGGTGCGCCGAATGCCACGCAACGGGATTTGAAAAGAACTACGACGCGCAAACCCGCAGCTACCAGTCTCGCCAAGCTGAGATCGGCGTCGGGTGTGAGGCCTGCCACGGCCCCGGCTCGGCACATATCGATTGGGTCAATGGGCGTGTATTGCCTGAAGGGGTAGGTGAGGCCGGGTTTGCCGTGTCGTGGGGCAAAGGCCAGACCGAGGCAGAAATTCAGCAATGCGCTGGGTGCCATTCCCGGCGCGAGGCGCATGAGCAGGGCAACCCTCTGCCCGGAACGCCCTATTACGACGCCTACAATCTCGCGCTTCTGCGACCGGGGGCCTATCACCCAGATGGTCAGATTCTGGATGAGGTCTATGTTTACGGATCCTTCCTGCAATCCAAGATGTACGCACAGGGCGTGGGCTGCATGAACTGCCACGAACCCCATAGCGCAACGCTGAGGGCTGAGGGCAACGGGGTCTGTACGCAATGCCATTCTCCGGCAGGCAATCCGGATTTCCCAACTCTGGCCCGCAAGGACTATGACACCCCTGATCATCACCACCACCCCGAAAACAGCGCAGGCGCACAGTGCAAGACCTGCCACATGATCGAGCGTGTCTATATGGGCGTTGACGGTCGGCGAGATCACAGTTTCCGTGTGCCGCGCCCTGATTTGGGACTTGGGCAGGACTCCTGTACTGACTGCCACACCGACAAAAACCAGCCATGGGCCGCAACGCAAATCGAGGGCTGGTTTCCGGACTCAACCCATCGCGGCCCGCATTTCGGTTCGGTGTTCGCTCCGGCAATGGCGGGGCAGGCGGACAGTCCTGAAGGGCTACTGGCGATTGCCAACGATCCGTCTCAGGCCGGGATCGTGCGCGCAACAGCGGCGTATCTGCTGCAGCCCTTCGGCTCGCGTCAGGTGGCCGACGCCACGGCTAAGTTGCTGACGGATACCGATCCGCTGGTTAGGGCCAACGCTGTGACGTTGCAACGTCAGGCCTCTCCCCGCGATCAGGTGCAGCGGTTGGAACCATTGCTTTCCGACCCGCTGCGCAACGTTCGGATTTCGGCTGCGAAAGAGGTCCTGACAATCCCGCCCGAGGCGATGACCGAGGAACAGCGGATCTTGGCAGGGCAGGCCACTGCCGAGTGGCAAGGGGCAATCGCAAACCGTCTGGATTTCCCTGAAACCCATATGGTGCTGGGCGGAATGGCACTGACCTTCCGCAACGCTCCAGCAGCCGAGCGTGCCTTTCGCGAGGTTGTGACCCTCGACCCTCAGCGTTCGGAAGCCTGGCCGATGCTGGTGCAGCTGGCGCAGATCAATCGCGGGCCGCAGGCCGCGCGTGAGGTCGTGCAGGAGGGCTTGCAGCGCATTCCCAATGATCCGAACCTGCAAGAGCTGTCCCGGCAACTCGGGCCATAAGAACGGCCTTTGCGCGCCCGTTTCGCGCCATCATCCCGGCAGATTTGACCGCTAGACCTGTTTCCGAGGGTGTCAGGCCATTAGGTCGTAAAAGGTGTCACATGTCGGAACATGTTTTGAAACAGCCTGCCTCGAGGGGCAGGCAGGTCTCATTGGATCAACGGATCGCGGAACTTCGGGACCGCAAGCCGATTGACCTCAATCATGGCGAAGGGCTGATGCTGCAAGGCATCGCCGCCGCGTCGCTGCGCGAACAGCGGCTGGCCGGTCAGATCGTACTTGAAGATTAGGCGCCGCCTCGGAACCCGGTTGCAACCACGAACTTCTCGGAACTGTCCGAACGCGATGCAGGTGGTTTGACGTTGGCGACTTTCTCGAACTTCTGCTTGAGCAGCTTTTGCAGATCGCCCTCGGCGCCGCCGGCCAGAACCTTGGCCACAAAGGTGCCGCCTTCTTCCAATACATCAAAGGCAAAGTAAGCGGCGGTTTCGCACAATGCCATGATCCGCAAGTGGTCGGTCTGCTTGTGACCCGAAGACGCGGCAGCCATGTCCGACATCACAACGTCAGCCTTGCCGCCCAGCCACTCTTTGACCTTGAGGTCCGCGTCATCTTCCATGAAATCCAGCACATGAGCCGTCGCGCCTGCAACAGGTTCGACCTCCTGCAGGTCAACACCCAGAACGGTGCCAATACGCTTGCCGCTTTTCTCGCCCAAGGCATTCACCCGCTTGACCGCGACCTGCAGCCAGCCACCGGGCGCACAGCCCAGATCAACGACGCGCGCGCCGGGGACCAGAAAGCGGAATTTGTCGTCCAGTTCTAGGATCTTGAACGCAGCGCGCCCACGATAGCCTTCGGCATTCGCGCGCTTGACATAGGGGTCGTTCAACTGCCGCTCGAGCCACCGGGTCGAGCTGAGCTTGCGCCCACGCGCCGTCTTCACCTTAACCTTCAGGTCGCGCTGTCCGCGGCCTGAGGTGTTTTTTCCACTCGGTGTTTTCGCCATCAGAACGGTCCGTCTTCCAATACGCCGTCCGCACTCATCTGCGCATAAAGCAGTCCTTCACGCAGTCCCCGGTCCGCCACAGACAGGCGGTCGGTGGGCCAGCAACGCAAAAGGGCCTGCAAAATGGCCGAGCCGGACATAATCAGGGCCTGCCGGTCATCCCCAATCCGAGGGTCCCGGCGTCGCCCGTGAGGGCCGAGTTCTAAATACCCGCGTATGACTTTGTCAATCTGATCGCTGGTCATGCGCAAACCGTCCACCTTGGTCCGGTCATAGCGCTTCAGGCCCAAATGCGACGCCGCAACGGTTGTCACCGTGCCGCTGGTGCCGACGATCTGAAATCCCGCTCGGGTCTGTTCGTCCTTGTAGGGGGCGAAATCAGCAAGGTTTTCCTCGAAAAACCAGCTCATCAACGCAAACCGAGCCGAGTCATCCTCAACGTCATGAAACTGGTCGCGCAAGGTTGCGACGCCCAGCGGGACGCTGATCCAGTCCACGACCTTGGCGGCCGGAAAGGGGCTGTCGGCGGTGTGAAACCCGTTATGCAGACGCATGATTGCAGCTGGCCGATCGCGGCGCGGCACAGACGAGATGTCGATCCACACCAGCTCGGTCGAGCCGCCGCCGATATCCACGACCAGCAACTGCTCGGTCTTGGTCGACACCAGCGGCGCGCAGGAGATGACGGCCAGACGGGCCTCTTCCTCGGGCTGGATGATCTCAAGGTTCAGGCCGGTTTCACGCCGCACCTGCCGGATGAAATCGCGTGAGTTCTTAGCGCGCCGACAGGCCTCGGTTGCGACTAGACGCATCCGTTTGACCTTGTTTCGTTTCAGCTTTTGCTGGCAGATTCGCAACGCCTGAACGGTGCGCGACATAGACGCCCGGGACAGCCGTCCCGTGCGTTCCAAACCCGCGCCCAACTGCACGGATTTGGAGAAGCTGTCGACCACATGGAACCCACTCCCCTTGGGTTGGGCTATCAACATGCGGCAGCTATTTGTCCCCAGATCCAACGCCGCATAGAGTGCATCTGGATCGGGTCTTGCCGGCGCGGGGCTTTCGACCGCCTTCGGGAACGCGCCCGCACCTTTGGGACGCTTGGGCGCCATTCGTAACGCCCTCCGATTTTCGAGTTAAGTTGACCCTAGGCGGGGTCTCGCCGACGCGCAAGTGATTTCAATTTTGAATTTAACGTGAGTGTCACACAGCGGTCATACTGAAATGCAATTCCCGTGCCGATCCCCATTTCGGGATTCTCTACAAGCTTACAGCCAGATACGGAGACTGCCATGAAAGATGAGCGCACCCTGTCCTTCGATGAATTTGATGAAGTCGTAAATCCGCGCCCCGAGGAATGTGAATTCGACCGCGTGGTCGAGCGCGCCTTGTCGCGACGTGGCTTTCTGGGGGGCGTTTTGGCCATGGGCAGCTTTACTGCAGTAGGCGGCTCGCTTCTGCCCACAGGTGCGCGCGCGTCGGCGGATCGGTTCTCGTTCGAGGCGATTCCGGTCTCAACTGCCGATGAGGTGGTCGTGCCCGCAGGCTACAAGGCCGAAGTCATGGTACGCTGGGGGGATCCGCTGTGGTCCGACGCGCCTGAATTCGATCCTGCGACCCGTGGCACCGCCGCCAGCCAGGAACGCGCCTTTGGCGACAACACCGATGGTCAGGACGTTTTCTTCCATGACGGTCACGTTCTGCTGGTCGTGAACAACGAATACACCAACCGTGACATTCTGTGGGGTAACAACCCGGACGCCAAGGCGGCCTCGGACGATGATGTCGCCAAGGGCATGATGGCGCATGGTGTAACAGTGGTCGAGATTGCCAATACCGATGGCAAATGGGGCATCGTCAAAGACAGCCCGTATAACCGCCGCATCACACCGCAGACCGACATGACCATCACCGGACCGGCTGCGGGCCATGACCTGATGAAAACCGCCGCTGATCCGACCGGCACGACCTCCAAGGGGACGTGGAACAACTGCGGCAACGGAATGACGCCGTGGGGCACCTATCTGGCCTGTGAAGAGAACTTCAACGGCTACTTCTCGGCTGAAGACGAAGCGCACGAAGTCAGCGCTGAACTGAAGCGCTATGGCGTCTCGTCCAAGGATTGGGGCTATGGCTGGGCCAAGATCGACGAACGGTTCGACGTGGCAAAAGACCCCAATGAACCGAACCGCGCCGGTTACGTGGTTGAGATCGACCCGACCGATCCGACCTCGACCCCGCGCAAGCTGACCGCTCTGGGCCGCTTCAAGCACGAAAATGCTGAATCTGTGGTCAACAACGACGGTCGCGTTGTCGTCTACATGGGCGATGATGAGCGCGGCGAGTTCCTGTACCGCTTCGTTTCGGACGGTGTCTATGCGGCGGGTGTTGATACCAATGCGCTACTGGAAAACGGTACGCTGTCGGTTGCCAAGTTCAACGATGACGGCACCGGTGAATGGCTGGACCTGACGCCCGAGACAACCGGTTTGGCCTCACAGGCTGAAGTCAGCATCCACACCCGTCAGGGCGCGTCAGCCGTGGGCGCGACGACCATGGACCGCCCCGAATGGGTGGCTGCTAACCCGAACGTGGCCGAGGTTTATTGCTGTCTGACCAACAACAAGAACCGGGGCGTCAAGCCGAATGCCGGTGGGGATGACACCTCGGTCAACGGTCCGAACCCGCGCGAGGCCAACAACTATGGCCAAATCGTACGCTGGCGCCCCGAAGGTGGCGATCATACTGCGTCCGGTTTTGCCTGGGATCTGTATGTGCTGGCGGGCAACCCGAATGTCCATCAAGACACCTATGGCGGGTCGGACAACGTCAATGCCGAGAACATGTTCAACTCACCCGATGGTCTGAAATTCGACAGCAACGGCCTGCTGTGGATACAGACCGACGGCAATTATGGCAACGAAGGTGATTTCGAAGGTCAGGGCAACAACCAGATGCTGGCAGGTGACCCGGTCACCGGCGAAATCCGTCGCTTCCTGGTCGGCCCGAATGAGTGCGAGATCACCGGCCTCAGCTGGTCGCCGGATCGCCGCACCATGTTCGTGGGCGTCCAGCACCCTGGTGAGGACGGCAACAGCCACTGGCCCGAAGGCGGAGATGCCGTGCCACGTTCGGCCATCATCGCGGTCACGCGCGACGATGGTGGTTTGGTCGGCTAACGCCAAAAACGCCCTTAAAAACAAGCCCCGGACGGTATTCCCGCCCGGGGTTTTTGCTTGTGTTGAGCCATCCTCATACAAGCGTTGAAAGTTTTGATATCTGGTTTTCTGTGAAACCCGGCTAAAACCACTGTACACCGTCATAGGCAAAAAGGTCGCTTGGAAGGCGCTGGGTGTCGAAAACCGACCTCCTTAGCCCAATATAGACGTTTAGAACCGCCCCATTGGTTAGGAGGAATCACAGCTATGCCTGACGTCACCATCGTGTACTGGCGCGACATTCCCGCTCAGGTCATCGTCGGCAAAGGCCGTCGTGGCGCAAAGCGGCAGTTGGAAGAACGGTTTGAACAGGCCATCGACCGCGCCGCCATGAAGGTGAATGCCAAGGACAGTGATGCCTACCTGGCCGAATGGCGTAAAGCCGAGCCTTTCGCGGTTGAGGGCGACCCGTCCGAGATTGCCGAAGCGCAGGCTGTGCGTCTGGAAACGGAATATGATCAGGACCGCATCAAGGCACTGATCGCGAATGACGGTTGGGCATGAGCCCGAAATCTATATGGGAGGCCGCAATGGCTTTGCTGAACTTCAAGAAACGTGATGCCGCCGAAAACGGCCCTGTAAACCCGACCGTCGAAGCCTTTCTGCAGGGCTACTCGATCGAGGTGATGCCGCGCACCGCCGAAAAGGTCGAAGATTTCCGCGCGCTGCTGCCCGAAGGCACCCGTGTCTATATCGCCCATATCGAGGGCACTCCGATCGAAGACATGGTGAAAACCGCCAAGCGCATCGCCGCCGAAGGTTTCCCGGTCATGCCGCACTTCCCAGCGCGCATCATCAAGGATGCCGCAACGTTGGAGAACTGGATCTCGATGTACCAGGGCGAGGCGGGCGTTGATCAGGCGCTACTGCTGGCCGGTGGTGTGGCGAAGCCGCATGGTGATTTCGACAGCTCGATGCAATTGTTGGAGTCCGGCCTGTTCGACAAAGCCGGTTTCAAGCGCCTGCACGTTGCCGGTCACCCCGAAGGCAACAAGGACATCGACCCGGACGGCTCGACCAAGAACGTTGACGACGCGCTGCGCTGGAAGCAGAAATTCAGCGAAACCACCGACGCCGAGATGGCGCTGGCCACGCAGTTCGCATTCGACGCAAAGCCGATCATCGAATGGGCGAACGGCCTGAAAGAGGCGGGGATCGACATCCCGGTTCATATCGGTATCGCAGGCCCTGCCAAGTTGCAGACCCTGATCAAGTTCGCCATCGCTTGTGGCGTTGGCCCGTCGCTGAAAGTTCTGCAAAAGCGCGCCATGGATGTCTCCAAACTGCTGCTGCCCTATGAGCCGAATGATGTGATCACCGAGTTGGCCGAATACAAAGCGGCGAACCCGGATTTCAACATCACCAACGTACACTTCTTCCCCCTTGGCGGCATCAAGACCAACGCCAACTGGGCCATCAACAACGGCGGCGCTTCGGCGAAGCCGGTTAACGCTTAAGGAACGGACATGACCCGTACAGTCGTAGAATCAAAAACAAAAACCGCCGTTCTGGGCTTTGACGAACCGTTCTGCGTGATTGGAGAGCGGATCAACCCCACAGGCCGCAAGAAACTGGCTGCTGAGCTTGAGGCGGGCGACTTTTCGACCGTTGAAAAAGACGCGCTCGCTCAGGTTGCTGCAGGCGCGACCGTTCTGGATATCAACGCAGGCGTCGTCTACAACTCGAACCCCAACCCGAACGAGACCGAGCCGCCGCTGATGCGCCAGATCGTTGAGCTGGTTCAGGGTCTGGTTGACGTCCCTCTCTGCATTGACTCGTCGGTTCCCGGCGCGCTGGAGGCCGGTCTTGAGGCGGCTGAAGGCCGTCCGCTGCTGAACTCGGTCACCGGCGAAGAAGAGCGTCTGGAGCTGGTTCTGCCGCTGGTCAAGAAATACAACGTTCCGGTTGTTGCGATCTCGAACGACGATACCGGCATCTCGGAAGACCCCGATGTGCGGTTCGACGTGGCCAAGAAGATCGTTGAGCGCGCTGCAGATTTCGGCATCCCGGCGCATGACATCGTGGTTGACCCGCTGGTTATGCCGATCGGTGCGATGGCAACTGCTGGCCAGCAGGTCTTCGCTCTGGTCCGTCGTCTGCGTGAGGAACTGGGTGTGAACACCACCTGTGGGGCGTCCAACATCTCGTTTGGTCTGCCGAACCGTCACGGCATCAACAACGCCTTCCTGCCGATGGCGATGGGTGCTGGCATGACGTCCGCGATCATGAACCCGGTTGCTCTGCCGACGACGCAGAAGAAAATCGCCGAGAAGAAAGAAGCCGTTGCCGCAGCTGGTATCATCCTGCCCGAAGGCATGGACGATGAGGCCTTTGTTCAGATGTTCGGTCTGGGCTCGACCCAGCCGCGTGCCGGCAAGGAAATGGAGGCCATCCGTGCCGCCAACCTGCTGACCAACAACGACCCGCACGGCGGCGCATGGATCAAGTTCAACAAATCGCCTGAAGAAGCGGCTGCGGCGGGTGGAGCAGGCGGTCGTCGCGGCGGTGGCCGTCGTCGTCGCGCTTGATTTTTTGAGCTATCAGATCAAAGGCCGGGCCCTGCGCCCGGCCTTTTTCGTTTGACCCTGATCAATGCAACAAACGTGATATCGTAGAGACTGGGGTGGTCTTTTCCGCAACGATCAGGTGCTTTCATGTCCAAACATCACCCACCAAAACTGGCCGACGCAGACCTGAGTGAGAAGTTGGGCAAGAAGGACTATTTCGACAAGCTGATCGATCTACAGGCGAAACTGGCGCGTATTCAGCAAGCTTTTCTATTCCATGGAACCAAGGGCGTAATCGTCTTTGAAGGTTGGGATGCCGCTGGCAAAGGTGGCACGATCCGCCGTATCAGCCAGGCGCTTGATCCGCGCAGTTTCAAAGTCTGGCCGATAGGCGCGCCGCGCAACTACTATCTCAACCGCCACTATCTGCTGCGGTTCTGGGAGCGCCTGCCGCCCGAAGGTGCAATCTCGGCCTTTGACCGCAGTTGGTACGGGCGTGTTCTGGTGGAACGGATCGAGAAGTTCACTCCGGAGAAACGGTGGCGGGCGGGATATCGAGAGATCAACGATTTCGAGCGCATGCTTGTTGATGACGGCACCCGGATCGTAAAGCTGTTCTTTCATATCTCACAAGACGAACAAATGGCGCGTTTCACAGAACGCCTGCGCAACCCATTGAAGCGCTGGAAGCTGACTTACGAGGATTTCCGCAATCGCGAACGTTGGGACGAGGCCGGGATCGCCGTCGATGAGATGCTGGCGCGTACATCAACGGAGATTGCACCGTGGCACGTTATTCCGGCTAACAACAAAAAATCTGCGAGAATCAAAGCAATGCAAACCATCGTTGATGCGTTCTCAAAGGACATAGATCTAAACCCACAGCATTTGGACAAACGGACTTTGGACGCAGCATGCGAGGCTTTGGATGTTGACCAATCACTGATCGACTCTTTGCGGGCGCGGACAGAGTAATCCAATTTCCCAATCGAAAGGCGCTTGCAGTTCCTCAGGTGCCGATGGTATCTCAAACCTCGCGGCGGGTATGATGTAATGGTAGCCTGTCAGCTTCCCAAGCTGAACGCGCGGGTTCGATTCCCGCTACCCGCTCCAACTTCAATGTCTATTGTGAACGGCGCGCTTGCAGCAGGTTGATGGCGGCCGGGACACGCGTTCCTTCCGAAGTGAGGTACTCCTCGAACTGTAGCACAACAGTATCGACGATCGCGCGCACATCCTCTTCAGTGCCGTTGAAATGCGCGATCACACGCGCAGCAGGTCCCACACGGGTGCAGAGCAGGGCTGCGTCTTCGACAGATAGTGGCCCGTTTAGCACCAGCGAAACCGTCGTGACCTGAACATCCACCAACCCCGCTTCGGTCATCAGACCAGCGACTCTATCCTTGTCATGGAAGGCGAGCGGCCCGGGGGCATTGCGGTCAACTTTAGGCGGCTGACCCAGACGCGCTGTGGCAGCGATATGCGGGGTTTTGAACCAAGGGTTGTCAGACAAACCGCCCCAAGCGGCAAAGGTCATCTGCGCACCGGGCTTCAGGGCGCGAGCCATGTTGGCGAAGGCGACGGTCGGGTCGGCAAAGAACATGACGCCGAACCTTGAGATCATCGCGTCAATATCGCCCCGCGAAAGCTCTGTGGTCTGAGCGTCGGCGTATTGAAACGAAAGGTTGCCAAGACCAGCATTGCTGGCCCGCTGGCGCGCGCGCTCTAGAAACTGTTCCGATATGTCGATGCCGCGTACCGCACCCTCAGCCCCAACAAGCTGCGCAGCGGCCAGCGCAGATGCGCCAGTGCCACAGCCGATATCAAGAATCCTCATGCCCCGTGACAGACCAGATCGTTTCAGGACCAGTTCCAGAACGGGCTGAAACAAGGTGTCCAGCTGATCTTCAAAGGTCAGCCAGCGGGCACCCATTTCAGACTTGCCCCAGAACTCTTCCTGATCACCGTTGATGTTCAGCATCGCAGCCCCCTTTTGAGGGGAACTATGACCTCCGGCGGCGACGGCGGCCAGTCTTTTCCTCATCGCCGCCACCGGTGTTGAAGGACGGTGCGGGCAGGGTGACGACCTGAGCGAGTTCCGGGAAGGGGTCGGTTTTGTGCGGGATCGCGTTGGCGGCAACGAAGTGATCCTGAAATTTCGGTTCGATAGCGGTCTCGATCTTGGTGATCTCGCGGACGACACGCTCGATCTCGGCACGCGAGCCGATGTTGCACAGTGCAATCCGGGCGCCGGTACCAGCCGCGTTGCCCGCGCTAGAGACCTTATCGAGCGGCGCATCCGGGATCATGCCCAGAACCATCGCGTGTTTGGTCGAGATATGAGCCCCGAAGGCCCCGGCCAGAACCACGCGATCCACGCGGTCGACCTCCATCTCGTCCATCAATAGGCGCGCACCCGCATAAAGTGCCGATTTCGCCAGCTGGATGGCCCGGATATCGCCTTGGGTGACCGTGATCCGAGGGCCACCTTCCGCGCTGGAATCATGGATCAGATAGGCGTGTGTGCGCCCTTCAGGAACGCAGCGGGGCGTGCCGGTTTGCTCGGCCGATCCGATCAGGCCGCTTTCGTCCAGCAGGCCAGCGATGCGCATCTCGGCCACCGCCTCGATGATGCCAGAGCCGCAGATGCCGGTGATGCCAGTGGTGGCGATGTCCTGATCAAAGCCGTCCTCATCGGACCATTTCTCGGATCCGATCACGCGGAAGCGGGGTTCCTTGGTGACGGGGTCAATCTCGATCCGCTCAATCGCGCCGGGGGCAGCGCGTTGGCCGGAACTGATCTGCGCGCCTTCGAAGGCAGGGCCTGTGGGCGACGAGCAGGCCAGAACGCGGCTGGTGTTGCCCAGCAGGATTTCGGCATTGGTGCCCACGTCCACGATCAGCACCAGATCTTCGGATTTGCCGGGCTCTTCCGACAGGGCAACGGCGGCACAGTCGGCACCCACGTGACCGGCGATACAGGGCAGGATGTAGATCTGCGCGCGCGGGTTCATCGTGGTCAGGTCCATCTCACGCGCGGGCAGGGACATGCTCTCCGATGTCGCCAGCGCAAACGGAGCTTGCCCCAGTTCGACCGGGTCCAGACCCAGCAGCAGATGGTGCATGACCGGGTTACAAACGAACACCGTCTCAACGATCAGGCTGGCGTCAATGCCCGCTTCTTCAGCGATCGAGGTGGTCAGGTCATTGATCGCCTCACGCACGGCCTTGGTCATCTCCTGATCTCCGCCGGGGTTCATCATGGCGTAGGAAACGCGGCTCATGAGGTCTTCGCCGAAGCGGATCTGGGGGTTCATCAGGCCCGAGGATGCCTTGACCTCACCCGTCTCCAGATCGGTCAGATGCGCCGCAACCGTGGTCGAGCCGAGGTCGATGGCCAGACCATAGAGGCCCCCTTCGTGCAGGCCGGGCCAGATTTCGACGATGCGGGCCACCGGGTCCTTGTGGCCCTTGTGAACGGCGACGGTGACCTCCCATTTGCCTTTGCGCAGCACCGGTTGCAGCTTGGACATCAGGGACAGATCGGCGGTAACGGATTCGATCTTCCACTGCTCGCGCAGGGCGCGTTCCAAACGCTCCAGATCGCCGGTGGGCGAGTGCATGTCGGGTTCCTCGACCACGACGAAATACAGCCGCGTGGCCGGGTCCATGGTGATGGCGCGCGCCGCTGCGGCCTTTCGGACAACCTGACGGTGGACCTGGCTTTCGGGCGGCACGTCGATCACCACATCACCCTGAACCGAGGCCTGACAGCCCAAACGACGACCGGGTTTCAGGCCACGTTTGTCGTCATAGCGCTGCTCGACCGCGTTCCATTCGCTCAGCGCGTCTTCCGAGACGGTAACGCCGTGCTTGGGGAACTCGCCGTAGCTGGGTGTAATCTGACATTTCGAGCAGATGCCGCGCCCTCCGCAAACCGAATCCAGATCGACACCCAGCTGTCGGGCGGCGGTCAGAATCGGGGTGCCAACGGGAAAGTGCCCGCGTTTGCCCGAGGGGGTAAAGACGACAAGGGGGTCGGTGGTCATGGTCGGCCTGCCTAAATTGTGTTCGCGCGTATGCCGGGGAAGATATGAGTTTATTCACAAAGGGAAAGCCCTGACAGCGGCACGTTTTGTACAACGAGCGTCGTTTTGTGACGTGCTATTCCCAACCAAGGGCAAACAACTTGGGTTCTAGGGCTTTTCCTTCGGGTCAATCCATGCAATAGGGTCACCGCCAAACGGGCTTTTGCATGGGGTTTGATGATGCAGATTCGTGAGGCACTTACCTTTGACGACGTACTTCTTGTTCCGGGCGCATCTTCAGTGCTGCCGGCAACGGCGGATACGACGACGCGCGTGACGCGTCAGATTTCCATGAACATCCCGCTGCTCAGCTCGGCCATGGATACGGTGACCGAGGCGCGTATGGCCATCGCCATGGCGCAGGCCGGTGGGATCGGCGTGATCCATAAGAACCTCTCGGTCGAGGAACAGGCCCGCGAGGTCCGCCGTGTGAAACGGTTCGAATCCGGCATCGTCTACAACCCGGTGACGTTGCGTGCCGATCAGACGCTAGCAGACGCGCAGGCGCTGGTGCAGCGCTACAACTTCACCGGCTTTCCGGTTGTGGATGAGAAGGGCCGCGTTGTCGGCATCGTGACCAACCGGGACATGCGCTTTGCCACGTCGGATGACACGCCGATCAAGGCAATGATGACCTCGGACAATCTTGCGATGCTGCAAGAGCCCGCCGATCTGGAAGAGGCCAAATCCCTTATGCGCGCCCGCCGGATTGAAAAACTGCTGGTTGTTGATGGTGAGGGCAAGCTGACCGGTCTGCTGACCCTGAAAGACACTGAACAAGCCGTTCTGAACCCAACGGCCTGCAAGGACCACCTGGGCCGTCTGCGCGTCGCCGCCGCGACCTCGGTCGGGGATGCAGGGTTTGAGCGCTCGGAACTGTTGGTCGATTCGGGTGTCGATATTATCGTCGTCGATACCGCTCACGGCCATTCCGAAGGTGTTCTTGAGGCGGTCAAACGCGCCAAAACGCTGTCGAACGAAGTTCAGATCATTGCGGGCAATGTCGCCACCGCGGATGCTACTAAAGCGCTGATTGATGCGGGTGCGGATGCGATCAAGGTGGGCATTGGGCCAGGTTCGATCTGTACCACTCGGATGGTGGCCGGTGTCGGTGTGCCTCAGCTGACGGCAATCATGGACTGCGCCTCAGCCGCCGGAGATGTGCCGGTGATTGCCGATGGTGGTATCAAGTTCTCGGGCGATTTCGCCAAGGCCATCGCGGCGGGTGCGTCCTGCGCCATGGTCGGTTCGATGATCGCGGGTACGGATGAGAGCCCGGGCGAGGTGATCCTTTATCAGGGCCGTTCGTTCAAATCCTATCGTGGCATGGGCAGCTTGGGAGCCATGGCCCGCGGCTCGGCGGATCGCTATTTCCAGAAGGATGCCGCCAATGACAAGCTGGTGCCGGAAGGTATCGAAGGGCAGGTGCCCTACAAAGGCTCTGCCGGAGCGGTTGTTCACCAACTGGTCGGCGGTCTGCGCGCGGCCATGGGCTATACCGGCTGTGCCACGGTCGAAGAGATGCGCAAGAACTGCAATTTCGTCAAAATCACCGGGGCGGGTCTGAAAGAAAGCCACGTTCATGACGTGCAGATCACGCGTGAAAGCCCGAACTACCGGGTTATGTGATCTGGTGATCTGTTGCAGGCGGCGCCCCGACGCGGGCGCCGTTTTGCGTTCTTGGAAAACCCGACGGAGGGAAAGATGACCCCGGCAGCCCGTGTTCAGACCTCAATCGAGATCCTTGACCAAATTCTGGACGGCGCGCCCGTTGAAAAAGCCCTGACTGGGTGGGCGCGGCGCAGCCGGTTCGCAGGTTCCAAGGATCGCGCAGCGGTGCGGGATCACGTTTTTACGGCCTTGCGCTGCAAACGGTCCTTTGCGGCGCTTGGGGGGGCTGAGACGGGTCGCGGCCTGATGATCGGATCGCTGCGTGCTGCGGGGAAGGCGCCTGACACTCTCTTCACTGGCGAACGCCACGCGCCTGAGCCGATTGAAGCGTCTGAGCAGGGTCGCGGTTTCGTGTCACTGGCCGAACAGTTTGATATTCCGGACTGGCTCTGGCCCCGGTTTTCGGCGTCTTTGGGCGATGCAGCCACGGAGGCCGCGGCGGCGCTGCAAAACCGCGCTCCAGTGCATCTTCGGGTCAATTTGCGCAAGACAGACGTAGACGGCGCGACCCGTGCTTTGGAGGCTGACGGGGTTCAAACTGAACTTCATCCCGCCTGCGAGACGGCTCTTGCTGTGATTGAGGGCGCACGCAAGGTTGCGCAAAGCCGGGCTTATCTGGAGGGTCTGGTCGAGCTACAGGATGCGGCCAGTCAGGCGGTTGTGGCAGCTTTGCCCCTCAAGCCTGGTTTGCGTGTACTTGACTATTGCGCCGGTGGTGGTGGGAAATCGCTGGCCCTTGCGGCTCATCAAGGAGTCGAGGTGTTTGCGCATGACATCAACCCGAAGCGCATGCAGGACCTGCCGAACCGCGCTGACCGCGCGGGCGTAAGAGTAACCTGCTTTGAGACCGCGGAACTAGCCGGTTTCGCGCCCTTTGACATCGTACTGGTCGATGCACCTTGCTCGGGCAGTGGTTCTTGGAGGCGCGCTCCGGCCGGAAAATGGGCCCTGACCGAAGAGCGTTTGATCGAATTGACCAAGCTGCAACGTGCGATTCTGGGTGAGGTCGCGCCACTGGTTCATCCCGAGGGCCTTCTCGCGTATGCAACCTGTTCGATGCTTCAGGACGAAAACGCGCGGGTCGTCGAAAGCTTTGTGTCGGAGAACCCCGAATGGACGGCGACGCTGCAACGGAATTGGCGTGTCACGGATGGCGTTGACGGGTTTTTCACTACGCATCTCACAAAGTAGCCACTCAAAACAACCTAAGGTAGTTTTCGTAGCCCCTTAACTCTGTTAAGCGGGCATTAACTATTTTGGATCGTTATTGCTCTCAAAAAAGCTACCCGGGTCGTTCATGTCCGATTCCACATTTTCGTTCTCCGATCCCCGCTCGAGGAGAACGCCTTCTGTTGCACGTGTTTTGGCGCTGGTTGGACTGGCTGCTCTATTGTACGTGGCGCCATATACTGACCGGGTGCCCGCGGACTGGGCGCAGGGCATGATCGTCGTAGGAGTCTCGGTCTTGTTTGCGACATTCTGGATTCTGGTCAGGGGTGTCTTTGCCGACAAAGCCGCACAGCAAACCCTTGATGTGCTGGCTGCTTTTGTAGATCACGACGATTGCGCAAGCATTGTTGCCGATGAAGAGGGCACTGTTCTGGTCGCCAATTCAATTGCGCGCGAACAGTTGAATGCCAGCCCGGAGGCATCGCTGCCCGAGGTTCTGCGCTCGGTCTTCGCCAACCCTTCGAGTCTTCTGCTGCGGTTGCAGACACTGGCCCAAGCAAAAGGCTCAGCGGGTGAAGACATCATCACTGTTGGCGAAAGCGTCCCGGTTTCAGTAGTTCGATTGGAAGATCACTTGTTCTGCTGGCGGTTCAAGCTTGGCCACCAAGGGCAGTGGGACAAAATCGCCCTTCCCGTACTGACCATCGGTCGGTGTGGGCGCCTTTTTCACCTCAATACCGCCGCAAGGGCCTTTTTCGGCACGGTACCGGGTTCGATTGACAATATCTTTCCGAACGGATTGCCACAGGATAGTCAAATCTGCTCGGTCCCTGCTTATGAGGGGAAAACGCGCGTCGCGGTCACTGGCGTATCGGCGTCGGGGGCTGAACGGCACCTCGTTTTGATGCCGGTTTCTCAACCTGTTCATCCGGAGCATGGATCCTCACTTGCCGAACTGCCCGTGCCGATCATTTGCATGACGCCCGAGGGGACCATACTGCAGGCAAACCAGATGGCGTTGGCTCTCTTGGGTAATCTCTGCCTAAACGAGACCAATATCGACCAGATCCTGCAGGGGCTGAACCATCCAATTCTCGAGTGGCTGGCACAAACGGCCTCCGGCGAGGATGTCGCCCGATCCGAATTCCAGCGACTGACCCGCGATGACAAAGAGCTATTTGTTCAAGTCACTTTGGACCGTGTTCAGATCGACGGGAAAACCCATCTTATAGCGGTCCTGAACGATGCGACCGAGTTGAAAACACTCGAGGCGCAGTTTGTGCAGGGCCAGAAAATGCAAGCTGTCGGCCAGTTGGCTGGAGGCGTTGCACATGATTTCAACAACCTTTTAACCGCGATATCCGGTCATTGCGATCTGCTGCTGCTGCGCCATGATCAAAACGATCCAAACTATGGTGACCTGATTCAGATCAATCAGAATGCCAACCGAGCGGCGGCTCTGGTCAGCCAACTTCTGGCCTTTTCTCGCAAACAGACCTTACGGCCCGAAGTGCTGGACGTGCGCGACACCATCTCGGACCTCATCCATCTGCTGAACCGGTTGGTCGGTGAGAAAGTTCAATTGACGCTCAGCCATGATCCTGTCCTTAAGCCTGTGCGCGCGGACAAGCGGCAGTTGGAGCAGGTGTTGATGAACCTCGTCGTCAATGCGCGCGATGCAATGCCGGAAGGTGGAGAGATTCGCATCGAAACCGAAGTGCTTAGCCTTACCGAGCCCTTGCGCCGCGACCGGGCCACCGTACCACCCGGCGATTACATGACCGTAAAGGTGATCGACAGCGGCGTCGGTATTCCCGCCGACAAACTGCAAAAGGTGTTCGAGCCGTTCTACACGACTAAGCGAACGGGCGAGGGCACAGGTCTTGGCCTTTCCACCGTTTACGGGATCGTCAAACAGACGGGTGGATTCATCTTTGTCGACAGCGCTGTCGGTCGCGGCACAGAGTTTTCCCTGCTCCTTCCGGTTGGCGTCGAAGCGAAACCCGCCGAAGAGCAGGCCGAAAATGTGCCGGATTCCAAAACGGCGCGCCAGGGTGAGGGCGTTGTTCTTTTGGTCGAAGACGAAGCACCGGTTCGGGCCTTTGCGACTCGCGCGTTGCGCCTGAAAGGCTATACGGTGCTCGAGGCTGAATCTGCCGAGGACGCCCTGGCCTTGCTGGAAGATGTCGACCTGAACGTAGACGTGTTCGTAACGGATGTGGTCATGCCCGGAATGGACGGCCCGACCTGGGTTGCCAAAGCCATGGAGACACGGCCAGATGTCCGGGTCGTGTTTGTCTCGGGCTATACCGAGGGCGCGTTTGGCGACTCGGGCCCCCAGGTTCCGAACTCGACCTTTCTGCCCAAACCATTCTCTTTGACGCAACTGACTGAGGCCGTTTTTCAGCAGATGAACTGACGCCTATTGCGCCGCGTCATAGACCGCAAAATCGGCCCTAGAATGCTTGCGGTATGCCGTTTCGGTTTCAGAAGTCAGAATTGTCTCTGCGGGGGGCGAGACGTTCTCGCGCCGTAATGAGAAGTCGTAGTTCAATCGGCTTTGCAGGAATTCCACGATTCTGTCCTGATGGTCGTATTTGAAAACATAGCTGGCCCCAACGCCGTTGTTTCGGGGGCGGAAGAACTGACTCTGACTGCCGACATTAGCAAATTCGGGCTGAGGGGTCTGCATATAGGCCTGCACGAACGCGTCAAAGCTGATATCTCGTGTCGAATGAGGATGCCCGAAGCGATCTTCACGCCGACGAAACCTGTACCAACTACCCAGCCAGTCGATGGGTTCACGGACTACGGCCATGATCTCCATCTCCGTGTGGTACATTTTGCGGAACATGTTCTGGATAAAGCGGTCATATCGGCGCACCGGTGCGTGTTTTAGCTCGGGCGGGTGGGTGATCACAAGATCGGCTCGGGCGCGCAACGCGGAGTGATATGCGGTGCTGCCGGTTTTGGGAACAGATAAAAACGCAAGGCGTTCTTTATAGAAAACAAGCATTTAGTGGTCCCATGTCGATCTTTGATAAGATGGCAGATTGGCGTAAACGGATCTTTAACACAATTGTCCAAGAATAAGTTCTGTAAGTTTTAGTTGAAATGTTCTCTTTTTGGTCCCATAAGGAACAAGAGGCGAACAAAGCAGCGATTGCCGCCCGGCAAAGGGTGTGACAAAAGGGAAGGCGACAGGACAATGGCGGATCTTCTGACGATGAGCGACAAGAAAAACGCGGACAAGCAAAAGGCGCTCGATAGCGCGCTGGCCCAGATCGAACGGCAATTCGGTAAAGGCTCGATCATGAAGCTGGGCGAGGATGCCAAGCAGGATATCGAGGCGAGCTCGACCGGGTCTCTGGGTCTGGATATCGCTCTGGGAATCGGCGGTCTGCCGATGGGCCGGATTGTTGAGATTTACGGACCTGAAAGCTCGGGTAAGACCACACTGACTCTGCATTGTATTGCCGAACAGCAAAAACGCCGCGGTGTCTGTGCATTTGTCGACGCAGAACATGCGCTGGACCCGCAATATGCCCGTAAGCTGGGCGTTGATCTGGATGAGCTGCTGATCTCGCAGCCCGATACCGGCGAACAGGCGCTTGAGATCACCGACACGCTGGTCCGGTCTGGCGCGGTGAACATGGTCGTGGTCGACTCGGTGGCGGCGCTGACGCCGAAATCCGAATTGGAAGGCGACATGGGCGACAGCAACGTCGGCGTTCAGGCCCGTCTGATGAGTCAGGCGATGCGCAAACTGACCGGCTCGATCAGCCGTTCGAATTGCATGGTAATCTTCATCAACCAGATTCGGATGAAGATCGGCGTGATGTTTGGCAGCCCGGAAACTACAACGGGTGGTAACGCGCTGAAATTCTACAGCTCGGTTCGTCTGGACATTCGCCGTATCGGCGCGATCAAGGATCGAGATGAGGTGGTCGGTAACCAGACCCGTGTCAAAGTCGTTAAGAACAAGGTGGCCCCTCCGTTCAAACAGGTGGAATTTGACATCATGTACGGCGAAGGCATCTCGAAAATGGGTGAGCTGCTGGATCTTGGCGTCAAGGCCGGTGTGGTCGAGAAGTCGGGTTCGTGGTTCAGCTACGGGGACGAACGGATCGGGCAGGGTCGCGAAAACGCCAAGCAGTATCTGCGCGATCACTCTCGGATCGCTTTGGATATCGAGGACAAGATCCGCGCGGCCCATGGTCTGGACTTCGACATGCCGCCCGGAGCGGCCGAGGATGACGATATCCTCGAGGCCTAAGGAACGCGCGAGAGGGAACACCAGAAATCTCCCGGCGCTCCGACAGTGCTGAGAATAACTTAAACAGGGCGGTCCGTCGGGGCCGCCTTGTTTCGTTTGGAAGGTCAATGCTGTGGACACTCTGCAGGCACGGCGATAAACCTGCGCAGACCATTATGATTGCGCGCTGAGAGAGCCCCATGCCAACGTTGAACGACATCCGATCGACCTTTCTGAACTACTTTGCCAAGCAGGGGCACGAAGTGGTGGCGTCCAGCCCTCTGGTGCCGCGCAATGATCCGACTTTGATGTTCGTGAACTCGGGCATGGTGCAGTTCAAGAACCTGTTCACCGGTGTCGAAACCCGCGACTATCAGCGTGCAACCACCGCGCAGAAGTGTGTGCGAGCTGGCGGCAAGCATAATGACCTCGACAATGTGGGCTATACGGCGCGCCACCACACCTTCTTTGAGATGCTGGGGAACTTTTCCTTCGGTGACTATTTCAAGCACGACGCGATTCCCTTCGCGTGGGAGTTGATCACCAAGGAATTCGGCATCGACAAAAACCGCCTGCTGACTACGGTCTATCACACTGACGACGAAGCCTTTGAAATCTGGAAGAAAGTCGGCGTTCCTGAAGATCGCATCATCCGTATCGCGACCAGCGACAATTTCTGGCAGATGGGGCCGACCGGACCCTGCGGGCCATGCACCGAGATTTTTTATGACCACGGCGATCACATCTGGGGCGGCCCTCCGGGATCGGCCGAGGAAGATGGCGACCGGTTCATCGAAATTTGGAACATCGTTTTCATGCAGAACGAGCAGTTCGAGGACGGCTCGATGGTGGAACTCGACATGCAGTCGATCGACACCGGCATGGGGCTGGAGCGGATCGGCGCGCTGCTGCAAGGTAGCCATGACAACTACGACACCGACCTGTTCAAGACGCTGATCGAGGCCTCCGCGGAGGCGACAGGCGTTGATCCTTACGGGGATCAGAACGTCCACCACCGCGTGATTGCGGACCACTTGCGTTCAACCTCGTTCCTGATCGCTGATGGCGTGATGCCCAGCAATGACGGTCGCGGCTATGTACTGCGCCGGATCATGCGGCGCGCCATGCGTCACGCACACCTTTTGGGCGCAAAGGATCCGGTGATGCACCGACTAGTGCCCTCGCTCGTACAACTGATGGGCGCGCAGTACTCGGAACTGGGGCAGGCGCAGGCGTTGATCGAAGAGACCCTGCTGCTGGAAGAAACGCGGTTCAAGCAAACGCTGGATCGCGGCCTGAAATTGCTCGATGACGAGGTCGCGGGCCTACCGGAAGGTGCGTCCCTGTCCGGTGATGCGGCGTTCAAGCTTTATGACACCTATGGGTTCCCACTCGATCTGACCCAGGATGCCCTGCGGGAAAAAGGCCGGACCGTCGATACTGACGGGTTCGATGCGGCCATGGCAGAGCAGAAGGCCAAGGCCCGCGCAGCATGGGCCGGGTCGGGCGAAGCTGCCGATCAAGCGGTTTGGTTTGACGTGGCCGACAGCGCTGGCGCGACCGATTTCCTGGGCTATGACACCGAAAAGGCTGAGGCTCAGGTCGCGGCGCTGATCGTCGATGGCGCTCTGGTCGACAAGATCGAACAGGGTGGCAGTGGCTGGGTCGTCGTGAACCAAACCCCGTTCTATGGCGAGGCCGGCGGTCAGGTCGGCGACAGTGGTGAGCTACGCCGCCTCGATGCGCGCGAAGAAATTGCGCGCGTTGAAGACACCAAGAAATTCGCTGACGGCAAGGTCTATGCACACAAGGTGACTGTGGACCATGGCACGCTGTCCAAGGGCGACGCGGTCGAGCTGGAGGTGGATCATGCGCGACGTTCGGCCATTCGCGCTAACCACTCGGCCACGCACCTTTTACACGAAGCCCTTCGTGAGACTCTGGGCGACCACGTTGCGCAGCGGGGTTCGTTGAATGCTTCGGATCGTTTGCGGTTCGATTTCAGCCATTCCAAGGCTCTGACGCTGGAGGAAATCCAAAAAATCGAGCGTGAGGTGAACGATTTCATCCGCCAGAACTCGAGCGTAGAAACCCGGATCATGACGCCGGACGACGCACGTGAACTGGGTGCTCAGGCTTTGTTTGGTGAGAAATACGGCGACGAAGTTCGCGTTGTTTCGATGGGTAAGGCGCCGACCGGCAAGGGCCAGGATGGCGAGACCTGGTCGATTGAACTTTGCGGTGGCACGCATGTCCGTCAGACCGGCGATATCGGCACGTTTGTTGTGCTGGGAGACAGTGCAAGCAGTGCGGGTGTTCGGCGGATTGAGGCTCTGACGGGCGATGAAGCCTTCCGCTATCTGTCCGCGCAAGATCACCGCTTGGCACAGATCGCGTTAGAGCTGAAAGCGCAGCCGGATGACGTGGTTGCCCGCGTAAAATCGCTGCTGGATGAGCGGAAAGCCTTGCAAAACGAAGTCTCTCAACTGCGCCGGGATCTCGCTATGGCAGGCGGAGCCGGGCAGGGCGGCGGCGCGGAAGAGACTGAGGTCAATGGCGTCAAGTTTCTGGCCCAGGCGCTCAGCGGTGTGTCCGGCAAGGATCTTCCGGCCTTGATTGACGAGCACAAAAGCCGACTGGGATCTGGCGCGGTTCTGTTGATCGCGGATACAGGCGGCAAAGCGGCTGTCGCGGCTGGGGTCACCGCGGACCTGACCGATAGGGTTTCTGCCGTTGATCTTGTCAAAGCCGCAGTGGTTGAGCTGGGCGGCAAGGGCGGCGGAGGTCGCCCAGATATGGCTCAAGGTGGCGGCAAGGACGCGACCAACGCAGATGCGGCAATCAAAGCCGCCGAACAGGTATTGGAGGGATAAATGGCTGCTCTTTGGATCGCACATGTCACGGTGACTGACACTGAGGCCTATGGAAAATACGCCGAGCTGGCGGGGCCCGCTATCGCTCAACATGGCGGAGAATTCATCGCGCGTGCCGCGCGTTATGTTCAGCTCGAGGGGAAGGAACGTCCGCGCAATGTGGTTGCACGTTTCCCTTCGGTTGAGGCCGCGGTCGAGTGCTATAACTCCGCCGCCTACCAAGAAGCGCTCGATCACGCCCGCGGGGCAAGTGAGCGCGAATTGGTCGTTGTTGAAATCACCGATTGAGAATCAGCTGTTTCAGCCGGGTCGAATTGACGGTTTCGGCGAAAACCAGCACATGAAATTCTGCGCGGCTTCCAGTTCTTTCTTGGAGGCCGTATTGCTTTCAAAAGCAGCATAAAAACAATTAGTTGCGGCGTTTCCGCATTCTGACCCAGTCATAAATGTGGCGGATTGCCCTCAATTCTTGCCCGAAATTGCCGCGGAATGTTACGAATTTCCGCCTTTTTTACCCCTGATCCTCAACATTGATTGCGTCACCAGAGCCACTTGCGGTTAAAGTCGGAAAACTTCGACACCCTGATTGGCCGGACTCACGCGGGCAACATGGATTGAGGAACGGGTATGAAATATTCGGCAGTAGGTTTTTCGGCGGGTCTTCGGTCGGTCGCCAGATTTTCAGGGCGCTCCGTTGGGATTTGCGCTTTGGTCCTGACGTCGTCTTTCACCGCCTCTGTGGCGCAGGCGTCAGAGGGCGCGTTCATCACTGCGATTTCAGCCTCTCCACCACCGTCCGGAGCGCAGCAGCTTTGCCGTCAGTACAGTTGGGCCTGTTCAGGCCAAAGAGCGGCCTCGTTGACGAGCAAGCAGGAAATGCAGATCGTCAAGAGAGTGAACTTGCAAGTCAACGCGTCCACCCGTGCAATTACAGACCAATCGCAATACAGACAGCGTGAGTTTTGGGCCTTGCCGACGACACGCGGCGGTGATTGCGAAGACTTTGCGTTGTTGAAAAAGCGGAACCTGATCAAAGCAGGAATTGATCCGAGCAAGCTTTTGATTGCGACTGTTCTGGATACGCGTCGGAACGCGCATGCTGTGTTGGTCTATCGATCAGCTCAGGGAGATCTGGTTCTGGACAACCTGACAAACAGCATCAAACCGTGGAAAGCGACCCGGTATCTGTTTCTGAGGATGCAAGACCCAAAGCGGCCGCGCCGTTGGGTTGGGGTTTACGGGAATAGTTGACCAAATCTACAGTCTGATGAGGTAAGGGCGCCTGCTTGGGCGCCCTTTTGGATTCTCGCAGTGCACAACAAACCTGCAGTTGGAATTGTGTTCTAAGCAGGATCAAAAACCTCAGAATTTGTTATGTGACGTCGCCACCTTTGCCGTCGTCGCCACCTTTGCCGTCGTCGCCACCTTTGCCGTCGTCGCCACCTTTGCCGTCGTCGCCACCTTTGCCGTCGTCGCCGCCTTTGCCGTCGTCGCCACCTTTGCCGTCGTCGCCACCTTTGCCGTCGTCGCCGCCTTTGTCATCGGGACCGCCATCGTCACCCGGAGGATTTCCAGACGGACCACCCGTAGTACCGGGATTTCCATCAGGTTTGCCATCCCCGGATCTTTGATCAGCGAACCCTGTGGATGCGGTCGGCAAGTCCGAAAGCAGCGCGGCCAGTTGCGGGCATTCCGCGCCGGTACGGGCCAGGAAGTTGCCGAAATCGGCGCGACGCTGAATGTAGCGGATCATACCCGATGTGACGGCGTCACATTCGCAGAGGATCTCGGGCGAGCTTGCTGCCTGACGTGCCGTTGAGACGGTACATGCGGCTTGTGCGGCTGTAACGCCTACCATTTGAACGGCAACAGCTGCGGCGATTACTTTTAGTTTGCTGGAATGGATGCCCATGATGGAACTCCTCGGTACTCGTTAATCTCTGCGTCGAACTTATGCATCAAAACCAAATGGGCTTGTATGAACGACGTCACACTTTGAACAAGATTACACCTTTTTAAGGTCGAACTTGCAAGTTGGCGCCCACTTGGCGAGATTGCCAAAGGACCGAAAAAAACGCAAAAATCATTAAAAACCAATAAGAAAGGCCAGCCGAGGGCTGACCTTTCCTAGAATACCATTTTTCAGGATTGAGGAAATAATGTCACAAAAATGGCATTGTTTCCCAATCGAGAACGGCGTTTTATCCGGCTTTCGCCATCCGTTTCCGCTCATGCGGGTCAAGGAATCGCTTGCGAAGACGGATTGCGTTGGGCGTCACCTCGACCAGTTCGTCGTCATCAATATAGGCGATGGCTTCTTCCAGCGAGAACTGAATGTGGGGCGTCAGGCGCACCGCGTCGTCCGAGCCGCTGGCCCGCACGTTGGTCAGCTTCTTGCCCTTTAGCGGGTTCACTTCCAGATCGTTGTCGCGGGAATGTTCACCAATTACCATGCCCTGATAGACATCGGTCTGAGGGCCAACGAACATGCGGCCACGCTCTTCGAGGTTCCACAGAGCGTAAGCGACTGCCTGGCCATTCTCCATCGAGATCAGAACGCCTGCGCGGCGGCCCGGGATTTGACCTTTATGTGCGGCCCAGCCATGGAACACGCGATTCAGAACGCCGGTCCCGCGGGTGTCGGTCAGGAACTCTCCGTGATAGCCAATCAGGCCACGGGACGGCACATGTGCGATGATCCGGGTCTTGCCGGCGCCGGCGGGGCGCATCTCGACCAGTTCGCCCTTACGCGCACCGGTGATCTTTTCGATAACAGCCCCCGAGTATTCGTCATCCACATCGATCGTGACTTCTTCGACGGGCTCCAGCCGTTGACCTTCTTCCTCGCGGAACAGAACCTGCGGACGAGAGATGCTGAGCTCGAACCCTTCGCGGCGCATATTCTCGATCAGAACGCCCATCTGCAATTCGCCTCGACCGGCCACTTCGAACGCCTCGCCGCCGGGCGTGTCAGTGATGCGGATCGCGACGTTCGACTCTGCCTCTTTCATCAGGCGGTCGCGGATGACGCGGGACTGCACCTTTTTGCCGTCACGACCAGCCAGAGGCGAGTCGTTGATGCCAAAGGTCACGGTAATGGTCGGCGGGTCGATGGGCTGAGCGGGCAGGGCCTCTTCAACCTGCGGCGCCACTAGCGAGTCTGCGACGGTGGCTTTGCTCATACCTGCGATGGTCACGATGTCACCGGCCTCGGCCACATCGATCGGCTGTTGGGCCAGACCGCGGAAGGCCAGAATTTTCGACGCCCGGAAATTCTCGATCAGCGAGCCATCGCGGCTGAGTGCCTTGAGACTGTCGCCCGCTTTCAGAGTACCGCTTTCCACACGACCCGTAAGAATACGGCCGATGAACGGGTCGCTGCCCAAGGTGGTTGCCAGCATGCGGAACGGCTCGTCCTTCTTTTCGGCCTGTTTCGGCGCAGGCACGTGATCGACGACCAGATCAAAAAGCGCTGTCAGGTCCTTGCGCGGCCCATCCAGCTCCATATCCGCCCAGCCTGAACGGCCCGAGGCATACATGGCCGGGAAGTCCAGTTGATCATCATCTGCGCCGAGGTTGGCAAAGAGGTCGAAACACTCATCCAAAGCACGGTCGGGTTCAGCATCGGGTTTGTCGACCTTGTTCAGGACCACGATGGGGCGCAGGCCCAATGCCAGCGCTTTGGAAGTCACGAATTTGGTCTGAGGCATCGGGCCTTCAGCCGCATCAACCAATAGGACAACACCGTCCACCATGCTTAGGATGCGCTCAACCTCGCCGCCAAAATCGGCGTGGCCGGGGGTGTCGACGATATTGATGCGCGTGCCTTTCCATTCGACCGAGGTCGCCTTGGCCAGAATGGTAATGCCGCGCTCGCGTTCCAGATCGTTGCTGTCCATGGCGCGTTCCGCCACGGCCTGATTTTCCCGGAACGCGCCGGATTGTTTGAGCAGCTCATCCACCAGGGTCGTTTTACCGTGGTCCACGTGAGCGATGATTGCGATATTGCGCAGGTCCATGAGAGGTCAGCCTTTGAACGGGAAGTTGCCCGGCGCATAGCGCGGCTTGAGGCAATATACCAGCCCAAACCGGCGTTCAGTGGCCTGCGGTCTTTGAAAACAGATGAATGACTAGGATTCCGGCCAAAATCAGTGTCAGCCCGAGAACCGCGCACAGGTCGAGCTTTTGCCCGAACACCACAAAGCCGATGATTGCGATGAAAAAAATCCCAAGCCCGGACCAGATCGCATAGACGATGCCCACTGGCATGTATTTCAACGTCAATCCCAACAGGTAAAACGCCAGCCCGTAAGCAACTACGACCAGAACCGAAGGCCAGAAGCGCGAGAATTGCTGACTGGCCTGTAAGGCCGTTGTGCCTACGGTTTCGGCAAAGACGGCCATCAGCAGGATCAGGTAGGCTTTGGGCATGATCTCAACCTTTTGCATGCAAATCACGCGCGAATTCTCAACATGAAACAGGCCGCCCCGGCAAGCACATTCGGTTGCTTGGGTGCGTGACACCACAAGATAAAGGTCGGGTATACCTGACTACGATCTGATCACAATTTATGCAAATAACAGAACAGTATTTGTTGATTTGTTTTCGAGTTTTTCAATGACTGTGTTTATTAAATACGTCGTTTTTGCTTCGACTCTTATTGCGGCGCTAGGGTGGCTTGCAGACGGGGGGTCCGTCAGTTCTGATGCAGCCCAAATGTTAGTTGGTTTCTTTGTTTTGTAGTTTTGGCGTTAATCAAGATCCAAGCAGGGAAAAGGGCCTTATTGGCCCTTTTTCTTTTGCCTAGCCCCTCGCTGAAACCGTAAAGTAATCTGCCAAATACGGTTGCAACCAATCCCAAAGACCGGGCGCACCGCGTTCGATGGCGGGCCGTACCCGCGCTTCGATCTGAGGGTAGGTCACGGCATAGTCCACCCACGAGCCGCCGCCCGTTTCAAGATTGGCAATTGGAGTCTGAAACCGGTCAACAGCCTTGGCAAACCGCGCATCTGCAGAGTTGGCACTCTCAAACTCATGCCAGAGATCGGAGAATGCCTGCGTCTGATCTTGGGGCAATAATCCGAACAGGCGTCGGGCTGCGGCCTCTTCCTTTTCGGCTTGGGCGGCGTGATTGACCTGACCGTGGATTGGGTGATCTCCGGCATCTATCTCGACGATATCGTGAAGCAGCAGCATTTGCAGGACACGGTCCAACTGTGCCTCTGCGTCGGAGTGTTCCGCCAGAACCCATGCGTACAGCATGATGTGCCACGAGTGCTCGGCCGAGTTTTCGAACCGATCAGTCGCCATGAGGCGCGATGCGCGCATGACGGATTTCAACTGATCTGCCTCAACCAGAAACGTCAGCCGTTGGGTGAAGCTGTTATCCTCGGTCGGTGCTTCCGACAATAACGCAACCGCGTGTTCATAGGCTTGAGGCAGCGCCTCACTCAGATAAGCCGCGCGCCCGGTCGCGAGGTTCTCACGGGCGATCTCAATATGGTCGGGCCGTTTAGGAGAAGCATACAGCACCTGAAACAGAGGCTGACACCGGTCGAGCATTTTGGCGAACTTGGCGTCGGGCGTCTGATCCGCTTCGAATTCCGTCCAGAGGTCCAGAAAAATCCGGGCCTGGTCTGGCGGCAATAGTCCGAACAAGTCCAGAGCCGCGGCGTGTTCAGCCTTGGCGACGCTCTGCCAGTCGGTCTCGAGATGGATTGGGTTGTCGCCCACAATGATCTCGACCAGATCATGCAGCAACAACATGCGGATGGCTCGATCAATCGACACGTCCGGCCCTGCCAGAGGTCCCATGACCAGCGCCCAAAGCGCAAGATGCCAGCTGTGTTCTGCAGAATTTTCCGGGCGAGACTGATCCAGCAGGGTGTTTGCCCGATCCACCGTCTTCAACCTGTCCGCTTGTTTCAGAAACGCGATTTGCGCGGACAGTCGATCATTCATTGTTTTTCAATCGCTTTCAGCTTGGAGCGGTGATCTGTCAGACGTTTGATCACGAATTGGCGGGCCTGGCGTTCAGACAGGCGCACGCGGATCTCGGTCAGAAAGGCCTCTTCCAGAGATTGGGAGGAGGCTGCAAGCAGGTTGCCGACCTCCATGTAAAACCGGTCATCGCCGGTTTCGTCCATGACCTTCAATGTATCCTCGGCCAGTTTCGCAGCGAGGGTATTGATGGTGTCTGTCATCAGCGCGTGTTCTCAGTCAGGCGTCGTTTTACATAGTCGCTGACATCGGTGATGAGCGTATCCATGTGCTGATCCTGGAAGAAATGATCCGCGCCTTCGACCTCATTATGAGTGATCGTGATGCCCTTCTGCTCATGCAACTTGTTGACAAGCGCAGTTGTATCCGCCGGAGGCGCCACGCGGTCGGACGAGCCATTGATGATCAGACCCGAAGACGGGCAGGGGGCGAGGAACGAAAAGTCGTACATATTCGCCGGGGGTGACACGCTGATGAAACCGGTGATTTCCGGGCGGCGCATCAACAACTGCATTCCGATCCAGGCACCGAAAGAGAAGCCAGCAACCCAGCAATGCTTGGAGTTGTTGTTCATCGACTGCAGATAATCTAGTGCCGAGGCGGCATCGCTCAACTCGCCCACACCCTGGTCATACTCGCCCTGGCTGCGGCCTACACCGCGGAAGTTGAAGCGCAACACGGTGAAGCCCATGTTGTAGAACGCGTAGTGCAGATTATAGACCACCTTGTTGTTCATGGTCCCGCCGAACTGAGGATGCGGGTGAAGCACGATGGCGATCGGTGCGTCTTTTTCCTTTTGCGGGTGGTAGCGGCCTTCCAGGCGGCCTTCGGGTCCGGGAAAAATCACCTCGGGCATGTGTGCTTTGGTCCTGTCTTTATCTTGGGCGCCGGGAAATACTTGACTGTATTCGTTGGGCACCTTAGAACGGTTCTAAATGTGATATCCTGCGCAACGCGCTGTCAGTCGGAGATACGCACTGGCGGCGGCGGCGTCAATGATTTCGCGTCCAACTTGCCGAAGGGAAATGACAATGAAGCTGTCGACAAAGGGCCGGTATGCCATGGTGGCGCTGGCGGACATTGCGCTGCAGCCCTCGGACAAGATCGTGACACTGGGTGAAATCTCGGAACGGCAGGATATCTCGCTGCCGTATCTGGAGCAGTTGTTCGTGAAACTGCGCCGGGCCGAGCTTGTGACATCTACGCGTGGACCGGGTGGGGGATATCGTCTTGCACGGCAGCCGTCGGAGATCCGCGTTGTCGAGATTCTGTCCGCCGTAGATGAGACGGTGGATGCAATGGCCAAGGGGGCCGGGGCCTCGGGCGCGTCCTCCGGCAGCCGGGCGCAATCCCTGACGAACCGTCTTTGGGAAAGCCTCAGCGCACATGTCTATGTGTTCCTGCATCAGACCCGTCTGTCTGACGTGATCAAGAACGACCTCGCGCCCTGTCCGGCGGTTCCTAACCTGTTTGCTGTTGTGGACGAGTGATCCGTAGCCTCTGAGTACAAGTTTCAGAAATATCTGGGAAAATATGACTCCATGAATCGTGTTTATCTCGATCACAACGCCACCACGCCTTTGCGGCCCGAAGCGCGGGACGCAATGATCGCGGCAATGGATGTCTGCGGGAACCCATCGTCGGTCCATGCCGAGGGGCGCGCGGCGAAGGCTTTTATCGAACGCGCACGGGCGCAGGTGGCATCGGCTTTTGGGGCTGATGGTGCGGATATCGTATTTACCTCAGGTTCGACCGAAGGTGCCGCTTTGGCTTTGGCGGGTCGAAATCTGCACGGTGCATCAATTGAGCATGACGCGGTAAGAGCGTGGATTGCCGAGGATATCTTGGTTTCTTCGGACGGGATGGCCACTGTGAACGAGCCAGCGAATGCGACGCTGCAAGTTGCGAACTCGGAAACGGGTATCGTGCAGACGCTACCGAAGGGGCTGGCGGTGACCGATGCGACCCAGGCATTTGGCAAACTGCCGATTGCTTTCAATTGGATGGACGTTCAGATGGCGCTAGTGTCTGCGCATAAACTGGGTGGGCCGAAAGGGATCGGAGCTGTTGTGATGAAACGCGGCACGGACCTGCCTGCTCAGATCAAGGGCGGCGGGCAAGAGATGGGCCGGCGCTCTGGAACCGAAAACGTCATTGGAATCGTGGGGTTCGGAGCCGCTGCTGAAGCAGCAGCCCAAGATCTTGCCAATGGTGTTTGGGAGCAGGTCGAAGAATTTAGAAATATTCTAGAAAACGCCCTTGAGGCTGGTGAAAGATCACCTATTTTTGTCGGGAAAGACCAGACTCGCCTGCCAAACACGTCATGTTTCGCGTCGCCCGGCTGGAAGGGTGAAACGCAGGTCATGCAGATGGACCTGTCTGGTTTTGCGGTCAGTGCGGGCTCGGCCTGTTCAAGCGGAAAGGTCCGCGCCAGTGCTGTTCTGACTGCGATGGGATTTGATGAGGGGACGGCAGCCAGCGCAATCCGCGTGTCGCTGGGACCTCGGACTACCAAGGAAGATGTGCTGCGTTTCGCCGAAACGTGGCTTGAGAAAGAGAAAAAGCATCACGCGCGGGCCGCGTGATCTGACGGAGGGTAAACAATGGCCGCTTTGGACCAGACCCAGGTAAAAGAGGGTGTCGATCAGGAAACCGTGGATGCGGTACGCGAGGTCAGCACTTATAAATACGGCTGGGAAACCGAGATCGAGATGGAGTATGCGCCGAAGGGCGTTAACCCGGATATCGTTCGACTGATCTCGGAAAAGAACGAAGAGCCCGAATGGATGACCGAATGGCGTCTGTCGGCCTTCGAGCGCTGGACCAAGATGGAAGAGCCGAAATGGGCCATGGTCAACTACCCTGAGATCGACTTTCAGGACCAGTATTACTATGCCCGTCCGAAATCCATGGAAGAGAAGCCCAAATCCTTGGATGAGGTCGACCCCAAGCTTCTGGCCACTTACGAAAAGCTGGGTATCCCTCTGAAAGAACAGATGATTCTGGCAGGTGTCGAAGGCGCCGAGGATATGCCCGCAGAGGGTCGTAAAGTGGCCGTCGACGCCGTGTTTGACTCAGTTTCCGTTGGTACAACTTTCCAAGCCGAGTTGAAGAAGGCCGGCGTTATCTTCTGCTCGATCTCGGAAGCGATCAAAGAGCATCCTGAACTGGTGAAGAAATATCTGGGCACCGTGGTTCCGGTGTCGGACAACTTCTATGCCACGCTGAATTCGGCTGTGTTCTCGGATGGCTCGTTCGTCTATATCCCGCCGGGCGTCCGCTGCCCGATGGAACTAAGCACCTATTTCCGTATCAATGCGGAGAACACCGGCCAGTTCGAGCGTACCTTGATCATCGCCGATAAAGGCAGCTACGTCAGCTACTTGGAAGGCTGCACCGCACCTCAGCGCGACACCGCGCAACTGCACGCGGCTGTGGTCGAGATCATCGTCGAAGAAGACGCCGAGGTGAAATACTCGACCGTTCAGAACTGGTTCCCCGGGGACGAGAACGGCAAGGGCGGTATCTATAACTTCGTGACCAAGCGTGCCGATTGCCGTGGGGATCGCTCCAAGGTGATGTGGACGCAGGTGGAAACCGGCTCGGCCGTGACGTGGAAATACCCGTCCTGCATCCTGCGTGGTGAGGAAAGCCAGGGTGAGTTCTACTCGATCGCGATTGCCAACAACTATCAGCAGGCCGACACCGGCACCAAGATGGTTCACCTGGGCAAGAACACCAAATCGCGCATCGTCTCCAAGGGCATCAGCGCGGGCAAGGCGCAGAACACCTATCGTGGTCTAGTCTCGATGCACCCGAAGGCCAAAGACAGCCGCAACTACACCCAATGTGACAGCTTGCTGATCGGTGACAAATGCGGGGCGCATACAGTGCCGTATATCGAGGTCAAAAACAACTCGAGCCGCGTCGAGCATGAGGCGACGACCTCGAAAGTGGACGACGATCAGCTGTTCTACTGCCGTCAACGTGGCATGGACGAGGAAGAGGCCGTGGCGCTCGTCGTCAATGGATTCTGCAAGGACGTTCTGCAGGCGCTGCCGATGGAATTTGCGATGGAGGCCCAGCAGTTGGTGGCCATCAGTCTCGAAGGGTCTGTGGGTTAAACCCAAGCTTCTCTGAAATCAGAATTTACGCGGGGGCCGCGCGCCCTCTTGCGATACGCAAAAGGACAAAACATGCTGGAAATCAAGAACCTGCACGTACAGCTTGAAGAAGAAGACAAGCAAATTCTCAAAGGTGTGGACCTGACGGTTGAGGCTGGCAAGGTGCATGCGATCATGGGGCCGAACGGCTCCGGCAAGTCGACGCTCAGCTATGTGCTGTCGGGGCGCGATGGCTATGAGGTCACCGAAGGCTCGGCCACTCTGGACGGCGAAGACCTGTTGGAGATGGAGCCGGAAGAGCGCGCCGCGGCTGGTGTGTTCCTCGCGTTCCAATACCCGGTTGAGATCCCGGGCGTCGGCAACATGACCTTCCTGCGAACCGCTGTGAACGCGCAACGCAAAGCGCGCGGGGAGGAAGAGCTTTCGGCTGCGGATTTCCTGAAACTCGTGCGCGAAAAGGCCAAATCGCTGAAGATCGACGCGGATATGCTGAAGCGTCCGGTCAATGTCGGATTCTCCGGCGGTGAGAAAAAGCGCAATGAAATCCTTCAGATGGCGATGCTGGAGCCCAAAATGTGCATTCTGGACGAGACCGACTCGGGCCTCGACGTGGATGCGATGAAGCTGGTCTCCGAAGGCGTGAACGCGCTGCGGGATGAGGGGCGTGGCTTCCTGGTCATCACCCACTACCAGCGCCTGCTGGACCACATCAAACCGGATGTCGTTCACATCATGGCCGATGGCCGCATCGTGAAATCGGGCGGTCCTGAGCTGGCGCTGGAAGTTGAAAACAACGGTTACTCCGACATTCTTGCCGAGGTGAACTGATGGCCTTACCGCAAGCAAAACAGACCGCAACCGAAGAGCGTCTGGCCTCACTGACGATGCCTGATCCCGGCTGTACCAAGGCCGCGCGCCAAGGGGCTTTGGCCCGGGTACGTGAAATGGGTCTTCCAAGCCGTCGCGATGAATACTGGAAATACACGCGTCCGGATACGCTGGTCTCGGCCGATGCGCCCAAGGCTGCCATTTTCGACTCGGGCGAGCCGATGGTGTTCAACGATGTCGATCGGCTGCAGATCGTGTTCGTCGATGGTGTGTTCGATGCCGAAGCCTCGGATGATCTGAGCCTCGAAGGTGTCAAGATCGACCGGCTGGAGGATATCTGCTGCAAGGATATCCACTGGGCCAAAGATCTTTACGGCAAGCTCGAAGAGCGGGGCCAAAGCCCGGTTCAGCGCCCTCTGGCTGCTTTGAACACCGCATTCGCGACCGACGGTGTTGCCATCCATGTAACCGGCAAGCCGTCTAAGCCAATCAATCTGGTGTATCGTCACGAGTCGGAAGACTCGGACGCGATCCTGCACCACGTTATCCGTGTTGAAAGCGATGCCGAGGCCACGATCCTCGAAAATGGTCCCGCCGCGTCGCGCTTCAACAAATGCATGGAGATCGACATCGCCGATAACGGGACCTTGCACCATGTCCGGGCGCAGGGCCGCGATCACGAACGCCGGGCCGCGACCCATATGTTCACGCGACTCGGTCAGGAATCGACTTACAAGTCGTTCACTCTGACAGCCAATGGCGTGCTGACTCGTAACGAGCAGGTGGTTGAACTGACCGGTGATGACGCCGTAGCCCATGTGGCCGGTGCTTGCGTCGGGGACGGTGATTTTCACCATGACGACACCGTTTTTGTCACCCATGACGCGGTGAATTGCGAAAGCCGTCAGGTGTTCAAGAAGGTCCTGCGCAACGGCGCGACGGGCGTGTTCCAAGGCAAGATCCTTGTGAAGGAAGGCGCGCAGAAAACCGATGGCTACCAGATCAGCCAGTCGCTTTTGTTGGACGATGACAGCCAGTTTCTCGCCAAGCCCGAGCTTGAAATCTACGCCGATGATGTCGCCTGTTCGCACGGGTCGACCTCGGGCGCGATTGATGAGACCGCTTTGTTCTACCTGCGCTCGCGCGGGGTTCCGACGAAGGACGCCACCAATATGCTAACGCTTGCTTTCCTTGCCGAGGCGGTGGATGAAATCGAGGACGAGACACTGGCCGAAGAGATCGTGACCCGTCTGGAAGGCTGGCTTTCGCGTCACAGCTAATATGCCGGTCTCATCAGATATCGTTGCCACATACCGGGGGCCGGGGCGCGTTGTGCGCCGGCTTCTGGATATGGGGCCGCGCGAAGACCGAGCGCTGATTTTCGTCATGGCCTTTTGCGTGGTGTCTTTCATCGCGCAGATGCCCAGCTTAGCCCGCCGCGCGCATCTTGAGCAGGTCGAGTTGAACATACTTCTGGGCGGAGCGCTTTTGGGCTCGGTCTTCATCCTGCCGTTGTTCTTTTACACGCTGGCTTTGGTGTCGCATTGGGCCGCGCGTCTGGTGGGCGGGCAGGGAAGTGCCTATGGTGCCCGATTGGCATTGTTCTGGGCGCTCCTGTCTTCGGCGCCTTTGGTTTTGCTTAACGGACTGGTCGCCGGGTTCATTGGCCCCGGTCCGACTCAAACTTTGGTCGGATTGATTTGGGTTGCCGTTTTTGTCTGGTTCTGGTTATCCGGATTGCGACAAGCACAAAGGTCGGCTGAATGACTATACCCCCCCTGGGCCCGCTGGCGAGCCTGACGCTCAGAAAACCTGCCGAAGCGGCGCGACAGATTTTAGCCCTCAACCCGGGGCGAGAGGTTTTGTGGCTGGCGTTTTTTCTGGCCGTTGTCCTCAATTGCATAGCGCAGATGGGCATAGATCTGTCGATCGCTGCATCGGGTGGCCCAACTGTATCCCAATCGATCCCGGTTGTGCTGATCCGATCCGCAGGAACGATGCTGTTCAGCATTCTGGCCTTTCTCTATGTCGGGCGTTTTCTGGGCGGAACGGGGCGTTTTGAAGATCTGATGATCTTGACGATCTGGCTGCAGTTTCTGCAAATCGCAGCACTGGTCGCGACCCTCGCGCTGAGCTTGATCACGGTCGCTTTTTTGGCCCCTCTGATCCTGGCAACGGCCATCTACAGCCTCTACATAACGCTTCATTTTCTGAATGAGGCACACAAGTTTGGATCTCTGGGCAAGTCCTTTGGCGTCATATTGTTGACGGCGTTGCTGGCGGTACCTTTTGTCCTATTTCTCAACCCGTTGGGTCCTGTCTAGAAAGATCTCTCATGTATGATGTGCAGAAAATCCGGTCTGATTTCCCGATCCTGTCGCGGCAGGTGAACGGCAAACCCCTGACATATCTGGACAATGGCGCGTCGGCGCAGAAACCTCAGGTCGTGATTGATGCCGTTACGCGCGCCTATGCCGAGGAATACTCCAACGTGCATCGCGGGCTTCACTACCTCTCGAACCTCGCGACCGAGAAATATGAGTCCGTGCGCGGCACCGTTGCGCGCTTTCTAGGTGTTGCGGATGAGGATGAGATTGTTCTGAACTCCGGCACGACCGAGGGGATCAATCTGGTCGCCTATGGCTGGGCCATGCCTCGGCTTGAAGCGGGGGATGAGATCGTCCTCAGCGTGATGGAGCACCACGCCAACATCGTGCCCTGGCATTTCCTGCGCGAGCGTCAGGGCGTGGTACTGAAATGGGTCGATGTAGATGCAGACGGCGGGCTTGATCCGCAGGCTGTGATTGACGCGATCGGCCCCAAGACAAAACTGGTCGCGGTCACGCAATGTTCGAACGTGTTGGGCACCGTGGTCGACGTGAAGACCATCACCGAAGGCGCGCATGCCAAGGGCGTGCCGGTCTTGGTTGATGGCAGCCAAGGTGCCGTTCATATGCCGGTCAACGTGCAGGATATCGGCTGTGATTTCTATGCCATTACCGGGCACAAACTCTATGGCCCATCCGGTTCCGGTGCGATCTATATCAAATCCGAACGAATGGCCGAAATGCGCCCCTTCATCGGCGGCGGCGACATGATCAAAGAGGTCAGCAAGGATCAGGTCATCTACAATGATCCACCGATGAAGTTTGAGGCTGGCACGCCGGGCATCGTACAAACTATCGGTCTCGGGGTGGCCCTGGACTATATGATGGATCTGGGGATGGCGAACATCGCCAACCATGAAGCGGGTCTTCGCGATTATGCCATGCAGCGTTTGAATGGTCTGAACTGGCTACAGGTTCAGGGCACACGGCCTGACAAGGCCGCGATCTTCAGCTTCACGCTGGATGGGGCAGGGCATGCGCATGATGTCTCGACGATTCTCGACAAGAAAGGCGTCGCTGTTCGCGCCGGTCACCATTGCGCCGGCCCTTTGATGGATCACCTTGGTGTTACGGCCACCTGCCGCGCCAGCTTTGGCCTCTATAACACCACGGATGAGGTCGACACCCTGATCGACGCGCTTGAACTGGCGCATGATCTCTTCGCCTAAATCTCGGCCGAGCCGGTCCGTTTTCCAGTTGCACCCGGCTCGGAACAAGGTTAGCTAACGGCCAAGGCACCTGTAGCTCAGCTGGATAGAGCGCTGCCCTCCGAAGGCAGAGGCCAGAGGTTCGAATCCTCTCAGGTGCGCCACTTCTCACAGACTTGATGATTTGTTCAGTCCCACCGTCGTGGTCGTTGTATCCGCTAGATGTTTGAATTGGAGAATATCTTTGGCCTGAACAAGCTAGAGAAACGTTGGGTGATTGGCTCTGCAACAAACAAAAGCCGCCAATTGCAGCAGCCTGTTCCAGCAGAATTCGAGTTTTGCAACAACACTCAGGCAGACCTAATGGCCTGCCATATACATCTCAGTAAACGAGAGCCCGCTTAGCCGCGCCAACTACGAACGACGCCGCAATCCATGTGGACGAAGTTCGAGCGGTAGTATTGTCCAACACCGCCTGCACGACAGGACATGGCCGCTTTGGCCATCTGCGAAACCGAGCGGGATGCGAGGCGCAGGTCAGCCGCCTGTCCCTGCATGTGAAGCGAGTTCCGCGCCACCCGGCGCGATTTGGACCGCAGCATGGCGTTGGTTTGTGGCGAGCGATACCCCGAAAGGAGCATATAGGGCTCATCAGCATCCAAAAGGTTGTGAGACGCCGCCATGATGTCGATTGTACGCAGATCCATCGCTTTCGACTGATCAGTCCGCCAGTCACGCATGAAATGATTCACTTCTTTCACGGCGTCTTTGATGTATTTGCCGTCAACCCAGTAAACCATGTCAATCCGCTCACCCGTGCGACCGGAATACATGCGAATCCGGCGGATATCACCACCGCCACGAAGGAAACCTGCTGCGTTGGAAAAAGTCGGTGCTGCCGCCACGGCCGTTGCCGCGAATGCGCCCAGAAGGGCACGACGGGTAATACCCGAAGTACTGCTCTTGGTCATTTTTGTTTCGTCCCGTACTGTTCCTGCCTGCGCACGATGTTACGCGCGCTGTCTTAATATTTTCCCATCCCAGATGGCGAATGTATGGCACAGTTGGAATCGTCGGCCAAGAAGTCTTTGGAATGCACCCTTGTTAGGGGGAATTTTCGGCAGTTTTTTGCGCAGGTGATGCAAATGAGTCATTTTATTGAGCAACTGAGTGTTTTCGGCATCGGGTAGATGCAAACGCGCATCAGGGCGCAAAAGAAGAAAATAGGTAAGGTATTTGTGAATAGACAAGCCCAATGGCTGAAAACCATATATAAATAAAGCTCCGGCAGACATCGCATAAGTTATTGAAGAACCAAGGCCATCCCATGCTCTCAGTGTTTCGGACCAGTACCAGTTTTGTTTTCACCGCCTTTTTTCTGGCGACGGCATCCATCGCGAACGCGTCATCAGGCGAGGGTTCAAACACGGCATTTCGGATGGCGGTTGTCGAAAATACCTCTGCCTCTGATCAGATTTCGGAATTTTACCGCAGCAATGGCTTTACCCCTCTGTGGGTCGGCGATACGCGGGAACACGCAAAACGCCGCGCAGCGTTGATCAAAGCCCTGTCCGAGACCGAGCGCCATGGATTGCCCGCCGCGTATGACGTGCAGGCCTTGGTCGATCAGATGGCTGAGGCACGTTCGGTTCGCGATTTGGGCACGGTCGAGGCTCAGTTGACGCGTATCTTCCTGAGCTATGCAGATGACATCTATTCCGGCGCCTTGCGGCCCGCCAGTATTGACGATGGTCTTGTGCGCAAGGTTAAACGCCTCGATGCAAACCAACATCTTGAGGCGCTGAACACCCAGGGTGCGGCGTATTTTGAAACTCTGATCCCGCAGACTGCCCAATATCGCGCTTTGATGAAGCAAAAGATCGCGTTGGAGAGCCTGATTCGTCAGGGCGGGTGGGGGCCGACTGTTCCGGTCTCTAAACTGGAATACGGCGATACCGGTCCGAATGTGATCAAACTGCGCAACCGGCTAGTTGCGATGGGTTACCTAAAACCCACTGCCAGCCCGGAGTTTGATGACGCCCTGCTTGCGGCCGTTCAGGCGTTCCAAACGGCACACGGACTGGAATCGGACGGTGTGGCCGGACAAGGCACCATCACCGAGCTGAACCGACCGGCTTCGGACCGTTTAAAGGCCGTCTATGTCGCCTTGGAGCGGGAGCGCTGGCTGCCGCGGGAACGGGGCGAGCGGCATGTATTGGTCAATCAGGCCGACTTCTCGGCAAAGATCGTGGATGACGGGCTGGTCACGTTCGAGACCCGCGCCGTGATCGGCAAAAACGTACATGATCGCCGCAGCCCGGAATTCTCGGATGAGATGGAGCATATGGTGATCAATCCCAGCTGGTATGTGCCACGCTCGATCATCACCAAGGAATACCTGCCGAAACTGCAATCGAACCCGAACGCGGTGGGCCATATCCAGATCACGGACCGCAGTGGTCGTCAGGTCAATCGAGGAGCTGTCGACTTCACCCAGTTTACCGCACGCAACTTCCCGTTCGCGATGCGTCAGCCCCCTAGCAAAAGCAATGCGCTAGGGCTGGTGAAGTTCATGTTCCCTAACAAGTACAACATCTATCTACATGATACGCCTCAGAAATCTCTGTTTGCGCGTGAGGTTCGGGCGTTCTCGCACGGGTGCATCCGCCTGGCGCAACCTTTCGAGTTCGCCTATGCGCTGCTGTCCAAACAGGAAGAGGACCCCAAGGCGTTCTTCCACCGTGTATTGAATACCGGCAAAGAAACGACGGTGAAGTTGGACAAGAAAGTGCCCGTCCACCTGATCTATCGCACCGCCTATATCGGCCCGAAGGGTGAGGTTCAGTATCGCCGTGACGTCTATAACCGCGATGCCAAAATTTGGGACGCGCTGCAAAAGGCAGGGGTGGCCCTGCCGGACGTTCAGGGGTAAGCACTCAGGGTAAATCCTGCCCAAGAGGACGCCCGCTATGCAGTTCACCATCCAACAGATCGCCGAAAGCCTTGGGGCCGAGTGTCAGGGTGAAACAGACCTGACAATTCTGCGGGCCGCTGAACCGGGTGATGCCGGACCAACCGATCTGGCGATGGCAATGTCCCCCAAATATGCCGAAACGCTTTCGGGCGGTGAGGCCCGCGCGGCAATGCTGTGGGAAGGCGCGGATTGGCAAGCAATGGGCCTGCGCGCTGCGATCTTTATTACGCGCCCCCGCATGGCGATGGCTGGTATCACGACAATGCTGGACCGGGGGCAGGGTGTTGAACCGGGTGTTCACCCCTCGGCTGTGATCGACCCGGCGGCCGAGATTGGTGAGGGCGTTTCGATCGGCCCGCTGGCCGTTATCGGCGCGCGGGCGAAGATTGGCTCGGGATCGGTGATCGGTCCGCACTGTACAATCGGAATGGACGTGGTGTTGGGTGAGCAAGCCCATCTCCGCGAAATGGTCAGCATCGGTGCGCGTGCGCAAATCGGAGACCGCTTCATCGCCCAACCCGGCGCGCGTATTGGTTCCGACGGGTTCAGCTTTGTTACTCCTGAGATTTCAGGTGTTGAAAACGCGCGCAAGACGTTGGGCGACCAGGGCGATGCGAAAGCGCAAAGCTGGCTGCGCATCCATTCTCTTGGCGCAGTGGAAATCGGGGACGATGTCGAGGTCGGCTCTAACTGCACGATCGACAATGGTACGATCCGAAACACGCGAATTGGCGATGGTTCGAAGCTCGATAACCTTGTGCATGTGGGTCACAACACGCGCATCGGGCGCGATTGTCTGCTGTGCGGTCAAAGTGGATTGTCTGGCTCAGTCGATGTGGGAAACAACGTGGTTCTTGGCGGTCAAACCGGCGTGGCTGACAATATCTTCATTGGCGATGGCGTGATCGCGGGGGGCGCAACCAAGATCCTGTCTAACGTGCCAGCTGGCCGTGTGATCATGGGCTATCCGAGCGTCAAGATGGAAACCCATACTGAGATCTACAAGGCACAACGCCGCTTGCCGCGCATGGCTCGCGACGTCGAGGCATTGAAAAAGGCTGTTTTCAAACAGTCTCCGAGCGATTAAATCATCCTCAGATTGATAGCCAGGGGATCAACATGAGCATCAGCGACCGCGTCATCGCAATCATTGCAGAGCAGGCCGTTCTGGAGCCATCGGATGTCACACCCGACAGCACACTTGCGGATTTGGGCATCGACAGCCTGGGTTTGGTCGAAAGCATCTTTGCCATCGAGGAAGAGTTCGACATCTCGGTTCCCTTTAACGCCAATGAGCCCGAGGCCAACGATTTCGACATCTCGAACGTGGCCGCGATCATTGCCGGCATCGAACAGCTTGTGTCGGAAAAGGTTTGACCCGAAACAATGAAACGGGTTGTCATTACCGGGGCGGGCACCATCAACTCGCTGGGTCATTCGGTCCCCGACACGCTCGAGGCCATGCGCGAAGGGCGTTGCGGTATCTCGGATCTGGAATTCCGCGATGTTGACCGTCTGGCGATCAAGATCGGCGGTCAAGTGCGGGGGTTCGAAGCCGAAGGGCGCTTTAACCGACAGCAGATGTCTCTCTATGATCGGTTCACGCAGTTCACTCTGACAGCCGCGAAGGAAGCGATCGACCAGTCGGGCATTCAGTTCCACGGCGAGCTCGCGGCGCGTTCCGGCGTAGTTCTGGGCACGGCGGGCGGAGGTGTCTCGACCTGGGATGACAATTACCGCTCGGTCTATGAAGACGGTAAGAACCGGGTACATCCCTTTGTGGTGCCCAAGCTGATGAATAACGCGGCGGCCAGCCATGTCTCAATGGAGCACAACCTCAAAGGTCCCAGCTTTACCGTTTCGACGGCCTGTGCATCCTCGAACCATGCCATGGCACAGGCGTTTCAGATGGTGCGCAGCGGAGCCGCGCCTGCGATGATCACGGGTGGATCGGAATCCATGCTGTGTTTCGGCGGTGTAAAGGCCTGGGAAGGTCTGCGCGTGATGTCGAAGGATGCCTGCCGCCCCTTTAGCGCCAACCGCAACGGGATGGTGCAGGGCGAGGGTGCCGGTGTCTTTGTGTTCGAGGAATACGAACATGCCCGCGCCCGCGGCGCAGATATCCTGTGTGAGGTTGTGGGATTCGCCATGTCCTCGGATGCGTCCGATATCGTGATGCCCAGCAAGCAGGGTGCCGCACGAGCGATGGCCGGCGCGTTGGCGGATGCCAAGCTGAACGCCAGCGATGTGTGCTATATCAACGCGCATGGCACAGGCACTGCGGCGAATGACAAAACAGAATGCGCCGCCGTGGCGGATGTGTTTGGACCGCATGCGGATGATCTGATGATCTCATCGACGAAATCCATGCACGGCCACTTGATCGGAGGCACCGGAGCGGTGGAGCTTTTGGCCTGCATCATGGCGCTGCGGGACGGCGTTATCGCGCCCACCATCGGTTATGAAGAACCTGACCCGGAATGTGCGCTGGACGTGGTGCCAAACGTCGCGCGTGAAGCTAAGGTCGACGTGGCGCTCAGCAATGCGTTTGCGTTTGGCGGGTTGAATGCGGTCTTGGCGCTCAAGAGCGTCTGAGCCGCAAAGAAAATCGCCGCCACAAAGCTGCGGCGGCGATCTCTATTCGCAGCTGACTTAGTTGACGTTAACGGCCAGCCCGTCAAAGCCCGAAGTGAAGCCCGACAGGGACATATCCATTGTTATAACCTGATCGGGGAAGCGCGCGGGAACCAGCGAGAAGGTCGCTTTGCTGCCCGCTTTCATCGCGTCAATGTCACCCTGGCTGAGGCCCAGCTGCGCGACACAGCCAACAGGCAGACAATGGTGGTAGTTGTAAAGCTTGCGCGGTGCGCCGTCGATCGACAGGGCCAGTTGCGCTTGTAGCAGGGTCTCCAACGGTACGATCACATTGGCCCATGCAACAGCCGCTCCGCCTTCGGGCAGCTTGCCGATGGACACTTCTGCAATCGGATCACCCTGAGGGCCGTTCAGAACCTGAACGATCGCACAAGGGTCTTCGCCTTCCGGTGCCTTGATGCAGGAGACATCCCAATCGCCGGATTCTTCTTTGACAAATTGCTCACCCACACGCGGGCCGGATTGGCCCAAATCGAGGCCCGCGCCCGCATCGGCCCCAGTGCCTTCAGTGGTCGTGCCTTCGGAAGTCGTTTCCTGCGCGCTAACCGCTCCGCTCATCAGAACGGCTGCCAGAGTATTAAACGAGAGGAGTTTCTTGAACATGAATGCCTCGGTTTGCTGTTTGTTTTGCCTCATCTAGCATCCTTCGCTGCGGCTGTCAGTCGCTAACCGAATAACCGATATCATTGTGACTGCTTTCTTGGGCCAAACCCCGCTCAAGGACCAATACAGGCAAAAGAAAAGAGGGCTGGTGGAGCAGCCCTCTTCCCAAAATTTTTCTCCCCGTCGGACTGGCCGACTTAGTTATGTGCAGACGTTACGAAAGGGGGGAGCAGGGGTCAACCGCTAACAGAAAAATTTAATGCACTAATCAGCACAGTTTTATTCGCCCACTTCCATGAAAAAAGCCGTGCCCGAAGGCACGGCCAGTCGACAGGGAGGAAGTGTCCCCTTCGCAACCAGGGGCTACAAAGGGAACGAATAGACTATGGCAGCCAAAGGTTAAGTTTGTATGCTGGTTGCGGATCAGAGAAAAAAGGCTGCAATTACATGGGTAAAGAGATTTTTCTGGGCGGTGCGGGTGACGAATACGGAACGCCTCAGGGTTTGACGCTGAAATATGCAAACCGCCACGGGCTGATCGCAGGGGCCACGGGGACGGGCAAGACGGTCACTCTCCAGATCCTGGCCGAAGGTTTTTCGCAAGCGGGCGTGCCTGTTTTCCTGTCGGACGTCAAAGGAGACCTGTCCGGCTTGGCTCTGGCAGGCAGCGCAACCCATAAGTTGCATCAGGCGTTTACCGAGCGCGCGGAACGGATCGGCTTTTCTGATTTCTCCTACGCCGCATGTCCGGTCACGTTCTGGGATCTGTTCGGCGAACAGGGGCATCCGGTTCGAACCACGGTAACAGAAATGGGCCCTCTGCTGTTGTCGCGCCTTATGGAACTGAGCGAAGCGCAGGAGGGGATTCTTAATATCGCGTTCCGGGTCGCCGATGAAGAAGGGATGCCGCTGCTGGATCTCAAAGACCTGCAGGCGCTTCTTGTGTGGATCGGTGAGAATAGGGCGCAGCTGTCGCTGCGCTACGGCAATGTCTCAACGGCCTCTATCGGAGCCATTCAACGCCGTCTTTTGGTATTGGAAAACCAAGGTGGCACCAAATTGTTCGGAGAACCCGCGCTGGATCTGGCCGATCTCATGCGAACGGATGAAAACGGTCAGGGGATGGTGAACATACTGGCCTCGGACAAGCTGATGGGCGCGCCTCGACTTTATGCCACGTTCCTGTTGTGGCTGCTGAGTGAGCTGTTCGAGGAACTGCCAGAGGTCGGCGATCCGGAAAAGCCCAAGCTGGTCTTCTTTTTCGACGAAGCGCACCTTCTGTTTGATGATGCGCCCAAGGTACTGGTCGACAAGGTCGAGCAGGTCGCGCGCCTCATCCGCTCCAAGGGTGTTGGGGTGTATTTCATCACGCAGAACCCCGCTGACATTCCCGAGGATATTCTGGGGCAGTTGGGCAACCGGGTACAGCATGCGCTGCGCGCCTTCACCGCGCGGGACCGCAAGAGCCTTCGTATGGCGGCGGAAACCTACCGCGAGAATCCTGCCTTCGATACCGAGGCCGCGATCCGAGAGGTTGGGGTTGGTGAGGCCGTAACCTCAATGCTGCAGAAAAAAGGCGTGCCGGGAATTGTCGAGCGGACTTTGATTCGCCCACCGGGATCGCAGCTTGGCCCAATTTCGGGATCTGAGCGTCAGGGTATTCTGCAAGCCTCACCGATGGCGGCGAAATATGACACGCTGGTCGATCGCAAATCGGCCTTTGAAATCCTGCAAGCCCGTGCGGAGGCTGCCGCCAAAGAGGCCGAGGCCGCAGAGGCGGAAGAGATCATCGAACAACAAACCCCGATGGAGCGCGAATATAGCTCGGCGCGCCGGTATTCAGGTAGCCGGGTTGGGCGCTCAACGTCTCGGGTAGTGCGTAAGAAAGACACTTTTGCAACGGCTATGAGTGAGGCCGTCATTAAAGAGCTGAAGGGAACAACCGGCCGTCGCATCGTGCGGGGAATTCTAGGCGGGTTGTTCCGAAATCGCTGATCGGAGGCGCCCAGCACAGGGCGCCAACCGGCTTACTTCAAGCGGCGCTGGCCTTCCTGACGGCAATATGCATCGGCCTGCTTCACCGACATCTTAGTGGCTGGGAAATCAATCGCGCGGTCCCAGGTCACGCGATCATGACGGTAAAGCTGACAGGTCACGACGCCCTGCGGAGTGTTGACCTGAACAGGAGTGGTCTCAAGGTCTTCGGGCGACGGAATACAGGCCGTCAGCGCGGCCAGAACCGGCAGCATGACAACGGCTTTGGTGATCAGTGTTTTCTTGGTCAAGTCTGATACTCTCATCAATTGAGTGCGAATGATCGTAGAGATCGGTCGGGTTTCTTCTGAGCATGGGCCGGACCCCAAAAGTCCGAACAACGAGCGGTAGTCTCGTGTACTCAGAAACCTCTTTAAAAATCAAGAAGCCGCGCCGGTTGAGGGGCGCGGCTTCTGTATTGTGATTGTGTTGGGTTTATTGCTCGGGGATCAGCCCTCGGGGGCTGAATCTGAGAACAATCAGCAAAACCAGACCCATCGTAAACAAGCGCATATGCGCAGCACTTTCGATCAGATGCGCCTTCAGCGCGCTGCCGTCGGGCATGCCCGAGGTAATCAGGTTCATCAGCCAAAGGCCCATCGGCTCGACCTGGACCCACAGGAACCAGATCAGGAACGCACCCAGCACGGCGCCGAAATTGTTGCCAGAGCCACCGACAATCACCATCACCCAGACAAGGAAGGTGAACCGCAGGGGGTTGTAGGTACCCGGCGTCAGCTGACCGTCCAGCGTAGTCATCATCGCGCCCGCGATACCGCAAATGGCAGAGCCAAGCACAAATATTTGTAGGTGGCGGCGGGTGACATCTTTACCCATCGCCTCAGCTGCGACCTCATTGTCGCGAATGGCGCGCATCATCCGGCCCCATGGGCTTTTCAGCGCCATCTGCGCCATCCAGAGCAGCACTAATAGAACGATCAGGAACAGCAGCGAATAACCCAGCTTGACCGAAAGGGTCGAGGCGATCACCGGATCAAGCCCCAGCCAATCCGCCCGCGCAAGGAACGAGGGGTTTTGCTGCAGCTCAACCTCATAGCCCACCACGGGCGAGGGGCGCGGGATGCCATAGACATTCTTGACGCCACGGGCCAGCCAGTCCTCGTTCTTCATGACGGCAATAATGATCTCGGCAATACCAAGTGTCGCAATCGCCAGATAATCCGAGCGCAAACCCAGAGCCGTCTTGCCGATCAGCCATGCGGCACCTGCGGCCAGTAGCCCTCCTGCAGGCCAGGCGAGCAAAACCGGCAGGTTCAGACCACCGATATTGCCGGCAACGGCTGGATCAATTGCCTCAATCGCGGCAACGTTCGGATCAAAGATCGCACGGTACACAAAGAATCCGACGATGAGGATTCCGACGATAGCCAGCGTCCGCGCGCGCCCTTTCGGCATCTTCTGCGCCACCATGACGGTCGCAACAACGGTCGCGGCCCCCAGAAGAAGCGCCAGGATGACGCCATAGCCGCCCTCGGACCATGCTCCGGGCGTTGGCGGGGTTGAGATCAAGACGACCGCCAGCCCACCCAAAGCCACAAAGCCCATGACGCCGACGTTAAACAGGCCCGCAAAGCCCCATTGCAGGTTCACACCGATCGACATGATGGCCGAGATCAACCCCATGTTCAGGATCAGGATTGCCGCGTTCCAGCTTTGCGTGAAGCCGGTCAAAAGGATCAGCGCGCCAACAGTGACGAAAAGCAGGGTGTTCTTGGTAACCTCGCTCATACCGATTTTCCTTTGAACAGGCCCGTGGGCTTAAACAGAAGCACAATCAGCAGGATGGCAAAGCTGACGGCGAATTTGTAATCGGTAGAGAGGAACTGAACCAATCCTGACGGTTCCAGATTTTCCGGAGCCAGATAGGTCAACACCTTCTTCCAGGCGTAGGTGATGGTCACTTCGGAAAACGCAATAATGAACCCACCCGCGATCGCACCCAGGGGGTTGCCCAAGCCTCCGACAATGGCCGAGGCAAAAATCGGCAGCAGAAGCTGAAAATAGACGAAGGGTTTGAAGCTCTTGTCGAGGCCATAAAGCACGCCCGCCGTGGTCGCCAGTGCGGCCACGATGATCCAGGTGATCATCACTACACGCTCGGGGTTGATGCCGGACAGAAGCGCCAGATCCTCATTATCCGAATAGGCGCGCATCGATTTGCCGGTCCGGGTTTTGTTCAAAAACCAGAACAGAGCGGCCACGGCGATCACCGCCACAACGACCGTGATGGCCTGAGAGGTCTTGATCGCGAGCCCTTCGTTCAGCCCGGTCCATTCTTTGAAATCCCGCGCCTTGATCAAGAACCGCGCGCCGTCGGAGAACCTCTGATCATCCGGCCCGATGATGAAGCGGACGATGCCGTTCATGATGAACATCACGCCCATGGACACGATCACCAGAATGACCGGTTTGGCCTTTTGTTCGCGGTAGAAGCGATAAACCAGCCGGTCGGTGATCAGCACCAAAACGATACAGCCCAAAATGGCAAAGGGCAGGGCGAGCAGAGCCGTCGGCAACGGCCCGAAACTGACCCCTGCTGCTTGCAAACCCCACGTGACCAGAACCGCAATCATAGCGCCAAAGGCCATGGTGTCGCCATGAGCAAAGTTCGAGAACCGTAGGATGCCATAGATCAGCGTCACCCCCAAAGCACCCAGCGCCAACTGGCTGCCATAGGCGATTGCGGGAACAAGGACGAAGTTGGAAAGCGCCACAAGGGCGTTGAGGAAGTCCATTAAAACTCCTGCTCGCATTTACCAGAGAACGCGCGTCGTCCGTTGTTAGCTTTCGTATAGTCGGCATAACGCAGCGGTTGGGTTAATAAGGTCACGGTTAGATCGGTGGTCGAAGTCTTGGTCACATACATATACTCATGTTTTTCGTCTTCGATCCGGGACGCCGTCAGCAAGTCGCTTCGTGAAACGGCCGTCCACTCTTGCCCATCAGACAAGCCAATTTTGGAGGTGATATCACCGGCCTTGGCGATCTGATCGACTGAAAAGTCACCATAGTTACTTTCTATAAGCTCGGGCGGGGTGCCTAACAGCTCAAGCATGAGTTCCCCACCTTCACAGTTTTGCACGCCTGCGCAGGCCTCTTGTAGAATGCATGGCGCCGCCCAAGCCGTACTGCACATTGAGGCAAATGCGATCGTCATTGCGGACCTCACCTCACCCCCCCAAGAAACTCTTACGCACTTCGGGATCGGCCAGAAGTTCCTTGCCCGTACCGGTATAGGCGTTCCGCCCCTGAACCAGCACATATCCCTTGTCCGCGATCTCCAAGGCCTGACGGGCATTCTGTTCGACCATCAGGATCGGCAACCCGGTGCGCGAGACCTCGATGATCCGATCAAACAACTCATCCATCACGATGGGCGAAACACCGGCAGTCGGTTCATCCAGCATCAGCACTTTCGGCTGAGTCATCAAAGCGCGGCCCACGGCGACCTGCTGGCGCTGACCGCCTGACAGTTCTCCGGCCGCCTGATGGCGTTTGTCGCGCAGGATGGGGAACAGCTCATAGACCTGCTCCATCGTGTCCGAGAAATCGTCTCGGCGGATAAAGGCACCCATCTCAAGGTTCTCTTCCACCGTCATCGAGGTGAAGATGTTTGAAGTCTGCGGCACAAAACCCATCCCACGCATTACCCGATCCTGCGGCGTAAGCGCGGTGATATCCTCGCCGTCCAACCGAACCGCGCCCGAGCGCACATCCAGCATGCCGAATACGGCCTTCATCGCAGTGGACTTGCCCGCACCATTGGGCCCGACGATGACCGCAATCTCGCCCCGGTCGACGGCGATGGTGCAGTCGTGCAGAATGTCCGGCCCCTTGCCGTAGCCACCCGTCATCGTGTCGCCGATCAGAAATGGCCCACCATCGACCTTTTGTGTCGCGCCGCTTTTGCGATGGGCCGGGGTCATGATGCCGACGCCATGCGTGTTCGTGATCGACGCGTCCTTGTTGCCTTTGTCGTCGTGATAAGGATTATCGCTCACGCCCCGGCCTCCAGCTTGTCTTTGTTTTTCAGGCCGGTGCCCAGATAGGCCTCGATCACGTGTTCATTGGCTTTGATCTCGTCCAGGGTTCCCTCGGCCAGCACCTTGCCCTCGGCCATACAGATGACCGGATCGCAGATTTTGCCGATGAAATCCATGTCATGCTCGATGACGACGAAAGTATAGCCACGTTCATTGTTCAGACGCAGGATCGTGTCGCCAATGGTCATCAGCAGGGTACGGTTCACACCCGCGCCAACCTCATCCAGAAACACGATCTTGGCGTCGACCATCATGGTGCGACCAAGCTCCAGCAACTTCTTCTGTCCACCCGAGACCTGACCCGCCTTATGGTCGGCCAGATGCTCGATTGTCAGGAACTCCAGTACCTCATCAGCCTTGGCCCGAAGCGCGCGTTCCTCATCAGCAATCCGTTTGCGACCGAACCATGTGTTCCAAAGCGATTCCCCGGATTGCGCGCCGGGCACCATCATCAGGTTCTCGCGGCAGGTCATTGACGAGAACTCATGCGCGATCTGGAAGGTACGCAGCAGGCCCTTGTGAAACAGCTCATGCGGGGGCAGGCCGGTGATATCCTCACCATCCATCACCACCTTGCCGCTGGTTGGAGGCAAGACACCCGCGATCACATTGAACAAAGTGGTTTTTCCGGCCCCGTTCGGTCCGATCAGACCGGTGATCGAGCCCTTTTGGATTTCCAGCGATGCCCCGTCCACCGCATGAAACCCGCCGAAATGCTTATGCACGTCTTCGACGACGATCATTTTTTCCCCTAGCCGCCGTTTTCCGGCGTTGTTGCCACATCCCTGTGCGAATGGTGCGGGCTTTTGTCATTGAAACAGCCCGGACACAAGGCCCGGGCTGCTTGTTTTTATGACTGATAAACTTGGATCAACGGAAGTTGACGGTTTTGTTCTCGCCGTCGGTGACTTCGATCTCACGGTAGGATCCTGCGCTTTCACCGGGGCCGATCAACTCAACACCGGAGGCACCGACATAGTCGATCTCCTGACCGGCAGCGAGCAGTTCCAGACCCTTGGCCAGCTCACCCGGATAGATCTTCTCACCAGGTTCGTTGGCGACGTCCATGATCTTGGAGCCATAGTCCGCTGGGTTGGTCGAACCTGCGGCCTGCATGGCCAGCATGAACAAGGCAGCGGCGTCATAGGATTCAGGCGAGTAGGGCGACGAGCCGTCGAAACCTGCAGCTTCGGCCATGGCAAAGTACTTCTCAGCACCTTCACCACCCGAGCCAGCAATCTGACCGAACGAGCCGTTCAGGTCTGGACCGACATTGGCAGGCAGCGAGTCACCGATCATGCCGCCGGGCAGACCGAACGTGTCAAACGCACCGCTGTCCAGAGCCGACTGGATGATGCCCAGACCACCTTGGTCCAGGTAGCCCGCAACGACCAGAATGTCGCCACCGGCCGAGGCCAACGCACCAACTTCGGCCGAGTAGTCGGCCTTGCCGTCTTCGTGGGCTGCGACGATGGTCACTTCACCACCCGAAGCCTCGAACGAGGACTGGATCGCATCCGCCAGACCCTTGCCGTAGTCGTTGTTGGTGTAGGTCAGAGCGATCGAGCTGATCCCGCGATCGTTCAGGATGTCGGCCATCACCTGACCTTCACGCGCATCCGATGGCGCGGTACGGAAGAACAGGCCATTGTCTTCCATGGTCGACAGACCGGGCGAGGTGGCCGATGGCGAGATCATCACCATGCCGTTCGGAATCGCGACGTTCTGCAGGATCGCGCCAGTCACGCCCGAGCAGTCACCGCCGATGATGCCAGCAACGCCGTCAGCGATCATGCGCTCGCCGTTCGACGTGGACAGGCCGTTGTCGATACAGCCGGTATCTGCGCGGGTTGCAGTCACGGTTGCTCCGTCCAGCAGCTTGCCGGATTCGGTGACTTCGGCCATCGCCATCTCGGCGCCCGAACCCATGGCAGGTGCCAGCGATTCAATCGGGCCGGTGAAGCCGAACAGAACGCCCAGCTTGACGTCTTCGGCCATTGCGGTACCCGCCAGCAGAGCGGAGGCTGCAGTTGCAGTCAGCAGCTTTTTCATATGGTTACTCCCTATTGTGAACGTATTCGTTCTGCGCATGACCCTAGGCAAGCAATCCGGAAAAGAAAAGTCCTAACGCAATCGTGTTTTTACGCTCCATAATCCTATTTGTTCTCATGGTGATAACGCTGTCAGTCCGAAAGGAAGACCCATGACGCTCAAACCCTTTGCGATTCTTGCCTTGATGATCAGCACAGGTCTCGCCTGCGCTGAGGAGCTTGAGACATCCCAAGGTACGGTTCAGATCGAGCCGATGATCGAGGGACTGGATGCGCCCTGGGCCGTCGGCATCCTGCCCGATGGATCGTTTCTGGTGACCGAACGGGATGGCGATGTGCTTTATGTGTCGGACGGGAAATCTCAAAAAGTGAAGGGGGTTCCGAAAGTGGCCGCCAGAGGGCAGGGCGGCTTGCTGGACGTGACCATCGCGAGGGACTTCCCACAGACGCGCGAGGTTTTTCTGACCTTCTCGAAACCTCAGAGCACTGGAGCTGGCACCGCGCTGGCCGTCGCGCGACTGTCGGAGAACGGCAAGCGCCTGACCAACACGCGCATCCTGTTTGAGGCAACGCCCGGAGGCTCGGGCGGGCGTCACTTTGGCTCTCGGGTGGTTGAGGCAGAGGACGGCAGTTTGTTTGTCACCATCGGGGATCGGGGGGATCGGCCGCAGGCTCAGGACCGCTCAAACCCAATCGGATCGATTATCCGCATCAATCGGGATGGCTCGGTTCCTGCAGACAACCCGTTTGTCGGGCAGGCGGATATTCGGCCCGAGATCTGGTCCTACGGGCACCGCAATCCTCAGGGTGCCGATCTGGATGCGCAGGGGCGTCTTTGGACATCCGAGCATGGCGCGCGCGGAGGGGACGAGGTTAACCTCGTGCAACCGGGGCTAAATTACGGTTGGCCAGTCATTTCCTATGGCAAGCACTACTCGGGCAAGACGATAGGCGAAGGCACTGCCAAAGAAGGGATGGAACAGCCGCGCCACTATTGGGACCCCTCCATCGCGCCCTCGGGCTTGATGGTCTATTCCGGTGCGCTCTGGCCGGAATGGAGGGGCGACATCTTCGTGGGATCGCTCAAGTTTGACTATATCGCGCGGCTGGAGGGCAACTCACTGCGCGAGGTCGAGCAGATCAAAGGTCCCGAAACAGAACGCGTCCGGGACATCGTTGAGGCCCCAGACGGGTCGATCTGGTTCATTTCCGTAGGCAATGGCGCAGTTTTCCGGCTTTCCCCGGATCGGTAGATCTGTACTCGCCCTCCTTGACTGTTGCCGCGAAACCGAGCTTGATCCTGTGCCAAGAAACCATCTGAGGGTGCGGTCCATTGTGCGACTTTTCGATTGAAATGTGTGACACGCTGCCAGATCAGGATGAGTTGAACGGCATCCTGTCCCAATATTATGCGTTGATCGTAGAGCGCATGACGGCCATGGGGTTTAACATCGATCCGGCTGCGCCGCAAAGCGCGCTGGCCGAGTTTTGGGCACACTCAGAAGACTATCTGCCGCCAAACGGTTGCCTGGTTCTGGCGCGAGACAGCGCGGGCAAGATCATCGGCTGTGGCATGATGAAACGCCTGAATCAGGACACCGGCGAATTGAAACGCGTGTTCGTGACCGAAGCCGCCCGCGGCACAGGTGCGGGGCGTGCCATGATACAAGCCCGAGAAGACGCAGCCCGCACGTTGGGGTTAAAGCGCCTTGTAGCTGACACGCTTACTCCGAATGTCGAAATGAGGGACCTGTATCCGAAACTGGGATTTGTCGAAATGTCCGAACCCATTGAGACGACGACCTATCTGGATCAGCCCATGCTCAGGCCCCATCTGCACTATTTTGCAAAAACTCTTTAGCCCGCGTCAGACGGACAGCCGCCCCGATTGAGCCCCACGCTCACGGTAAGGCGTGGTGTTGTAATGCGCCCGGTAGCATTTCGAGAAATGGCTCGGAGAGGCAAATCCGCAGGCCAGAGCTACGTTGATCACGCTCATATCCGTCTGCATCAGCAGGTTGCGGGCTTTGTGCAACCGCAACTCCATGTAGTACCGCTTGGGTGAGCGGCTCAGGTAGCGACGGAACAGACGCTCCAGTTGACGGGTCGACATGCCGACATCCTTGGCCAGAATCGAAGGCGAGATCGGCTCTTCAATGTTCTTTTCCATCATCAGAATGACCTGGCTCAGCTTTGGATGCCGGACCCCAATTCGGGTGGGCGTAGACAAGCGCTGTGTGTCCTGATCTGTGCGGATCGAAGAATAGATCATCTGATCGGCCACCGCGCTGGCCAGACCCTCGCCATAGTCATTCGCGATCAGCTTCAGCATAAGATCGATGGATGAGGTGCCCCCCGCGGTGGTCATCCGGTTGCCGTCGACCTGAAACACGGATTTGGTCAGTTCCACATTGTCGAACTCTTCAATGAAGCTGTCCGAGTTCTCCCAGTGGATCGTCGCACGCTTACCCTCCAGCAGCCCCGCCTTGGCAAGCGAATAGGCTGCCGTACACAAACCACCGATCCTCAGCCCCTTGCGGGCCTCGCGCCGCATCCAGTTCAGAATCTTTTTGGTGGTTGCGGTTTTTACCTCGACCCCGCCGCAGATCAGAACGATGTCATCACGCTGCAGCTCAATCAGGTCCTGATCCAGCTTGAAAGTCGTGCCTGCCGAGCAGGTAATTGTATCGCCACCTTCACCGATCAAAGACCACGTATAGACAGGCTTATCAGCCATACGATTGGCAATGCGCAGGCTGTCCAGAGCCGACGCAAAGGACAAAAGCGAAAATCCATCCAATAAGACGAATACAAAATTGATCGGCTTGTCGACGTTACCGTCGACTTTGACAACTTGGCGTTGTTCTTGCATGGGTTTTTGTCCTTGATTCGGTGGCCGATGCGCCTTGGGCGCGCATGATTTGACAGATACCATGATCAAAGCTTGTTTACGACGTCAAGAGCCGCAAATCGGATATGGTCTCTCTTCCCGGCTTTTTGTATAGAGACCACCTGAATACTATCAGCGGAGATCAAGGCTATGACCGAATGGCAAAAATCGAACTGGCGCAACAAGCCCCGGGTTCAGATGCCAGACTATACCGACGCGGCCGCGCTGGCCAAAGTCGAGGCGCAGCTTTCGCAGTATCCCCCGCTGGTCTTTGCCGGTGAGGCGCGGCGTCTCAAGCAACATCTGGGTGCCGCCGGTCGCGGCGAGGCTTTCCTGTTGCAGGGCGGGGATTGTGCTGAAAGCTTTGAACAATTCAGCGCGGATGCGATCCGTGACACGTTCAAAGTGATGCTGCAAATGGCGATGGTTTTGACCTATGGCGCCAAGGTGCCGGTGGTCAAAGTGGGCCGTATGGCTGGGCAGTTTGCCAAACCGCGTAGCGCACCGACCGAGGTTGTGGATGGCGTTGAGCTGCCCAGCTACCGTGGCGACATCATCAACGAGCTGGACTTCACGCCCGAGGCGCGGATTCCGAATCCGTCCAAGATGCTGCAGGCCTACACACAGGCCGCCGCCACGCTGAACCTGCTGCGCGCGTTCTCGACCGGTGGTTTCGCCGACATGAGCCGTGTGCATTCTTGGACGCTGGGCTTCACGGATGAACAGGACGTTCAGAAATACTCCGAGATCGCCGACCGCATTCAGGACACGATCGACTTCATGGGCGCGGCGGGCATCACGGCTGAGACAACGCATGAGTTCTCGACCGTTGAGTTCTACACCAGCCACGAAGGGCTGCTGCTGGAATATGAAGAGGCGCTGACCCGTCTGGATTCGACTTCGGGCAACTGGCTGGCAGGTTCCGGTCACATGATCTGGATCGGCGACCGCACCCGTCAGCCCGACGGCGCGCATGTGGAATTCTGCCGTGGCGTTCAGAACCCGATCGGTCTGAAATGTGGCCCGACCACAACGGCCGAAGACCTCAAGGTTCTGATGTCCAAGCTGAACCCCGAAAACGAAGAGGGTCGTCTGACCCTGATCGCCCGCTTCGGTGCAGGCAAGGCAGGTGAGCATCTGCCGCGTCTGGTCAAAGCGGTCAAGGAAGAGGGCGCCAAGGTCACTTGGGTCTGCGACCCGATGCACGGCAATACGATCAAATCGGCCACCGGGTACAAAACTCGCCCGTTCGATTCGGTCCTGCGCGAAGTGCGCGACTTCTTTGGCGTGCATCAGGCCGAAGGCACCATCCCCGGTGGTGTGCATTTCGAGATGACCGGTCTGGACGTCACCGAATGCACCGGCGGCGTGCGTGCCGTGACCGAAGAGGACCTCTCGGACCGGTACCACACGGCGTGCGACCCGCGTTTGAACGCGTCGCAATCGTTGGAACTGGCCTTCCTGGTCGCCGAAGAACTGACCAACCTGCGCCGCGACCGCACCAAGCGCGAAGCAAGCTAAGGTTCAATCAATCAAAGAAAACGGCGGGTCCTTAGCCCGCCGTTTTTCTTTGGATCAGTCGTCGCGCGATGCAACCAGCCTGAGGTGCCCTTTGGGGCGTTTGAACTCTGCCTTGCCCTCGGCAAAGCCCTCAGCAAAACCGTCCGTGACTTCCAGCTTTGGCTTGGCCGGCGCCTGAACCTCGCTCACCGGTTTGATCCGGCTGTCTTGGATCGAGAAGCGGCGCGGGGTCGCTCCGATCGCGCCGTCACTGACCATGACGCCCATAACGCGGCTGACATCCCCCAGATCGCTTTTCAGCGGCAAAAGCAGCATACGCGCCTGCATCCGGGCGCGCCCGAACGCGCCCCTGGACACCATATCCAATTCGGCAATTGCGGGGTTGGCAAAGACCTGCTCTAGAGCATTCGTGGCTGCCTTACGCGCCTCGGGATCGAAAAACGCGGTCAGAGGCATGCCCCGCACTTCCATCCCGGCCAGCTTGTTCAGGTGGCTGCCCGCAAGGCGAAACCGGGCCAGACCGGGGGCAATCCGCTCGAGAATGAAGGTGTATTCCAGAATATTCTCAAGCCCGCGCGGATCAATCTGCGACCGCATGGGCACGCCATTCCCGTCAAGCAACGCGGTCCAGTAGGCCTCGGCCTGACGGATCGGTGAGAGGCTGCACCCGCTGTCAAAGCGATCCATTGCGACAATCTTTCCAAGTTTGGACTTCGAGCCAGTCCCGAAAAAGGTTCCCATTTTCATTACCCTAGCGCCTAATCACCGTCATTTTCATAAAATGCAACATATCGGAGGCATTTTCGGCCAAACGACCGAGCTAGAGACATGATTGACATGGGTTAAGTCAATTTTGGAGTAATTCTTTAACGAATGGTTAACTTCTGTCGGACAGAGGCGGTCTCAGCAAACTCTTGCTCTGCACCGGGCAATGGCATTAGGTGCGGCAGACACGAAGACTGACAGCGATGGAAAGGGCAGTGATGATCAAATCCATGACCGGGTTCGCCTCGGGCAAGGGAGAATTCGGCCCCCATAGCTGGACATGGGAGCTGCGCAGCGTGAACGGCAAGGGGCTGGACATGCGCATCCGCGTCCCCGACTGGCTGACCGGGCTTGAGGCCGCGTTGCGGGGTGTTCTGTCCAAATCGTTGAGCCGGGGCAATGTGACCCTGTCGTTGCGGATCAGCCGGGACGAATCTCAGCCGGATCTGGCGTTAAATTCGGTTGCGATGTCGGCGGCCTTGGATGCCTTGCAACAGACACAGCTCATGGCCGAGGCAAGGGGGATTGCACTTGCCCCCTCCAAGGCGAGTGATCTGTTGACCCTCAAAGGCATGCTGGATGCGGGGGCCGAGGCAGACGATCCCGCGCCGCTGGTCGCGCAGATGACCACCGAATTCACTCCGCTTCTGGCCGCGTTTCTCGACATGCGTCAGACCGAGGGTGAAGCTTTGGCCGCGATCCTGGCGTCTCAGCTGGATCAGGTCGCGGCATTGACGTCGAAGGCCGCCGAACTGGCCGAACAGCGCAAGGACAAGATGGCCGAGGCGCTGCGCGAAAACCTCGCCCGCGTGTTGGACAACGCCCAAGGAGTCGAACCTGAGAGAGTGGCGCAGGAACTCGCCCTGATCGCCGTCAAGGCCGACATCACCGAAGAAATCGACCGCCTCAGCGCCCATGTCACCGCCACGCGGGACCTTCTGGCGCAGGATGGCGCGGTTGGTCGCAAGTTGGATTTCCTTATGCAGGAGTTTAACCGGGAGGCCAACACCCTCTGCTCCAAGGCGCAAAGCGCCGATCTGACCTCGGTCGGGTTGGAGTTGAAAGCGGTGATCGACCAGATGCGAGAGCAGGTACAAAACGTTGAATAAAAGTAGGAAGAACTGACATGGCAGATCGCCGCGGCCTCCTTATCATCCTGTCATCCCCTTCGGGCGCGGGCAAATCCACATTGGCCCGCAGACTGATGGCCTGGGATACCGACCTCGAATTCTCGATCTCGGCCACAACCCGCGAACCACGTCCGGGTGAAGAACATGGCCGCGAATACTACTTCTTGTCGGAAGACGAGTTCAAACAGCAGGTGGCCGATGGGCAAATGCTGGAACACGCGCATGTCTTCGGCAACTTCTATGGCTCACCCGCCGGCCCGGTGCGCGAGTCCATCGAATCCGGCAAGGATGTGCTGTTCGACGTGGACTGGCAGGGCGAGGTGCAAATCCGAAACTCAGATCTGGGCAAACACGCGCTGTCGATCTTCATCCTGCCGCCCTCGATCCCAGAACTACGCCGCCGGTTGGAAAGCCGGGCTCAGGACAGCGCCGATGTGATCGGCAAGCGCATGCTGAAAAGCTGGGATGAGATCAGCCACTGGGGCTACTACGACTATGTATTGGTGAATGACGATCTGGATTCGACAGAGGAAAAGCTGAAGACCATCGTCAGCGCCGAACGGATGCGTCGCATACAGCAACCGAAACTGCAAAACCACGTCCGCACCCTGCAGATGGAATTCGAGGAGCAGTCATGACGATCTACGCACTGGGAGATCACACGCCCCAAATCCACGAAGACACCTGGGTCGCGCCGGACGCCAATCTGATCGGCAAAGTGGTATTGGAAGAGGGCGCCTCGGTCTGGTTTGGCTGCACGATCCGGGCGGAACACGAAGAAATCCGCGTCTGTGCGGGCAGTAATGTTCAAGAGCACTGCGTCATGCATGTCGACCCTGGTTTTCCGCTGACCATCGAGGCGAACTGTACCATTGGGCACAAAGTCATGCTGCATGGCTGCACGATCGCTGAGAACTCTCTCATCGGGATGGGGGCGATCATTCTGAACGGGGCGAAGATCGGCAAGAACTGCCTGATCGGGGCAGGGGCACTGATCACGGAAAACAAAGAGATCCCTGACAACTCGCTGGTCATGGGGTCTCCGGGCAAGGTGGTGCGGCAGCTGGATGAGGCCGCAGCCCAGCGGAACACGCTCAGCGCGCTGCACTATCAACAGAACATGCGCAAATTCAGGGAAACCCTGAAACCGTTGGCTTAAGCGGCAGGAAATCAATCGGACATGGCTGAAAACCTTCTGGAAGAATATGTATCGGCCATTCCGATGCCCGCGCTTCTGGTCGACCAGACCGAACGGATCATCGCCGCCAATACCGACGCCAAAACCCTGCTAAGCCAGAATATAACGGGCCGCCACTTTGCGACGATCCTCAGGCAGCCTCAGGTTATTGAAGCGATTGAACAAAGCCTGCGCAGTAAGGGTCCGGCCAAAACGCGGCACCTTTCAAATGATGGCGCGCAGGATACGACCTTCGAGGTGGTCTGCCGCTATATGAACGGCATCGGCGCGGTGTCGGGCGGGGCGGTGTTGGCGATCTTTCAGGACATCACGCATCTGGAACAAGCCAGCCAGATGCGTCGCGATTTCGTCGCCAATGTCAGTCATGAACTCCGCACCCCTCTGACCGCCCTTATGGGCTTCATCGAAACCCTGCGGGGTCCGGCCCGCGATGACGCTGCCGCGCGCGAGCGATTTCTGCAGATCATGACGGATGAGGCAAACCGCATGAACCGCCTTGTCGGCGATCTTCTGTCGCTCAACCGGGTCGAAAGCGAGGAACGCGTGCGCCCGAAAGAGGAAGTGGAACTGACGGGCCTGCTGCATTCCACGCTGAACTCAATGCGCCCTCTGGCCGATGATGCCGAGGTGGTGCTGACGCTTGATGCGCCTGAGGATCCGGTGACTATGACCGGCGACAGCGATCAGTTGCGTCAGGTGTTTACCAATCTGGTCGAGAACGGCATCAAATATGGCGGCAGCGGCGGCAGTGTCGAATTGCGCGTGACCACCTCAGAGAGGGATACGGCCATGCGTGGCCCGGCAGTCCGGGTGCAGATCATCGATCGAGGGCCTGGCATTGATTCCATTCACCTGCCGCGACTCACCGAGCGGTTCTATCGCGCCGACAGTCACAGATCGCGCCAATTGGGAGGAACCGGGCTTGGACTCGCGATTGTGAAGCATATCGTCAACCGTCACCGCGGACGGCTTCGGGTGGAAAGCGATTTGGGAAAAGGCACTGTTTTTACAGTGATTTTACCGCGCTAAAGGGCGGGTTTCCGTAAATCCATCATGGCCGTGCCAAAAGTTTTATGACAGCAGGGCGCAAGAAAAACCCGGCTTGTCATAAAACTGTTACGTACCTGTCACAAAAGCCTTACGCACGGGGCCTAGTGGTTCGCGCAAGATCATCATGGGGGTGATCGAAAACCCAATCCTCAGGGAGACTGAAATGTCCTTTGTAAAACTGTCGGCTTCTGCGCTGGCTATCGCTGCTGTCTCGGCCACTGCTGCTGCTGCGCGTGACAACGTTCAGGTTGCCGGTTCGTCGACCGTTCTGCCTTATGCCTCGATCGTTGCGGAACTGTTCGGTGAAAACACCGACTTCCCGACACCTGTTGTTGAATCCGGCGGTTCGTCGGCTGGCCTGAAGCGTTTCTGTGAAGGTGTTGGCGAAAACACCATCGACGTTGCAAACGCATCGCGCGCCATCCGTGAAAAAGAGATCAAAGCCTGTGCCGAAAACGGCGTGACCGACATCATGGAAGTCCGCATCGGCTATGACGGCATCGTGTTCGCCAGCCAGCAGACCGGCCCGGCCTTCAACGCGTTTGAGCCTTCGGACATCTTCAACGCTCTAGGCGCGAAGGTTCTGAAAGACGGCGAGATTGTCGACAACCCATACAACACTTGGGCCGAGTTCAACGGCGACCTGCCTGACGTTGAAATCGCGGGCTTCATCCCCGGTACCAAACACGGCACCCGTGAAGTGTTCGAAGAGAAAGTTCTGCTGATCGGCTGTGAAGCAACTGGCGCCATGGAAGCGATGATCGCTGGCGGCATGAGCGAAGATGACGCGGAAGATGCATGCTTGGCTGTTCGTACCGATGGCAAATCAGTCGACATCGACGGTGACTACACCGAGACCCTGGCTCGTATCGACACCAACCCGAACGGCATCGGCGTCTTCGGTTTGGCGTTCTACGAGAACAACACCGACAAGCTGAAAGTTGCGACCATGTCGGGTATCGCACCATCGACCGAGACCATCTCGACCGGTGAATACCCTGTATCGCGTCCGTTGTTCTTCTACGTGAAAAAAGCCCACATTGGCGTGATCCCTGGTCTGAAAGAATACGCTCAGTTCTTCGTCGCAGACGAAATCGCTGGCCCCTCGAGCCCGCTGGCCAACTATGGTCTGGTTGCCGACCCTGAGCTGGCAAAAACTCAGGAAGCGATCAACAACGAAGTGACCATGGGTTCGGGCAGCTAAGCCGATCTATGGATGAATGTTTGGGGCGGCGGAATTCGCCGTCCCTTTCTGCGACTTTTGCCCAGTCAAGAATAGTGGGGATATGATGCCGATATTTTGGCTTGTTCTGATCGTTTTGGCGATCGCTGTGCTCGGCTATGTTCTGGGACGGGCCCGCGCAATTCAAAGCGCAGGAGGCGAACCGCGAGACTTGCATTCGCTGCCAGCCTATTACGGCGCAAATGTTCTTTTGAAGACAATTGTCCCGGCTTTTGGCCTTCTCATTATCTGGCTGCTGGTTCAGCCGTTGTATGTGAATTCCAAGGTCTCGGGCATGATCCCCGATACATCAGTCAAAGAGGGTTCCTCTCTAAGTTTGGTCATGGCCGAGGTGCGTCGCACGGCTAGCGGACTTCAAGCCGCTGTGTCGCAGGGGAATATGACCGAAGCAGACGCTAGTGACCCCCAAGCCGATCTGACCGAAGTGACTCAGAATCTGAAAGATGCGGGTCAGGTGGTTACATCCGATATCACCCAACCGGTGCTGAACGCGGCACAGAGCCATCGCGCATTAAATGCAACCGGATATGGAATCATGACCGTCGTGGTTCTGGTGGTGGCGCTGATTGGCGCCGGGGCAGGCTGGATGCAAACCAAGGCGGACTATCGCGCCCGCAACGTTGTTGAGCAGGGTGTGCGCTTTTTGCTCCTAGCGGCGGCCTCGATTGCTATTCTGACCACCGTTGGCATTGTTCTGTCACTGGTTTTCAATACGTGGGAGTTTTTCAAGCTTTACCCCGCGCCAGAGTTCTTTTTTGGCCTGACCTGGTCGCCCAGCTTTTCGGGCCGGGGCGGGTTGTCGGAACTTGGGATCATCCCGCTGCTTTGGGGCACGCTCTATATCTCTATCGTTGCTCTGCTGGTGGCTGTGCCAATTGGGCTGTTTGCCGCGATTTACCTCAGCGAATATGCATCGCCCGCCGTGCGGTCTGTTGCCAAGCCGTTGCTGGAAGTTCTGGCGGGCATTCCAACCATTGTATACGGCTTGTTCGCCCTGCTGACCGTCGGTCCTCTTTTGTTGGACGTCTTTGGTGATAATGGATTGGGCTGGATGAAGGCTGGTACCGCCGTGATGACAGCCGGTCTGGTGATGGGCATCATGCTGATCCCCTTTGTGTCTTCGCTATCCGACGACATCATCAACGCCGTGCCACAAGCGATGCGTGACGGGTCCTATGGCCTGGGCGCTACGCAGTCCGAAACCATCCGCCAGGTGGTTCTGCCAGCCGCGCTACCGGGCATCGTCGGTGCGATCCTGCTGGCAGCCTCACGTGCTATTGGTGAAACCATGATCGTGGTTTTGGGGGCAGGGGCGGCCGCGCGGCTTAGCCTCAACCCGTTTGAGGCGATGACAACCGTCACTGCAAAAATCGTAAGCCAACTGACCGGCGACGCAGACTTTGCCTCTCCAGAAGCGCTGGTTGCCTTCGCGCTTGGCATGACACTGTTCGTTGTCACGCTGGGCCTGAACGTCTTTGCCCTTTACATCGTGCGCAAGTACCGGGAGCAGTACGAATGACCGACGCAAGCATGCAAACCCCAGAAACGGGTCGCCAAGCTGTTTCCCTGACTGCGTATGATGCGCGGACCCGCAAACGCGCCAAGGCAGAAAAACGCTTCCGTGCCTATGGTATCGTTGCCATCGCGACCGGGCTATTCTTCCTGATCGTCCTGTTCGCATCGATCCTGTCCGAGGGTATTCCGGCCTTCACCCGGACTGTTGTCAGCGTAGAGTTCACCCTAACCCAGCAAGAGCAGGAAGAGGCCGAAGGCACGCTGTTCAAAACCAAAGCCTATTCGGACCTGTTCATTGCTGCTCTGAACAAGGAGCTTGATGAAAGCGGTCTCCAAGTCGATTTCGACGAAGCGGCAATTGAGCGTCTGCTGGGTAAAGTTGGCGGAACCATCCGGACCTTCTATGCAGACAACCCGGACAAACTAGGCGAACCTATCGAGTTTGATCTAGCAGCCTCAAGCCGCGTCGATGGATACTTTAAGGGCCGGGTGTCGCGTGACACCATACAGGATAGTCGCTTCCTCCAGAAAAGCGATCTGGATCTGGTCGATGCACTTAAGGAAGCTGGAATCATCAAACAGGTCTTCAACTGGCCGTTCATCACCGGGGCAGACTCGGGCGTGGACAACCCTGGCGGCGCCGGCATTGGTGCTTCGGTTGTTGGATCGTTCTTCATGATGCTGGTGGTTCTGGCGCTTTCGCTGCCAATTGGCGTAGCCGCGTCGATCTATCTGGAAGAATTCGCGCCGCAAAACAGGTTCACCGATCTCATTGAGGTGAATATCTCGAACCTGGCTGCGGTTCCTTCGATCGTGTTTGGTATCCTTGGTCTGGCTGTCTTCATTCAGTTCATGCACTTGCCGCAATCGGCCCCGCTGGTCGGTGGTCTGGTGCTGACCTTGATGACCTTGCCGACGATCATCATCTCGACCCGGGCGTCGCTGAAAGCAGTTCCGCCATCGATCCGTGATGCCGCACTTGGGGTAGGGGCTTCCAAAATGCAGGCCGTTTTCCACCACGTTCTGCCGCTGGCCGCACCCGGTATCCTGACCGGCACAATCATTGGTCTGGCGCAGGCGCTGGGGGAAACCGCACCGCTTTTGCTGATCGGGATGGTGGGCTTTGTTGCCCGTGGCTACCCAGATGGATTCCTTGCCGGGTTCACCGAACCAAACTCAGCTATGCCCGCCCAAATCTACACTTGGGCTGCGCGCGCAGACGTTGGTTTCTACGAAAAAGCTTGGGGCGGGATCATCATCCTTTTGATTTTCCTGCTGACAATGAACATCATCGCAATCATTCTGCGCCGCCGCTTTGAACGCCGCTGGTAAGAAGGGCAGACCCATGAACGACATGTCACGAGTGGAGAGACAAGTGGATACCAATGAAATCAAGCTGGAGTGCCGGGACTGCCAAGTCTTTTACGGTGACACTCACGCCATCAAAGATGTGAATGTCGATATCGAAGACAAGACTGTCACAGCCTTCATCGGTCCGTCGGGCTGCGGTAAATCCACGTTCCTGCGCTGTTTGAACCGGATGAACGACACAATTGATGTTGCGCGGGTTGAAGGCAGCTTTAAACTGGACGGCGAAGACATCTACGACAAACGCGTTGATCCGGTTCAGCTGCGCGCCAAGGTCGGGATGGTGTTCCAGAAACCCAACCCGTTCCCGAAGTCGATCTATGACAATGTGGCCTATGGCCCGCGAATCCACGGTCTTGCCAAGAACAAAGCGGAACTGGATGAGATCGTCGAGAAATCCTTGCGTCGCGGTGCGATCTGGGAAGAGGTCAAGGATCGTCTGGACGCTCCGGGCACCGGCTTGTCTGGCGGTCAGCAGCAGCGCTTGTGCATTGCACGCGCCGTGGCGACAGAACCGGAGGTTCTGCTGATGGACGAGCCTTGCTCGGCACTGGACCCGATTGCGACTGCCCAGGTCGAAGAGTTGATTGACGAACTTCGTGCTCAGTATTCGGTGGTCATCGTGACCCACTCAATGCAGCAGGCCGCGCGTGTCAGCCAGAAAACAGCCTTTTTCCACTTAGGTAACCTCGTCGAGTTCGGCGAAACAGGACAGATTTTCACCAACCCGGTGGACCCGCGCACCGAAAGCTACATCACTGGCCGGATCGGCTGAGCACAGGTATTCCGACATGAACGATTCAGAACAACATATTGCCTCTGTCTTCGACCGCGATCTCGAAGCGATCCAGGCACATATCATGAAGATGGGCGGTCTGGTCGAAGCCGCGATCATGGGTGCCGCCCGCTCGCTAGAGACGCGGGACGAGGAACTGGCACAGCAGGTGCGTCAGGGCGACAAAGCCATCGACGCGCTCGAGGACATCATCAACGAAGAAACCGCCCGCCTGATCGCCCTGCGCGCACCCACGGCAAGCGACCTGCGGTTGGTGCTGTCGGTACTGAAGGTCTCGGCCAACCTGGAACGGATTGGCGACTATTCCAAGAATATCGCCAAGCGGACCACGGTGCTTGTGAACTCGGGCGAGATCAACGGCAGTGCCTCGGCGCTGCGCCGGATGGCGCGCGAGGTTGAGGTCATGCTGCGCGACGCTTTGGACGCCTATATTCAACGGGATGCCGAACTGGCCGCCGATGTCATCGACCGCGATGAAGAGGTGGACCAGATGTATAACGGATTGTTCCGCGAATTCCTGACCTTCATGGCCGAGGATCCGCGCAGCATTTCGTCCTGCATGCACCTGCATTTCATCGCAAAGAACATCGAGCGCATGGGCGACCACGTGACCGCGATTGCCGAACAGGTTGTGTATCTGGTCACCGGCGAGCGCCCGACCGAGTCGCGCCCCAAGGCCGACACAACGTCGCAAACCGTCTAGGAGACGCCTCCCATGTCTGCAGATCAACCAACGGTTCTGGTGGTCGAAGATGAGCTCGCCCAGCGTGAAGTGCTGGCCTACAACCTCGAGGCCGAAGGCTTTCGCGTCTCGAAAGCCGCCAGCGGTGACGAGGCGCTGTTGTTGGTAGACGAGGACAGCCCAGACATCATCGTTCTGGACTGGATGATGCCCAATCTCAGCGGGATCGAGGTCTGCCGACGCCTGAAAACACGGCCAGACACCCGCTCTATTCCGATCATTATGCTCTCGGCGCGGTCGGAAGAGGTCGACAAGGTGCGTGGCCTTGAGACCGGTGCAGATGACTATGTGGTCAAGCCGTACTCAGTCGTGGAACTCATGGCTCGCGTGCGCACCCAATTGCGCCGCGTACGCCCAGCCACGGTGGGTATTCGTCTGGAATTCGACGATATCATACTGGATTCCGAAACTCACAAGGTCAGCCGTGGCAGTCATTCGCTGAAACTGGGTCCGACCGAATTCCGCCTTCTCAGCACCTTCATGGAAAAACCCGGCCGGGTCTGGAGCCGTGAGCAATTGCTGGACCGGGTCTGGGGCCGCGACATCTATGTCGACACCCGTACGGTCGATGTGCATATCGGCCGTTTGCGCAAGGCGCTGACCCAGCATGGCGGGAATGATCCGGTGCGGACCGTGCGCGGGGCAGGGTACGCCTTGGGATAGAAAGGGAAGGGGGTGCGTATCCCCCTACCTATGACATTTACTCATAATCGGGTGTCAAACTCTTGCTGTTTTTCCTCGAAGTGCCACGTTACTGTGCAGCAACTTCAGACAGACCGGAGACACCCGATGAACGCCCCTGCCACCAAACCGACTTTGCGCGCAAAAGATGCGCCGGATCTGGGTAAGTTTGCCTGGGACGATCCGTTCCGCCTGTCCGACCAGTTGTCAGAAGACGAGCGCATGATCGCCGACAGCGCACGCGCGTACGCGCAGGAAAAGCTGCAGCCGCGCGTCACCGCCGCGTTTCAGAACGAAGAAACCGACCCCGAGATTTTCCGCGAAATGGGCGAGATGGGCCTTCTGGGCACCACGATCCCAGAAGAATATGGCGGTCTCGGCAGCGGCTACGTTTCCTACGGCCTGGTCGCGCGCGAAGTTGAGCGCGTGGACTCGGGCTATCGTTCAATGATGTCGGTGCAAAGCTCGCTGGTGATGTACCCGATCTATGCCTACGGTTCCGAAGAACAACGCCGCAAATACCTGCCGAAACTTGCTTTGGGCGAATGGATCGGCTGTTTCGGCCTGACCGAGGCGGATGCTGGGTCTGATCCCGCGGGCATGAAAACACGGGCCGAAAAGATCGACGGCGGATACCGCCTGACTGGCACCAAGATGTGGATCTCGAACGCGCCAATTGCGGATGTCTTCGTGGTCTGGGCCAAGTCAGACGCGCACGACGGAAAGATCCGAGGCTTCGTTCTGGACAAGGGTCAGCCCGGGCTGTCTGCGCCGAAGATCGAAAACAAACTCAGCCTGCGGGCCTCGATCACCGGAGAAATCGTGCTGGATGGCGTTGAGGTAGGCGAGGGCGCTTTGCTACCTCACGTGCAAGGTCTGAAAGGCCCGTTCGGCTGTCTGAACCGCGCGCGGTATGGGATCAGCTGGGGCGTGATGGGTGCAGCCGAACATTGCTGGCATGCAGCGCTGCAATATGGCCTAGACCGTAAGCAGTTCAACAAACCGCTGGCGCAAACGCAGCTATACCAACGCAAACTGGCCGACATGCAGACCGAAATCGCTTTGGCTCTGCAAGCAAGCCTGCGCGTCGGTCGCCTGATGGATCAGGCCGAAGCGGCGCCCGAGATGGTCTCAATCGTCAAACGCAACAACTGCGGCAAAGCGCTGGACATCGCGCGCATGGCCCGTGACATGCACGGCGGCAACGGTATCTCGCTGGAGTTCCAGGTTATCCGCCACATGGTCAATCTGGAGACTGTGAACACCTATGAGGGCACTCATGACGTTCACGCTCTTATCCTTGGGCGTGCGCAAACTGGGCTGCAGGCATTTTTCTAGGTCTTAAAGGCGGTTAGGTATAGGGTTTGATCTAGGGCGACACTAATCTGTAATACGTGTAATTGGTATTATGGTAAATATTATGACCGCTAATCAAACCCAACCACAGAGGAAAACGATTTGGAACTCAGCGGAAAGACAGTTGTCATAACCGGCGCAGCTGGCGGTATAGGCAAAGGTCTAGCTAAAAGGTTCTCTGCAGATGGCGCAACCGTTGTCTGTTCCGACATCGACGGAGCAACTGCGCAAGCCTTGGCGGACGAAATCGGCGGGCACGCATTTCCGTGTGACGTCTCCAGCGAAGCGCAGATCAAAGCCCTGATCGAGTATGTAGAGGACGAGATCGTTCCGATCGACCTGTTTTGCGCCAATGCTGGAATTCTGACGCTCGGCGGCTTAGATGTACCAGACGAAGACTGGAACCGCATTTGGGACATCAACGTGATGTCTCATGTCTGGTTGGCGCGTCACCTTGTTCCACGGTTCGTCGAGCGCGGCAGTGGCTACATCATCATCACGGCGTCGGCTGCCGGGCTTTTGAACCAACCCGGCGCGGCGCCGTATGGCGTCACCAAACACGCGGCCATCGGTTTTGCAGAATGGTTGGCGTTGACCTACGGCCACAAGGGTTTGAAGGTTTCGGCGCTTTGCCCGCAAGCTGTCAGATCCGAGATGACACGCGGTCATGAAACCTCGGTCGCGGCTATCGACGGAATGCTCGAGCCGGAGGATGTCGCACAGGCCTGTGTGGACGGTATTCGAGCCGAGCAATTCCTGATCCTGCCGCATCCCGAAGTCCTTCAATACATGCGTCAAAAAACGACCGACTATGACCGATGGCTGATCGGTATGAACAAGTTAAATCAACAGTTTATAGGCGATATTTAAGAACGGCCATTCGGCCGCCGCATCAACCCTTCTTGCGCAACTGACGCAACCAGAACGCCATCTTCGGAATAGATGGAGCCGCGATTGAAAGACCGCCCCTGCCCCGTCCACGGTGATTCCATCACATAGAGATGCCAGTTTTCAAAACGCACCGGCGCATGAAGCCACAGCGCGTGATCCAAGCTCGCTGCGTTTACCTGACCCGTGAACCAACTCAGCCCATGGGGCCGCATGCCGGAGCTCATCAGGCTCATATCTGAGGCATAGGCCAGTATAAGATGTTGCGTACGGGGGTCGGTTGACGCCGCTCCGGGCATACGGAACCAGATCTTGTTGTGATCGTCGGAATTTTCAGGTCGAAATGGATCCAGATGGTCCACTTCGCGCACTTCTATTGGCCGCTCGCGCAACAATTCTTTTTTCATCTTTTCAGGGACTTGATCCACATACTTATGGCGCAATTCGCTACGCGATGGATGGGTTTCCGGGCTCTCAGAAGACGGCATCGGATGCTGATGAGACCACCCTTCATCCTCAACATGAAAGGATGCAGACATATTGAGGATCTGCTTACCATGCTGGATCGCAACAACGCGCCGCGTGGTAAAAGATCCACCGTCTCTGGCACGATCCACTTGATAAACAACGGGAATACTGGGGTCACCCGGACGGATGAAATAAGCATGCAAGGAATGGCAGAGCCTGTCATCGACCGTTCTGTAAGCTGCTGCTAGTGCCTGCGCGATGACCTGACCGCCAAAGATACGCGTGGGTGTCTCTCCACCCGATCCAGTGCCCCGGAACAGGTCGACCTCAAGCCGATCGATGTTCAGAAGGTCCAGAAGAATGCGCTCAGCTTCGGTCATGGGTTGCTCGATCTTGTTCATTTGGGGGATGAGGTACCAACACCCGCAACATCAATCAATCACCGCACCCAAAACCAGAGCCTTGAGTTCGGCGCGTGACGGGTAAGAGCTGGACGGCGACAATTGAGTGAAGAACACAGCCGTCAAATCCAAGGACCGGTCGATCCAGAAATAGGTCGAGGCCATACCACCCCAACTGAAATCCCCGACAGACCCAGGTACTCCAGTTTGACCCGGATTTAGCACGACAGAGCCGCCCAATCCGAACCCCATACCCACCATCGGTTGTTCCGCAAAACTATTGGGGCCCATTGAGGCAATATCGCCGGGTAAGTGATTGATCATCATGAAATCTACCGTTTTAGGACCCAATAGCCGTTCGCCACCGGCCTGACCTCGGTTCCGCAGCATTTCAGCAAACCGGCTATAGTCATCGATCGTTCCGACCAAGCCGCCGCCGCCCGAGAACGTGGTGGTGGCTTCGAATGGCGAAGATCCCGCTTGATCCACCAGCCTGAGCGTATCCTCGGACTGTTCGGCCGAGTTAAGATCCATCGCGTCACCGGCCAGAGGCGTATAGAGCGACGCAAATCTATCACCCGCATCTTTCGGGACCACAAAACCGGTCTCTTGCATACCGAGCGGCTCAAAGATCTCCTGCTGGAAGAACCGGTCCAACGTCTTTCCCGAGACGACTTCGACAACGCGACCTAGGACGTCGGTGCTGACCGAATACTCCCACCGACTGCCCGGTTGAAACGCCAGAGGCAGCTCGGCGAGATCACTTACTCTATCCTTCAGAAGCCCTTGATTGGGCTTGAAGATCATATCCCGCTCGTCCATCGCCGATGGCAGGAGGCCGTGATTGAATGGGTAGCTGAACCCGCTCGTATGGGTCAGAAGCTGATGAAGAGTCGGCGGCGGCGCGGCTTCGGTCTGATCCAACCGCTCGGCATTGGGAACCAACGCTTGAGGCGCGGCAAATTCGGGCAGATATTCGGACAAGGGTGCGCCAAGGTGAATCAACCCACGCTCGACCAGCATCATCACCGCAACTGAGGTGATCGGTTTGGTCATCGAGTAGATACGGACCAGCGTGTCACGCTCAAAAGGCAGTTCGGATTCGATATTGCGCCGGCCGCAGGCGTGGAAGAAGACCTCCTGCCCTTTGTGTTTTAGAAGAACTGAGCTGCCGGGATATTTTCGTTGATCTACATAGCGTTGCATCCACGGGCGAACGCGATCCAACCTGTCTTGATCCAACGTAACCGGCATTCCAAAGTTCCCTCTGCCCTAGGCATCCAAAGCCGACAAACCATGCTGCGCAAAGAGCGGCACGTAGTCACCGAACAGTTTCGCCCGGCCCGGGTCCGATGCGTTGCCGTCCAGCGCGCGTTTGTAGACACCCTGCAGAATGGCGGCCATGCGAAAGAAGTTAAAGGCAAGATAGAACCCAAAATCCTTGATTTCCGCCAGCCCGCGCCGGGCGCAATATTGCTCGATATAGTCTCTATCACTGGGCAATCCGAGGGTTTTGCGGTCAATCCCGGCCAGCCCCCGCCCTTCCGGACCCGGAGGCAACTGCCACTGCATGATTACCGCGGCAAGGTCGGCGTAAGGGTGGCCGATCGTCGACAACTCCCAATCCAGCACGCCTATACACCGGGTGCCGTTGCGTTCAAACATCAAGTTGTCGATCCGATAATCGCCATGCACAAGAGTGCGCTGACCATCGTCTTCGGGCAAGGCCTCCTCCAACCCTGTGATCAGCGCATCCATTTGAGCAATCTTGTTTGTCTCGGAGGCGCGGAACTGCTTCGTCCAGCGCGCGATCTGACGTTCGAAGTAGTTGCCGCTCGGGCCATAGTCGGCGAGGCCGACCGCTTCGATATCGACGGAATGCAAAGCGGCCAGCACCCGGTTCATTTCATCCATGACGGCGGTTCGCGCCTCGTTGCTTTCACCGGTCAGGGTTGGTTCCAGGAAGACACGACCCTCTAGGTGTTCCATCACGTAGAAAGCGGACCCTATGACTGAGGTATCTTCGCATAAAAGAAACATCTCGGGCACCGGGACGTCACTGCCTGCAAGCGCCTGTTGCACGCGAAACTCACGCTCCACTGCATGCGCGGATTTCAGAATCTTTCCCAAAGGCTTACGACGCAAAACGTAAGTGCGATCCGGTGTCTCTAGTGCGAAAGTCGGGTTGGATTGCCCGACATCGAACTTGTGGGCCTTCAGGGGGCCGCGATACCCTCGGAGGTTTGCGGCAAGATAGATGTCAACGGCGTCCAGATCCAATGGGCTTTTCGTATTCATCGTCAAAACGCTTCGGCAAAGATGTTGCCCGCTGTAACTACGTTGATGCCTCCGGACACAGGGATGACGGCTCCGGTCACATAGCTGCCCCCTCGCCCACACAGAAACAGCATGCAGCCCGCAATGTCATCGTCACGCCCAACTCGACCCAGAGGAACCGATTTGCCGACCTTCTCGCGCGTCGTCTCATCCGCAGTTGCAAAAGCGGTCATGCGCGAGACAAACGGGCCGGGTGCCAGAGCGTTGACGGTGACGTGGTACAGTGACAATTCCTTGGCCAGGATTTTGGTCAGATGCAGAACAGCCGCCTTGGAGGCCGAATAGCTGTAGGCCCCGTCGCCCATGGGAACCTCACCCATGACCGAGCCGACATTGACCACCCGCGCCGGGTCTTCGGCGGTGCCGGATTTCATAAGCAAGGGCAACAGTTTCTGCGTCAGCTCAAACACACCCGCGACGTTGACGGACATCACTTTGTCCCACGCGTCATGAGGGAATTGACCTAAAGGCGCACCCCAGGATACACCCGAATTATTCATCAAGATATCAAGGCGTTCCGTCCGTTTGTTGATCTCGGCGACGGCTTCGTCGATTCCGTCTTTGCTGCCCAGATCCCCGGCAAACCCCTCGGCACTGCCGGTGGCATCCAACGCGTTCAGCTCCGCCGCGACGGCTTCGCAGGCGTCACCTTTGCGGGAGGCGATCAGTACATGCGCTCCGGCCCGAACAAGCGCTTCGGCGGCCATGCGGCCAATTCCGGTGGCACCGCCCGTGACCAGCGCCACCTTTCCATCCAAAGAAAACAGGGTTTCCGGGGTCATGCCGCACTCCTCGCTTGTCGTAGGGGAAAGGGGGTGCGCCGTTGACAGCGCGCGATCCCGCCCCAAAATTCTATCTGCAAGAATAACAGGAACAATGAGGGCAACATGCAAGCATTACTCAGCGTCGCAGCGGGTGGACCGGAGACTCTGGAACTGACCACCCTGCCCGATCCGACCCCGAGCCGCGGAGAGATACTGGTTGGAATAAAAGCCGGCGGGGTGAACTTTCCCGATACGCTGATGATCCGCGACCTCTATCAGATGAAGCCACCGCGGCCCTTTGCCCCTGGCGGCGAAATCGCAGGTGAGGTGCTTGCGCTTGGCGACGGTGTCAAAGGGTTCGAGATCGGAGATCGCGTTCTGGCGCTGACCGGTCATGGCGGCTTTGCCACGCATCTTGCGACAAAAGCCAAGGACGTAATCAAGTTTCCTGACACCATGCCCTTTGATGAGGCGGCGTGTTTTATCTTCACCTATGGCACCTCCTACCATGCCTTGAAGGATAGAGCAGCCCTCCAACCAGGTGAGACGTTGTTGGTGCTTGGGGCTGCGGGTGGTGTCGGATCGGCGGCGATCGAGTTGGGCAAAGCCATGGGCGCGCGAGTCATCGCTGCGGTTTCCACGCCAGACAAAGCTGAATTCTGCCGCTCAATCGGTGCGGATGAGACAATCCTGTACCCCAAAGACCCGGACAAAGACGCGCAAAAGGCGTTCTCGAAAGATATCAAGGCACTGGCGGGCGCCGAGGGTGTCGATGTCATCTATGACGCGGTGGGCGGAGCCTATGCGGAACCCGCGTTGCGCAGCATCGCGTGGAAGGGTCGATATCTGGTTGTCGGGTTTCCGGCTGGCATCCCCAGCGTACCGCTCAATCTCGCGCTGCTGAAAGGATGCCAGATCGTCGGCGTCTTCTGGGGGGCCTCCGTCTTTCGCGAACCTGACGCTCACGCCGAAAACCTAAGTGAATTGTTTAACTTATACGCCGCAGGTAAAGTCAAACCCCGCATCACAGCGCGCTTTCCCTTATCCGAGGGCGCGGCGGCAATCGAGCTGCTTTCTCAGCGCTTCGTTCTCGGAAAGGTTGTGGTCACAATGGACGATACCTAACTGGAGCGGGTTGCATCAAAGGCATCTTTGTCAGCCCACTCGCCTCATTGGAGCATTGTCCGGTAGACATCCCCACCAAATGCCGTTTAAGAAACGAATATGGGGACGGAGATTTATGAATAAAATTCTTGTGTTGAATGGCCCGAACCTCAATCTTTTGGGCACCCGACAGCCTGAGGTTTACGGCAGCACCACCTTGAAAATGGTGGAGGAACAATGCGTTGCTCATGGCACGTCTATCGGGCTTGAGGTTTCGACATTTCAATCCAATCACGAAGGAGCGCTTATTGACGCCATCCATCAGGCCCGTGGCACGCAGAACGGTTTGGTTCTGAACGCAGGCGCTTATACCCATACGTCGATTGCCCTGATGGATGCGATTGCCTCAGTGGAGCTTCCTCTGGTCGAGGTTCACCTGTCCAACATCCACGCGCGGGAAAGCTTCCGCCACAAGTCCTACATCGCGTCGGTTGCCCTTGGGCAGATCTGCGGTTTTGGTGCGCAGAGCTATGTTTTAGCGCTGGATGCCTTGGCGGCTCATCTGAAATCAGGGGACGTTGCATGAAGCTGAAGGAATATCTTCGCTTTGTCAGCTATTCCAGAACCTTGGAAGAGCTTTGGGATGCCCATTGCCGACAGATGGCCATATACGGGTTTGACCGGCTAATTTATGGCTACACTCAATATCGTACTGCCACATCCTTGGGCGACCCTGAGGATTTTGTCATCCTCAGCAATCATCGACGTGAATATGTTGACGGTTTTCTCGGCGACAGCAGGTATTCCAACGCTCCGATGCTGCAATGGGCTTTGAACAACGATGGCGCGGCAAGCTGGGGTTTGATTCAGGATTTGGCCTCGAACGGGGAACTCACGCCCGAGCAGCAAAAGGTTGTGGATTTCAACAAGTCGCACAACGTGCTTGCTGGATATACTGTCAGCTTCAACTCGGTCTCCGTTCGGTCCAAGGGCGCGATCTCGCTATCGGCCGAAGAAAACCGCAACCAGGACGAGATTGACGCCATGTGGGAAGAGCATGGCGAGGATATCCTTCTGATGAACAACATCGCTCATCTCAAGATCCTGACGCTGCCCTATACACCTCCGAATCGGTCGCTAACCAAACGCCAGCGAGAGGCGCTGCAATGGGTCGGTGACGGCAAAACGACTCAGGATATAGCCCTGCTGATGGGGCTGACGGCGGCGACAGTGGAAAAACACCTGAGGCTGGCACGCGAATCGCTTTCAGTCGAAACGACAGCCCAGGCCGTTCTGAAAGCCGCCCTACACAACCAGATGTATGTGATGGAAGCCTGACCACAAGAGATTGACGCCAAACCGCGTCAATTTACCTTAGGTAAGGAAATCATGACTTCCCATCTTCACGGGAAAATTGCAGATTGATACCGTTCCGTGAGTGGTGGCTTTAGCCAAGGAACATTCGATTGGATCTTTGCAATACCAGAGCTCTCCAATCACTCTGACTTTTGGAGCGCCTATTCGTCCGCGTACCGACGTCGGAATTTTGGAGGGTCCCGACCATCCCCATCATGCGGGGCCCTCCATTCACCTTCTGCTTGAACAGACAAATCCATCTCTGGCACAAAAAAACCGGCCACGTTCGACGTGACCGGTTCTGAATGTCGTCAGGCCCCGCAACCGGGGCCTGGAGCAAAGGCTTAGCCTTGTGCCGCTTTAGCAACTTCTGCAGCGAAGTCTTCTTTTTCGACCACGATGCCTTCGCCAACTTCCAGACGGATGAAGCCGGTGATGGTTGCGCCTGCTTCTTTGGCCGCTGCTTCAACGGTCAGGTCAGGGTTAACAACGAAGGACTGGTTCAACAGAGTCGATTCAGCCACGAATTTCTTCATGCGGCCTTCGATCATCTTCTCGATCACCTGCTCCGGCTTGCCGGATTCGCGGGCGATGTCCATCTGAACCTGCTTTTCTTTCTCGACAACAGCCGGATCCATGTCGGCCTCGGACAGAGCTGCCGGGTTCACAGCCGCGATGTGCATCGCAACCTGCTTGCCGATTGCTTCGTCGCCACCGGTCAGAGCAACCAGAACGCCGATTTTGCCCATACCGTTGGTGGCTGCGTTGTGAACGTAAGACACAACGGTGTCGCCCGACAGTTTCGACATGCGGCGCACCGACATGTTCTCGCCGATGGTGGCGATCTTGTCGGTGATGGTGTCTGCAACGGACTTTCCGCCCAGATCAGCAGCCAGCAGAGCTTCGACATTGTCGACGCCTTCAGCAGCGTAGGTGATCTTGCCGACCATTTCCTGGAACTCAGCGTTCTTCGCAACGAAGTCGGTTTCCGAGTTCACCTCGACAGCAACACCGTTGCCACCGTTGACGTGAACAGCAACCAGACCTTCTGCTGCGGTACGGCCCGATTTCTTGGCCGCTTTGGCCAGGCCTTTGGTGCGCAGCCAGTCAACGGCCTCGTCCATGTTGCCGCCGGTTTCGGTCAGGGCTTTTTTCGCGTCCATCATGCCTGCGCCGGTTGCGTCGCGCAGTTCTTTAACCATTGCTGCTGTGATTGCCATCTTTTGGCTCTCCTCAATTCAAACGGAATTGGGGCAGGTCATACCCTGCCCCATGTGTCAATTACGTGACGGGCAGCTTACGCTTCGGCCGGAGCTTCGGCGGCTTCTTCTGCAACGACTTCTTCAACCGGTGCTTCTTCGAAGGCACCCAGGTCAACGCCAGCAGCACCCATCTGAGCGGTCATACCGTCCAGAGCGGCACGAGCGGCCAGGTCACAGTACAGCGAGATCGCGCGGGCTGCGTCGTCGTTGCCGGGGATGATGTAGTCAACGCCGTCGGGCGAGCAGTTGGTGTCGACAACAGCCACAACCGGGATACCCAGCTTGTTGGCTTCTGCGATGGCCAGTGCTTCTTTTTTGACGTCGATGACGAACAGCAGATCAGGAACGCCGCCCATTTCACGGATACCGCCCAGCGAAGCCTGCAGCTTCTGCTGGTCACGCTCCATGCCCAGACGCTCTTTCTTGGTCAGGCCTTCCGCGCCCGCTTCCATTGCTTCGTCGATCTGGTTCAGACGGTTGATCGACTGGGAAACGGTTTTCCAGTTGGTCAGAGTGCCGCCCAGCCAGCGGTGATTCATGTAGTACTGAGCCGACTTTTCAGCCGCTTCAGCGATCGGGCCAGCGGCCTGACGCTTGGTACCAACGAACAAAACGCGACCACCTTTTGCAACGGTGTCACGAACAGCCTGCAGAGCCTGATCCAGCATCGGAACAGTCTGGGTCAGGTCCATGATGTGGATGCCATTGCGCGAGCCGTAGATGAACGGGCCCATGCGGGGGTTCCAACGCTGTGTCTGGTGACCAAAGTGAACGCCAGCTTCCAGCAGCTGACGCATGGAGAACTCGGGAAGAGCCATGCTATTTTCCTTTTCCGGTTTACGCCTTGGCGGGGGTGAAAGAAGCGGATGCTCCAACCGGCGGTCTTGATAAGGATGTCTCCCTCAAAAAGCCCAAACCCCGCCTGCGGGTTTGAATGGCGCGCGTATACGGCAGGTTTGGATGCAGCGCAAGGGCCAATCGCCCTTATTTTTCAAGCCGCGCCAAGCTGTGCGCGTGACGGACAGCCTCTTCGCAATGCGCAGCCAGCGCTTTGCGGTTTTCAAAGTCACTGACCTTGGCTGGCGCATGATAAATCAGCTCGACCGCCCCTTGCCTGCGCGCGCCGAGCGTCTTCAGCAAATGCGGGCCGAACTCCATGTCGCCCCACCAACCGTAGAACCGGTCCGGTTCACCCACAGGTGCGTGAAACACCACCGAGACCGGCTGAACGTACATGAAATCTCGCAACTCATCTGCGAAGAACGCGGCAAAGAGCGTTGTTTTAAATGGCAAAACCCTGAGGCCATCGGTCGAGGTTCCCTCCGGGAAAAACAGCAACTTATGCCCCGCTTTCAGGCGAGTTTCGAACACAAGCGTTTGTTCTTTGGCCTTCTTCCGGTCGCGCTCGATGAAGACCGTTCCGGTTGCACGCGCCAACCAACCAATACCTGGCCATTTCGCCACCTCGGCCTTGGATACGAAATACACCCGTTTGCGGGCGTTCAGCGCAAAGATATCCAACCAAGAGGTGTGGTTGGCCACCACTGCACCACGCTCAGCCATCAGATCTCCGGACGTTCGGAAACCTATGCCCAGAATGCGAAAGGCGTTGCGGCAAACAAATTGGGTGATGAACGGAGTTATTGGTCGGCGAATACCGAATAAGGGGAGTTCGATCAGGCGTATTGCCAGCAAGATGATCAAGCCACCAAAGACCACCAGCGCCAAAGGTACACCACGCAAGAAAACCAATACCCACCCCAGAACGCCAAGGTGAACTGCATCGGGCGCGTCGTCACTGTTCCAAAGCGGATCACTCACGGGCTTAGGCTCCGCCATAGATGCGCTTTTGCCGCTCGTTCATGCGCGCGGTATCTAGGATCAGACAAACATCGGTGGTGTTAAAGCTATGGTCGACAAAGGCCCCCTCGCCCACGAAACCGCCCAAACGCAGATAGGCTTTGATCAGCGCAGGCACCTGCACCATGGCCACCCGGCGGTCGAGGTCTTCGGGTGCCACAAGGTTCATGGATTGAAACACATCTGGCTGCGCGCGCACCCGCAGATCTTCGGGCGCCAGGTGGTTGTGATGCAGCATCGACAAGGGCTGGGCGAGCGCTGTGACATCGGTGCCGTGAAAGCTGGCAACACCGAACAAAACCTCGATCTCACGCTCGTTGACATAGGCCGCCAAACCGTTCCACAGGTGATACATGGCCGTGCCGCCGCGATAGTCCGGATGCAGGCAAGACCGGCCAAGCTCCAGTAGCTTGCGACCGCTTTGCTTCAGAACGGTCAGATCATACTCATCTTCGGAGTAAAACTGGCCCAACTCTGCTGCACGTTCGCCCGGTAACAGCCTGTAAACGCCGACAGTTTCCCCAGTTTGATCATCTATCGCCAACATGTGATCGAAATACGGATCGAACTTGTCCTGCTCCAGTCCTGCATCGTGATCGACCATTTCTCCACCACCACCTAACTCGCGTACAAACACGTCGTACCGCAGGCGCTGCGCGGCGCGCAGGTCCTGTTCGGTTTCAGCGAGTCGGATGGTGAAAGAAGGGCCTGAATCCGGCATGTCGTTCCTTGAAGTTGCCTCCGGCTGATACCGCAGCTGTTCCCCCAAAGGCAATACGGGTCCCATCCGATGACTGGCGTTAACCTTTCCTAAACCAGTTTCACGGATCAAAGACCGGCATCAAGTCGATACGCGTTCCGTCGATTACCACTTTCCCCTGCTCGCGGAAGTTCACGGTAATCTTGCCCCCGATATTGGACTGCACCTGTCCAACGCCCCAATCGTGGAAATCGGGGTGGCGGACGAACATGCCCGGTGCAAGTATGGCATTGAGGTCTGTCATGGGGGCTCCGGTCCGGTGGCAGATACAGAAGGAGGTACGCATGGGCGCCACAGACGTCAACCTGGCCGAGCTGATTGGCTCGCGCATCTGTCATGATCTGATCAGCCCGATCGGGGCCATCACCAACGGGCTTGAGCTGTTGGATATGGTTGGCGCGGTACAAGGCCCCGAGATGGAGCTGATCTCGGGCAGTGTCGGCAGTGCCGGCGCGCGCATTCGGTTTTTCCGAGTGGCCTTTGGCTCGGCCAGTGACCAGCCATTGGGGCGCAGCGAGGTTGCCGAGTTGCTGAAAGACGTGGAGCGCGCGGGTCGTGTGCGGGTCAACTGGAACCTGACAGAGGCTGTGCCACGCAATCAGATCAAACTGGCCTTCCTGGCCCTGATGTGCTGCGAGAGCGCGATGCCGTTTGGTGGGCAGGTCGATATCTCTGCCTCTGACACCGGTTGGCAAGTGACTGGGACAGCCGACAAACTGAACATTGACAATGACTTGTGGAAGAATGCTGCCACGGGCAACTTCGCCAACAAACTCACCCCAGCGCAGGTTCAGTTTGCCTTGCTGTCGGAAACAGCCGCAGCAATGGGGCGGCGGGTTGCAGTCGAAACCGGCACAACCCGCGTCAACCTGAGGTTCTAGGCGCGGGTCGTTCCGTTCCCGCGCACCAGATATTGAAAGCTGGTCAACTGCGCTGCACCGACAGGACCACGTGCATGCATTTTGCCCGTGGCAATGCCGATCTCAGCGCCCATTCCGAACTCACCGCCATCCGCAAACTGGGTTGACGCGTTGTGCATCAGGATCGCGCTGTCCAGTCGTTCAAAGAAACGGGCAGCAGCCGCGTCATCCTCGGTCATGATGCAATCTGTGTGGTTCGAGCCATAATGCTGGATATGCGCAATGGCGGCGTCAATGTCGGCAACAGGTTTTGCGGCAATGATGCAGTCCAGAAACTCTTTGCCCCAATCCTCAGAGGTGGCTTGGGTGGTTCCATCGACGGCCAGAGCACCTTCGGCATGAACCTCGACCCCGGCGGCCATGAGCGCGGCAACCACGTCGCGCCCGAGGGTTTCGGCCACGTCCTGATGGATCAACAGACACTCTGCCGCGCCGCAAATACCGGTACGGCGGGTTTTGGCGTTCAGCACCACATCCAAGGTCTTTTGCGGGTCGGCGGCCTTGTCGATGTAGATGTGCACGATACCCTCAAGATGGGCGAAGACCGGCACGCGCGCCTCACGCTGAACCAGTCCGACCAGTCCTTTACCGCCACGCGGAACGATAACGTCGACATAGTCGGTCATGGTCAGCAATTCCTGCACCGCCGCGCGGTCACGGGTCGGCACAAGTTGAATAGAATCCTCAGGCAGGTTCGCGGCCTTCAAACCCTCGACCAGACAGGCGTGAATGGCGGTGGAGGAGTGAAAACTCTCGGACCCGCCGCGCAGGATCACGGCATTGCCGGATTTTAGGCACAACGCCCCCGCATCAGCGGTCACGTTGGGACGGCTTTCGTAAATCACCCCAATGACACCCAACGGCGTGCGCACGCGCTGGATATTCAGGCCCGAGGGCATGTCCCACTCGGTCATCACCTCGCCCACCGGATCGGTCTGATCAGCCACTGTGCGCAGGCCATCAACCATGCCCTGAATGCGGTCCTCATTTAGCATCAGACGGTCCATCATGGCAGGGCTCAGGCCCTTTTCACGCCCGAACTCCAGATCCTTCTTGTTGGCGTCGATAATCTGAGCGCGATTGGCCCAGACAGCTTCAGCCGCGGCGATCAGGGCTGCATGTTTACGCTCGGCCGAGGCAAAGGCCAGCTCGCGCGCGGAAGCTTTGGCGCGTTTACCCAGATCGGCCATCAGAGCGGGAATATTGTCGAGATCCTTCATAACCTTAGCCTTTCTGCGCCTTTATAGCGCCAAATCGTCCCTGTGAATCAGCGCTGCGCGACCAGGATAGCCCAGCGTTGCCTCAATCTCTGAGGATTTTCGCCCTTTGATTGCGTCCGCCTCTTGCGCGGTATAGCGGCTGATGCCCTGTGCCAGCCGACGCTCTTGCAGGTCAAGAATGGCAACCGGATCGCCCCGGCCGAAATCACCGGTCACTTCGACGATACCCGCAGGCAAGAGACTTTTGCCATTCGAAAGCGCCTTTGCGGCGCCGTCGTCGATCGTGATCTCTCCGCGCGGCTTCATCGCTGAGATCCAGCGCTTGCGCGCCGCATGCGGATCAAGCGTTGCCGTGAACCACGTGCTGTTCGCGCCATTCTCAAGCGATTGTAATGGGTTGAGCGTCGATCCTTCGGTGATCGCCATATCGCAACCTGCAGCCGTCGCCATCTTGGCTGCCATCAGCTTGGTCTTCATACCGCCTTTGGAGAGGCCGGATCCAGCATCACCGGCCATCGCCTCAATCTCGGGCGTGATTTGGTCGATCGTGTCATAGCGCGCGGCCGAGGCGTCCTCGTTTGGATTGCCGGTATAAAACCCGTCCACATCCGACAGAAGGATCAGTTGGTCCGCACCAACGGTTACCGCGATCTGTGCTGCCAGCCGATCATTGTCGCCGTAGCGGATTTCATCCGTGGCGACTGTATCGTTTTCGTTGACGATGGGAACAACGCCAAGGCCCAAAAGCGTCTCAAGTGTCGCGCGTGAATTCAGATAGCGGCGACGATCCTCGCTATCCTCGAGCGTCACCAACACTTGGGCCGTGGTGATCTGGTGCGGGGTCAGCGCCTCTTCATAGGCACGCGCGAGACGGATTTGTCCTACAGCCGCCGCAGCCTGTGACTGCTCCAGAGCCAAAGCCGCCGCAGGTAAGCCCAAAACACCGCGCCCCAAAGCGATTGAGCCAGAAGACACCAGAATCACATCCGTGCCCTGCCCTTTGAGCCAGGCCACGTCCTGAGCCAGTGATTTCAACCAATCTGAGCGCAGCTGTCCCGTGTTCCGATCCACCAGCAAGGCGGACCCGATCTTGACCACCAGCCGACGGGCTGCGGTCAGGGTTGCCACGGCGCGGCCTCCTCGGCAGGTTTCTGACGCAGGCGGTTTTCGTCGATCTGAGCACGGAGCGCGCGCAGCACTTCGGTCACGCCCAGATGCGCGACACCTGACATCGTCATGACGGGGCCGCCAACGGCCTCTTCCAGCTCGACCTTGGCCAAATCTCGTTCTTCATCATCCAGCGCGTCGACCTTGTTCAGCACCGTGATGCGAGGTTTCTCGGCCAGTTCACCGCCATAAGCCTCAAGCTCATGGATGATGGTGCGGTAGTCATCCGCCACGGTTTCCGAGGTGCCATCGACCAGATGCAGCAACACGGCGCAGCGTTCAACGTGACCGAGGAACCGGTCGCCGATCCCGCGCCCTTCATGAGCGCCTTCGATCAGGCCCGGAATGTCGGCCACCACAAATTCCACATTGTCTACACCGACCACGCCCAGATTGGGGTGCAGAGTGGTAAACGGATAGTCGGCGATTTTAGGCCGCGCGTTCGAAGTTGCGGCCAGAAAGGTCGATTTGCCGGCATTGGGCATGCCTAACAGGCCAACATCCGCGATCAGTTTCAGCCGCAACCAAATGGTGCGATCAATACCCGCCTGCCCCGGATTGGCCCGACGCGGCGCCTGGTTGGTTGCGGATTTGAAGTGGAGATTGCCAAAACCGCCATTGCCGCCTTTGGCCAGCAGAACCCGCTGCCCAACCTCGGTCAGGTCGCAAATCACGGTCTCTTCGTCCTCATCGAGGATCTCGGTCCCGACGGGAACGCGCAGGATGATGTCGTCACCATCCTTACCGGTGCGTTGCTGACCCCGGCCCGGTTGTCCGTTCTTGGCAAAGAAATGCTGCTGATAGCGGAAGTCGATCAGGGTGTTCAGCCCGTCCACGACCTCGGCCCAGACGGACCCGCCTTTGCCGCCATCCCCGCCATCAGGGCCGCCGTATTCAATGTACTTTTCGCGTCGGAAGCTGACGCAGCCGCCACCTCCGGCCCCGGACCGGATGTAGACCTTTGCTAGATCGAGAAATTTCATGGTCTGTCCCCTACTGCAAAGGCCCCACCGGCCACAAGTCAGAGTTTCTTTGTATAGGTCCAGGTGGGCACATTCGCGTCGCGCGCCACCGAATAGCTTTCCGCATCGCCCAGATACTGGAACCCGCAGTGGGTCAGTACCCGCGCTGAGGCCGGATTGTCCTGAAACACGCTGGCGAACATATTGGCGTTCTCAAGCGGGTTGGCACCGACCAGGGCCTCAACGGCCATCGAGGCAATGCCCGTATTCCAATAGACAGGAGCAACCCAATAGCCAACCTCGGACTGGTTGCGATCAAGCCGCTGCAGAGAGATCAGGCCGATCAGCTCGGGCCCGCCGTCCTTGGTGGCGTCCATCGCCCAGACGTCCTCATCCCGGTCTTCCGCCATCGAGCGCGTCACGAAGGCCTCGATCGAGCCCGGCGGCAACGGGTGTGGGATTGACGTGGTCATGCGCGCCACTCGCTCATCACCTGCGTAATGTTCGATAAGCCCCATGTCCGACCGACGCAGAGGGCGCAGATCGAACCGCTCGGTTTCGATGACCGGCTGATTTATGATTGCTTCAAGTTTCATGAGTGCGTTCCTCCTCCGAACAACACAAAAAGTACGGACGCAACAGTCAGACTGGCGAGCGTCCACATCAGATATTTTTCCGCAGGCCGACCTTCAACCACATGGGCGATCCGGTCCCCTGCAAATGTCCAGATCGGGTGCAAAACGATCTGGCAGAACAACAAACAAAGAGCGATCGTGAGCGTCGCCTCAAAACTGGACGTCCCCGCCGCAACAAACCCCGTGAACCCTGCAATGATCATCGCCCAGGCCTTGGGGTTAAGCGGATGCACGATGAGCCCGGACACAAAGCCCGGTGCTTTCCCGTCCGCCGTTGCCCGAGACAGCCTTAGATTGGCGATCTTCCATGCCAGCCAGCAAATATAGGCAGCAGAAGCGTATTTCAGCACCTCAAACGCCAGCGGAGCCTGATCGGCAACCTGCATCAGACCAAAGCCCATAGGCCAGATGATCAACTGCTTGCCCAAAACGACCCCGGCCACAAAGGGCAATGCGGCGCGAAAACCATAGCGCGCACCTGTTCCCATCAGGACCATGTTGGCCGGTCCCGGCGTGCCAACCTGTGAGGCGGCAAAGATGAGAAAGCTAGTGGTTGCGACGGGCATTGTTGTTCTAGATCACGACTGCGTTAAAACGAAAAAGGGACCGGCATTTTCTGCCGGTCCCCCATGAATTTTTTATTAAACCTTCTGGGTTTCGGCTTACTCTGCGGCCTCCGCCACTGGCAGGACCGAAATGAAGGTGCGGTTTTTGAGTCCCTTGTGGAACTTCACGGCGCCATCGGTGGTTGCAAAGATTGTGTGGTCTTTGCCCATGCCTACGCCCTCGCCCGGCCAGAACTTGGTGCCGCGCTGACGTACGATGATGTTGCCTGCGATGGCCGCTTGGCCACCATACAGTTTCACGCCAAGGCGGCGACCAGCTGAGTCGCGACCGTTACGGGAGGAACCGCCAGCTTTTTTATGTGCCATTCTCTCTCTCCTTAGCCTTGAGCCAGCTCTTTGGCTTGCTCAACCCATTCGGGCTTCACTTTGATGGTGTCGATAGCAGCAATCTGCTCGTCCGACAAGGCGGCCAGAGCGGCAAAGCTTTCGATACCGGCTTCGACCAGCTTCTTGGCAGCGGCAGGGCCAACACCGTTCAGCTTGGTCAGATCGTCAGCGGCAGCAGCGGCGGGTGCCTCTGCTTTGGCTTCTGCTTTCTTGGCAGGCTTTGCAGCAGGTGCCGCTTCGCCGGCCGGAGCAGACCCGGTTGCAGCCTTGATGCCCGACTTGTCAGCGCCCGACGACAGGATGTCGGTGATCTTGACCAGAGTCAGCTTCTGACGGTGGCCAACGGTACGCTTCGAGCTGTGCTTACGACGGCGCTTGACGAATTTGATGACCTTGTCACCTTTGATCTGTTCGATCACTTCGGCCTGTACGCCTGCGCCTTCAACGAAAGGTGCACCAACAACCGGAGCGTCGCCGCCCAGCATCAGAACATCGTTGAATTGAACTTTTTCACCTGCGTCGGCAGCCAGTTTTTCAACGCGGAGCACGTCGCCCGCCTGAACCTTGTACTGCTTGCCGCCAGTCTTGAGGACCGCAAACATGCGTCTTTCCTTTTCTAACCCGCGTTCTGTGGTCCCCTAACGGGCGTTTTTGGCTTGAAAGCCACCTCGAACAGCGCGCCCTGTTTGGGCTGTGTGGAAGACCCCGTGAGGTATCATAGGGTCATATAATAACGACACCCGGCGCGGAGAACCGGCCGGGATGCGCGCTTATCCACATAATGAAAGGCAAAGTCAACACCCAAGACCGGTCAGAGATCAGAGGATTGCCAAACCTGCGCCACCGCCGCCCCCAGACGGTAGGAAATCCCATCAAACATCTCGTCAAACCCTTTGAAAAGGGCCGCGTTCAAGGCCTGCCCGGTCTCGGTTCGAGAAAACGCAATATTCTCGCGCATCTCGACCTCATCCAGCGGTTGATAGGCCAGAAGCAGAAAGGAATACAACCACGTCGTCGTCTCTTCCATCACAGTGTCTTTCTGCGCCAGCAACCCATCCAGAACCTCTTCGTATTCGGCCAGACTGTCCCCGTAGAGCCCCAGGAAAAAATTGTAATCCGCACTCAGCGAGCCTTGGACGTTCTGGTCAATCAGGTCGTTCGCGCGGATGTATTCCTCGACCAGTTCGAACCGGGGCGAGTCAGGTTCGGTGCCCTCATAGGCCTCATTCGCCATCTCTTCGATTGCCTCATCGGCAAAGGCTTTGCGGGCCGAGTTCTCCAGCGTCACGATCGTCTGCCCCAGATCGCTTTCGAAGAAAACGATTGCCTGGTCCATCTGCTCTTTCGTCATGCCTTCGGCGAAAGCTTCGGTCAGACGGGATTTCATCCAGGAGTGGTTATAGATCTCTTGAACCTGATCGTGAAACAGAGGGCCTCCGTCACCGTCCAACAGGCTCTCTTCGAGTTCCTGCTGATGGACCATGCCCTCGTCGATCAGAATGCCTACAACCTGATCCAGCTTCATGGCATGCGCCAGCCGATTGGCCCGTTCATTCGCGACAGCTGGCAGTGCGCAGAGAATCGTCACTACTAAGGCAAGTGCCAGACGCATCAGATATCCTGAGCCGGATGAAGGTCTGCCATGCGGACAGCCAGAACCTCAAACCGCATGGCCATGATCTCATACTGGATCGCATTCAGAAGCTCATAAACCTCTTGCATCAGAGGCTGTTCAAGCGCCTCGGCATAGGCCTCGACCTCTTCGTCCGAGAAATCCTGATAGGTATAAGCTGCCCCTGCCAGCGCAGAAAGCTGCAGCGCTTGACGCATCCCGGCCTCGTTTTGCCGCAGCATCAACCGCAGCTCATCCGCTTCCAATTGCAGATCAATCACGCCAGACGCGCTGGCCGCCAAAAGAAACCGCAATTGGATCTCCTGCAAAGCACGCAACGAAGTCCCGCTGGCATCAATCGCATTGTTCATCCGCTTGAGCTGCTCCACACGGGGCGAACCATCCTGCACGAGAACAGCCACGATTTCCTGCCCCTCCTGCTGCTTGGCCTCTTCATCCTCATTCAGATGCGCGGCGTTTTCGACCTCGACCAGCCTTTGCCCCAGATCCGAGGCATAAAACTCGACCGCATGGGCCAGCGCCTCATCGCTCAGCGTCTCTTCGAGAATCGAAACAGCGGTTTCATGCATGAGCTCGGTATCGAACACCTCTTCGGTCAGACGGGTCCAGTCGGATCCGAAGCCATCGGGATCAATGCCCAGCATTTCAGGGGCGGAGCCAGACGCTAGCGCGATACTCTCCAGCGCCACATCAAACCCGGTGGTATTGAGGAAGGCTTCGATCCGGTCGCGATTGGCCGCAGCCGAAGAAACAGGGACCAAAACAAGCGCGACAAGCAGCGCGAGCAATGGGACAACAGAACACTCAACTCGATTTTTCATGACTATCAGCCTAGGTGTTTTGTTGCGGCAGGCAATGGAAAATCCAAGGAATGTGATTTCTGGGAATTTTCTGCTTGCACCCCTGAGCGTTCCTCACTAAATCCCCCCCTCACAGACCCCCGCGGAGAGGTGCCGGAGTGGTCGAACGGGGCGGTCTCGAAAACCGTTGTGGGTGCAAGCCCACCCAGGGTTCGAATCCCTGTCTCTCCGCCATAATCTCCAATTGGGTTCTTTGCTTTTACAGACCGACTGGCTTATTGCTCTGCGCAAAGAGAGGGGCTGGCCAAGACCCCCTCATCCAGCCCCCCTCACACCGCCCCTCACATTCAACCACAAAGTGAGAGATCAGTGCCCCTTTTGGCCCAATAGGCCTATTCAAACAAAAACGTTACTCGTTAATTTGGGGACCAAACCCGAGCGCGACCCCCACAATGTCACTTTTGCCCCGTCTGACTGCAGTGTCGGTCATTTTGGGGTCAAAGGCAGTGAAGTCCTTCACATAAGACCAAAAATTCGACCGAGCAGTAAAGTGCGAGCATCGTCGCAGGTTTCGCTCGGCACCACGTTCTCGTGCAACGCCCATACCTCAAACGCCAGGCTCAACGCGGTAATGCGATATCCTCGAAATTCAATGCAAAGCGCAAAGCGGTGGGCGCTTTGTCGCCGGAACAAGCCGCACAATCAGCGTAGCTTGGCCCAAACCCGTATTCTGCTGAGAAATCACAAGAATTCCCCTTTGAGTCGTCCTAGATTTGGATCATCCCAGCGGCACAAATTTCCAAAGGAGACTCATAATGTCGCGTACTCTTCTTATAATCATCGTCCTCGTCGGTCTTGGCGCGGGCGGGTATTTCTATCTCAACCAACCTGAACCGACGCCGGCCGAAAGACTTGAAGCCGCAGCCGAGGATGCGAGCGATGCCGTCAGCGAAGCGGCCTCGGCCGTGCAGGACGCCGCAAGCGAAGCGTTGGAATCGGCCACGGAACAAGCCAGCGAAGCGGCGTCATCTCTGACCGAACAGGCCTCTGAGGCCGCGTCATCTGTTGCGGATCAGGCTACTGAGGCCGCCAATTCAATCGCGGATCAGGCGTCCGAGGCTGCAGACCAAGCCGGTGATCAGGTTGCCTCGCTGGCAGATCAAGGTCAGGAGCTGTTCAACTCCTGGGTTGAAGAGGGCATGCTGACAGCTCAGAACTTCGACTATGACGCTATGGTCGCCTCGGTCCAGAACAGCGAGATGGCACAGGGTGTCAAAGATCAGGTGATCAAGATCCTGGATGAGATCAAAGCCTCGCCCGAGGCCGTTCTGACCAAGCTTCAGGACCTGCAGAATGCGATGAGCCAATGAGGGTCAGGCCGTCCACTGTCGGCCATCTCCACATGCCGCGACGTTAGACAGCGGCAGAATTGACGCGGCGCGGAGCTTTTGTTTGGCTTGACCCAACAAGAACCCCGCGCCGTTTTTCTTTGCCATCAGGCTAACTCCTGATCCGGAGAAACGCGCAATTCAAGGACTGACCAATGACCGACTTGCCCTCCACCATGCGCGCCGTTGTCCTGAAACATGACGGCTATTCCGGCACCATGACAGGCCCCAAAATCACAGACGCGTCTGAGTGGTTGGCAGACGCCGAATTACCCGTCCCTACCCCCGGCCCCGGACAGGTTCTGATCCGGCTGCGCACTGCCTCGGTCAATCCGTCAGATATTCACTTCATCAAGGGCGAATACGGCCAACCCCGTGTCAATGGTGCCGCTGCGGGCTTTGAAGGGTGCGGAGATGTTGTGGCAACGGGAAAAGGAGCGGAAGGCTTACAAGGCCTGCGCGTCGCCTTTGTCGCCGCCGGATCGGGGGCGTGGGCCGAATATGTCGTGACCCAAATGCAAATGTGTATCCCTCTGCGCCCCGACATCTCGGACGATGACGGGGCTGCGCAGATCGTCAATCCGCTAACAGCGATGGCCATGGTCGATATAGCCAAGAAAGACGGCGATGCGTTTGTTGTTTCAGCCGCAACCAGCCAGTTGGGTAAGCTGATGTGCAGCCTTGGGCGGGATCTGGGCTTAAAGCCCATCGCCATGGTGCGGCGCGCTGAGGCCGCTCCGATGCTGAAAGCGCTTGGGGCTGCGGAAGTTCTGGTCACAACGGACCCTGACGTTGCGCACCAATTTGCCGAACTGAGCGCCAAGCTGAAGCCCCGCGTCTTTCTCGACGCTGTTATGGACCCTCTGTCCGAGCAGATATTCTGCGCCATGCCCAATCGCGCGCGCTGGATTTGTTATGGCAAACTCGGCAGCGACGCCCCGACCCTGACCCAAACCGGGCAGCTGATATTCATGGGCAAACGGATCGAAGGGTTCTGGCTGACCAACTGGATGATGACCACCCCTCCAGCCGACCAGATGCGCGTTGTGACCGAGGTTCAGGCGCGCTTTGCCGACGGGCGCTGGAAAACGGACGTATCCGAGCGTCTGGCGCTGGGCGATCTGATCGCCAACCTGGCGGACGCTTTGAAAACGAGTGACGGGAAGGTGATGATCACGCCCTAACCCTATGAAAAAAGGGCCCGCACTTGCGAACCCTTTTGAATTTCGTTGTTCGCAGCGATTAACGCTTCGAGAACTGGAACGAACGACGCGCTTTGCGCTTACCGTATTTCTTACGTTCCACAACGCGGCTGTCGCGGGTCAGGAAGCCAGCGGCTTTCAGAGCACCACGCAGCGAGGGATCGTACAGCTGCAGCGCTTTCGAGATGCCGTGCTTGACCGCACCGGCCTGACCGGTCAGGCCACCGCCTTTGACGGTTGCAACAACGTCGAACTCACCTTCAACACCAGCAACCTGGAACGGCTGGCGCAGGATCAGCTGCAGAACCGGACGAGCGAAGTACTTGTCCTGGTCTTTGCCGTTCACGGTGACCTTGCCGGAACCCGGCTTGATCCAAACGCGGGCAACAGCGTCTTTACGCTTGCCGGTGGCGTAGGAACGGCCCAGCTCGTCACGTACGGGTTCACGCACGATGACTTCTTCGGCCACGGTTTCAACGCCTGCGACGGCGCTCAGCTCTTCGAGAGTATTGATCTGATCAGCCATCGGTCATTAGCTCCGGGTGTTTTTCTTGTTCATGGACTTAACGTCCAGAACTTCGGGGGCCTGGGCTTCATGCGGGTGCTCGGCACCGGCGTAAACGCGCAGGTTGGTCATTTGCTGACGCGCCAGACGGTTGCCCGGCAGCATGCGCTTGACGGCCTGAACGACAACGCGCTCAGGATGTGCACCTTCCAGGATCTGCTGTTTGGTGCGCGACTTGATGCCGCCCGGGTGGCCAGTGTGCCAGTAGAAGTTCTCTTCGCGCTTCTTGCCGGTCATCTGGATTTTGTCAGCGTTGATCACAATGACGTTGTCGCCCATGTCCATGTTCGGGGTGAACGACGCTTTGTGCTTGCCACGCAGACGCATGGCGACGATCGAAGCAAGACGGCCCAGAACAACGCCCTCGGCGTCGATCAGGATCCATTTCTTGTCGATGTCTGCAGGTGTTGCAGAAAAGGTTTTCATGGCAGGATAGTCCTGTTTGATGTGAAAGACCGCCCCAAGACAGAGCGGTCCGAATTCGATGGAGGGGGTTTAGACCTGCTTAGAATGCACGTCAACACACGTAATCAAGTTTTTATTGTTCTTTTTTAATGACTTATAAAATAGGTATTATTTTACCCCACTCTAAACGCTGATTTGTTCAGGCGGATTATCCAGTAAAGCCCGCAGGCGGAGCATCGCATCCTCGAACCTCTGCAGGGATACATGCCCGTTCATCGCAATGCGCACCGCATTCGGGGCGCGCCCGTCCCGCAGCGCGAACTCATCCGCAGATCGCAGTTGAATCCCTTCTCGCTCAGCGGCACGGCTGAACGCAGCAGCCCGCCAACCCGACGGCAAATGCAGCCAAACAAACGGCACATCAGGCGCCCAGTTTAGATCGAACCCGCCCAGAGCATTCACTGTCACCCGCACATACTCTCCCATCCGCGAGCGCACATCCCGCGCGATTTGGCGCGTGCGAGGGTCAGAGAGCAGCAGTCTGGTCAGTTCAGCCAGCGGCTGTGCCAGACCAAAGTATCCGTATTCGGCTGATCGGCGCAGATCCACGCTCCGGTCTCTGGGCGCAATAGCGAAGCCGACGCGCAAGGACGGTGTCAGCACTTTCGAGATCGAAGACACGTGCCATCCCCGCTCAGGGGCCAACGCGCGGAAACTGGGTTCTTTTGCGTCTCCCATCCGGTAGCAGTCGTCCTCGACAATTTGCACATCGAATTTCCGTGCAATTTCCACGATTTCTTTACGCCGCTCCAAAGGGGTATGCAGTCCGGTCGGGTTCTGAACCTCGGGCGAGACACAGACTGCCTGCGCTGGCGTCTGGCGCAAGACATGCTCCATCGCTGCCGGGTCGATGCCCCATTTGTCCATTCGGATGCCAACCACATCGGCCCGCATCAACTCTGCCGCACGACGGAACCCGGCATAGGAAAGATCTTCGACCATAACGATCGGTTTGGGACCCTGCAGGATGGTCTGGAATACAAGGCACAGGCCGTTCTGACCTCCGTGTGTCAGTACAATGTCGTCGTCGCTCAACTTGCCAAGCGGCAAGTCCGACAACCATTCAACAACCGCCTGACGCATAGGTCTATACGCATCGCGTGTCGGATAATTCATGAACAAAGCCGGATCCGACTGCGCGACTTTCTGTAGACACTCGCGGATAAGAGACACCTGCCCCATATCCGCGAGCCTCGGGCTGAACAGGCTGACGTGATTGGCATTCTGAGCCTCAGCCAGATGAAGCTGCCTGGACCAGACATCGTCCAGAATCGGGGATTTGGGAGGAGCTACAAATGTACCACGTCCGACCTCAGCTTGTAGTAAGCCCTCTTCGGTCAGAATCGTATAGGCCCGCGCGACGGTTCCCGGAGTGATCTGGAGCCGATACGCAAGTTCGCGCACAGGGGGCAGTTTGGCCCCGATATCTAACGTCTTACTTTCAATCGCTTTTCGTATTGTATCAGCCACTAGCGTATACTTGGGCCCTTTGGATTTTGGCAGCGTCTCCGGCCAAATTGTATCCATTACAATTCTTCCTTTGCATTTGACACAATTGCGAATGTATCAAACACATGTACCGAACATTGCTACTTTGTGTCAATACAATTTGAAAGGAATACTGAGATGACACGCACAATGCACACTCCCGCCCTTACACTGCTGAACGCCAGCCCCCGGCTGCCGCTGATCGCTGTGCTGGCCGTGCAGTTTGCGGCGGCGGTCACTCAATGGGAACGCCGTCGTCGCAGTCGCGTCAATCTGGGAAAGCTGGATGACAGGTTGCTCAAGGACGTAGGCCTGACCCGTCTGCAAGCCGACCGCGAAATCAAGCGCTATTTCTGGCAGCTTTAACCCATCCCCAGTCCCAAATTCATTTGGGACCTCTTCCCTGGCCGGGGTTCGCCCCGGCCCTTTTTATCCGAATTTTGCAGCCGAAGACCCGGCGGGCGGGATGGAATAGGTCATACTGGCCCGCGCCACGGGCTGATCTGATCCGACCGAGTAAATCAATACATCGCCAACGGCCAGAGTGCGCCCCAGTTTCAGAAGGCGACATTCAGCGATCAGATCTTTGCCACCTTCAGGTTTGCGCAAAAAGTCCAGAGAGCTGTTGGTCGTCACCGCCAAGGACTGACGCCCCTTGCGCGCCAACACCATGGCATAGACACAAACATCCGCCAGACCGAACATGGACGGTCCTGAAACCGTACCGCCGGGGCGCAAATGACGGTCTTCGACCACGAGGCGCATGGTAATTGTCTCCTCGGTCAGGTTCTCAACCACGAAATCGCGATGAACCTGTGGGAATACCTCCTTAAGGTACTGCGACAGCTCGTCTTTGCTTAACGCCAATCCCATGCTTCCCCTCCTTCACTTCTCACCCTAGAGTTGGCCCAACAGCCAGCGGGAGGGCAAGATGGCAATTTTAGAACGTAACGACACAGGTGCCATCGCGCGGTTGCACATGAACGCACCTGAAAGGCTGAACGCGCTGAGCGACGAGATGCTGGCCGCGTTGCAGGCCGAGTTCGATGCGCTGCGCGTCGACCGTTCGATCCGGGCCGTTGTCCTGTCCGGCGAAGGCAAGGCCTTCTGCGCCGGGCATGATCTAAAACAGATGACAGCCGGACGTCAGTCTGAGGATGGCGGCAAGGCCTACTTTCAGGACCTCTTTAACCGGTGCGCGCGGATGATGATGTCGATTCAGTCCCTGCCCCAACCCGTTATTGCGCAGGTCCACGGCATTGCGACAGCTGCGGGTTGTCAATTGGTCGCCACCTGCGATCTGGCTGTCGCAGCCGAAGGTACGCGTTTTGGGGTGAACGGAGTGAATATCGGCCTGTTCTGCTCGACCCCCATGGTCGCGCTCAGCCGCAATATTCCCAGAAAGCAGGCATTTGAGATGCTGACCACCGGAGGTTTCCTCTCAGCCGAACGCGCGCAGGAACTGGGGTTGATCAATCGGGTTGTCCCTGAATCTCAACTCAACGACCAAACCCTCGCCTTGGCCGAACAGATCGCAGACAAGCTGGGCATCGCCGTCAAAATCGGAAAAGAGGCGTTTTATCAACAGCTTCAGATGCCGCTGGATCAAGCCTATGCCTATACCGGAGAGGTAATGGTGCAGAATATGCTGCATCGCGATACCGAAGAAGGCATTTCTGCGTTTATCGAAAAACGCCCCCCGAATTGGTCTCAATAAGACAATTATTCCGAACATTTTTCATCAATGTCATCATTTTTGCACTTTTCAAAAGGGCAACAATGTGGCAATGCTGGGACGAGGCTAAGGCCTCAGCTACACTTTTGGGTCGCCGTGGGCGGAAGGTCCCTCCAAGCTGGTTTCTCTCACTGGCGTTGACATTCCCGCAGCGGCGACCCCAAGACCTCCCCTAAAATCTGAATCATTTGACGGTTGCTCAGTTGCGCCTGCTTGGGCTCTGCCCTATGTGGCAGCGCATGACACAAGCATTGCATATCGTGGGCGGCGGCATGGCCGGGTCCGAGGCCGCATGGCAAGCGGCGGAAATGGGCGTGGATGTTGTGATCCACGAAATGCGCCCCACCGTGGGCACCTTTGCGCACCAGACCGGCAATCTGGCCGAGATGGTTTGTTCCAACTCGTTCCGCTCAGACGATGATGAACAAAACGCCGTGGGTCTGCTGCATTGGGAAATGCGCGCTGCGAACGGCTTGATCATGACGACTGCAGATGCCCACCGCTTGCCCGCAGGCGGGGCGCTGGCCGTCGACCGCGATCCGTTTGCCGAGACGGTCACGGCTAAACTGCGCGCGCACCCGCGGATCACGGTGACGGATGAAGAGGTTACCTCTCTGCCTGACGACGGGCAGTGGATCTTTGCCACCGGCCCTCTGACCTCAGCCAAGTTAGGTGAGGCCATCCAAGCCGAAACCGGATCGGACGCGCTGGCCTTCTTTGATGCCATCGCGCCGATTGTCTATGCCGAGAGCATCGACATGAGCAAAGCCTGGATGCAGTCGCGCTATGACAAAGGCGAGACCGAGGAAGAGCGCACCGCCTATCTGAACTGCCCCATGGACCGCGACCAGTACGAGGCTTTCATTGATGCCCTTCTGGCCGCTGATAAAACCGAGTTCCACGAAGGCGAAACCGCCGGCTACTTCGATGGCTGCCTGCCGATTGAGGTGATGTCTGAACGGGGCCGTGAAACTCTGCGCCACGGGCCAATGAAACCCGTCGGTCTGACCAACCCCCATCAGCCAGACGTGAAACCTCATGCCGTTGTGCAGCTGCGTCGCGACAACGCTCTTGGCACGCTGTTCAACATCGTGGGCTTCCAAACCAAGATGAAATACGGCGCCCAGACCGAGGTATTCCGCATGATCCCCGGCCTAGAGAACGCCAGTTTCGCACGCCTTGGCGGGATACACCGCAACACGTTCATCAACTCTCCGACGCTTCTGGACGCGCAGATGCGTTTGAAATCAAAGCAAAATATCCGCTTCGCCGGTCAGATCACCGGTGTCGAAGGCTATGTCGAAAGCGCGGCTATGGGGCTTTTGGCAGGTCGACTGGCGGCAGCTGAAATTCTCGGCCGCGCCCTGCCCGAGCTACCGCAAGACAGCGCCATGGGTGCCCTGATCCACCACATTACCGGCGGCGCGGAGGCCAAGACGTTTCAGCCCATGAACGTCAATTTCGGCCTGTTCCGCCCTGTGGATGGCCTGAAAGGTGGCCGCCGGGGACGCAAAGACCGCTACAAAGCCTACACCGACCGCGCCAAGGCTGAATGGACGGAGTGGCTCGCGCAAAGCTGACTGGACGATAGCGGACCCAGCGGCTTAACATGCGGCTATGAGTGACAAGTTTTTCAAGGACACATACGGATCGAAATCTCCGCAGGACACCCAAGCGCATTACCAGAAATGGGCCGCAACCTATGAGGATTCTGTGGCGGAACAGGGATATGCCACCCCGGGTCGGGTTGCTAAAGCGCTGTGGTCCAAGAGGCCTGAGGCACAAACGCCCATTCTCGACTATGGCTGTGGAACGGGGTTGTCCGGTGTTGCGCTGCGCTCAGTCGGGTTTGAAGTGATCGACGGAATGGACCCCACGCCCAATATGCTTGAGGAGGCCAAAGCGAAGAACGTCTATCGATCGCTGATCGGCTTTGATATATCGGATCCCGAACCCATTGAACACGGCGCTTACTCAACCATTTCAGCCATCGGAGTGATCGGTGCCGGAGCAGCACCGCCTGAAACTCTGGACCTCCTCATGCACGCGTTGCCCAAGGATGGTCTGCTGGCATTTTCTTATAACGATCATTCACTTGCGGACTACTCTTATACTTCACGCCTGAACGACTGGTTGGACATGGGTGCCGCGCGCCTGCTGTTTAAGGAATACGGGCCTCATCTGCCCGGAATGAACATGAAATCTGACGTGTACATACTTGAAAAGACGTGACTTTTACGACTCGCTTTGCGCCTTCCCCTACAGGTCCTCTGCATCTTGGTCACGCCTATTCGGCGATGCTGGCCAGTGACATGGCTGCCTGCGAAGGCGGCACATTCCTGCTGCGGATCGAGGATATCGACCAGTCCCGCGCGCGACCGAAGTGGGTGGATCAGATCTATGCAGATCTCGAATGGCTGGGCCTCAGATGGCCGACACCCGTTATGAGGCAATCCGAGCGCATGCAGATCTATGAACAGGCCCTCGATACCCTATGGTCGAAAGGTCTTTTGTATCCTTGTACCTGCAATCGCAAGGATATCGCCGCAGCGGCCAGCGCCCCGCAGGAAGGGGCACCTCTGCACGGGCCGGATGGGATCATCTATCCCGGCACCTGTCGGCATAAAGCCAGCCGAAACAGCAAGGAACGACCTAAAGACACGCCCCTGAGGCTTGATATGGCCATGGCGGCGCAATCCGCTCTGTCACATGGAAGCAGCAGTTTTCTCGAATTGGCCACTGGCCCAAACGGAGAAACCGGACGGATTTCCTTCGACAAAACCGAACTGGAAACAACGATCGGTGATGTTGTCCTGTCCCGCCGAGGTATGGGCACCTCCTACCACCTGTCCGTGGTCCTCGACGATGCGGCACAGGGGATCACCCGCGTCATTCGCGGTCAGGATCTGTTCGAGGCAACGCGTATTCACGTCTTATTGCAGGCTCTGCTGGGCTTACCCACGCCCGAATACCTGCACCACCGCTTGATCCGCGACCCGAACGGCAAACGCCTCGCCAAACGAGACGACGCCCGCGCCATCGCAAAATACAGGGCCGAAGGCGCAAGCCCTCAGGACATCCGCGCCATGGTCAACCTCTGACCCCGCATTGTCTTTTCAAAAATACTCAGACCGAAGGTGGCGACATCTGCGCCACTCACTCCATCGGCTTCATCAACTCGACTTCTTCACCGTCGCGCACGGCCGTGTAGAAGCACGACCGGCGGTTGGTATGACACGCCGCGCCGGTCTGACGGATCACGACCAAGATGCAATCACGGTCGCAATCAAAGCGGAAATCGACCAGTTCCTGAATATGCCCGGACGTCTCGCCCTTAATCCAGAACGCCTGGCGCGAGCGCGACCAGTAGGTTACGCGCCGCGTCTCCAGCGTGCGCTCAACCGCTTGCTGGTTCATCCAGGCCATCATCAACACCTCACCCGAGGCGTGATCCTGCGCAATTGCGGGGATCAACCCGGCTTCATTATATTTCAGATCCGATGGATCGAACGTGACTGTGTCAGACATGACAAAAACCTTTTGCATCCCGAGGGCTGACCACTATGTATGGGGAACACGGAACGAGGGAAAGCCATGAGCGGCGAGAACGACCTGATTAAGCTGTACTCCGGGCGCATTCTGGCGCTGGCGGCTGATATCCCGCATCTTGATCGGCTGGATCAGCCTGATGCGACGGTCAAGAAACGCTCGCCGCTTTGCGGATCAACCGTAACCGTTGACGTGACGATGAAAGACGGTCGCGTTGTTGAATTTGCGCAGGACGTCAAAGCCTGCGCCCTCGGTCAAGCGGCCGCTTCGGTGGTGGGTGACGCCGTGGTTGGGGCCACGCGGGCGCAAGTTGAAACCGCCCGCGATCAGCTGAAGACCATGCTAAAAAAGGATGGCCCCGCCCCGGATGCCCCGTTTGACGGGCTTGAGGTTCTGATCCCCGCCCGTGAATACAAAAACCGCCATGCCTCAATCATGCTGGCGCTTGAGGCAACAGCTGAAGCGATGGAACAAGCCGAACAGTCGAACTGCGCCTAAGCTTGGCGTTCTAAACCAAACCTGTTTAATTTCACCCAAACTTCGGTGGAGGAATGGGCTTGAACAACCTGCTCGAACACTTCGTGACGTTGTGGGTTGTCATTGACCCGATCGGCACAATTCCTGTTTTCATCGCCGTCACTGCGGGCCTCGAAGCCGCTGCACGGCGCAAAACGGCGATGCTCGCGTCGTTGATCAGTGCCGGCGTGCTGCTGTTCTTCCTCGTCTTCGGACAACTGCTCATCGAGGCGCTGGATATCGGGTTGAACTCGTTCCAGGTTGCCGGAGGGATCATCCTGTTCCTGTTCGCGCTGACAATGATCTTTGGCGAAAGTAAACAGGAGATCGAACAACGCGCCGCCGAAGACGACAAGGAAGATAAGGTCCATAAGCACAACCCAGCGATCTTCCCTCTGGCTGTACCATCCCTGGCGTCACCCGGTGCGATGCTAGCGATCGTGATCCTGACCGACAACCACCGCTACAGCGCCGCCGACCAGGGGATTACTGCGTTGGTCATGCTGTCGGTCGTGCTTATCGCCTTTATTCTGATGCTGTTGGCTGAACCGATCATACGCCTGATCGGCCATTCCGGCGCGGCAATCATCAGCCGGGTGATGGGGATGATCCTGGCCTCGGTCGCGGTGAATTCCGTTCTGTCGGCCATGTTGGAAATCATCAAAACCGGTCAGCTATAAAAAAACCGCCGCTCCTTCCGGGCGGGAAGGGCGGCGGCAGGCAATGCGTTTCTCGTGTGGGGTCCGGGACACCGCGCGGGGCCGAGGCATGGCCCCTCAAGGGGTTTGGGACAGGCAGGTCACCCTTGATTTCACTGGGGATGACAGGCGCGGGCTATTCGGCACGAGATCGCAGGCAAAAAAGGGTTAGAAACCAACCGGAAGGTGAAGAGCCACCATCAGCATAACGACCAGAGACGCAACACCCGCAGCATCCTGCAGGATGGTCGAGTGCGAGCGCGTGATTACGGTCTTGATCTGGGTCAGCATGGGTCACCTCCGGGTCAGGGATTTAATCCTTTGTTGACCTTTTGTTCTCATATTTCCCCAAGTCGGTAAAGAACTTTTTGAGAACATTTGCGAACTTTATGGATACTTTGGTACTAACCTACTGAAATCAAACGGATCGCCTGATCCTGTTTCATCAGCCAAAGCAGAACACGCGCGGCCTTTCCCCGGTCCGAGGTCAGTTTGGGATCGGTATTCAGCAAGGCCCGCGCATCGGTCTGGGCCACGGCCATCAATCCTGCCTGCCGTTCCAGATCCGCAATACGAAACTTCGGCAGGCCCGACTGGGCGGTTCCAATCAGATCTCCCGCACCGCGCATCTGTAGATCGGTCTCAGAAATGCGAAAGCCATCCTCGGTCTCACGCAGGACCTCCAACCGTTTGCGGCCGCCCTCACTGAGAGGTGCCTGATACATCAGAAGACAGGTCGAATCCGCATCCCCTCGGCCAACGCGTCCGCGCAACTGGTGCAGTTGAGCCAGACCAAAAATCTCAGCCCGTTCGATCACCATGATCGAGGCATTGGGGACGTTTACGCCGACCTCGATCACAGTCGTCGCCACCAGAACCTTGGTTTCACCTGTCTGGAAAGCGGTCATGGCGGCATCTTTTTCGGCAGGCGGCATCTGCCCGTGGACCAAACCAACGGTGCCCTCGCCCAAGATAGCGCGCAGCCGTTTGAACCGCTCTTCCGCCGCTGTCAGGTCGGAGACCTCGGATTCGTCGACCAGCGGACAGACCCAGTAACACTGCCGCCCTTCCTCAATGGCGCGGCGCAGATGGGCGACGACTTCTTCCATCCGTCCCGTGCTTACAATCGCGGTCTTGATCGGTTTTCGCCCCGGCGGTTTTTCGTCCAGAACCGAGACATCCATATCGCCATATTGCGCCAAAGCGAGACTGCGCGGAATCGGCGTGGCCGTCATGACCAGAACATCGGCACCCTGCCCTTTTTCCGAAAGCTCCATCCGTTGGCGTACGCCAAAGCGATGCTGTTCGTCGACAATCGCCAGACGCAAGGCCTTGAATGCCACATCACCCTGGAACACTGCATGGGTGCCCACGAGAATCTGAATATCGCCAGCCTCCAAAGCAGCCAGCTTGGCCCGCCGCTCTGCCCCCTTGTCGCGTCCGGTCAGGATTTCCAACACAACGCCAGCCTCTTCCGCCAAAGGGCGTAACCCCTCGAGATGCTGGCGCGCCAGAATCTCGGTCGGAGCCATCATGACCCCCTGCCCTCCGGCCTCGACCGCGACTAGCAGAGCCATAAACGCCACCAGAGTTTTTCCTGCGCCCACGTCACCCTGAAGCAGCCGGTTCATGCGCGATTCCGAGGCCATATCGCCCGCGATTTCATCTATCGCCCGTGTCTGCGCACCAGTTGGCCGGTACGGCAGGCTCGCCAGAACCTTTGATTGCAACGCGCCCGTGCCAACGCTGACAATCCCGCGTGCTTTGCGTTCCCGTTGCCGCGCCAGAGCCAGCGTCAACTGATGCGCCAGCAGCTCATCATAGGCCAAACGCTCGCGCGCCGGGGCGAATGAGGCCACGTCATCCGCGCCTTGAGGGTTGTGTGCGGCCTGAATTGCCGCGTGCCATGAGGGCCAGTTCTGACTGCTGATCTGCGCCGGATCAGCCCATTCGGCCAGGTCTGGTGCACGCGTCAAAGCGCTACGGACGGCCTTAAACATGGTCTTTTGCGTGATCCCCTGCGTCAAATGATAGACTGGTTCAAACTCCGGTATTTCCGAGGCTTGTTCTACCGGCAGCATATGATCGGGATGCACCATCTGCGCCATGCCGTCGAACAGCTCCAACTTGCCCGAGATCACACGGCGCGATCCCTCCGGCAGGACTTTCTTCAGGTAGTCGCCACGCGCGTGAAAGAACACCAGTTGGAAATCGGCCTGACTGTCCTCGACATGGACCCGATACGCGCCGCCCCTGTTCCGAGATGGGCGATGCGGGCCGACCGTCACCTCAACCGTCAACGTCGACGGCAGATCAACCCCTTGGATCGTGTCGCGCCTGCGTTGATCAATCACGGCATAGGGCAAGCCGAAAAGAACGTCGCGCGGGCTTTCCATCCCGGCCTGCGCCATCGCCTGAGCAGTCTTCGGGCCGACCCCCTCTAAGGTTTCAACCCCTGCAAACAGGGGAAACAAGGATTCTGGCCGTCCGCTCATGCGCCGTCGATCAGCTGCAACCAGCCATCCTCATCCAGGGTTTCGATCCCCAGCTCTGCCGCCTTTTTGGCCTTCGAACCAGCGCCCGGCCCCGCAACCAAAATATCGGTTTTCTTACTAACCGACCCTGAGACTTTGGCCCCCAACGCCTCGGCCCGCGCCTTGGCTTCGGCACGTGTCATCTTTTCCAGCGTGCCGGTGAAAACCACGGTCTTGCCCGCCACCGGGCTTTCTGCGGCGGGCGCATCAGGCGGCACGACAGTCAAATGCGCCTTGAGCGCATCAAAGGCCTGTCGCTCCTCAACATTGGCGAAGGCGTCGGACAGGGCCAGACCAACCGTCGCGCCGATGCCGTCAACCGCAATCAGATCCGACCACGCGGCCGAGGCCTCCTCGGGGACGGACAATTCCGCGATGGCGGCGGTGCGGCTTTCCTTGATCCGTGCCCGGCGTCCTTGAGAGGCTGCGGCCACCCGTTCAGCCTCTTCCGCTTGATCCGCGGCGCGATACGCAAGCGCCGCCGACCGCGCGGCATCGACCGCTTGGGACATTGCCTCCCAGTCGCGGTAATGCAGCGCAAGATCACGCGCGACGACCTCACCTACATGGCGGATGCCAAGGCCAAACAGCAATCGCGCAAAGGGAATAGTCCGTTTTTCATCTATGGCCGCAAACAGATTACTGGCCGAGGTGTCCCCCCATCCTTCGCGATTTTTCAAACGGGACAGAGCACTTGAGTCCCGCTCTTGCAGATTGAAGATATCGGCAGGCGTTTTGATCGGCAGGACGGGATCTTCATAGAACATCTCGATCTGTTTTGCGCCCAAGCCTTCGATATCGAAGGCTTTACGAGACACGAAATGCTTTAACTTCTCAACGGCTTGCGCCGGGCAGATCATACCGCCCGTACAGCGCCGCACCGCGTCACCTTCTTCGCGCACCGCCGCACTTCCACACTTCCCACACGTGCGCGGGAACTCATAAGGAACCGCATCTTCAGGCCGTTTCGACAGGTCGACATCGGCGATTTTAGGGATCACATCCCCGGCGCGGTAGACCTGCACCCAATCCCCCTCGCGGATGTCCTTGCCATCCCGGATGGTGCCCCCCTTGGCATCGCGCCCGGCGATATAGTCTTCGTTGTGCAGCGTTGCATTCGAAACCACAACTCCGCCAACTGTGACCGGATGCAAACGCGCAACAGGGCTGAGCGCGCCGGTGCGGCCGACCTGAATGTCAATCGCTTCAAGCCGGGTCCAGGCCAGTTCAGCGGGAAATTTATGCGCGATGGCCCATCTGGGTGTCGTCGATCGAAACCCGAGACGGGCTTGCAGGCCAAGGTCATCCACTTTGTAGACCACACCATCGATATCATAACCCAGCGTCGCGCGCTGTTCTTCGATCGACCGGTAGTGCGCCAACATGTCCTGAGTTGTCTTGCACAAACGTGTCAGCGGATTGGTCGAGAACCCAAAGCTTTTCAGACGCTCAATCGCCCCATCTTGCGTCTCCGCCAGAGGGGCCGACAGCTCTCCCCACGCGTAGGCAAAGAACTTCAGCGGTCGCGCGCGCGTGATTTCGGCATCCAACTGTCGCAACGAACCGGCTGCAGCATTTCTGGGGTTGGCAAAGGGTTTGCCGCCAGCCTCAGCCTGACGTTGGTTGAGCGCTCCGAAATCCGCGTGAGACATGTAGACCTCACCGCGCACCTCCAGAATATCGGGGGCGCCTGCGATAGTATGTGGGATATCCGAGATCGTTCGGGCATTCGCCGTCACATTCTCTCCCACTTCTCCATCGCCCCGCGTGGCGGCTTGGACCAGTTTTCCCTGCTCATACCGCAGGGACAATGAAAGCCCATCGATCTTGGGCTCAGCCGTATAGGCCAAAGGCGCGTCCGCAGAAAGGCCGAGATATTTGCGAATCGAGCGGTCGAAATCCGCAACATCCTCATCATCAAAGGCATTGCCCAATGACATCATGCGCTGTGCATGCGTGACTTTGGAAAAGCCGTCCGCCGGTCGCGCGCCAACTTGATCACTTGGACTGTCAGAGCGTTTTAGATGCGGAAATTTCTCCTCTATTTCGATATTTCGCCGTTTCAGCGCATCGTATTCGGCATCCGAAATCTCGGGCGCGTCTTCCCCGTGATACAGCCTGTTGGCCCGCGACAGCAGGTCTGCAAGACGCGCGAGTTCGGCGCGTGCCTCGGCCTCTGTCAGGTCTGCTATCGAGATAGAAATGCTCATGGCCTCGCCCTGTCACTTTATTCTGGACTTCAGTGATAGGGCGAGGTCATGGCTAGGTCCAGATGTGCTGAGCCGTGAGTGGAAATGCCACCCTCTGGACCATAGGGGGCAAACGTCTTCGAACGTCAGGCGTTGACCGCCATCCGCGTCTCGTCGAGGGAGTTGCTTTGCGGGTCACGCAAAACGTAGCCGCGCCCCCATACGGTTTCGATGTAGTTGTCACCGCCCGTTGCGTTGCTGAGCTTCTTGCGCAGCTTGCAGATAAACACGTCGATGATCTTCAACTCGGGTTCATCCATGCCACCGTAGAGATGGTTGAGGAACATCTCTTTCGTAAGGGTTGTGCCCTTTCGCAAGCTCAACAGTTCGAGCATCTGATATTCCTTGCCGGTCAGATGCACCGTCTGACCATCAACCTCGACGGTTTTTGCATCCAGATTGACCGCAACACGACCGGTGTGAATCACCGATTGCGAATGGCCTTTTGAGCGGCGAATGATGGCGTGGATACGGGCCACCAGTTCTTCGCGATGGAACGGTTTGGTCAGATAATCGTCTGCTCCAAACCCAAAGCCCTTAATTTTGCTTTCGGTGTCATCGGCACCGGACAGGATCAAAATTGGCGTTTCCACCCGAGCAATGCGCAATTGGCGCAGAACCTCATGCCCATTCATATCCGGCAGGTTCAGGTCCAAAAGAATGAGATCGTAATCATAGAGCTTCGCCAGGTCGATCCCCTCTTCCCCAAGGTCCGTCGCATACACATTCAGGTTGGCATGAGTCAGCATCAATTCAATGCTTTTGGACGTGGTAGGATCATCCTCGACAAGAAGTATTCTCATTTCACTGCTCCAATTCGGGTCAAAACTTCCAACTAAAAATAAACCTGACCAAGAATGGTTAATCTTGCGTTACCGTTGAATCATTTATTCACTTTCGCCTTTAGGTTGTCGATATTTTTTTAGCGCGGTAACTTTCAGTGCATCAACGCCATGCTCTGCCACGGCAGAGACCCAGATGTTGAATTCCTCATCGCTGATGCCGTAGCGTTTCTTGGCCTCGGACAAGGTGATCAGGCCATAAAGTACCCCGCGCACGACAAGGATCTTGCGCGACGCCACCCAGCGCCGCGTGTCCGGCGGAGGCAGGTCGGCCTGCGACAAAATCGTGCCATCCGGCAGGGTTACAGACCGCGGACCTTCAACTTTGTGCAAATACATCTCTCAACCCTTTTCTGCTGCGACAAAGTTGACACCAGCCTACTTAATGCTGCGTGAAACCGCCCCTTGAGAGTGTGTAGAATTTTCCTATATTCTGCCGGTCTTTCTTAACCCGGACTGGAATCGCCATGGCCCTCGCCGCCGAGACCCAACTCAATTCGCTTGGCTTTGCCAAACCGCCCTCGGAAACGCGGGTGGTGGTTGCTATGTCGGGCGGCGTCGACAGCTCCGTCGTGGCCGCGTATCTGGCGGATCAGGGCTATGATGTCGTGGGCGTGACGTTGCAGCTTTACGACCACGGTGCTGCGCTGGCCAAAAAAGGCGCGTGCTGTGCCGGAATCGACATCCATGACGCGCGCCGTGTGGCCGAAGAGCGTGGGTTCCCGCACTACGTTCTGGATTATGAGAACGTCTTCAAGGACGCGGTGATTGACGAATTCGCCGATAGCTATCTGGCGGGCGCGACCCCGGTGCCCTGCATTCGCTGCAATGAGCGGGTGAAGTTCAAAGACCTGCTTGAAACGGCGAAAGACCTGGAAGCTGATTGCATGGCGACCGGCCACTATATCCAGCGGAAGATGGGACCCAATGGGCCGGAGCTGCACAGTGCCGAGGATGCGAACCGAGATCAGTCCTACTTCCTATTCTCGACCACGCCCGAGCAGCTGGATTTCCTGCGCTTCCCTCTGGGCCACCTGCCCTCGAAGGATGCGACCCGCGAAATGGCGGCGCAATACGGATTGGCCGTAGCGGACAAGCCCGACAGTCAGGACATCTGTTTCGTGCCCAATGGCAACTATGCCAGCGTCATCGAAAAGCTGCGCCCCGGTGCTGCCGAATCCGGTGAGATTGTCCATGCCGACGGCCGCGTTCTGGCGCAGCATAACGGCGTGATCCACTACACGATCGGACAGCGCCGCGGGTTGGGTATCGGAGGCCTGAGCGAGCCGCTTTACGTGGTGAAACTGGATGTCGACAAGAAGCAGGTCGTTGTCGGCCCGAAAGAGATGCTGGCCACGCGAACCGTTCCCGTGCGCGAGATCAACTGGCTGGGCGATGAACCCTTCACGTCACGCGACGAATGGCATGTGTCGGTCAAAGTGCGATCAACCCGTCCCCCGCGCGAGGCGATCATTCGACCATTGTCTGACACCACAGCCGAGGTCGAATTGCTGACACCCGAAGAAGGCATCTCTCCCGGTCAGGCCTGCGTGTTCTACGACCCAAACAGCAGCCGCATTTTTGGTGGCGGCTGGATTTGGCGCGGCTACTAGGCCGAGACCGGCGTAACCTCGGGTTCGATCTGAATTTGAAGGGCGTCGTTGAACCGGTTGAAGGCCCCGCACAGGGCAATGCGCCATGTCAGTTCAACGATCTGCGCGTCAGTGAACCACTCTTTCAGGTCTGCGACCTCCGCGTCGCGCATCCGGCCTGAGCGGGTGGTCACCGCTTCGGCATAACGGACCACCGCCTTGTCACAGGCGTCCAGCTCGGGGTGATCTTCGACCTCCGGCAGCCGTGCGACACCTTCTGCGCTGAGACCTGCCACGGTCAGCAAGGGCGCGTGATGCGACACGCAATAGTCACAGGCATTCAGCTTGGATACCGTAACCATCGCCAGCTCCAACGCGCGGCGCGGAAGGGTCGCCTGCGCGCGCAAGGTGGTGAGCATCCCGCTGACATGTTCCAGAACCGGCGGGCAATGCGCCGCCACCCGCGCCCAATTGTCGAACGGCCCATATGCGCCCAATTCCGCATGCGCGGCTCGCGCGGCCGGTGTCATGTCATCGCCGGTCAAGGCGGGAATACGGGTCATCGAGGCTCTCCTTCTGCCGCAAGATATCGCAAGCTGCAGGTCCAACTGCAACGCTGCTTCATTCACAACAGCGACACAGATTAGAGTATATCCGTCGGCGAGTTCAGCAGAATGTAGAGACCGACGCAGACCATGATATAGGGCGCGATCTTTTCTAGCCGAGTGACGCGTGGACCCAGTTTCTGCGCATGAGGCGCGCCCCAGGCAGCAACGGCTGCCAAACTTGCCGAGGCACAGCCCGCACCAATCAGAGCCGCCAGCCGGAACGCAGGACTGGAATCTGCCAGCAAGGGTGTCATCACGGCGAATGTATCGACGGACAGGCTGAGAAACAGTGTCACAACCGAGGTCACAGCGCCCTTTGGCGTGTCGTCTGTTTGCTCAACACCTGAAATCTGGTGCCAGATACCGCGCAGGCCAAGTGCCAATGGAACGATCCCAAGATACCCGATCCACTCTGGCAAGCCGCTCTGGCTTAGGCCTGTTGCCACGGCTAATGACAGGCACAGGACAAGCCCATGCGCGACGGCGAACCCCACAAGCGAGCGGCGGTGATCCATCACCAGCATCAGCCCCAACAACACGGCCAGATTGTCGAGATTGGTCGACACCATCACAACCCCGGCCGAGATCGAAAAGAGAAGATACTCAAGCATCAGCTTTGGCCATCCCGGCCAAAACGGCCTTGGCGGCGCGTAGGCCCGGCGCCTCACCACCGCGGCCCAGACGATCCATCGTGACCGCCATGGCCTCACGCTGGGCCTCCGGCTGCGCTGCAACACGTTCCAGGGCTTCGGCGATCCGGTCGGGCTGGCAATCGTCCAGCAGACACTCTGGCACTGTCCGCGTGTCCGAGACCAGATTGACCAGCGTCGCCGTGTCCAGATGCACCATCCGCTTTGCGATCAGAGTTGTCAGCCAGTTGAGGTTATAGGCAATCACCATCGGCGTGGCCTGCGCCGCCAACTCCAGTGACACAGTCCCTGACGCGGCCAATGCCAGATCCGCCGCCGCAAAGGCCGCCCGCTTTTGCGTCACCGCCTGATCCGAGGGCAGATCACGTGGATCAACAACCACTGGCGATCCGGGCCAGTTGCGCAAATGATCGGTCACGGTGTCAACCATATGGGCCACCGCTGGCACAACAACCCGCGTTTCGGGGCGGGTTTTCAGGTAGAGCGAGAGCGCCTCGCCAAAGACAGGTGCAAGCCGGTCGACCTCGCCCCGGCGCGACCCCGGCAGGGCCAGCAACAGCGGCGCATCCCCCAGATCATAGGCATCACGAAAGGCCTTGATATCCGCCTCCGTCGCCTGCGGTTCGCTGGCGACCGGATGGCCGACAAAATCGCACTCCATCCCCGCGCGCTCCATGTAGGGCGGCTCGAAAGGAAGCAGAGCCAGAACGTGATCGATCACCTTCGCCATCTTGTCCGCTCGACCCGGGCGCCAGGCCCAGACGCTGGGGGCGACATAGTGAACAGTGCGAATGTCGCTGCTCGCCTTGACCAGTTTGGCCACTCGCAACGAAAAATCCGGGCTGTCGATGGTTATCAGAACATCTGGTTGGGTGTCCAATACCGCCTGCGCCGTCTCAGATATCCGGCGTTTGAGGTGGAAGAACTTGGGCAGCACCTCAACCAGGCCCATGACGCTGAGTTCGGACATGGGAAAGCGGCTGTTCAGACCCTGCGCCTGCATCAACGGCCCGCCTACCCCGTCAAACGCGACGTCAGGGACCAGCGCCTTTAGACCCTCCATCAAAGCGCCGCCCAGCCGGTCGCCCGAAGGTTCTCCGGCGACCAGAAAAACGCGCATCAGACGGCCCGCTCGCGCACATAGAGGAACAGGCCAAGGCGGTTGCACTCCGCGATCACGTGATCCCGTCGCAGCACCATCACGCCACCTTTTTCGATAACGATGCCCGTGAGACCCGCGGCCACCGCATCGGTAACGGATTCCGGGCCAATGGCAGGCAGATCAACGCGCCGATCCTGATCGGGTTTCGGACCTTTGAACAGAACCCCGCCGCCCGCATCCGGGCGCTGGGTTAGGGATTGCAACATCCAGGCTGTGCCAAAAATGCTCTCAACCGCCAGAGCCTGGCCTTTGGAGACGGCACAGGCCTGACCGATATCGGCGCTGCCCATCGCGCGCAGAATACCTGCGGCGCGGTCGGCATCTGCCAGATCACCCTCGGACGGGCGCGCCTCGGTCAGACATCCCAGCGGAGGCAGTAGATCAGGTACGATCTCATGCGCGGCTTTGACGGCCAGGCCCGCATCCTCAAAGATACCGATCACAGCGCGTAAAGCGCCATCATCACCCGACATCATCGCCTTTTGAATGATCGGCACCAAAGGTATCGTTGCGGCATCAATCCGCGCGGGATCGACTTTGGGCCGCTGCACCGCACCCGCCATGCAGATCTGCGTCACGCCACGCACCTTGAGATCTGCGAGAAAGCTGCCGAGCTGCTCCAGACGGAAAACGACGTCTACAGACAGGCTCTCAGGTTCGAACCCCTCCATCGCGCAGACCAACGGACGGTCTGGCAGAGCGTCCACGACAGCGTCCGGCAGAACACCCGTTCCTGCGATCAAAGCCAGCATTTGGTTATTTCCTCGGCGTCAGGAACGAGCGATCTGATTGGCCGGTGACGAACTCGACAATGCGTTGAACATATTCGCTGTCGGTGTCCTTGCCTGCGCGATGGGCGCGTTCCTGAAAGGTCCCCTCGCCGCCGGACAGTTCCTTGAACGCCGCCCGCAGTGCCGAGATATCCTCACGCGATACACCGCGCCGTTTAAGACCGACAAGGTTCAACCCGTCCAACTCGCCACGCGGCGCTTGAACCAGACCATAGGGAATGACGTCATTCGGCACCATGGTCAGCGCGCCGATGATGGCACCACGACCGACACGCACCCACTGGTGCAGACCCGAGATACCGCCAACGATTACGTCATCTTCGACGATACAGTGTCCCGCCGCGCCCGCATGGTTCACCATGATCACACGGTTGCCGATCTGAACGTCATGGGCCACGTGAACTCCGGCCATGAACAGGCAATCATCACCGATCCGAGTCACACCACCACCGCCTTCGGTGCCGGTGTTGATCGTCACATGCTCGCGGATGCGGTTGCGTTGGCCGATCTCAAGCCGCGTATTCTCGCCGCCGAATTTCAGATCCTGCGGAATCTCACCGATCACCGAGAAATTGAAGATCACAGTATCGTCGCCAACCGTAGTATCACCTGTGACGACCACATGCGTCTTCAGCTCGACCCGATCGCCCAGTTTGACCTGAGGACCCACGTAGCAGAACGGACCAATCACGCAGTCCTGACCGATCTGCGCACCGTCTTCGATGATTGCGCTTGGGTGAATGCCGCTCATGTTGTTTTTTCCATGTCCCAGTCGACATAGGCCGAGAATTCGGCTTCGGCTGCGACTTCACCATCAACGGTCGCGCGTCCATTGAACTTAAACAGCTTGCCGCCCTTCTTGCCGCGCAGGGTTTCGACATTCATCTCAAGCACGTCACCCGGCACCACCTTGCGGCGGAATTTGCATTTGTCGATGCTCATGAAATAGATCAGCAGCTCGGTATCAATGACATCCATGCCAACGCCCAGCATCACGCCCGAGGTCTGCGCCATCGCCTCGACAATGGTGACGCCCGGCATGATCGGCGTTCCAGGGAAGTGGCCCTGGAAATGAGGTTCGTTCATGGTGACATTCTTGATGCCACGGGCCGATTGATAGCCGTTGATGTCGACCACCTTATCGACCAGCAGAAACGGATAGCGATGCGGCAATATCCGCTGAATCAGCTGAATGTCGGCGCTTTTGGTTTCCGTCGTCATCGTTCACTCGTCCCGTTATTTGGATGTGTCAGTTTCCGCGTGGTTAGCAATACCGGCCCCCGAGGGCAAGCGAACCTATTCGCCTGTACCGTCCTGCAGGCCGGTTCCATCGCCAATTGCGGCATTGATGCGGGCAATCGCATCGTCGGTGATGTCGGAGGTGTCGGCGCTTAGGAATACGTTCGCGCGCTCCAGCACGACGGCGGCCCCTGTTTCGCGCATAAGCTCGATTAGAACAGGCTGCGCCAGGGCATAAAACGTCTGGCGGCTTTCTTCGCTACGCCGGGCCAAAGCGTCCAGTTTGGCGCGCTGGCCTTCGCGATGCGATTGCACCTTTTCGTCAAAGGCCTGCGCAAGAGGGCGGAAATCCTCTGGAGCCAGCTCGGCGCGTTTCTGCGTCAGGTCTTTCTCTTCGCTGCTGAGTTCCGCGACGATCCGTTCATTCTCTTCCGCGAGTTGCGCGCCCTCGGATTCGATCTCGCGCAACACGCGCTGACCGAACGCTGAATCCGCAAACAACCGGTCGCTTGAGATGGTCAGGACCAGCGGATCTCGCACGCCCAATTGCTGCGCCGCTGTTTGGGACGCAAGCACAAGGCCCAGCAAAAGGCAAAGGGCCCGAACCGGGCCCCATGCGCGTCTAGATATTCGCAACCGCATGCCGGATCAGAACCGAGCCTGAACGGTCAGGTCGAAATTCTGTTCCTTGTCGAAGTCTTCCTTCTTCAACGCTTTCGAGAAGTTGAAACGCAGCGGGCCAAATGGTGTTTCCCATAGAACCGACACACCGATGACGTGACGAATAGAGCCATCCGCACCTACAATATTTGCACCTGCGGTATTTACGTCATTGATGTTGTAAAGGTTGCCAACGTCGTAGAACAAACCGCCCCGCAGGCCAAGCTCTTCCGGCAGCCCCAAAGGGAAGTCGCTTTCGAACCGCGCAACCCAGTAGTAGTTGCCGCCGATGGCGTCGTCTTGCCCATTTGATAGATCACGCGGGCCGAGACCGGCCGGTTCAAACCCTCGGAACGTGTTCGGCCCCAGAACGAAACGGTCGATGGTACGGCTGAAGTCATTCCCCGACCAGTGAAGCGCACCGGCCTCAAGTGTCGCGCGCAGAACGACCTCTTCGTTCCATACACGGGTTTGCGCGATCGTGCGCGCCGTGGTCTTGAAGTACTTGTTGTCGCCACCCAGGCCAGCTGCATCGAAGCCAAGTTCGAACAGCACACCCGCATTCGGGTTCAGTCCGCCGATACGGCTGTCATAGACATAGGTCAGGCCAAAGCTACTGTTGACCCGCTCACCCTGTGCGATCTCCGATGTGATGACCGCACCGTTCGTCTCGTTGTCCTGTTGGGTCATTTCCGAGCGTTCCCAGCCATAGCGTACGCGCAGGGCCGACAGTTCGCCGATCGCATAGGTCAGCTGAGGGTTAAAGAACAACCGATCCGTATCATAGCTGGCAAAGCTGGAGTTCGTGGTCGCGATACCCAGGCCCAGATCAAAGCGCAGTTTGCGGCCCAGAAGGTACGGCTCGGTGAAGCTTAGCGAGTATTGCTCGGAGTCCTGAGCAGTCGAGATGGTCAGACCAAGGTTCTGCCCCCGGCCCAGAAAGTTCGATTCATTCAGGCCGATGGCGACACCGAAACCATCCGAAACCGAGTAGCTACCACCAAGGCTCAGCGAGCCGGTAGGCTGTTCCTCGACATCCACATCCAGGATCACCTGGCTTGGCGAAGACCCTTCGCGCGGCTCGACCTCTGCGTTGGCAAAGAAACCTAGTGCGTTGATCCGCTCAGCCGCTTGACGGATTTCACGTGGGTTGAACGGGTCGCCTTCCACGGTGTCGAACTGACGACGGATCACCCGGTCCAGCGTTGTTGTGTTGCCCTCGATATCAATCCGTTCCACGAAAATCCGTGGCCCACGGCTGAGGACGAATTCCACATCCAGCGTCAGATCACGCGGGTTGCGTGTTACGCGCGGTTCGACCCGCAGGAAATCCACGCCCTGCTTAACACCCAACCGCTCCTGACGCGCAATCGAGTTCTCGATCAGGGTCGGCGAATAGGTCACGCCCGGTTTGATCTTCAGAGCATCCTGATAGATCGACGGATCCACACCCGGGATCTCGCTTACGGTCGTGATTCTGCCGAACGAGAACTTCTGCCCTTCGGTGATATTCATGACCAAGAAGAAAGCATCCCGCTCGCGGGTGAATTCAACATTGGCACTGTTCACACGGAAGTCGACATAACCACGTGACAGGTAGAAATCCCGGATGACCTGTTTGTCGAACTCGATCCGGTCCCCGATGAACGTATCGTTGCGGAAGAATGTCCGCAGGAAGGTCGCCTGTTTGGTCTCAAGCACGCGACGCAAACGGCGGTCCGAGAAGGCACGGTTGCCCACGAAGCTGACGCGTTCAACCTCAATCGTGGTGCCTTCTGCAACTTCAAACACCAGATCGACGCGGTTGTCGTTTCGCCGGATGACGCGCGGGATCACAGTTGCCGATACCCGGCCTTGGGCGGAATAGACTTCGGCAATCAGGTCGGCGTCCGCCTCGGCCGCCTGCGGAGTGAATACACGGCGCGGCTCGGACGAGATCACATCCAGCAGAAGATCATCTTTGACGCGACGATTCCCTTCGATGCTGATCTGGTTGATTGTCGGGTATTCCTGCACCTCGATCACCAGAGTCGTGCCACGAGGTGTCAATTCGACTGTCTCAAAAACACCACTGTCAAGTACACGCTGATAGGCGTCGTTCAACTGACCGGCCGAAACCGTCTGCCCGGGTTCGATTCCCGTCCGTTGGATGATTGTACCTGTCTCAATGCGCCGGTTCCCCTCAACCTCGAAGGAGTTGATGGTAAAGTTTTGCGCCTGTGCTGCATGCGGCAAAGCCAGTAAACCCATTGCCGCAGTAAGAAAAAGAAATGATCGTGTGCGCCACAAAATCTTGTTTGTTGTCATCTGCCCTCCGCAGGATATACCCGCGCCTCGCCCGTCAGCCATTTTTTCTCTACCCAAAAATTTAGGACTTAATGCTGAGTAACGAGATTGAATGCGCTTGTCAAAACTCCAAAACCATCGGGGCGACGATAGGTCACCTGACACGCATTCTTATAGGGTTTTGGGGAATCAGAGACCGGCGAGATACGCGCCGCCAGCAAGCGCCAGCGCCGTTAGACCAAAGCACAAAAGCACATCCCAGTTCAGAACAAACAGGACGCTGACACTCTGATAGGATTTTTGAATAGCTTTGGTCATGGCCGCCTCATTTTCAGCGGCTATTTTTTACCTCCGAAATGAGGCATCAATGCGGCGCGATTGCGCCGCTTGCGCCACAATCAGCAAAATAGATCGTTACTGACCGAGAAGACCATGAGGCTGAGAACTACCGCAATCCCGAGGGTCATCAAAATCCGCAGGGCTTTGTCGCTGGGCGGTTTGCCCGAGACCGCCTCATAGGCGTAGAAGACGAGGTGCCCTCCGTCCAACGCCGGGATCGGGAAAAGGTTCAGAAGACCCACGGCCGTTGACAGCACCGCGATGAAGAAGATGAAGTTTTGAGCGCCCTGGCTGGCCATAGCGCCTGAGGTCTCGGCGATACCGATCGGACCCGAGATGTTACAGGTGCTGATCGCACCGGTAATCATGTGCCACATGCCGGACAAAGAACCTTCGATGATGCGCCCGGTCTGACCCACGCCACCAACCAGCGAATCCCAAAGCCCCGCAGGCTCGGTCGCGGGTTGCAGCATCATACCGCCAACGATCCCGATCCGCCAATGGGTGACGAACCCGCCATCCGGCTGAGGCTCATCGGTTCGACGCGGAGCAAGCGCGAATTCAAGCTCCGCCCCTTCACGCCAGACGTTCAACAACAACACGCGACCGTCCGAGCCTTCGACATGTTCTTTCAACTGCTCGAAGGCAAAGATCGGATCTCCATCGACCGAGGTGATGACGTCGCCCCCTTCCAGTTGGATATCAAACGCCGCACTGCGCGGTGTGACCTGCTGAATCAGCGGCGGGAACAGCCAAGGGGCTGAGACATCCAGCGTTTCGCCATCGCGCAGGACTGTATAGTCTAGCACCGGCTCGACCGGCAGCGCATCGGTGAAGTCGCTCCACGCGCCTTCTTCGTCGAAATCAGGGACTTCAATCCCGGCAATCGCCAGAATCTCATCGCCCTCCTGCAGCCCCTGCTCTGTTCCCGGCAGCGGCTTCAGTTCTCCAACCGTCAGCGGCTCACGCGTGACGCCCTGAGACCAGAAGATCAGGCCAAAGACCAGAATCGACATGACGAAATTGAACACCGGCCCTGCCGCCACAGTGGCTGTTCTCGCCCACAGGGGTGCTCCGTGCATGGTGTGGCGCAGATATTCCGGCTGCTGCTGCGCGATGTCACCCATCGCCTCTTCATCCTTGCCTGAGGCTGCATTGGCATCGCCAAGGAACTTCACATATCCACCAAACGGCAACAGCGCGATCTGCCATCGCGTGCCGCGTTTATCCACGCGGCTCCACAGAACAGGGCCGAACCCGATCGAGAACACCTCGGCATGAATACCGGACCAGCGGCCGACGATGTAGTGCCCGTATTCGTGAACCGCGACGATCGCGGACAAGGCAATCACAAAGGCCACAATCGTCCAGAGCAAATTTCCGAACTGAGGGATCAGCGAAAGTACGTCCAAAACTCTATCCTGCTCGTTTGATCACGGCTTCATCCGCCCACTTCCGTGCGAGATGGTCCGTTTGCTGTACGTTATCAAGGGTCAAAGGGGCGTTAATAAGGCCATCTTCGGCATCAAATCGGTCCAGAACGCATGAGACGACATCCGCCATGGTCGTGAATCCGATTTGGCCTGCGATGAAGTGATCCAGCGCGCGCTCTTTCGCCGCGTTAAAAACCGCCCCGGACAGACCTCCACGCGCCATCACGTCTCGGGCCAGTTTCAGCGCGGGATAACGGTTCAGGTCGGGATGGGAAAAGCGCAACTGGCTGAGCTGCGCCAGATCCAACCGCTCAACCGGCAGATCGCGCCGTTCGGGCCAGTGCAGAGCATAGCCAATTGCATGCCGCATATCCGGTGGACCCAGATGTGCCATCAGCGCCCCGTCCCGAAACCCGACCATCGCATGCACAATGGATTCGGGATGTACCAAAACCTCGATCTGAGCGGGGTCGAAGCCAAAGAATTCCCGGGTTTCAATGACTTCGAGCGCTTTATTGAACATGGATGCACTATCAATCGTGATCCGCTGCCCCATGTCCCAGTTCGGATGTTTGGAGGCCTGCGTAACGGTCGCGGACGCCAGATCCTCGAGCGGCCAATCCCGGAACGCCCCGCCGCTTGCAGTGATGATCACGCGTTCGACCGCGTCCATATCCTCACCGACCAAAGCCTGAAATACTGCCGAATGCTCACTGTCAACAGGCAGCACACGCGCATCGTTCTCGCGGGCCGTCTGCAAAACCAGGGCGCCCGCACAGACTAAAGTTTCTTTATTGGCAAGCGCCAGCGTTGCCCCCTGTTTTAGCGCCTCAATTCCGGGGGCCAGACCGGCGGCGCCAACGATCGCGGAAAGCACCCAGTCCGCGGGGCGCGCGGCGGCCTCAACGATCGCGCGCTGACCCGCCGCCACCTCAATCCCGCTGCCCTGCAACGCATCGCGCAGGTCATGTAGCCGATCCTCAAACGCGGTGACCGCGAGTTGTGCGCCAAGCCGCTTCGCATCCTCGGCCAGTTGCTGGATATTCGCGCCACCTGTCAGGGCGACCACGTCATAGGCTTCGATATCCCGCGCAATGAGGTCAATCGCATTCTGACCAATGGATCCGGTCGCCCCAAGGATCGAGACCTTGCGCATCACATCGCTCCGGGTGCGTAAACCAGCCCTGCGATCAGCACAAACAAAGCCGCGCCCATCATGCCGTCAAATCGGTCGAGAAACCCGCCATGCCCCGGTATGAGGTTCGAGCTGTCTTTGACGCCGAATTTCCGTTTGACCGCGCTTTCACAGATATCGCCCGCCTGGCTGGCCATGGACGCCAGAACCGAGACCAGAACGAACGGTACCCCGAACCCGCCATGCATTGCGAAACCCGCGCCAATCAGGCCCGCCGCGACCCAACCACCTGCCGTGCCCGACCATGTCTTCTTGGGGCTGACCTTGGGCCAGAATTTCGGGCCACCAATGGCCTTGCCCACGAAATACCCGGCAACATCCGTGGCCACGACAACCGCGATCAGCCAGACCATCCAGCCGAAGCCCATGTTTTCACGGATGGAGATGAAGCCCAGACCAGCGCCTGCAATCCACAAGGCAAACAGAAAGTACAACCCGCGCGAACGGGTGACTTGCCCAGCACCGACCAGCGCCGGAGCCACCAGAAACGGTAGCTTGTAGAGTGGCGGCACGTGATAGCTGATAATCACCGCAACCCCGGTCAGGATACCGAGCTGCACGGCCATGCCGCCGCGCTGCGGTTCGATCATGCGTACCAGTTCCCAGGTCATCAAACCGCAGGCAACCGCGATGAAGCTTTCAAACCACAACCCGCCCAGCCAGACCTCAACGGCGCCAATTGCGACCAAAACGACTGCGGACAGAATCCGTGCTGTCAGATCAGACCATCGGCCTTCGCTCATGCCAGAACCGCTCCGAAACGCCGCTCGCGCGAGCCGTAGTTCCGGCATAGACGCTCCAACTCGGCTGCGGTGAAATCCGGCCAGAGGGTGTCGATAAATTCGTACTCGGAATAGGCGGACTGCCAGAGGAGAAAGTTCGAAATCCGCGCCTCTCCGCTGGTGCGAATGACAAGATCGGGATCAGGAAGAACGCGCGTATCCAGATACTTGGGGAGGGTCTCTTCATCCACATCCTCGGGCTTTAGCTGCCCTTCGGCCACATCCCGTGCAAGACGTTTCGTGGCCCGCGCCACCTCATCTCGGCCGCCATAGTTCAACGCAACGGTCAAATGGACCAAATCGTTGTCCTTCGTCGCCTCTTCCAGCGAATCCATCAGATCGATCAGCTTGGCATCCAAGCGGACCCGATCGCCGATAAAGCGTACGCGAATGCCGTTCTCGGCCAGAGTGCGGGTTTCCTTGATGATGTAGCGCCGAAACAGGCTCATGAGGCCAGCCACTTCGACCTGAGTCCGCTTCCAGTTTTCCGTCGAAAACGCAAAAACGGTTAGGTATTTGATGCCCAACCCCGGACAGGCCTCGACCACCTCACGTACGCGCCGCGCACCTGCGTGGTGACCAAAAAGCCGAGGGCGGCCACGCGCCTGCGCCCACCGACCATTGCCATCCATGATAATTGCGACATGCTTTGGGCCAGTCTGCACGTCCGTATGGGGATCTTTGGGCATCAGTACCGGCTCAGACCTGCATGATTTCCGACTGCTTGGTCTCAAGCGCGGCATCAACAGCTTTGATCATCGTGTCGGTCAGATCCTGAACTTCGCTCTCCCAGAACTTCTGGTCATCTTCGGACATTCCGTCCGATTTCGCTTTCTTGATCTGATCCATACCGTCCCGGCGCACGTTACGGATCGAAACCCGCGCGCTTTCGGCATATTGCCCGGCAACTTTGCCCAACTCGCGGCGGCGCTCTTCGTTCAGTTCCGGGATCGGCAGCATGATGATCGTGCCGTTCAGCTGCGGGTTGATGCCCAGCCCGCTTTCACGGATCGCCTTTTCAACCTTGCCCACAAGGCCCTTGTCCCAGACATTCACCGTCACCATCCGAGGTTCAGGCACATTGACCGTGCCAACCTGGTTGATCGGTGTCATCGAGCCATAGGCATCCACCATCACCGGCTCCAGCATCGAGGCCGAGGCCCGCCCGGTGCGCAGAGAGGCAAATTCAGTTTTGAGATTGGACATCGCGCCGTCCATGCGGCGTTTCAGATCGTCGGTGTCCAGTTCGAAGTCGTCAGACATGCTGCTCACTCCCCGTCTTCAAGTGCTGTTTGGATGGGTCTTAAGCCATCGCATTTGGGATGTATAGCAATCATGAGCATGAATTGTGGCAATGACCAGAACTGTTTCGGTCCTTTTGCCGCCCAGAAGGTTAAGCCAGGGCAGTTCTGCCCCGGCTAATTTTTTAATCAGGCGTTTACGTCGACAACGACGCGGCCCTTGACCTGACCTTTCAGAATATCCGCACCCAGCTGCGGTAAATCGGACAGAGCGGCCGGATGCACCATAGCCTCCAGCTTGTCCATCGGCAGGTCGGTCGCGATGCGCTGCCAAGCCCGCAGGCGGTTGTCATAGGGCTGCATCACGCTATCGATCCCCAGAAGGTTCACACCGCGCAGCAGGAAGGGAATCACTGTTGCAGGCAACCCCGCACCGCCAGCAAGCCCAACCGCGGCGACCGAGCAGCCATACTTCATCTGCCCTAGAACACGCGCCAGCATGTCACCGCCAACTGCATCGACACAGCCCGCCCAGGTTTCGCTTTCAAGCGGGCGTTTCGTGGTTTCGTTCAGCTCTTCACGCGGCACGATGGTCGTGGCGCCAAGCGATTTCAGGTAGTCGCCGGTCTCGGGACGTCCGGTCACAGCTGCGACCTCATAGCCCAACTTGCCCAGAATGGCCGTCGCCACCGACCCAACGCCGCCTGCAGCACCAGTCACCAACACAGGCCCACGATCCGGCGTCAACCCGTGATCCTCCAGAGCCATCACCGCCAACATGGCCGTAAACCCGGCTGTTCCAACGGCCATCGCCTGCCGAGCGTCCAGACCATCCGGCAAGGGCACCAACCAATCGGCCCGAGCGTTAGCCTTTTGCGAATATCCGCCCCAATGGGCCTCACCAACACGCCAGCCGGTTAGAACCACCTTGTCACCGGGCTTGTAACGGTCATCCGAAGACGCCTCGACCGTTCCGGCATAGTCGATACCGGGAATGTGCGGATAGTTCCGAACCAGACCACCACCCTTGGCCGACAGGCACAAACCGTCCTTGTAGTTCACCGTCGAATACTCAACAGCAACCGTTACCTCTCCGTCAGGCAGATCCTCCAGCGAGAGCTGCTTGACCGAGGGGCTGGCCAAACCGCTTTCTTCATCCTTTTCCATAACCAAAGCATTGAACATATTGCTATCCTTTCATTTTTGGCGGCCAGCCCAATCCTTCACCTGGCCCAAAATATCTCGGGGGAATCGCGCAGCGACGGGGGCAAAGCCCCCTGCCTCCGCTAGATCCAAAACTGCCCCTGCACTGTCGCGCCTCGCATACCGTCAGGCGTTTCAACCTCGACCTTGGTTCCGGCGTCCCAATGGCTCAATTTGACCATACCTATCGAAACATTGGTCGCGAAATCCGGAGACCAGGCAGAAGACGTCACCTGACCCACCTGCTTTCCGTCCGCAAGAACAGGCCACGGCTGGACACAAGGCGGCACTGCATCTCCGTCAATCGCGATCGGACGTATCTGCTGCACTGGACCTTCTTTGGCCACACGCAACAACGCATCCCGGCCCACACAGCCAATTGCGGTATGCGTATTGCAGAACTTGCCCAGCCCACATTCATGCGGTGTGTTGTCGTCGGTCATGTCATTGCCGTAGGAGAGTAACCCACCTTCGATCCGCTCAATCAGATTGGGACACCCAGCCCGCACGTCCAAGTCTTCACCCGCTGAGAACAGAGCATTCCACAGAGGCATACCGATGTCGCTGCCCTCGACATAAATCTCGAACCCGCCCTGTTTCGAGTAGCCCGAGCGGGCAACTGCAAGGTCGCGCCCTTCGAATTCGAACATGTCGAACTTGAAGAAACGTATATCGCGCACACGGTCTCCGAAAACGCGGGCCATCAGCTCATCTGCCTTTGGCCCCTGAACGCCCAAGGGCGACACGTCCGGTTCATCAACCAGCACATCCAGACGATATCCGTTGGCCAACCCCTTGACCCAAAGTAACAAATCGCTGTCGGCGATAGAGATCCACCAACGATCCTCCGACAGTTTCACCGCCACGGGATCGTTCAACATACCGCCGGTTTCGTCCACAATCGGCACATAGAAGCACTGTCCGGGCAGCATGCCGCGCAGGTCACGCGGTGTCAGCATTTGCATCAGACGCGCAGCATCGGGCCCGCGCAGTTCAACCTGACGTTCGCATGAGACGTCCCAGACCTGAACATTCTTTTTCAGGTGATGGTAGTCGGCCTCGACACTTTCAAAAACCGTCGGCAACAACATCCGGTTGTACACCGTGTAGCCTTTGACACCAGCGGCTTCGACGCCTTCGGAGAACGGCGTGCGGCGCAGGCGACGAGACAGGGATATTTGCGGCATTCAGCCCTCCTTTGGCATGAAGCAAAGATCGCTGACCGGGGCCTCGGAACCGGCTTCGGTCAGCATTTTGTGTAATTGTCCACGATGATGGGTTTGATGGTTGAAGAAATGCATCACGCATTGCGCGTAAGGCAAAGTAACATCAGCCTCTTTTGCGGCTGAGTACCAAGTGAAAGGCCTCGACAGAACCTCATCGCCAAGCGTATCCGCCCAATCCGAGATCCGGTCATCCATAGCCACGCGCATAGCCAGCCAGCTGTCGAGATCGGGGCAGAGATGCACGCTTTCGTGGATGCCGCCTCCGGGTCGGTGGATATTGCTCTCTGGCCCCGGCCCTTTGTCAAAGCGTGACATCCAGATCCAGTCACCCCACAGCAAGTGGTTCGCCGTGCCCATGATCGAGCCGAAAAACGCACCGCGTTCCTGCATCAGTTCCTCGGGTGAGAGTGCTTGAAGAAATTCCGCCAACTGGCTGTTTTGCCAGTGGTTGTAGCGTGCCATTTCCCTTGCATAGGCTCCGGTGATCATCACTTAGGTCCATGCCAGTCGATCGGGCAAATCTCTGCTGATTTACCACCGAAATCCCAGACGCGCCCATAATCGCGCACTTTCGATTTGTTTCCGCGAGCCACGATGATGTCCGGCCCCATCCAGTATTTGGAGTTCGACACCATCACCGGATGCTCGGGGTCTTTACCGCCCAGCATCTCGATCTCGCCTTGGATTTTACGACCGATCGCGATCCTGCGCTTGTTGCCGTCCCGTTCGATCTGGACCGGAGCACGCTCGGCCCCGATTATCTCGCTCACCAGCATGGTGAACAGGCCCGTGGTGCCACCGGCCTGACCGCTGAAAATCTGCAGCAGCCCGTTATAGGCCTTGCCGCTCGCGCGTTCATCGACATAGGCGGCGACTTTCCACTGTCCCTCGCCCATGCGGCCCGGAATATCGACCAGAAGACCAACATTCAGGCCCGACAGATCTTCACCCTCATAATGCCCTTCGTCGATGATCACACCCATCCATGCGTGGCAGTGCCCCTCGGTCGGAGGGTGCGCACCCAATGAGACCACGCAGGGGCAGAACACATCGCATGAGCAGTTCAGGATCAACTCACCTTTGATGGACCAGTCCGTCGGGCTCATCTCACGCCGTTTGGGGTTGGGCATACGGCTGTCGATCCGCTGACTAATCGGAAGCCGGTCGGCCTCGGGTTTTCTGTTTTTCGCCATCAGCTTATCCTCCGTAAGCAAAGGGATAGATCAGCAGCACAACACCGCCTGCGATCAGTATGAACCCCATGGGTCGGGTCACAGCATGCCCGATCTGAGGGAGTTTTTCCAAAACCATGAACAAGGTCGCCAGACCCATCCATAAAAGGCTCATGACGCCACCAACAAAGCCGAGCGCCATGAAGCCCCAGCAGCAACCGACGCAGAAAGCGCCGAGCCCCAGCCCCATTCTCACACCTCCCGCAAAGCCGGTTTTCCAGTGGCCCAGGAAATAGGTCATTGGGGCGTGACAGACGCCGTGGCAAACCTCTTTCGCTCGGGTGAACTGGAAGGCGCCGACAACGATCAGCAGCCCTCCGGCCAGCCAATTGGACTTGGCAATGCCCAGCATATCGACAAACCCACCGAACAGCAGGGCAAGTTGCAAACCTGCGATCAGCGCCGCAAATCCCACCCAGACGATGAAATACCCGGCCAGTACGCCCAGCCATCCAGCCCGCGTGCCATTGGCGCTGCGGATAAGGTCGTCATAGCTGCGGAGCGTCGGCACCAGCGTAGGCAGCATCATTGCCGCCATCATGATCGCCCACATCCAGAACAAAGGTCCGAACTCGGCCATGGGCATATACATATCCATGCGCGGATCCATCGCCGCCATAGCCTGTCCCATCGGCCCTGGCCGGCCAATGAAGTCGAGGTCCATGTCTCGGCTCATCGAGAACATGACCCACCACGCCCACAGGATCACAGCATAGAACGCCAGCCACATTCCGCTGCGGAATAATGCGCGACTCATGTGATCCTCCGACTCAACTCTCTTGCTTTTCAAATGTCAGACTTTTAAATGTCAGACAAATAAAATTTTCAGACTGGCCACAAATGAAGATAGACCCCGCCAATCCCGCAGACCTCTCTGCCCAGATCGCACAGGCCATTCGGAACGCGATTGTGTCCGGCGAATTGATCGTGGATGAGCGCCTGCCCTCCGAATCAGAGCTTGCGGATCAGTTCCAGGTGTCGCGACCTACGGTGCGCGAGGCGCTGAAGCGCTTGGCAGCGCAGTCCCTGATCCGAACCCAACGCGGTGCAACCGGCGGGGCCTTTGTGAACCGGATCAGCTTTGAGGACGCCTATTCGCAGCAAATTACCACCTCGACCCTGCTGCTGTCGATGAACGCCGTTAGTTTCGACACAGCGTGCGAGGCGAGGTATGCGCTGGAGCGCGCCTGCGCGCCCTTGTCGGCCCAACGTCGCACTGCGGATCAACTGGCAACGATGCGGGCCGAGATCTTTCGTCAGGCTCAGCCAGGTCTGACCGATGAGGCTTTCTGCGCCTCGGACGTCGCCTTTCACCGCGCGCTGGTCGATGGCGCGGATAATCCAGTGTTGTCTTATCAACTGGCGGGTGCAGTCGAGGCCATGCAGCCTCTGATGAACATGATCACCTTCACCGCGCGCTCGCGCGAAGAGATCATTGCGCTGCACACCAAGATCGCCGACGCGCTTGAGGCGCGCGATGCCCCATCGGTAGACGCGACACTGATCGAACTTGAAACCTATACACGCCAACTGGCCCGAGATGTGGCCGAGCGCAAACGTAAAACCGCCTGACACTCAGGCCCGAAATCTGACGCAGACCAACAGGCAGAAAGGAAGCACGAGCAGGCAGGATGTCACCCGGCGCCAAGACCGGAACTCTCAGAACGAATTGAAGATCAATGACTTACGGGAGGATGTTATGAATACAAGACCGGACCCAACCTTTTACCCATCTGCCAAGCTGGCGATGGAGGGCCCCACTGAGACGCTTGCTTTTACGCTGATGCTCAGCCCGGATTTTTCGCAACCTGACGGGCTGGCGGTTGTGAATGTCGATCCGACTTCCGACGACTATGGAAAGATCGTCCATCAGGTCATCATGCCGGAAAAAGGCGATGAATTTCACCACTTTGGCTGGAATGCTTGCTCTTCGGCGCTGTCGCCGCTGACGGGGCACGCGTTTCTGGAACGGCGCTATCTGATCGTTCCGGGCATCCGCTCAAGCCGGATCTATGTCATCGATGTGAAGAACCCGCTTGAGGCCAAAATCCACAAGATTATCGAACCCGAAGAAGTCTTTGCAAAAACAGGATATTCCCGCCCACACACCATTCATTGCGGGCCTGAGGGCATCTATGTCAGCACCTTGGGCGGTGGCGGCGCGGACGGGACCGATGGCCCTCCGGGTATCTTCATCATGGACTGCGAAAGTTTCGAGATCATCGGACGGTATGAGATCGAACGCGGCGTGCAGGACAAACACTATGATTTCTGGTGGAACTTGCCCCGCGACTACATGGTCAGTTCCGAATGGGGTCTGCCGCCACAGTTCGAGAACGGAATCGTGGCCGAGGATCTGCTGTCCAACAAATATGGTCACAGCATCCATTTCTGGAACCTGCGCAGCCGTACCAATATCCAAACCATTGATCTGGGCGAAAACCACCAGATGGCGTTGGAGATCCGGCCTGCGCATGATCCGGTCAAACAGTATGGGTTCTGCGGCGTCGTTGTGGACACAACCAACCTGCAAGGCGCGATCTTCACATGGTGGCGAAACGACGACGGCACGTTTGAGGCCAAGAAGACAATTACCATCGACCCGCAACCGGCTGACCCGGATGACCTGCCGGACTTGCTGAAAGGCTTCTCGGCCGTTCCGCCGCTGGTGACGGATATCGACCTGAGCCTCGACGACAAATACCTCTATGTCGCCTGCTGGGGCACCGGAGAGATGCATCAATATGACGTATCGGACCCGATGAACCCGACACTGGCAGGTAAGGTCGAGATCGGTGGGATCGTCAAAAAGACCAAACATCCGAACGGTCAGGACTTTGGCTATGGACCGCAAATGGTCGAAATCAGCCGCGACGGGAAACGGGTCTACTGGACCAACTCGCTCTATTCCACTTGGGATGACCAGTTCTATCCCGGCGAACGCGGCGCGGCGATGGTCAAAGCCGACGTCGGCGAGAACGGCGGCCTGACCCTGGATCCCAAGTTCTGGGTCGAGTTCCCCGAAGGCTATCGTAGCCACCAGATCCGGTTGGAGGGTGGAGACTGTTCGACCGACAGTTTCTGCTACCCCTCGGTCTGAGTTGGACTTTCTGATGACATCAACGGCTGGCCTTTGGCTGGCCGTTGTTCTCAGCGGTGCCTATCACGGGCTGAATCCCGGTATGGGCTGGCCGCTTGCTGTCTCTTCCGCCTTAATGGAGCAACGTCAATCCGCCCTCTGGCGCGCGTTGGCGGCCCTTGCGGGCGGTCATTTCCTGGCGATGCTGGGTGTCTTGTTGCCGTTTGCGATGATGGCCGTGTTGATCGACTACCAACGCGAAATCCGCATAGGTGCCGCGCTGATCGTCATTGCGATGGGGCTGTACATTGCCGTCACACGCAACCACCCTCGGTTTTTGTCGCGCGTGCCGCCCAGCAAACTCGCGCTGTGGTCCTTTTTGGTCGCGCTGGCCCATGGCGCGGCTTTGATGCTGGTTCCGATCTATCTGGGCCTGTGCAACTTGGATGAGCTGGACGCCGGGCATCAGGCCATCTCTCAGATCATGACAACAAACACCCTGCTGGTTCTGGCCGTGGCCGCGCTGCACACGGCGGCAATGATCTTAGGAGGCGGTCTACTGGCCTATGGCGTCTATCGCTGGCTCGGGCTGCAATTCCTGTCACGCACCTGGTTCAACCTGGAACTCATCTGGGCGCTCAGCCTGATTTTGGTCGGCGTGCTGGGACTTTGGTCCGCAATCTAGTCGCTGCACGACTACCTTGCACATGTTCCGAAAAACCGCTTTGTCCTGCTTTGAAAGAAGTTAGGAGTTTTCGAAGTGTCCCAGAACACGCGCCCCACGGAGTTTCTGCGTCAGGGCAAGGCTGCCGACTGGCAGGCCGCCACTACTCATGCTTTCACGCGTGAGCTGTCAGACGGCACTTTGCCCAAGGACAAGATGCGCTGGTATCTGCAGCAGGACTATCAGTTCGTCGATGGCTTTGTTCGCCTGCTGGCCAGCGCCATCGCACACGCGCCCACCTTGGCCGACAGCGTTCCGGCCGCCCAGTTTCTAGCGGTGATCACCGGTCCTGAAAACACCTATTTCCTGCGCTCGCTCGAGGCGCTGGGCACCCAACCGAGCACCGACCCTGCCCCCGCCACCAAAGCGTTTCAGGACCTGATGGCCGAGGCGGCAGCCTCGGGCCGGTATGAGAACATGCTGGCGGTGCTGGTTGTCGCCGAGTGGGTCTATCTCAGCTGGGCCAGCCCGGAAAATCCGCCGAAACCCGATTTACCCTTCTGGTTCGCGGAATGGATCACGCTACATGCCGGGGAAGGCTTTGAAAGCGTGGTCGAGTATCTGCGCGGGCAACTTGACAAAACCTGGCCCACCTTGACGCCAGAGGCGCAAGCCGAGGTCGCAAGGCTGTTCCACCGGGCGGTCGAGCTGGAGAAAGACTTCTTTGACGCCGCCTACGCGGTGTAACCGAATAAAGGCACGATCATGGTACATATCCTCAACGTCATCGCAGCTCTGCTGACCATCGGCTTTGGCCTGTTCGGCTTTCTCGCACCTTTGCACACCGCGACGGCGCTGGATCTGGCCCCGACGAACAGCAACATGGGTCTGAGCGAGATGCGCGCCTCGGTCGGAGGGTTGTTCGTTGTCACGGGCATCGCCGTGATCTGGCTAAACCACCCAATGGCATACGCCATGCTGGGCGTAGCCTATGCCGGGGCGGCTTTGGGGCGGTTCGTGTCGGTGCTGCTGGACAATCCACCACTTGCTAAGGCCATGATTTTCGGGGGAATTGAGCTGGTCTTGGCCGTCTGGCTGATCGCCGCAAACCTGAACCGCACCCCGTGATTTACAGTGCCCTGAGGGCATTTCCGGGTTTGCATCCCGAAATCTCCTCACCTATATAAGGTCTGTCCTTCGGGACTATGGACATAAACGCGCTCGTAATAAGCGGATCGGACCCGGGGGCGGTACCCGGCGGCTCCACCAACCATCCTTCGTTTGAGGATTCTGGGGCCGAAATAGGATCGACGAACGTCTAAAGGGGTTAGCTTTGTCTCGGCTGTCTGCCACCGTTATCGGCGAAACTAGTACAATTGCAAACGACAATCGTGCTCCGGTTGCAGTTGCTGCGTAAGCAGTAGCAAGACCGAAACTTAAGCCCTTGCGCCTAGCCGCGTAAGGCGGGGTTCGCAGGTACCTGGCAACAGAAACCTGCATTTCCCCCACCTTATGTCTGCGTTTATTTCGGCTCAGATTCAGAGTTTATTCATCTCTTTTGTCCAAAGTCATCTCGGACAGACAGGAGGGCCGGGATGACCCACTCAGATATCTTGAAAGCGTGGTATTCGGAAGTTTGGGAACAAGGGAATACCGATGCAATTGATCAGTACTTTGCGCCGGAAACCATGGCCGAGGGGCTGATCCCCGAAATGCAGGTTGGCGCAGATGATTTTCGCGATCTTGTGATGGCCTTCCGGCATATTCTGGGTGAAATCTCGGTCGAGCTGCCAAAGATCATCGAAAACGGGGACTGGGTGTCCGCCATTCTGCACGTCAAAACCTGCCGCGCCGACAACGGTGCCCCGCTGGAGGTGACGGGCCAGGTCATGGCCCGCTTCAAAGGCGAAAAGATGGTCGAGGCCTACAACCAGTTCGATTTCATATCGTTTTTTGAACAACTTGGTCAGTTTCCGCAGGATACCCTGCCCGTCTGCATGACCGGTCAGCGACTGGATTGGAGCTGAACACCCAAGCCGCCTTGACCCCCAAGTTTCTGACGCGATAGCTAAGGCCATACGTACCGCGCGCATTCGGCGCACGGCCGCCATTGCGAGGAAATGGGTCATGCTTCGTGATCGAAAAAACCAGCTGTCCGAGCGCATTTTGACCGTTGGGCTAACGTGACATGACGCCTTCAGTGCGCGACCTTGTTCTGGTCTTCGGCAGAATTGGCCTTTTGTCCTTCGGCGGCCCTGCGGCGCAGATATCCTTGATGCATCAGGAGTTGGTAGACCGTCGCGCTTGGTTGTCTGAAGAAACCTATTTGCGCGCCCTGTCCCTATGCATGTTGCTGCCGGGGCCAGAGGCGATGCAGCTGGCCACTTATGCGGGTTGGCGTCTTCGGGGCGTGACCGGAGGGTTGATTGCTGGCACCCTGTTTGTTCTGCCGGGGGCAATAGTCATCTCGGCGCTGGTTCTGCTCTACGCGAGCTTCGGCACCCTGCCCCTTGTGCAAGCCGGTTTTCTGGGGATCAAGGCCACGGTCATCGTGATCGTCCTTCAAGCGCTCCTGAAGCTGTCACGAAAGGCATTGACCGACACGGAACACCGCCTCATCGCGGGGATCGGGTTCCTGGGAATCTTCCTGTTCAACCTGCCCTTTCCACTGATCATTCTGGCCGCCGCGCTATGGGGCTATGTGTCTTTCAAAGGACCCGTTGCGCAGCAAGACACCTCCCCACGCGCAAGTTTTTCCGGCACCCTACGCACGGTTGCCATTTGGGTGCCGCTCTGGCTCGGACCATTGGTCCTCCTGTCCCTGTCCAGTTATCAATTGCTCAGCGACTTGGGATGGTTCTTCGCCCGTCTGGCCGTGGTGACCTTTGGCGGGGCCTACGCTGTTTTGGCCTACATGACACAGACAGTGGTCGATCAGTATCAATGGATCAGCACCGGCCAGATGATCGACGCGCTGGGCCTTGCGGAAACCACCCCCGGGCCGTTGATTCTGGTCACGCAATTCGTCGCGATGCTGACCGGACAAATCAACGGAGGGGTCTCGCTGGCCTTCGCCGCAGGTGCGGTTGCGCTATGGGCAACGTTCGTTCCGTGTTTCCTTTGGATCTTTCTCGCCGCTCCGTATTTGGACAAACTGGCGACGCGCCCTCGGCTCTCTGCCGCTTTGCATGGCATTACGGCAGCCGTCGTAGGTGTGATTCTCAACCTCTCCGTGTGGTTCGCCTTGAACGTTCTATTCGATGTGGTCACGCAGTACAGTTGGGGGCCTGTCTCGATACCTCTGCCTGTTTGGGAATCGCTAAACCTCACTGCGGGTGCGCTCACTATCGCCGCTGGGGTATTGATTTTTCGGGCAAAATTAGGGATGGCAACGGTTCTGGCGCTGATGTCCGTCGCTGGCATCGCTATCCAGCTATTATGATCAATCCGGCGATACCCGCCCTTTCGTTTCCAGCTAAAACGCCTATGCTGGAAGTAACCACTTTCGAGGATGACACATGTCGCAAGACATCGACTATGGAAACCTGATGCACACCGCCATGCGCGGGCTGATCAAAACCGTTCTGACCGGTGTCTCTGAAACCGGGCTACCAGGCGCGCACCATTTCTTCATCACGTTCGATACAAGAGAAGACGGCGTCGACATCGCAGACTGGCTGCGTGACCGCTATCCCGAAGAGATGACGATCGTGATGCAACATTGGTTCGAAAACCTTGAGGTCGGCGAAAACGGCTTTGCGATTACGTTGAACTTCGGCGATGCGCCGGAACCGCTCTACATCCCTTACACGGCCATCAAAACGTTCGTGGATCCGTCCGTCGAATTCGGCCTGCGCTTTGAAGGACCCGAGGATGACGACGCGGAAGAGGAGTTCGTAGAAGAGGCAATTGAGGTCGAAGAACCCGAGGTTCATCACGACGCCGACGTCGTCTCATTGGACAGCTTCCGCAAGTAGTCCATCAAACCCCGTGCTCTTCGCGGGGTTTATTGTTTTTGCAAAAAGGTCTCGACCGCGCGGGATTTGTCTCCGTTGATGAAGCGCGAGAACGACAGATTCAGCCCGCCCTCGGCCAGGGTTCGATCATATTGCTGCAACTCGTAGCCGCCCTGCGCATCAATAAACAGGGAAAACACGGTCATCGTGTCCCCTTCAATCCGGCCCCAGACAAAGGGTTCTCCTTTCATTGGGTCCAGAGGCACCTCATGGCCGAACACATTCCGTTGCATGGCTGCCGAAAACACATCGGGCCGGTCCGAGGGCACAAAGTCGACCGAGAATTTCTGTTGCTTGACCCGCCCGTCCAGCTTGTAGGTCGTTGTGGTCCAGCTGACATTGAACCCGTGGCGGGTCTCATGGATCGAAACGCTCATATCCCGAGGCGTTGCAGTTCCATCTACGTCGACAACATTGGCGGATCCGGTGTAGTCCCCGACGAAGGGCGTGATACTGGATGCGTTTGCCAGCGTGCCCAGCAGGACCAGCCCCATGGCCAACAGCATGGTTTTCAACGGGATCATCCGAGCTGAGATTGGCATTTCATCCTCCACGATGGCCACACATATATTGTAGCTCAGCGGCAGGCGCGCACAATGGGGCTTGCGCGCGCGATTGGAACAATTTCACCCGCCTTGCGCCTATACCTTGGGTTTTGTTGAGTTTAAGCTGCGCGCAACTGGCCAATTGCGTTGCGGCGCTGCCTTGGCTAAACGGCATACAACTGCATACCAGACGGAGTACCCGATGTCTCAGACCCGCACCGAATCCGACAGCTTTGGCCCGCTCGAGGTTCCCGCTGACAAGTACTGGGGGGCGCAGACGCAGCGCTCGATTATGAACTTCCCCATCGGTTGGGAGAAGCAGCCCGTGGCCATCGTGCGCGCTCTGGGCGTGATCAAAAAAGCCTGCGCGATGGAGAACAAAGCGACCGGCAAGCTGGACGCCAAGATCGCCGACGCAATCATTCAGGCCGCTGGCGAGGTGATCGAGGGCAAGTTCGACGACAACTTCCCTCTGGTCGTATGGCAGACCGGCTCGGGCACGCAGTCCAACATGAACTCGAATGAAGTGATCGCAAACCGCGCGATTGAGATTTTGGGCGGCGTCATCGGCTCGAAAGATCCGGTTCATCCAAATGATCACTGCAACATGGGCCAATCGTCGAACGACACATTCCCAACCGCCATGCATATCGCAACTGCGGTCAGCGTGCGCGACGTGCTGCTACCCGGTTTGACCAAATTTGCCGAAACGCTTGAGAAAAAGGCTGCTGAATTCGCGGGTATCATCAAGATCGGCCGCACTCATACGCAGGATGCGACTCCGCTGACGCTGGAACAGGAATTCGGAGCCTACGCCCATCAGATCCGTCAGGGCATTACCCGTGTTGAGGCTGCATTGCCCGGTATCTACGAGCTGGCGCAAGGTGGAACTGCCGTTGGAACCGGGTTGAACACCCATGGTGGATGGGACGAAGCCGTCGCCGCCAACATGGCTGAAGTCACTGGCCTGCCCTTTGTGACGGCTCCGAACAAATTTGAAGCCCTGGCCGCGCATGACGCCATGGTCTTCTTGTCGGGTGCATTGGCGACCATCGCCGGGTCTTGCTACAAGATCGCCAACGATATTCGCCTGCTAGGCTCAGGCCCTCGCTCGGGTCTAGGAGAGCTGATTCTACCGGAAAACGAGCCGGGGTCTTCCATTATGCCTGGTAAAGTGAACCCGACACAGGCCGAAGCCCTCACACAGGTGGCCGCCCATGTAATGGGCAATGATGCTGCGATTAAGTTTGCGGGCTCTCAGGGTCATTTCCAGCTGAATGTCTATAACCCTATGATGTCCTACAATCTTCTGCAGTCGATCCAACTGCTGGGCGATGCCACCGACAGTTTCACTGAACGGATGCTGTCGGGCATTCAGGCCAACGAGCCGCGCATCGACAAGCTGATGAAGGAGTCGCTTATGCTGGTGACCGCTCTGGCCCCAACCATTGGCTATGACAACGCCACCACAGTTGCCAAAACGGCGCATAAGAACGGCACGACCCTCAAGGAAGAGGCCGTCGCACTAGGCTTTGTCGATGAAGAGACCTTTGACGCCGTCGTGCGCCCCGAACAGATGATCGGCCCGAAAGACTGATGGGTAAGCCGGTCAACTTGAACCGGTATCGGAAAGAAAAAGCGCGGGCCGAAAAAAAGGCCCGCGCGGATCAAAACGCGGTCGCGTTCGGGCGCAGCAAGGCCGAAAAACAGGTCGTGAAGCTGCGAAAAGACAAGCAGAACCGCGATTTGGACAATCACGAGTTGGATGAATGAGCGGCCCTCCGGTCAAACGCTCTCTGACCCTCAAGGGGCACCGGACGTCAGTCTCGCTTGAGGATGAATTCTGGCGTGCGTTCCGCGATATTGCCGAAGAAAAACAGCAGCCCATCAATGCTTTGGCTGCCGATATTGATGTTGCACGCGACCCTGATACAGGGCTGGCATCGGCCATACGTGTTTTCGTTCTGAACTGGTATCGCGACAAGCTTTGACGCTTGTCAGAGCCTCAGCTTTGAGTGTAGGCTGAATGAGAACAAAATAGGTACATTCATGAGCAAAACCGTTTTGGGTCCTGATGGCCTCGCCCGATGCGCATGGTGCCAAGCGGCGCCTGAGTTCTTCGACTATCATGACACGGAATGGGGTTACCCGGTGTCCGATGATCGACGATTGTTCGAAAAACTGTGTCTTGAGAGTTTTCAGTCCGGCCTCAGCTGGCGAACGATCCTGAACAAGCGCGAGAACTTTCGCCGGGCCTTTTGCGATTTAGATTTCAACAAGATGGCCGAGTTTTCTGAGGCTGATATCGAACGCCTTCTGCAAGATGCAGGTATCATCCGCCATCGCGGCAAGATCGAAGCCGTGATCAACAACGCCCGTCGTGCGCAGGAGTTGGTGGCGAAGGAAGGTTCCCTCGCGGCATATGTCTGGCGGTATGAACCAACCTCACCGCCAGAGCCACAGACAGCCAGCACCTCAGCCGAGTCAGTGGCGATGTCGAAAGACCTGAAAAAGAGGGGCTGGAAATTTGTCGGCCCCACCACCGTTTTTGCCTTCATGCAGGCAATGGGGCTGATCAATGATCACGCGATAGGCTGCATCAGCCGGGAAAAAGCGGCGCAGATGCGCCGCGATTTTGTCAAACCGGTTTAGGCGTCACGCCGACGCTTTGAAGATCTTGTCGATATTGCTGCCGAGGGCGGCGTTGAATTCGGCATCCGATTGCTGTTTCGAAAGCCCCTCGGTCAGCGCGCGCGAGAAGGACGCGATCATTTTGCCGTTTTGCCCCAGCAGATCACAGGCCTGCTCGGTCGAGTAACCACCTGACAGGGCCACTACGCGCAGAACACGCGGGTGATCGGCCACTTCGTCAAAGAGGTTCGCGACGCTTGGAATAGTCAGCTTCAGCATGACCTCCTGCCCTTCGGCCAGTTGGTCGAGGTTTTTCAGGATTTCGGCTTTCAGAATATCTTCGGCTTCGGCCTTGGTTTCCGAGTTGATGTTCACCTCGGGCTCGACAATCGGCACCATGCCAGCTTCGGTCACGACGCGGGCCACGTCGAATTGCTGGGCAACAACGGCGGCGATACCTTCGGCGTTGGCTTCATGAATGACCGAGCGTTCCTTGGTGCCAAACACGCCTTCCGTTTGGGCCAATGTCTCGGCCAGCCCCGGGATGGGCTTCATCATCTGCACACCGTTTGCAGTATCTTCCAGACCCTTGTCGATTTTCAGGAACGGCACGATCCCTTTGACGGACCATAGGTAATCGGCGACCTTGCGACCTTCGATCTCTTCGCCAAGGGTGCGTTCGAACAGGATCGCGCCGATCACTTTGTCCTTGGTGAAGTCATCCGCCAGGATGATCCGCGCGCGCATGTTCTGGATTTCGCCGAACATCTCCTCTTCCGAGGCGTATTGCGCGGCATCCACGCCGTAGAGCGCCAGAGCTTTCGGGGTTGATCCGCCGCTTTGATCCAGTGCTGCAATAAAGCCTGCTCCATCTGACATCTGCGCGCGCTGTTCTGCTTTGGACATAGTATTTTCCCGTTCAAGACTGATTCCGATTTCCTTCACCGCATACAGCACAGTTATGGGTGATGGTAGTTTGTTAGCGCTCAACCACGCGCAACCATATGCCATCCCGCGATCTGACCGTCAGATGAGCCACCGGAACGGGCGTTTTGTCCGGGATTGTTTCGAATCTGAAATGGCGCAGCAAAGTGGAAAGGATCAAAGGCCCCTCGACCATCGCAAACCCGGCCCCGGGACAGACGCGCGGGCCTGTCGAGAAGGGTATATAGGCCTCACGCTGACAGGTTTTGCCGTTTTCCGTGCTCCAACGATTGGGATCGAAACCATCCGGGTTGTCCCACAGCCGCTCTTGCCGATGCAGATGCCAGGGGCTGATCACGATCTGCGACCCTTTTGGAATGTCTCTGTTGCGAAACCTCTCGGGGCAACTGGCCTGCCGGACCATCATCGGCACTGGCGGATAGAGCCTGAGGGCCTCACGGAACACGTCGCGGCTGAGTTTCAGCTTGGACATCACCGCGAAAGAACGATCGTCAAGTGCTTCAGCTTCCTTCGCTAGTCTCTCCTGCCACTCGGGGTAAAGCGCCATCAGGTAGAGCGTCCACGCCAAAGCCGAGGCGCTGGTTTCGTGTCCGGCCAGAAAGAAAATCGCAACCTGATCGACCATCTCCTCCGGCTCAAAACACTTGCCGGTTTCCAGGTCAGGTGTCGTCATGATCTTGGTTGCCAGATCATCGGGCGCGCGATGCGCAGCAATCGCCGCAGCCCGATCTTTCGTCAGTTTGGCAATCAGGGCGCGGATCTCTCGCGCGGTTCCACGCGTCTTTCGCGAATGAAACCGGGGCAACCAACGTGGGAGCGGTACAAAAGCGGCGAGGTTCAACAAAGGCTGCTCGCGCTGATACGCTCGGAACCTGTCGAAGACCTGTGCGGCGATGTCGTGTTCGATGGGCACAGAAAACAGGGTTCGGAAAATCACGTCAGCGGCGGCATGGCTGGTGATCTGTTCGCACTCGACCTGCGTTCCTGCCAAAGGGCGCAGCCGATCCACACAAGCATCCGCAGCGGCGACCATGGCCGGGAACGTATCCTTCAGCCGTCCGCCCTCAAAAGCGGGGTCAATGATACGGCGCTGGTGTTTCCATGTCGCGCCGTTGGTCAGAAACACGGACTCCCCCAGCAATGGCCGCAACCCTTCGCTGATGCGGTTGGATTTCGGAAACTCATCCGGACGTTTCTTGAGGACCTCATCCACCAAATCCGGTTGATTGATCATGTAGGACCGGAAAAACGGCGTGCGAAACTCGGCCATCCACGCGCGATAGAGGCGTTGAGGCTGCGCCGACAACAGGTCCTGCCGGAACAGTTTCAGATAGCGCCAGAGAGAGACTCGATCTAGGCGAGACTGCGGCTTGGGCGGCTTCATCGGCTCGTATCCGTGTATTTCGAGACCGGCGTCTCAATCCGGCTGTTCGACGGCGCGCGGTCTTTGAACCGTTCTGCCAATGTCAGAGGTCCCGCCGTGAAGCGGAAATAGTCATAGGTGCCCGGTCGGTCAAAGGCGCAGAGGTATTGAAAATGCAGCCGAAAGAACCTCCACCGCAGGGCTTTCCATCGCTCGGGTGACAGTGTTTGGGTGAAGGCGGCGGACAGGACCAGAGGCCATGTCTTGTCGTGGCCCGCAACACCGCTAACGGCGACCGGATCACATAGGGCGAAAGAACAGCCATCCCCGGGCGCTGAGACATCCACCCATGTCAAAGTGGTTTGCGTGGACAGGAACTGAAGGTCCGACCTGAGTTTCTGAGCCTTGGGCAGGAACGAGACCATCGGCACCACTTGCCCGAGTGTCAGAAACGACAGTGCTGGCCCACTTGCGGTCTGTCTACGCAGAACATCCGCCAGAACAGAAACGCCAAGATGCGCGCCCGAGCTATGGCCGACGACCAGAACCTCATCAACATCCGTCTTTAGCGCGGCCTCGATCAAATCCGCGAACTCCTCCAGGCGGTGTTGCAGTTTGCCCGGAATCTCCCCCTGAAATTGCGCCGAGTATGCGTAATCATGCATCAGGTAATAGGCGAAAAGGCGATTGTCGATTTTGCGGAACCAGCGCAGCAAGCCATAGGCCAAAGCCAAACCCGGCAGCAGCCCCCACCATCCAGCCAGAGTGACCGCAAGGATCACGATCAACACGGCAGCGAGAAGTTGCAACAGCAGCATCCCCACCGGATAGAGCGCAGCAATCACCGGGCCCTTCCTGAGCTGCCGCAGCCTTTTTAACGTACCCGATGAGATATAGGTCCACGCCGTCTGACCAAGCTGCAAATAGGTCGCGAGAATCGAGCCCGACATGCTGTCCTGCACGATATCGGACCAGACCAGAACCTCGACATCTGTTTGAACCTCAACCCCATCCTGAACAGATGAAACATGCCAGCCAAACGGGCCGTCGCCCGTCTTTGGCGCAAGGTTGATCTGGTATCCCGAGATCTCAGCCTGCGCTTGCGACTCGGTCCGATACAGCTCGCGGTAACGCCGCGCGGGGATCGGGTCGTAGCCGGGAATGTAAAACACATGCCGCCTGCGCAGCTGTGGCTGATTTATCTGACTGCTCATGGCCTTACCTTCTGCTGCGCAGGTTAACGCAGCATTGCGGCCAAGGTAAGGTGGATCAGCCCAGAACCGCCAGCGCCGGGAAGGTTTCCAGCAGCCACCAGCTGAATTCGGTGAAGAGGCCCGTGATCAGCATGATGCCCACGAACAGAAGAAGCCCGCCCATGACCTTCTCGATCGTGCCCATATAGGGTTTGATCCGGTTCATGACACCCATTGAGCGATTCAGGAACATCGCAGCCAGCAGGAACGGAATACCCAGACCCGCCGCATAGACGCCGAGCAACAAAGTGCCCCGCGCGACCGATGCCTCAGACGCGGCCAACGACAGGATTGCACCCAACTGAGGGCCAATACACGGCGTCCAGCCAAAGGCAAACGCAAGACCCAGAATATAAGCGCCAAAGACCGAGCCGCCGGAGTCTCCGGTTTCAACCCGCGCTTCGCGATCCAGCAGAGGGATACGGAACACGTTCAGAAAGTGCAGGCCAAAGACAATCACCACCGCACCCGAGAGCTTGGCGAAAAGCACCTGATTTTTCAGAACAAACGCCCCGAAGGCCGAGGCGGTAAAGCCAAGCAGCAGGAACACGGTCGACAGCCCCAGAACGAAGAACAAGGCGGTCAAAGTCGCCTTGCGCCGGGCGCGGGCCTGATCCTGCATCTCGTTGATGCTGACGCCGCTCATATACGCCAGGTACGGCGGCACGATCGGCAGCACACAAGGCGACAGAAAACTGATCAAACCGCCGATCAGGGCGATGAACATAGCAGGCAGCAGACCCGCGTCGATGATATCTATTCCGAACATGTTTCAGCACATATGGTATGAAGGCGGCTTCGTCACGGGGCTATTCGGTCACATCCTCGTGGTTGCGCGCTGGACACTGCGCCTTGGGCGAAATATCTGAGCCTTATGTCTAATCCTACTGAAACCCTCGATGCCCTGGGCCTGTTGTGCCCTTTGCCTGTGTTGAAAGCGCGCAAAAGGTTGAAGTCTTTGCCCGGTGGTGCCGTGTTGCGCGTGCTGGCAGATGATCCTGCGGCGATAGTTGATGTCCCGCATTTTTGCGCGGAGAGCGGCCACACCCTACTGTCCCAAGAGGAAGAGAACGGCTATCAGGTCTATCTGATCCAGAAAGCGGGCTAAGACCTTGGCTGTCAAAACGAAAAAGGCGGGCCTCAAGCCCCGCCTTTTCATTTTAGCTTCTCGCTTTAGCTTCCGAGCGACCACCAACCACGCCGTTTAGGCTTGGGCGGCTCAGCCGGTTGTTCCGGCTCTTCCGAAACCGTCTCCAGAACGGGTTCGGCTGGGGTTTCTTCTACTTCGGGTGCGGCCTCAACCTCGGCAACCTCTTCGACCGGAGCGGGCTCCTCAGCCGGTTGAGTATCGACTGGTTTTTCTGCTTCCACCGCCTTAGTAGGCTCTGCCGTTTCAACGGCCTCAAAAGGTTCTTCGGCGTCTTGCGCCAGTTCCGGTGCCGCTTCTGCAACCTCAGCGAAGTCCGCCGGAGCTTCTTCGACCTGTTCCGGAGCTGTCTCAGCCTCGGCAACCACATCGACTGCTTCCACTGGGGCGTCTTCCTTGGCCTCTGCCTCCTGTTCGGGGGCATCCTGCGCTTCGGCTTCCACGTCTTTCTTCTTGCGACGCGGCGCACGGCGACGCTTGGGCTTGGCAGGCTTTTCGTCCTCGTCCGATGCCTCAGGAGCGTCGTCCGAGGGAGCCTCAGCAGCCGCGTCTTCAACAGCTTCCGATGCCTCAGCCTCCTGCTGATCGTTGCCGCCCTTCTTGCGGCGACGCCGACGACGCTTGCGCTTGGGCTTGGCGTCTTCTTCGGCCTGAACCGCCTCTTCTTCGACCTCTTCTTCTTCGGTCGCGTCGACCAGATCCATCAGCGACGCATCGACCGAGACGACCGGAGCTGTCGCTTCGGGCACGATCCGGCTAGCGGTCTTGAACTTCTCCAAAGAGAAATCGGGGCTGACCAAATGCATGTCGCCTTCGACACGCACGGACAGACCATAGCGCCCTTCGATCTGGGCGATATGTTCGCGTTTCTGGTTCATCAGGAAGTTGGCAATGCTGACCGGGCAGCGCACCAGAACCTCGCGTGAGCGGCGGCGGGTGCCTTCCTCTTCGATCTGACGCAGAATCGACAGCGCCATGTTGTCGTCCGAACGGATCAGACCGGTGCCATGACAGGCCGGGCACGGCTGCGTCGTTGCTTCAAGCATACCGGGGCGCAAGCGCTGGCGGCTCATCTCCATCAGACCAAAGCCCGAGATGCGGCCCATTTGAATGCGCGCGCGGTCGGTCTTAAGCTTGTCTTTCATCCGCTTTTCGACGGCTGAATTGTTCTTGCGCTCGTCCATATCGATGAAGTCGATGACGATCAGACCGGCAAGGTCACGCAGACGCAACTGGCGTGCCACTTCCTCGGCGGCCTCAAGGTTGGTCTTGAGCGCGGTTTCCTCGATCGAACCTTCCTTCGTCGCCCGGCCTGAGTTCACGTCGATCGCCACCAGCGCCTCGGTCACGCCGATCACGATATAGCCGCCGGATTTCAGCTGCACGGTCGGGTTGAACATCCCGGCCAGATAGCTTTCCACCTGATAGCGCGCAAACAGAGGCAGCGCGTCCTCATACCGTTTCACATTCTTGGCGTGGGACGGCATGATCATCTTCATGAAGTCCTTGGCGATGCGGTAACCGCCCTCGCCTTCGACCAGAACCTCGTCGATTTCGCGGTTATAGAGGTCACGGATCGACCGTTTGATCAGGTCACCTTCTTCGTAGATTTTTGCGGGCGCGATGGATTTCAGAGTCAGCTCGCGAATCTGCTCCCACATGCGCTGCAGGTATTCATAGTCGCGCTTGATCTCGGATTTCGTGCGTTTGGCGCCTGCGGTCCGGATGATCAGGCCCGCGCCAGTTGGCACGTCGATCTCGGCTGCGATTTCCTTCAGCTTCTTACGGTCGGGCGCATTGGTGATCTTGCGGCTGATGCCGCCGCCGCGTGCGGTATTGGGCATCAGAACGCAGTAGCGGCCGGCCAGCGACAGATAGGTGGTCAGCGCGGCACCTTTGTTGCCCCGCTCTTCCTTGACGACCTGCACCAGCAGAACCTGGCGCACTTTGATCACTTCCTGGATCTTGTAGCGACGCGGGCGCGGCTTGCGCGGAGGACGGATATCCTCGCTGTCGTCCTCATCGGCGACCGATTCAATCGAATCATCCTTGGCAGTCGCATCAGGTTTTTTCTCTTCGTCGTCTGAGTCGTCACCTTCGGCAAGCTCTGTCTCAGTGGTTTCTGCCTCAGGCTCAGCCTGCGCGGTTTCCTCAGAGTCAGCCTCGGCTTCTTCCGCATCAGCAGTAGCTTCGGGCTGTTCTTCCGCCTCGGTTTCAGCCTGCTCATCAGAGGTCGCCTCAACGGTCTCGACCTCAACAGCCTCAACCTCAGCAGTCTCTTCTTCTGCGGTCGGCGCGTCAGTGGTCTCAGACACTTCATCCTCAGAAGGTTCTTCTACCGGCGTCTCGGCAACCGTCTCCATCGGAGAGGTCCCCTCGGGCACTGTCAGATCATCGCTCTCTTCGCTGTCGTCGAGATCAATGGTCTCCATACCCGTCGGCTCGGACGTGACATCCAATGTCTCGACCGGATCGTTCGACTTGACGTCCGCTGCCTTGCTGCGCGACCGCGAACGGCGTTTCTTGGGCTTGGCTTCCTCGGCCTCGTCACGCGCCTTCATCGCCTCGGCATAGGCGCGCTCTTCCTCCATCAGCGCCTCACGGTCGGCGACGGGGATCTGATAATAGTCGGGATGAATTTCCGAAAACGCCAGGAAACCATGACGATTGCCGCCATAGTCCACGAATGCCGCCTGCAGAGACGGTTCGACCCGGGTAACTTTTGCTAGATAGATATTGCCAGCGAGCTGGCGTTTATTTTCGGATTCAAAATCGAACTCCTCGACCTTGTTTCCGTCAACCACCACAACCCGAGTTTCCTCGGCGTGGGTGGCATCGATAAGCATTTTCTTAGCCATGTGTCCTTGATGCACCGCGCCAAACGCGTTGTCCTGACCCATCCAGGCGGACAGGCACTTTTGGGGAGGTGTCTTGTACGGGCGATATCAGACGGCGCGCGGCAGGGTCTGGCGCTGTGGCCCCCTGCCCGGTCTTTCAAACGTTGCGCGCGCGTCATCGCGGTTCTTCTCCGACAGGCGCGATCTTGGTCGCCGCCTGCCCATTTATTCCTTTCGCCCGGAATTTTCCGGGCTCAGGCACTCCATTGCCCCGATCGGGGCACAATCGGTCTGCCATGCCGTGAAAGATGGATCATCACATGCGGCACAGCAGCGAAACTCAAAAAAGCGGGACTTATGGGCGTCAAAATCGCCATGCCCGTTCGGACACAATAAAAGCAGTCCTGTGGAAAAGACAATGGGCAAACGTCACGCGACCGAGAAAGCAACATAATTGACAGCGAGGTCGCAAACAGAACAGACTTAAATCTAGCGCTGCTCAGGATGGGCGTGCAAGTCCGAGGAACTGAATGCACAACGAAGTTTGGAAAATACGTCTGATCAGCCGCACGATTGGCGCGGATCGTGGGCGTGCGGCACGGGGACGCCCAGCACAGGTCTGATTTTGCTCGCAATCTCAATCACCTGAATAATCGGATATCTAAAATGAACGAACAAACTCGCAGCTCTGCAAGAACTGGCGGACGCGCAGCGCGTCGTGCTGCCCGCGCCGCAGCCCTGCCCGACCACCTGCGCCCGGTCCGCCCGGGGATGGAGGGCGGCACCTACAAGCCTCTGACCCAAGCGCAGATGGAGCGTATTCACGAAGCGGCGCTTCAGGCTCTGGAAACTATCGGGCTGGCGGACGCCCCGCAAAGCGGGATCGACTATCTGGTGGGCGCTGGCTGCACTCTAGGCGACGATGGGCGCATTCGTTTCCCTCGCGCACTGGTCGAGGACACGATCGCAAAGGCAAACCGCTCGGTCACTCTGTATAGTCGAAACGGCAAGACGGATTTGGAGCTGAGCGGGACAAAGGTTCACTACGGCACGGCGGGTGCCGCGGTCAGCATGGTCGATGTGGATGGGCGGAATTACCGCGACTCGACCGTGCAGGACCTGCACGATGCTTCTCGCATCTGCGAGCAGCTCGACAATATCCACTTCGTTCAGCGCCCCATGGTGTGTCGTGACATCGCCGACAACCTCGAGATGGACCTGAACACGATCTACGCGGCATGCGCAGGTACGTTCAAACATATCGGCACATCCTTTACAGAACCCAGCCACGTCGCCCCAGCGATGGAGATGATCTACATGATCGCCGGCGGTGAGGATAAATGGCGCGAACGTCCTTTCATCTCGAACTCGAACTGCTTTGTTGTGCCACCTATGAAATTCGCGACCGAAAGCTGCGAGGTCATGGAAGCGGTCATCAAAGCGGGAATGCCGGTCCTGTTGCTGTCGGCTGGCATGGCCGGAGCAACCGCACCGTCGACCATCGCAGGGGCCATCACTCAAGCCACAGCGGAATGCCTGGCCGGTCTGGTCTACGTAAACGCCGTCGTGCCTGGCGCGCCCGCCGTGTTTGGCACGTGGCCATTCGGTCTGGACCTTCGCACCGGAGCAATGTCCGTGGGATCGGGCGAACAGGCCCTGCTGAGCGCGGGATGCGCCCAGATGCACAATTTCTACAACCTTCCGGGTGGAACCGCCGCCGGAGCATCGGATTCGAAACTGCCCGACATGCAGGCTGGGTGGGAGCAGATGTGTTCCAACGTCATGACCGGCCTGTCTGGCGCCAACATGATCTATGAGGCCGCTGGCATGCATGCGTCCCTTCTGGGGTTTTGTCTTGAAAGCCTGATCCTGGGCGATGACCTGATCGGACAAGCGCAGCGCTGTGTGCGCGGGATCGAGGTTTCGGACGAAACTCTGGCGCTGGATCAGATTGCTGAGGTGTGTATGGGCGGGCCCGGCCACTATCTTGGCACTGATGCGACGCTCAGCCGGATGCAGGCGGATTATGTGTATCCGACCTTCGGCGACCGCACCTCACCTAAGGAATGGGCCGAATTGGACAAGCCTGACCTGATCGAAAAAGCAATCGAGCGCAAAAACGAAATCCTCTCCAGCCCGTCTGCAGCGAATTTCGACCCTCTGCTCGACGCGGAAATTCGCGCCAAATTTAACATCCACTTACCGTTGTAAGGCGATGAAAAGCGGCCCGATTTTACTCGGGCCGCTAAAATATCTCAGCAATCAACCGTTGCTTGGGGGAAGCAGACCAGCTTCTTGTGCAATGGCGATTTCATCCGCGTCCAATGCGCCATCCCCATTTGCATCCATGGCCGAGAACGTGTCGGCGTTAACCTCGGGCACGACAGCTTGAACCTCTTCGATGGTCAACACGCCATCTCCATTTGCGTCGGCTGCCGATTGCGCAGTGGCCAGAGTGGGCAGTGCGAGTGCTACCGCCGCGAGAGCGGTCAGATATTTCGGTGTCATAAGTTTGCCTCCTGAGTGAATATTTGGATTTTGCGTCCGGACGAGCGCAAGAAACCTCAGGACTGGGCCAGCGTCACCCGCATAGCGAGATCGAGGCCACTTCGCGCCAATCTCCGCGTGTTTGGCCGAGTCGCCTCTGCGGCTTGTTGCCGGGCAAAAATCCCCCATCGCGCCTCGGCAGAACTTGCCCGACGGTTTTGAGGTGATCTGGCAAAACTCAGCTCAGCGACCGGTCTTTATAGCGTTTCGGGTTAAACCTGAGACACGAATACCCTGCCACGCTTTCAGCGTTCTCGGGACATTCGTGTCACTTGATGGTTCAGGTAAAACCCGAGACGCTTTAGACAAAAAGAAAGGGGGCCGAAGCCCCCTGTCAGTTTCGCCTTCCAGGCTCATTTCGTTGACCGCCCGGTATTTTTTTGCCTGCGGCCTGGACTGCGCATGGGGCGAGCGCACCCGCCCCGTGAAAGAGTGGGAGGGAGCAATATTCCGCCCCACCCTGTTCCCGGCCAACACGGGCATGTCGGCCGAGTGGAACATGGCTTTGATGGTAAGTCTCAGCGCCATGCTCCGTATTCGTCGGGGCCGGTACATAAGGCAGCGACCGACCCCTGCACCCCGGGTTGCCGGGGCGCTAAACTCAGCTACACCCGCTTGTTGCGCCGCAAGTGTTGCATTTCATGCAGGTGCCGTTGCGCACCAGCGTGTAGTTTCCGCATTCGCCGCAGGGGTCTCCCTCATAGCCCTGCATCTTGGCTTTGGTCCGTGCGTCCATGCCGGTCGCCACAGCGGTTTCCGCCGACGCTTCAAACGCGGCTGTCGGTTCGGACATTCCGTTGAGTTCGGCCTGCGGGTTGAACATCGCCAGATCCTGCGGCAAGCGTTTCCGCAGATACCCGGTCGAGCTGATTTGCTTCAACACTTCCAAAGACTTGGACGCCGCGCTGTCGCTAACCTCGGAGACGTTGGAAACGCCTTCTTCCTCACCGCGACCCAGATCATCAAAGCTCGCGCCTTCGGGTTTCACGTGGGCCAGATCGGTGCGGTCCAGATAAGACACGGCCAGTTCGCGGAAGATGTAGTCGAGGATCGACGTCGCGTTCTTGATCGAGTCGTTGCCCTGTACCATCCCAGCCGGTTCGAACTTGGTGAACGTAAAGGCGTCGACGAATTCCTCCAGCGGCACGCCGTATTGCAGGCCGACCGAGACCGCGATGGCAAAGTTATTCATCATCGCCCGGAAGCCAGCACCTTCCTTGTGCATGTCGATGAAGATCTCGCCCAACTTGCCGTCTTCGAACTCACCGGTCCGCAGGTAAACCTTGTGGCCACCGACGATCGCCTTCTGGGTATAGCCCTTGCGGCGATGGGGCAGTTTCTCGCGATGGCTGCGGATCATTTCCTTGACCACGACCTTCTCGATCACCTTCTCGGCCAGAACGACAGCTTTTTCCTGCGTCGATCCGCTTTCCAGCACTTCTGCCGCCTCATCATCATCCTCGACCAGCGCTGCGGCCAGCGGTTGCGACAGTTTCGAGCCGTCACGATAGAGCGCGTTCGCCTTCACACCCAGCGACCAGCTGAGTTCGTATGCTTTCTGGCAATCCTCGATGGTTGCGTCATTCGGCATGTTGATCGTCTTCGAGATCGCGCCCGAGATAAAGCTCTGCGCAGCCGCCATCATAGTGATATGGCTGTCAACACCAAGGAAACGCTTGCCTTTCTTGCCGCACGGGTTGGCGCAGTCGAAGATCGAATAGTGCTCTTCCTTCAGATGCGGCGCGCCCTCTAGCGTCATAGTTCCGCAGACATGATCGTTCGCTGCGTCGATATCGGCTTTGGTAAAGCCAAGATGGCGCAGCAGATCAAAGGTTGGATCGTTCAGCTTGGTCGCCGGGATGCCCAACACGCCGGTGCAGAAATCCTCACCCAGTGTCCATTGGTTGAAGACAAACCGGATATCAAAGGCGCTTTCCAGCGCGGCATCCACCTTGGCCAGCTCATTCGGGCCAAAGCCATGACCGGTCAGCGAGGTGTGGTTGATCCCCGGCGCGTTGCCGATGGTGCCGTGCCCAACCGCGTAACCCACGATCTCTTCGATCTGAGACGAGGAATAGCCCAACTTCTCCAGCGCCGACGGCACCGACCGGTTGATGATCTTGAAGTAGCCGCCGCCCGCGAGCTTCTTGAACTTTACCAGAGCAAAATCCGGCTCGATCCCTGTGGTGTCACAATCCATTACCAGACCGATGGTGCCGGTGGGCGCGATCACGGTGGCCTGCGCGTTGCGGTAACCGTTCTGTTCACCAAGGCTCAGTGCCTCGTCCCATGCCGACATGGCCAGATCGACCAGACGTTTGTCCGGGCAGTTGTTGTGGTCCAGAGGCACGGGCTTTACGGCCAGTTTCTCATACCCATTGGCCACGCCTTGCGCTGCACGGCGGTGGTTGCGAATGACGCGCAGCATGTGGTCCGCGTTGCGCTCATAGCCCTTGAACGGACCCAGCTCTCCGGCGATCTCAGCCGAGGTCGCATATGCCACACCAGTCATGATTGCGGTCAGCGCGCCACAGATCGACCGACCCTCGTCCGAGTCGTAGCTGTAGCCCATGTTCATCAGCAGACCGCCGATATTGGCATAGCCCAGACCCAAGGTACGGAAATCATAGGAGAGTTTCGCAATTTCCTTCGATGGGAACTGCGCCATGGTCACAGAGATTTCCAGAGTCAGGGTCCACAGGCGCGCCGCATGCATGTAATCGGCCGCCTGGAACTCACCATCTTTCAGGAAGGTCAGCAGGTTCATGGACGCCAGGTTACAGGCCGTGTCATCAAGGAACATGTATTCCGAGCACGGGTTCGATCCGCGGATCTCACCGTCTTCGGGGCATGTGTGCCATTCATTGACCGTGTCGTGGAACTGGATGCCCGGATCGGCGCAGGCCCATGCGGCATGCCCGACTTTCTCCCACAGATCGCGGGCCTTTACGGTCTTGGCGACCTTGCCATCGGTGCGGTTGATCAATTCCCAATCGGCGTTTTTCTCAACAGCGGTCAGGAACGCATTGGTTACGCGGATCGAGTTGTTCGAGTTCTGACCCGAGACCGAGCTATAGGCCTCCGAATCCCAGTCCGTGTCGTAGGTGGGGAACTCGATGCTGTCGTGACCCTGCCGCGCATAATCCAGCACGCGCTTGATGTAAGTCTCGGGGATCGCGACCTTTTTGGCCTCACGAACCGCTTTCTTCAAACTATCATTCTTGTTGGGATCATACGCATCGTCCTGCGCACCGTCCCAGCTGCGGATGGCCTCGAAAATGCCGTTCAGCATCTTCTCGTGCATCTTCGATCCGGCAACGATCGAGGCCACCTTCTGCTCTTCGATCACCTTCCATTCGATGAATTGCTCGATGTCCGGGTGATCCGCATCGACGATCACCATCTTTGCTGCTCGACGGGTTGTCCCGCCTGATTTGATCGCGCCAGCGGCGCGGTCGCCGATCTTGAGAAAACCCATGAGGCCCGAGGACTTGCCGCCACCCGACAACGCTTCGCCTTCTGCACGCAGATGGCTGAAATTGGTGCCGGTTCCCGAGCCATATTTGAACAGGCGCGCTTCTCGCACCCACAGATCCATAATGCCGCCTTCGTTCACCAGATCATCATCGACGGACTGGATGAAGCACGCATGCGGCTGCGGATGCTCGTAAGCGGATTTCGACTTGGTCAGTTTGCCGGTTTTATAGTCGACATAGTGATGTCCCTGTGCCGGGCCGTCGATCCCGTAAGCCCAGTGCAGACCGGTGTTGAACCACTGAGGCGAGTTCGGCGCGGCGCGCTGGGTCGCTAGCATGTAGCGCATTTCGTCAAAATAGGCGCGCGCGTCTTCCTCGGTTGAGAAATAGCCACCCTTCCAGCCCCAATAGGCCCAAGCGCCTGCCAAACGGTCAAACACCTGTTTCGAAGATGTCTCACCTTCGAACTCGGCATCGTCAGTCGGGACCGAGCGCCACAGGAATTCAGGAACATCCTTTTCTTTGACCTTCTTCAGCTTGCTGGGAACGCCAGCCTTGCGGAAGTATTTCTGCGCGATGACATCGCTGGCCACCTGGCTCCAGCTTGAGGGGACTTGGATATTGTCCAGACGAAAGACAATTGTGCCGTCAGGGTTTCGAATCTCGGAGGTTGCCGAGACGAAATCGAGCTCCGCATACGCATCCTGCCCTGATTTGGTAAATTTTCTTTCAATCTTCATGTCCGCCGCCTTTTATTGTCCGTCAACCCTCGCTGCGGCTTGGGAAATGCAAAGCCACCAGCAATGCCGAACCTGACAGACGCAAAGGACCAACCGCTGCCCGTATGAGCGCGATACCGCCGCTGCGGTTGCACAAATGTACTCGTGTGCGTTCCGTCCCTGCCCTGCGCCCTCTCCGGCTTTCATACCAGATGTAGTGGCGTCATATTCGGCCCATACAATCTGGCGTATCTTTGCATATCAGGTCAACGACCTTTTTAAGTCATTTTTGAAATCTTTTGTGTTGACCTGTTTGTCGGGTGCTGGGCGATCTGATTCCTCCACAGAATGATCCACGGCGGGACGGCGCCGATCGCAAAACCGGCCAGATGAAATTGCCTTTTTTACCAGCATGGTTATCCGGGTTTGATCATCCAGTCCTGTGCTGGCTAAGCTGGCAGGGAATCACGTTGTGGCCTTTCGGCCATATCCTCGCGTCAACCCATTGAACAAAGAGCAGGCAAAACGATGAAGTTGCTTCAACTCGCCCCGATAGGCGCCCTGATCGCGGCCTGCACAGCACAAGAATTGCCAACGGCGTCGCGTAGCGCTCAATTCAGCGCCTACCCCGACAGATTGTTCGAAACCTTCCAGACCAGTTGCGAAGGCCCCGGCGAGACGTTCCTAAAGATCGACGCCAATTCTTTCGAATGCCGCGAGTTTCTACCACCAGACACTACAGCCTTTTTGATTCTCAGCTATGATGGCTCGCCCGAGGATCTGCCGCAGAGCATCATGCGCATGACCTCAACCAAGACCTCTGGCGGGTACCGCGTGGATGCGCGGCTGTTCTTCCAAGTGCCGCAGAAAAACGGCGCGACCGTCGAAGTTCCCGTTGAAAGCAAAACGCTGGATAAAGCGCTAAGCGCGCTCTACCAAGCGATGGGTGGTTCACCAACTTAAGTGAAGAAGTGGTCGGGGCGGCAGGATTCGAACCTACGACCCCCTGTACCCAAAACAGGTGCGCTACCAGACTGCGCCACGCCCCGGACCGTGCGCCGTTCCTAACGATGCTGATCTGATTTGAAAAGCCCTAACAGGGCCAAATCGCACTCGCTTGTGAAAAAATTTCGTGCCGCATCTGGGTGCCGGGCTGAATGCCGTAACGCGCGGACAAACCGGCGTTGATTTCAAGCACGGCAAAGATGTCGCCACCCCCTTCAATCGGGGTCAGATCACCGGGAATCGCACCTTCATGTACGCGCGTCACGACGCCCACCTGGTCCACGAAAATCATATCCAGAGGAATCAGTGTGTTCTTCATCCAGAACGCCACCTGTTGCGGTGGATCGTAGACGAAGAGCATGCCCGACCGGTTCGGCAAATTCTCGCGAAACATAAGCCCACGCGATTTCTCGGGGCCGGTCACGGCCAGTTCGACGTCAAACCGGACATGAGTCTGATCGTTGCGCAACTCGACCCGGTCAGGGCGACATTCGGCGGCCACGCCTTCTGCCAGAAATGTCACACATACTGCCAGAGAAGCCCAAAACCGCATCATGGTGTTAGTGATCCAGCGCCGCTTCCCAAGCCAAGACCTGAGCCGCCATACGGCCCCGTTTGCCATCAATCACCCGCATGGCAAGCGCTTCGCCCGGCTGCAGATCGGCAAGGCCAGAACGGCGGAGAACTTCGATATGCAAAAACACATCCTCATCCCGACCGAACACATTGGCGAATCCGAATCCCTTGCCTTTGTCGAACCATTTCACCCGTGCAGCTTCCAACGGCGCGGCCGCAATCGCCGCCGGATCCAGCTCGGCAAAGTCGGCCAACATCATTGAGTCGGCGCGCACCGGAGGATCGACAGCAACAACTTCGACCGCCTGAACACCGCGATCCGTACGATGGGTCATGATCTCGATGCCTGCCCCATCGGCGACCGAGCTCTGCCCGAAATTCCGCAACACGTTCACATGCAACAGAATATCCGGGCCGCCTTCATCAGACACAACGAACCCGTATCCCTTTGCGGGATCGAACCATTTTACGTGTCCACGAACGCGGTACATGTTGTTCAGGTCTTCAGGCACGGTGTTCCCATCGAATGATTTAGTAGTGCGTTAAGGTTTCGGTTTTTATGGCAATGGCAGGCAAATTCAAGCTGAAAAAAACCTTTGATTTCGGTCTGTTGCATTTCGCGATACGTGAACGTCATGGATTTAACCTCTGCACATCCCAAGCGGAACCCGGATCAGCCCTCCGCCATCTGAACCGATCATGCAGGCGAAATGCGCCATCGGCCCAGAATTCAATTTCAGTCGGAACCAACCGGTATCCTCCCCAAAATGGAGGGCGCGGCGGATTGGATCCAAGTTTTGCCGTCACCTTGGCAACCTCGGCCATCAGTGCTGTCCGGCTGCTCAGGGGTCGCGACTGCTTTGACGCCCAAGCGCCCAGCCGACTTTTCAGCGACCGTGACGCGTAATATTCGTCCGCCTTGGGCCCGCTTTCTCGACTGACTATACCACGAACACGAATCTGACGCCGCAAAGATTTCCAATGCATGACAAAAGCGGCTTTTTCAGCCTGATCCAACTCAGCCGCCTTGGCACTTTCATAGTTGGTATAGAAAACAAAGGCCTCCGGCTCGATGTCTTTCAAAAGAACCATGCGCGCGTTCGGCATGCCATCTTTATCAACGGTCGCCAGCGCAATCGCGTTCGGGTCATTCGGTTCATTCTGTTCGGCCTCACCCAGCCACCGCGCCGCTATTTCAAACGGATCGGAGCCAGCAAAAATGCCATCACGCTCGGTCATTTCCATCCCCTGGAAAGTATTTGTCGGAAGCCTAGGGCGATTACCCGCCGCGGGCAAGACCACACGGCCTTGAAGCAGGGCAGTCAATGGCATAAACCCATCGCAACATAACGCGACGACAGGCGGAGAACCAATCATGTCAAATCAGTTGATGGCCGGAAAACGCGGCCTCATCATGGGACTGGCCAATGACAAATCAATCGCATGGGGAATCGCCCGCGCCTTGTCCAACGCCGGGGCCGAGCTGGCCTTTTCTTATCAGGGTGATGCTCTGAAAAAACGTGTTGACCCTCTGGCAGCGCAACTCGGCAGTGAAATCGTGCTGCCATGTGATGTCAGTGACGAGGGGTCGATCGACGCTCTGTTTACTTCACTGGAAGAGAAATGGGGCAAGCTGGATTTCGTAGTCCACGCTATCGGTTTCTCGGACAAGAACGAACTGCGCGGTCGCTATGTCGACACCAGCCGTGCAAATTTCAAACTGACCATGGATGTGTCGGTCTATTCCTTTACCGCCGTGATGCAGCGGGCCGAAAAGATGATGTCCGAGGGCAGCAATGCCATTACGCTCACCTATTACGGTGCCGAGCAGGTCATGCCCCACTATAACGTGATGGGTGTCGCCAAGGCTGCGCTTGAGGCTTCGGTCAAGTATCTCGCCGAAGATTTGGGCAAGGACGGTATCCGCGTTAACTCGATCTCGGCCGGACCGATCAAGACGCTGGCCGCCAGCGGCATCGGAGATTTCCGCTACATCATGAAGTGGAACGAATACAACTCGCCCCTGCGCCGCAACGTGACGATCGACGATGTGGGCAACTCGGCCCTGTATCTGCTGTCCGACCTCAGCAGCGGTGTCACCGGTGAGAATCTGCACGTGGATTCGGGGTATCACATCGTTGGTATGAAAGCCGTCGATGCCCCGGACGTTGAAAAGGGTTAAGATAAAATGAGCGCCAAAGACCGCCTGCCCCACGAAAAAGGCTTCCACATCAGCTGGGACCAAATTCACCGCGACTCGCGCGCTCTGGCGTGGCGGCTGGATGGTCAAGGCCCGGATGACGGCGCATGGCGCGCCGTTGTCGCGATCACCCGCGGCGGCATGGCCCCCGCCATGATCGTCAGCCGCGAGCTGGACATCCGCACCGTCGATACAATCAGCGTACGCTCGTATCACCATCAGGAACAAGGCGAGGCCGAAGTTTTGAAGGCACCAGATGCAAATCTGATGGGCGATGGTGAAGGCGTTCTGATCATCGACGATCTGGTCGATAGCGGCAAAACGCTGGAACTGGTGCGCGCGATGTACCCTAAGGCGCATTTCGCCACCGTCTATGCCAAGCCCAAAGGCCGCCCCATGGTGGACACGTTCATCACCGAAGTCAGCCAGGACACGTGGATATTCTTCCCCTGGGATATGGCCCTGCAATATGTCGAGCCTTATCGCGGCACCGACTAACTTCTTCTGTTCAAAAATACCTCGGAGCGCGAGGCAGAGCCTCGCAAAGATTCTGCCATGTCCCAAACACGCACCCGGTCCACCTTCCCGCCACCAGTGATGGAGGCACGGCGTTGGTTGGACGGGGTCGTGTTTCCTGATGACCGGCCCCTCATCAATGTCAGCCAGGCTGCACCGGTTGACCCTCCGCCGTTGTCCATGCGGGAGGCCATGGCAGAGTTCGCTGTAAACGAAGACAGCGCCCATCTCTACGGGCCAGTGCTCGGCAATGCCGATCTCCGCGCCGAATTGGCCGCGGAAATCAGCAATCACTATGCCGGGCAGGTTTCAGCAGATCAGATCGCCATAACGTCGGGCTGCAATCAGGCATTCTCAGCTGTGATTTCATCGCTCACCGACGAGGGGGATGAGGTCATCCTCCCAACCCCATGGTATTTCAATCATAAAATGTGGTTGGACATGGCAGGCGTGCGGGCCGTTGACCTGCCCACGGGCGACGATCTGCTGCCCGATCCAGAGGCGGCGCGCGCTTTGATTACCGAAAAAACCCGCGCCATTTCTCTGGTGACCCCAAATAACCCGGGCGGCGTCGAATACCCGACCGAACTGGTCAGCGCCTTCTACGATCTCGCGCGCGATGCAGGTATTCGCCTGCTGGTCGACGAAACCTACCGCGATTTTGACAGCCGCAGCGGTCCTCCGCATGACCTGTTCCAAAAGCACGGCTGGGATGAGACGCTGGTGCATCTTTATTCCTTCTCCAAAGCCTACCGCCTGACCGGACATCGCGTCGGCGCGGTTGCAACCAGCGCAAGCCTGCTGGCCGAGGCCGAGAAATTTCTAGACACCGTCGCCATATGCCCCGGTCAGATCGGCCAGTTTGCCGCCCTGTGGGGCATGCAGAACCTGTCGCAGTGGCTTGCCGGAGAGCGGGACGAAATCCTCGACCGCCGCGCCGCGATTGCTGAAGGCATGCCTCAGCTCGAGGCCCAAGGGTGGCGCCTGCTGGGACTCGGCGCTTATTTCGCCTATCTCGAACACCCGTTCGACCTCCCGTCGGACGAGCTGGCGCAAAGACTGGTGCCCGAGGCCGGTATCCTGCTGCTGCCCGGCACCATGTTCATGCCTGATCATGACCCGGCCGGAAAACGTCAGGTGCGCATCGCCTTCGCCAATCTCGACCGCGCCGGGATCGCCCAATTGTTCGACCGGTTGCAGGCTCTGTCCTTCTAAGCTTGCCCCCCGGCGGTGCCCGTCGTATTCAGGGCCGCAACCGACAGGGCAAGCAGTAAGAGGGCATCATGGCCGCAGGCAAAAACAGCATCTCGAAAACCTTTGTCTGGATTCTGATGGGCCTTCTGTTCGTAGGCCTCGCAGGGTTTGGCGCCACCAGCCTGACCGGCACCATCCGCACGGTTGCGCAGGTCGGGGATGAGAGTATCTCGGTCGACGCCTATGTCCGCGAGCTTCAACGCGAAATCCGCGCGGTTGAGGCGCAGACCGGCCAAGCCCTGCAGATGTCTCAGGCGCGCGAACTGGGTCTGGAACAGCTCGCCCTGTCCCGCCTGACCGCTCTGGCCGCGCTTGATAACGAGGTTGGTCAACTGGGTCTGTCTATCGGCGACGAAAACCTGCAGGACGAGATCGTCTCGATCCCGGCCTTTCAAGGCGTGAACGGCACGTTCGACCGCGAAGCTTATCGCTTTCAGCTGGAACAGATCGGGATGACCGATACCGAGTTTGAATCGGACCTGCGCAAAGAATCCTCGCGCACCATCGTGCAGGGCGCGATCATCGGCGGTGTTGAAATGCCTGCAACGCTGACCGACACTCTGACAGACTATATTGGCGCGCGCCGCAGCTTTACCGTGGCGACTTTGGGTGCGGATGCGCTGGAAACGCCAGTCGGCGATCCGACCGATGCGCAAATCCAAGCCTACTATGACGAGAACACCGACCAATTCACCCTGCCCCGCACCAAGCGTCTGACCTATGCGATCCTGTCGCCAGAAATGCTGCTGGATACGGTCGAAGTGGATGAGGACACGCTGCGCCGCCTCTATGATGAGCGCGCCGACGAATACCAGCAGCCTGAGCGCCGCTTGGTCGAACGCCTGAATTTCCCGGATGAGGACGCCGCGAACAACGCCAAAGCCCAGCTTGAGGTCGGCGGTACAACCTTCGAGCAACTCGTACGCGAACGCGAGCTGGAGCTAAGCGACATTGATCTGGGCGACGTGACTCGCGACGATTTGGGCGAAGCTGCAGATGAGGTCTTTGCCGCGGAGCTGGACTCGGTCGTTGGCCCTTTGCCCTCCGTGTTCGGCCCGGCGCTGTTCCGCATCAACGGCTCTCTGGCGGCCAACAACGTCCCGTTCGAGGATGCCGAGCCTGCCCTGCGGGAAGAACTGGCCTCGGACCGCGCACGTCGTCTGATCGAAGCACAATCCGAAGACATCAACGATATGCTCGCCGGTGGCGCCACGCTGGAAGAGCTGGCCCAGGAAACCGATATGGAGCTGGGCCAAATCGACTGGACCCGCGACAGTGTGGATGAAGTCGCCGCATATGACGGCTTCCGCAGCGCGGCTGAGGCTGTACGCGACGGCGACTTCCCCGAGATCGACTTCCTGGAGGACGGATCAATCTTCGCCCTGCGTCTGAACGAAGAACTGGCGCCGCGCCCGGAGCCTCTGGACAGCGCCCGTGACGGCGTGGCCGCTGCATGGGTTGCCGCCGAGACCGCCAAAGCACTGCAAGAGCAGGCCAATTCTGTTGTCACCACCCTGGCAACAGATGGCGATTTCACCGCCACCGGCCTGCCGTTCCGCGTGGAAAACGCCCTGACGCGGACTGCGTTTCTGGATGACGTCCCCGCAAACTTCATGAACGAAGTTTTCGAGATGGAGCAGGGCGACCTGCGCGTCATTGGCGGCGAAGGAACGGCCCTGATCGTTCGCCTGGACGAGGTTCTGCCTCCTGCAGAAAGTGGTGAGCTACGCCAACTGAGCGACGCCCTGACCGCGCAAATGAATCAGGCACTGGCGCAGAATATCTTTGATGCCTATGTCCGCGACGCCCAAACCCGCGCTCGCCCGGTTGTCGACCAGCAGGCCCTGAACGCCGTGCAGGCGAGTTATTAAACGAGACCCAAATGGCCCTGACACCCGAATATGAAAGCTTCGCGCGCGCCTATGAAGCGGGCGAAAACCAGGTTGTATATACGCGCCTTGCGGCCGATCTCGACACACCTGTCTCGCTGATGCTGAAACTGACAGGGGCGCAGAAGGATGCCTTTGTGCTTGAATCGGTCACCGGTGGCGAAGTGCGCGGGCGCTACTCGATCATCGGTATGAAGCCCGATCTGATCTGGCGTTGCCGGGGCGAGGAGTCCGAGCTGAACCGCTCGGCCCGATTCGATGGCGAAGCCTTCACGCCGCAAGACGGCAATCCGATGGATAATCTGCGCGCGCTGCTGGCCGAAAGCCGCATCGACCTGCCCGATGATCTGCCTCAGGCGGCGGCTGGGCTGTTTGGTTATCTGGGCTATGACATGGTCCGTCTGGTCGAGCATCTGCCCGACGTGAACCCCGACCCACTGGGCCTGCCAGACGCCATCATGCAACGCCCCTCTGTCATTGCGGTGCTGGACGGCGTGAAGGGCGAAGTGACCGTCGTGTCCCCGGCGTGGGTGACCGATGGCCAGTCGGCCAAGGCCGCCTATGCGCAGGCCGCCGAGCGTGTGATGGACGCGGTGCGTGATCTGGAACGTGCCATGCCCGCCGAAACCCGCGATCTGGGCGAAGCGCATGAGGTTGCGCCTCCGGTGTCGAATTTCACCAAATCCGGCTATATGGAGGCGGTCGAAAAGGCCAAGGAGTACATCCGCGCAGGCGATATCTTTCAGGTCGTCCCAGCCCAACGCTGGACGCAGGACTTCCCGCTGCCGCCTTTTGCGCTCTACCGGTCGCTCCGCCGTACGAACCCGTCGCCCTTTATGTTCTACTTCAACTTCGGAGGCTTTCAGGTCGTGGGCGCCAGCCCCGAGATCCTGGTGCGCGTCTTCGGCAGCGAAGTGACTATTCGCCCGATCGCCGGCACCCGCCCTCGCGGCGCGACCCCGGAAGAGGACAAGGCAAATGAACTTGACCTGCTGGCCGACAAAAAGGAACTGGCCGAGCATCTGATGCTGCTGGATCTTGGTCGCAACGACACCGGCCGCGTCGCCAAGATCGGCACCGTTCGCCCAACCGAAGAGTTCATCATCGAGCGCTACAGCCACGTGATGCATATCGTCTCGAACGTGGTCGGAGAGTTGGCCGAAGACAAAGACGCACTGGATGCGTTCTTTGCCGGGATGCCTGCGGGCACCGTATCCGGCGCGCCCAAAGTGCGCGCGATGGAGATCATTGATGAGCTGGAGCCCGAAAAGCGCGGCGTTTATGGCGGCGGTGTTGGGTATTTCAGCGCGGGCGGCGACATGGATATGTGTATCGCCCTGCGCACGGCCATCGTGAAGGACCACAAGCTTTATATTCAAGCCGGCGGAGGTGTTGTCTATGACAGCGACCCCGAGGCGGAATATATGGAAACGGTCCATAAATCCAACGCCATACGACGCGCGGCGGCTGATGCGGCCCGGTTCACGGGCAACCGCAACTCATAAAGAAAGGGCGGCTGATCACAGGATCAACCGCCCTTCTCTTTTCTGCGGAAACGTTACTGAACTTCGCGTTTCATAACCGCCGAAATCGGCGCCATGGCAACCCGGTTGCCGCGATCCTCAAGCCCCCACAGCAGCAGAGCCGAGATCGTCTCGGGGCGAACGCGTCCCAGCATCACAACCGTCCCCTCCTGCCCGGCGCGGAACGCTGCCTGATCCAGGAAACGACGCATGATTTTCGGGTCCTGCCGCGCACCATCAATGTCACGGAACACCACGCCCGAGGGGATGCCATTGCGTGCGGCCAGTTTCTGGACCGTGTTCAGCCCGTTATCCTGCGTGATCAACCCACGACCGGTGGCCGCCGCAATCGACGCAACCTGATCGGCCAGTTTGCGATTGCCCTGAATTCCGCTTTCGACCCCTTCCAGAATCCCGACTGTCTCGTGCAGCGTGTCCAACCATACGGCCATCGACACCTCGGCGTCCTGCGCGCTGGCGGATTCATGCAGATCGGCCATGGCCAGAACCTCAAACCCGGCGGCGCGGTGGCGGGCCATTTTCTCGGCGGCGTCGGGATCAGAGGGGCTGATCGCAAAGCTGACGGGATATGGGAAATCCTGCAAAGCTTCGGCTCCGAAAGAGCCCTCATCATCGATCAGGATAATCGACATCAGCGGCTTGGCTTCGGGGTTTTCAAAGCTGGCAGCGTAGTCCTCGATCGGCTTTCCGGTCATCTCTTCTACGACTGCTTCATCGGCTTCGACCGGGGCATCGTCTCGTTCGGTCAGGGGGACAACGCGCGTGCCAACCAGTGAGTTGGTCGAGGTCGTATCCTCTCCGCCGATTTGGGGGAGTGCGGCCAGTTTGGGCAGATTGCGGGGTAAGGTGTCCTCATCCCCTTCCACAGCGATTGGGCTGTTTTCAAAGGGATTCTCTTCATCCAACTCAGCCTCTTCCGGTGCAAGCTGCGACGGCAGTTCAGGCAAAAGCGTCGCCACATCTTCTGGCTCGTCAGAGGGTTCCGGGGCTTCATCCACAACAACAGGTGCCGCGTCTGTTTCCGGCAAGGTGGGGGCGGTAATAGGTGCCTGCGGAGCAGCCGGCGCGTCGGTCATGACGGTCACGCTGGTTTGATCTTCGGCCTCAGGTTCCTGCAACGCGTCCTCGGCCTCAGCCACGACGGGCTGTTCGTCGGGCACCGTTTCCAGATCGGACAGATCAAGCGCCTCATCCGGCTCTTCGGCGGGTTTCGGCCCAGCAGGCGGCAATTCGACAAGATCCGCATCCGACGGGGTCTCGGCGATTTGTTCCGGTGCTTCGGGTGTTTCCACATCCACCGGTTCGGGAGCCTGGGTCTTGACCACCGGCTTATCGGCCAGCGGTGTGTTGAGCGACAACATCACCCCTACGATCAAAACAACGACCGCCCCGACGATCATTCCTCCGAAAAATCCACGCATTGCTCGTGCCTCTCGCCTTCTTATCTTGCCTCGCCCATCCTACGCCATCTTCTGTGGCGCTCGACCTGATGGCGTGTCAAGAACGGGATGTCCTCTTGACGCTGCCTCACAAGCCTGAGCATGTATGTCCGGACATTATACCGTGGCCCGGGGCTGCATCGCCAGCCTGAAATGCCCAAGCGAAGACAAGTGCCAAATGCTGCTGCTGATCGACAACTACGACTCGTTTACCTACAACCTGGTGCATTATCTGGGCGAACTTGGGGCCGAAATGGTCATTCGCCGAAATGATGCGCTGGACGTGCAAGAGGCCATGGCGATGAATCCCGCCGGTATCCTGCTGAGCCCCGGACCCTGCGACCCGGATCAGGCGGGCATCTGTCTTGCCCTGACCGAAGCTGCGGCCGAAACCAAAACTCCGCTTTTGGGTGTCTGCCTGGGGCATCAGACCATCGGGCAATCCTTTGGCGGCAAGGTCGTGCGCTGCCATGAGATCGTGCATGGCAAGATGGGCACCATGAACCACACCGGCAAAGGTGTTTTCGCCGGGCTTCCTTCACCCTTTGAGGCCACGCGCTATCACTCGCTGGTGGTTGAACGCGAGAGCCTACCCAACTGCCTCGAGATCACGGCAGAGCTGGAAGACGGCACCATCATGGGTCTGCAACACAAAGAGCTGCCCATCCACGGCGTCCAGTTCCACCCGGAATCCATCGCTTCCGAGCATGGCCACGCCCTGCTAAAGAACTTCCTGCAAGAGTTGAAAGTCCCCGCATGAGCGACGCCCTGAAACCGCTGATCGGAGCGTCCGCCGACCGCCCCTTGACCCGTGCCGAGGCCGAGCAGGCCTTTGCCATCCTCTTCGACGGCGAAGCCACGCCCAGCCAGATTGGCGGTCTGTTGATGGCGATGCGCACGCGTGGCGAGACGGTCGAGGAGTACGCCGCCGCCGCCGCCGTGATGCGCGCCAAATGTAATGCGGTGAACGCACCCGACGGCGCGATGGACATCGTCGGAACGGGCGGTGACGGCAAGCACACCCTCAATATCTCCACCGCGACGGCCTTTGTGACTGCCGGGGCCGGTGTGACGGTCGCCAAACACGGCAACCGCAATCTCAGCTCGAAATCGGGGACCGCTGATCTGCAGTCGCAGATGGGGATCAACGTGATGGTCGGCCCTCAAGTGGTTGAAAAGGCGCTGAATGAAGCCGGTATCTGCTTCATGATGGCCCCCATGCATCACCCTGCGATCGCTCATGTCATGCCCTCGCGACAAGAGCTTGGAACCCGCACGATCTTCAACATTCTCGGGCCATTGACCAACCCTGCAGGCGTGAAGCGTCAGCTAACCGGTGCCTTCACGCGCGAGCTGATCCGTCCTATGGCCGAAACGCTGGGTCTGCTGGGGTCCGAGCGCGCGTGGCTGGTACATGGTTCAGACGGCACGGATGAACTGACAATCACCGGCATCAGCTGGGTCGCCGCTTTGGAAGACGACCGCATCAAGGAGGTCGAACTGCATCCCGAAGATGCTGGCCTGCCCGTCCATCCGTTCGAAGACATCGTCGGCGGCGCACCCGAAGACAACGCCGTCGCGTTCCGCGCTCTGCTCGACGGCGCGCCCTCGGCCTACCGCGATGCGACGCTGTTGAACGCGGCGGCCGCTCTGGTCGTGGCTGATGCCGCGTCAGATCTGCGCGAAGGTGTTGAAATGGCTGCTGAAAGCATCGACAGTGGCAAAGCAAAAGAAAAAGTTACCGCACTAGCGCGGATCACACAGGAAGCTGCATGACCGAGACCGTTCTGGACAAAATCAAAGCCTACAAGCTGGAAGAAATCGAAGCGGACAAGGCGCAAAAATCCCTGGATGAGCTTGAAAGCGAAGCCAGGAGCGCACCCGAGGTTCGCGGCTTTGCCGAAGCTCTGCGTAAAGCCGCCCGGTCTGGCTATGGCCTGATTGCCGAGGTGAAAAAGGCCAGCCCGTCCAAAGGTTTGATCCGTCCCGACTTTGATCCGCCGCTTCTGGCGAAGGCCTATGAAGAAGGTGGTGCGGCTTGTTTGTCGGTTTTGACGGATACGCCCAGTTTCCAAGGTGCCAAGGAATACCTGACCGCCGCACGTGCCGCGACCAACCTGCCTGCGCTGCGCAAGGATTTCATGTATGACCCTTATCAGGTGGTCGAAGCACGCGCTTTGGGCGCTGACTGCATTCTGATCATCATGGCCTCGGTCGAGGACAGTCAGGCCGCCGAGTTGGAGCAAACGGCGTTTGACTGGGGCATGGACGTCCTGATCGAGGTTCATGATCAGGAAGAGTTAGAGCGCGCAACGGAACTCAAGAGCCCGCTGATCGGGATAAATAACCGCAATCTCAAGACCTTCGAGACCACTCTGGATACAACGCGCCGCCTGTCCAAGTTGGTGCCTGGAGATCGCACCATCGTCTGTGAAAGCGGCTTGGGTACACCCGAGGATCTGGCGGATATCGCTCGTTACGGCGCGCGCTGCTTTCTGATCGGTGAAAGCCTGATGCGGCAGGATGACGTTACCTCGGCCACCCGCCACATCCTCTCCAACCCGCTGATACCCGGGGTGATGTGATGCCTCTCACCCATTTTGATGCGCAGGGACAGGCTCATATGGTCGATGTCTCGGAGAAAGAGGTGACCGACCGCGTGGCCGTGGCCGCCGGCCACATCAAGATGGCCCGAGAAACCTTTGATTTAATTTCAGAAGGTCGCGCCAAGAAAGGTGACGTACTGGGTATCGCACGGCTTGCGGGAATCATTGGGGCCAAGAAAACTCCGGACCTGATCCCGCTTTGCCACCCTCTGCCGGTGACCAAGGTCGCGGTCGAGTTGACGCTTGATCCCGACCTGCCCGGCGTTCAGATTGAGGCGACCGTCAAGACCTCGGGCCAGACAGGCGTTGAGATGGAGGCCCTGACCGCCGTCTCGACAGCGGCGCTGACGGTCTATGACATGACCAAGGCGGTCGACAAAGCGATGGAGATCGGCGGCATTCGCTTGTTGTTGAAAGACGGCGGTAAATCAGGGCGTTACGAAGCGACATGATCACTGTCGAAGACGCCCGCGCCCTGCTTTTTGATCTGGTTGAGACCCTTCCCGTAGAAACCGTCCTTCTGGCCGAGGCCGCAGGTCGTGTCCTGTCGCAGGACGTGAGCGCAACGCGCGATCAACCGCCTTTCGCGGCCTCATCCATGGATGGCTATGCAGTCAAAGCGGCCGAGGTCGAATTGCACGCCATGTTCAAACTGGTGGGTGAATCGGCAGCCGGAAACCGCTTTGACGGCGTGGTGGGTCCGGGTCAGGCCGTGCGGATATTCACCGGCGCGCCGGTGCCGGAAGGTGCTGATTTCGTTGTGATTCAGGAAGATGTTGATCGTAAGGGCGACCTGATCACCATCAGCGACGATCCCGGCCAAAAGACCAACATCCGACCGGCGGGCATTGACTTCACAAAGGGCACCACAATCACCGCCCCGCGCGTGATCCGCCCCGAGGATATGGCGCTTATGGCGGCGATGAATATCCCTCAGGTCCCCGTGACGCGGAAACCTCAGATCGCGTTGATCTCGACCGGGGATGAGTTGGTGATGCCCGGAGAGGTTCCGGGTCCGGATCAGATCATCGCGTCCAATACGTTCGGCCTGAAGGCGCTGTTGGAGCGTGAGGGCGCGCATGTTCGCATCCTCCCCATCGCGCGGGATACCGCATCGTCGCTGGAAACCGCCTTTGGGCTGGCCAAAGGTGCGGATCTGGTGGTCACGATCGGAGGCGCCTCTGTCGGCGACTATGATCTTGTTTCTGACGTCTCCGAGGCGTTGGGCATGGATAGGTCCTTCTACAAAATCCGTATGCGACCCGGAAAACCTCTGATGGCGGGTCGCATGGGGGATGCAGCGATGGTCGGACTGCCTGGAAACCCTGTGAGCGCAATGGTTTGCGGCTATTTGTTCCTTGTTCCTCTGGTACGGCGGATGCTGGGGCTGGAGGCCATTCTCAACCCGTTCAAAACGACCGTATTGACGGAACCGCTTGCAGCCAATGGTCCGCGTGAACACTACATGCGCGCTGTTTTCGATGAAAACGGCATTCGGGCCTGCGCGGATCAGGACAGTTCTTTGCTGAGCGTTCTGGCCGACGCCAATGCTCTGCTGATGCGCCCGCCTCAGGATCCGGCCTTGCCCGTAGGGGCCAAAGTTCAGTACCTGCCGCTGTAGAACATCCTCAAAATCGTTGACACAAAACGTGAACATGCGTAGAACAAATGCAAACGCATAAGCGACGAGGTATGAGCGATGCTGACCAAGAAGCAGCTGGATTTGCTGGAATTCATCCACAAACGCGTACAAGCAGACGGCGTTCCGCCCAGCTTTGACGAAATGAAGGCGGCGTTGGACCTTCGATCCAAATCCGGCATCCACCGACTGATCACAGCGCTTGAAGAACGCGGCTTTATCCGGCGTCTGGCGCACCGCGCCCGCGCGATTGAGATTGTCAAACTTCCAGAGAGCTTAGGCGGAGAGCCCACGGCGGGCTTCACCCCCCGCGTGATCGAGGGCGACAAGCCCGAAGGCCCGCGCCCTGCCAATTTCGAGCCGGTTTCGGTCGACGCGATGGAACTGCCGGTTATGGGCCGGATCGCAGCCGGTGTGCCGATCGAGGCGATCAGCCATGTCTCACACCGCGTGGCGGTGCCCGGCCCGATGGTCTCGGGTCAAGGGTCGCATTACGCGCTTGAGGTCCGCGGAGATTCGATGATCGACGCCGGGATCAACGACGGCGATGTTGTGGTGATCCGCGAAACCTCAACCGCAGACAATGGCGATATCGTTGTTGCTCTCGTCGAGGATCAGGAGGCGACGCTGAAACGGTTCTTCCGCCGTGGCAAAGCCATTGCGCTGGAGGCCGCGAACCCCGCCTATGAAACCCGCGTTCTACCGCAGGAAAAGGTCAAGGTTCAGGGCCGTCTGGTCGGGTTGATCCGGACCTACTGATTGTCCGTTTTCGCGCGGGTCCCCGTGGCTTTCGGGGACCACAGCCGGTTGCCGGATATGTCGGCGCTTGAGGTCATTTTCCCGCCTGAAATTGACAGGCTTCCGGTTTCATACAGCCGGTCCGGGTCGAAGATGGTGCAACCTCCACTAAGTTTCAGATCGACCGAAGACACAATGATCTGACCGGTTTTGCATTCGTCAAACTCAAGCGCCGCGCGTTTGCCGGTGAGGTGGATCACCTCGGCCCCGGTTAGAGCGATCCTTTGAACCCGATCCGCATTGCCAGGCCATCGACTGGCCGCCTGCCCTTGCGTCAGACCGTCTCCGTCATTCTCAAGCCAGACCGTGGCCACGAATCCACTGCCCTTTTCTTTGCTGAGCGCGCGGCCCTCTCTGGTCAAGACGCCGACCAGCCCACCGGATTCGGCGATCAGAACCTCAGGCCGACTGTCCGAGGTCCAAAGCGCGAAAGCCACGACCACCGGAGCCACCCCGACCCATCGCGCACGGCCCTGCCACAAAGCCAGCCAAAGCGCCCCTAACGCGATCATGGGCAGAACAAACCATGGCGGGCCGACCACATAGCCCTGAGATCCGTCCAACCCGGACACCCAGTTCGCGATCATTAATATCCAACGCAGTCCAAGCCCCATGACCTCAAGCGCGATCCACTCCAGCCCGAAAGGTGCCAACAGCGCCGAGACAACGGCTGCGGGCACGACGATGAACCCCATGACCGGCACGGAAAGCAGATTGGCCAGCAGGCCGTAATGCGACATCGTATTGAAATGCGCAGCTCCGATAGGTGCGGTTGCAAGGCCCGCGATGGCAGAGGACATCAGAAGGCCAATAGCGGCTTTGGACCATTTCGGCCCCGGCATCGGCCCAAAATCACGCAGCGCTCCGAACACAGCGACCAGAGCGGTGGTCGCCGCGAAAGACATTTGAAAGCCGGGGCTGAGCAGGGTTTCGGGGCGAAGGGTCAACACGATCAATGCAGCCACCGCGACGGCCCTCAGCGAAATGGCGCGCCGGTCGATCAGAACTGCTCCGAACATGACGCTGACCATGACAAAGGCCCGTTCGGTCGCGACATTGCCGCCGGACAGCATCAGGTAAATAACGGCGGCCAACAACGCACATCCAGCGGCGAGTTTGCGGACGGGTACACGGAGGGCCAGCGCGGGGATTGCAGACAATCCAACGCGGCAGACCATGAAGACAAACCCGGTCAGAAGCCCCATATGCAGGCCCGATATCGCCAACAGATGCGCTAGATTTGACGCGCGCAGCGCATCGAGCGTGTCCTGCCCCATGCCGCTGCGGTCGCCTGTTGTAACAGCGGCTGCGAACCCGCCGACCTCACCCGGAAGATGGGCCCGCACGTGGTCTGAGATTGCCATGCGAATGGCCGTGACCCGAACGCCCTTCACCGCGTCCTGCGGCGGCGCGATGGTCATCACCGGTACCCGGGTGTACCCAACGGCACCCAGTCCCTGAAACCAGGCGTGACGACGGAAATCGAACCCTCCGGGCTCGACAGGGCCTTGCGGCGGGGACAGATGCGCCGTGGTCATGATCCGTTGTCCCGGCGCGATGGGCCCGACCTGGGAATGAACGGAAAGACGGATGCGCTGCGGACGTCGGTGCTCTGGCACGTCCCCTACCCGCACCTGATCCAACGTCAATCGCAGCGCATCCGAGGCGGAGCGGTCCATGGCAACGACCCTCCCCTCGACAGGGCCATAGTATCGCCACGACAGAACCGGTTCCGCCACCATGTGGGCGCGGGCACCTGCCAGCAGAAAGCCAGCCGCCACCAGCGCCCCCCCGATTGCCAACGCGCCCCATCCGGCGGGCAACACACGACCCAAGCCGATCAAAGCCAAACCTGCGACGGCCAAACCCAGGTACAAAGGCCCCTCAGGTTCGAACCGCAATCCGAAATAGAGACCGATCCCAAGGGCCAAACACACCGGAGACCACGGAAACAAAAACCCGATCTGGTTCAGCAGCGCCAACCGGATCTGTGCGAGAACGCGCATGGTTGCCCCCGTCCTTGAGGCTCGTTAGACAGGCGCCAAGCTAAGCCCATCGCGGTTACCAAAAGGTTAATCAACACAATGTCCGATCAGGTCGTCACCCGTTTCGCCCCTTCGCCTACCGGTTTTCTTCACATTGGCGGCGCGCGCACTGCGCTGTTCAACTGGCTCTATGCGCGTGGACGCGGCGGTAAGTTCCTGTTGCGGATTGAGGACACGGACCGCGAACGTTCGACCCCTGAGGCCACGGCGGCCATCCTGCAAGGGATGGAGTGGCTAGGTCTGGATCATGACGGAGATGTCATCAGCCAGTTCGAAGGGGCTGCGCGCCACGCCGAGGTGGCGCATCAGCTTCTGGCCGAAGGCAAAGCCTACAAATGTTTCTCGACTCAGGACGAAATCGCGGCCTTTCGTGAGCAGGCGCGGGCCGAGGGTAAATCGACCCTGTTCCGCAGCCCGTGGCGCGATGCTGATCCGGCCACGCATCCGGATATGCCCTTCGTGATCCGCATCAAGGCCCCGCAAGACGGTGCCACCGTGATCCGTGACCAAGTGCAGGGTGACGTTACCATCCGGAACGACCAGTTGGACGACATGATTCTGCTGCGCTCGGATGGGACACCGGTCTATATGCTCGCGGTTGTGGTGGATGACCACGACATGGGGGTGACCCATGTGATCCGGGGTGACGATCACCTGAACAACGCTGCGCGCCAGATGATGATCTACGAGGCGATGGGCTGGGATGTTCCGGTCTGGGCCCATATCCCACTGATACACGGGCCCGACGGCAAGAAGCTGTCGAAACGTCACGGGGCCCTCGGCGCGCAGGAATATCAGGCGATGGGCTACCCCGCCGCAGGGATGCGCAACTATCTGGCCCGGCTCGGCTGGAGCCACGGCGACGACGAGTTCTTTACCGATGAACAGGCCAAAGAATGGTTCGATCTGGGCGGAATCGGCAAAAGCCCGGCGCGGTTCGATCTGAAAAAGCTCGAGAACCTGTGCGGCCAGCATATTGCGATCTCAGATGATGCTGCGCTGCGGCGTGAAATCGAAGCCTACTTGGCGGCGGCCGACCTGCCACCTCTCTCAGAAACACAATCCAGTGATCTGGAAAGCGCGATGTATTGTCTCAAGGACCGCGCTCGGACTTTCCCGGAACTGCTTGAAAAAGCGCATTTTGTACTGACCTCGCGCCCCATCGAGTGCGATGAGAAAGCCCAAAAGGCGCTGTCATCTGTATCCGATGGTATACTGAGTGAATTGACGCCGCAGCTGCAAAATGCTAGCTGGTCCCGGAACGAGCTGGAGGAGGCTCTGAATTCCTTTGCAGAAGCAAAGGAGGTCAAGTTCGGTAAGCTGGCAGGCCCGCTTCGGGCGGCATTGGCGGGTCGGGCAGTCACTCCTTCGGTTTTTGACATGATGCTTGTGCTGGGGCGCGATGAAACCCTGGCGCGGCTTTCTGAAGCAGCGGATTAAACCCAATCTTCATATTCGGGTAACGCTGCACCGCTAACACACCCGGGCTGCGCGCCCGCGCGCAGCCATTGCCCGCAGGTCAGGGCAATGAACTGACCTGCGCACAAATGAAGAAGGGACAACCATGACTGATAGCAATAAGACAGCAACTCTGACCGTCCATGGCAAAGAGTATGAGTTGCCCGTTCACTCTCCAACTGCCGGGCCTGATGTTGTCGATATTCGCAAGCTTTACGGTCAGGCAGGTGTGTTCACCTACGATCCCGGCTTTACTTCGACTGCCAGCTGCGACAGCACCATCACCTATATCGACGGCGACAAAGGTGAGCTGCTGCACCGCGGCTATCCGATTGATCAGCTGGCCGAGAAATCCCACTTCCTCGAAGTCTGCTACCTGCTTCTTTACGGAGAACTGCCGGGCGCGAACGATCTCGAAACATTCGAATCCACGATCACGCGTCACACCATGCTGCACGAGCAGATGCAATATTTCTACCGCGGCTTCCGTCGCGACGCGCACCCGATGGCCATCATGGTCGGTGTTGTCGGCGCGATGTCGGCCTTCTATCACGATTCGACCGACATCTCGGACCCGCATCAGCGTGAGGTCGCCTCGCACCGCCTGATCGCCAAGATGCCGACGATTGCGGCCTGGGCCTACAAATACCACACAGGTCAGCCCTTCGTGTATCCGCGCAACGATCTGGACTATGCGTCGAACTTCCTGCGCATGTGCTTCAGCGTTCCGGCCGAAGAGTATGAGGTGAACCCGATCCTCAGCCGTGCGATGGATCGCATCTTTACCTTGCACGCGGATCACGAACAGAACGCCTCGACCTCGACCGTGCGTCTGGCATCGTCTTCGGGTGCGAACCCGTTTGCCTGTATCGCCGCCGGTATCGCCTGCCTCTGGGGTCCGGCGCATGGTGGTGCGAACCAGGCTTGCCTTGAGATGCTGGAAGAGATCGGCACCGTCGATCGTATCCCCGAATACATAGCCCGCGCCAAGGACAAGAACGATCCGTTCCGCCTGATGGGCTTCGGTCACCGGGTTTACAAAAACTTCGATCCGCGTGCGAAGGTCATGAAGCAATCGGCGGATGAAGTGTTGGATCTGCTGGGTGTCGAAAACAACCCCAAGCTTCAGGTCGCAAAAGCGCTGGAAAAACAGGCGCTGGAAGATCCGTATTTCGCCGAGAAAAAGCTGTTCCCGAACGTGGACTTCTATTCGGGCATCATCCTCGAGGCGATGGGCTTCCCAACCTCGATGTTCACACCGATCTTCGCCCTGTCGCGCACTGTTGGCTGGGTTAGCCAGTGGAAAGAGATGATCGCCGATCCTCAGAACAAGATTGGCCGCCCGCGTCAGCTGTATCTAGGCGAAACACTCCGCGACTACGTGGATATCGAAAAGCGTTGAACCGCGCGTCAAACCAAACAGAACCAAGGCTCCGGACGTTCTCCGGGGCCTTTTTTGATCCTGAGTTGTTGTAGCGCTGCGTCACTTGCCCCGTCGGTTTTTGCACCTGCTTCTCTCAGCCTAAGACCATGGATATGGTCTCGTGAAATTGTAGAAACCCTGTGTTGCGATGGTATGTCGGTTCCTTCAAATAGCCTTTCTGGCGTTCTTTGCCTTTCCGGCGTCTGGCTTGGCGCAAGGGATTCTTGAGGACATTTTCAAACAGATCCAGCGCGAAAACGCGGCGGGTTCTCTGGCGATTTTAGGCCTTGCTGGCATCCCTGATGACTCAGCCAGTGCGATCTCGCTGCAATCGAACACGGGAAACCGCGAGTACGACTTCAAATCCGCGCAATTGGGCGGGGGCTTTCGGCTGAGCGAAGGCGTACCCATCTACCTTGAAGGCTATATCGGCTATGCGCGCTATGACCCGGTCCTGTTCTTCTCTGGCTCCGGCGAGACCACCACGTTGCCACTCAAATGGACAAGCGCCGCTGTAACAGGCGGTATCGGCTACCAATTTGACTTGGGAGAGCGATGGAAACTGACGCCCATGGCGCATATCTCGATCGGGCGCACCCAATCTGACACGTCAGTCGCCGCTCAAGTGATCGCCGAGCGGCTTGGCATAGAAGCTGATTTCCTCGAAAGCGGCGGTCTCTGGGCCGGAGGTGCGGGCGGTTCGCTGACGCTGGATTACGCACGCCCTCTGACCAATGACCGAGAGTTCGAGATGAGCCTTCGCTACACGCATATCGAATACTGGCCCATTGGTGACGACGAAGACCTCCTCGTGCAATCGACGGCTGCAAATGCAGTGCTTTGGTCACGGTACCGGTTTCCGACAGGCGGTCGGATGTTTGGCCGACCGGTACGTTGGGTCGGGGATCTGTCTATCTCTTACCTGGCCGGGGATCAGTCGATTGTTCTGGGCACAGATTGGCTGGCCCGCGTCGGCGGCGGGATCGAGGTTGATCTGTCCGACACCTGGGTGCCATGGGTGAGTACCACACGGATCATGGTCCGCTACTATGGCAGCGACACGGTCAACGGGTTCACAGCCGGGATCGGTATCAGTTTCTGACGCGCGACCTAAAACAGGCTCATCTGATCGCCCGGCTGCGCAGGTTTTGCGAAAAGATCGCGACGCAGTTCGTCGGACTTCACCTTCAGGCCCAAACGTTTAACGGCTACCTTGAAGCGCTTTGAGATCAATTCGGCATACTCGCCTTCTCCCCGCATCCGGTGACCCCAGCGCGGGTCATAGTCGCGACCTCCATGCATCTCGCGCAGCCGCGTCATGACCTTTTCGGCCCGCGCGGGTTCATGTTCGGCCAGCCAGTCCTGCCACAGCACCGAAACCTCTCGGGGTAGGCGCAACATGATCCAGCTCGCGGTGTCGGCACCGGCCTCATGCCCGGCCTCCAGCAGAGCCTCCAGTTCATGATCGGTTAGCCCGGGCACAACGGGCGAGGTCATTACCCGCACCGGCACCCCTGCCCCGGTGAGACGTCGAATGACCTCCAGCCGCCGTTTGGGAGACGGCGCGCGCGGCTCCATCCGGCGAGAGAGGCCCGCGTCCAAGGTTGTTAGGGATATCCCGACCCGAACTAGACCCTGCGCGGCCATGGGGGCAAGAATATCCAGATCCCTCTCGATCAGGGTCCCTTTGGTCACGATCGCTACGGGGTGGTTGAAATCCCTCAGAACCTCAAGACAGGCCCGCGTGATCCCGCGTTCTTTTTCAACGGGTTGATAAGGGTCGGTGTTGGTGCCCAAGGCAATCGGCGCGACTTTGTAGGACCGTGCGGACAATTCCTTGCGCAGTACCTCGGCTGCATTGCCACGCGCGGTCAAACGGGTCTCAAAATCCAGCCCTGCCGACAGTCCAAGGTAGGCATGACTGGGCCGCGCAAAGCAATAAACGCAGCCATGTTCGCACCCCCGATACGGGTTGATCGAGCGGTCGAACGGCAGGTCGGGAGAGCGATTATAGGTGATCACACTGCGCGCCACCTCGTCCCGGACCTCGGTCCTCAGAAGCGGTTGGTCTTCTTCGATGTCCCAGCCGTCATCCGTTTGGACCGTGGCAAGTTTTTCAAAGCGACCCGCGTCGTTGGATGCGGTCCCCCGAGCGCGGATATTGGTTTGAGGTTGCATTTGTTCACCATACGTTCTCATACTATAGGTAAGCGAATACTGAACGCGAGGCAACCACCCCCTGTTTTAGCTAACCTGAGCCAGACACAGGATGATCATGCATATTATTCTGTCGCCCGATGCCGATTTTTGACATAAACGTCGGTCCCGAAACCGCCGAGGTCGCAATCGTCACAGTAAATCTGCGACGTTTTGGCCAAAACGAAAAAAATGCCACCCCGGACCAAGGGTCCGCACAGCTCAGGAAAACACCCCATGTCCGACGAAGAAGACATCATCCTGTCCGAACTGAACGACGAAGAGCTTGTTGAACAGATGTTCGACGATCTCTACGACGGCTTGAAAGAAGAGATCGAAGAAGGCACCAACATCCTTCTCGAGCGCGGCTGGACCCCCTACGACATCCTGACCAAAGCTCTGGTCGGCGGCATGACCGTGGTTGGCCACGACTTCCGCGACGGTATCCTGTTCGTGCCCGAGGTTCTGCTGGCCGCCAACGCCATGAAGGGCGGTATGGCGATCCTGAAGCCTCTGCTGGCTGAAACAGGCGCACCGCGCGTGGGCAAGATGGTCATCGGCACCGTGAAGGGCGACATCCACGACATCGGCAAGAACCTTGTTTCGATGATGATGGAAGGCGCTGGCTTCGAAGTTGTAGACATCGGCATCAACAACCCGGTCGAGAACTACCTGGAAGCGCTGGAAAACGAACAGCCCGACATCCTGGGCATGTCGGCCCTGCTGACCACGACCATGCCTTACATGAAGGTTGTGATCGACACGCTGGTCGAGCAAGGCGTTCGCGATGACTACATCGTTCTGGTCGGCGGCGCACCGCTGAACGAAGAGTTCGGCAAAGCCATCGGCGCTGACGCATATTGCCGTGACGCGGCTGTGGCTGTTGAGACCGCTAAGGACTTCGTCTCGCGCAAGCACAACCAGCTGGCGGGATAAGAACACCGTTTCTGTTCTGAAAGGGCCGCTCGATTTCGGGCGGCCTTTTTGTTTCAAGCCGCGTTTTCGGGCAAAATCACCCGGACCAGCCAGCCAGAGGACTCCGGAATGTCACAGAACCAGCATCCCGATGACGCCCGTCTAACGACCGATGGATATGACGAAACCGGCAAGGGGCGTATCCTTTTGCTGGCCTGCGGGGCCTTGGCGCGCGAGATTCTGGACCTCAAGAACCGCAACGGCTGGGACCATATGGACCTGACCTGCCTACCCGCGATCCTTCATGTCCACCCTGAGAAGATCACTCAGGCCGTTGAAGATGCGATTGCCAAGCATCGTGAGCAGTATGATCAGGTCTTCGTCGTCTACGCGGATTGCGGCACCGGTGGCCTGCTACAGCAGGCCTGCGACCGGCTTGGTGTCGAGATGGTCAAGGGCCCGCATTGCTATTCGTTCTTCGAAGGGAATGAAGCCTTTGCCGCACAGGGCGAGGACGAGACAACCGCCTTTTACCTTACCGATTTTCTGGCCCGGCAGTTCGACGCATTTGTCTGGAAACCGCTGGGTTTGGATCGCCATCCCCAGCTGCGAGACATGTATTTCGGGAACTACACCAAACTGGTCTATCAGGCCCAAACGGATGATCCCGCGCTAACGGCGCGCGCGCAGGAATGTGCCGAGCGTATGGGACTGGATTTTGAGCGCCGCTTGACCGGCTATGGCGATCTGGAAACCACGCTAACCGATTGGGCGACTAGAACGCGCTGACGCTACGCTTTTTCCTGCGCGACTTCGCGGATGCGTTCGATCATCGCCCTCAGACCGTTCGACCGCTGAGCGGACAAGTGGTCATTCAGGCCCAGCCGCGCCAACTCTCCGCCGGCGTCGACCTTGATCACCTCAGCAACCGGCAAGCCGTTGTAAAGAAGACGTAAAACCGCAATCAGACCACGAACGATCAGCGCATCGCTATCCCCATCGAAACGAAACACGCCGCCATCGATCATAGGGTGCAGCCACACCTGGCTGGCGCAACCGTCCACTTTGGTGGCTGGAACTTTGAGCGCATCGTCCAGCGGCTCCATCGCTTTGCCCTGCTCGATCACATGGCGATAGCGGTCCTCCCAATCTTCGAGGAACTCGAAGTCTTCGACAATTTCTTCAAAGGCGGGCGTTGCCATGGCGCGGCGGTCCTTCTGTTTCATTCACAATTGTGACCTATGCCGACGATAGCCACCTGTCCAGCCCTCGCCGTGGCTTTTCAAGGCAAGGAAATTGCGCTAACCCATTGCGTGAATGACTGTTAAAGCCGTGGGTCCATGCAAAAATCACTGTCTCTTCTTATCATCGCCGCGTTGACCCTGTCTGCCTGCAACAGCTGGCGCAATTCTCGAGCGAACCCGTCGAACTGGTTCGGATCCAGCCAGCCCGCCCCAGTCGAAACAGCCCCGGTAGACGAGGCCTATGCGCTGGTGCCAAGACAAAGCGATGGCATCGGCCTTTTTGACCGTCCCATAGAAGAAGACACCAGTGTTCCAATTGCAAAAATTGACGAACTGCGGATCGACGCAACACCGACCGGAGCGATTGTCTATTCTTCGGGCACGGCGCAACGCCAAGGCGCGTTCAACGCCCGTCTGGTGCCCGTGAATTCGGAGGAAAACCAGAAGAACGCCGTGATGGAGTTCACCTTCCTAGTGAATTACCCCAAGGCGCAGACTGCGCAGGGTACAGAGCGTTCGCGCATGGTCTCCGACGCCATCAACGTCTCCCGGCAAGAGCTAGAAGGCATCCGTCTGGTCCGCGTGGTTGGGCAGCAAAACGCCTTGGAATCGCGTCGCCGCTAAGCGATCAGAGGGGCACGACCTTCACGTTTTGCCCCATTGCAGCCAGTGCGATCTTGCCTTCGCACAGCTTCAGAGCATCCTCACCGAACACCTCGAACCTCCAGCCGGTCATTGAGGGAAGGCCGCGCTCGCCCGCTGCGATCTGGTCCAGTTCGGCGCTGGTGGCGATCAGCTTTGCCGCCACGCCCGAGCTTTCGGTTTTCGATTTCAGCAGCACCCGCAACAGATCAGCCAGCGCTGGGTTCACCTTCAGTTTGTCGCGGCTCGTGTCGACCTTGGGCAGCTGTTCGAGTGGGCAGTTCACACCCTTTTTAACGGCCGCCAGAATGCCTTCCGCAATTGCCCCTTTGCGCGCCTCTCGCAGCAGTAGGCGCGAGCCGCCAAGGTCCGATGGCGTTTTGGGTTTAGTTGAGGCCAGTTCGATCAGCGCGTCATCTTTGAACACGCGGTTGCGCGGGATGTTGTTGTCCTGTGCGTGAGTTTCGCGGAACTGCGCCAACTCCCGCACAACCGCCAGAAACTTGGCCGAGTTCGTCCGCGTTTTAACACGCTTCCAAGCATCCTCGGGCCGGATGTCATAAGTGCCGGGCTGGGTCAGGATGCGTAGTTCCTCGGACACCCAATGGCTGCGCTTGGTTTTCTCAAGCTCGGCCGCGAGATGTTCGTAAATCTTGCGCAGATGGGTCACATCGGCCAGCGCATAGGTCTTTTGCGCATCTGTCAGAGGACGCCGCGACCAGTCGGTAAAGCGCGAGGTTTTATCCACCCCCTGCTTGCAGATCTTGCGCACCAGCGTCTCATAGCCGACCTGTTCACCAAAGCCGCAGACCATCGCGGCAACCTGCGTGTCAAACAGCGGGGTCGGGAATACATGCGCATCGACCCAGAAGATCTCAAGGTCCTGACGTGCGGCGTGGAACACCTTGACCACGCTCTCATTCCGGAACAGCTCATAGAGCGGCTCAAGCGAGATACCTTCGGCCAGTGGGTCAACCAGAACGGCACTGTCTTCTTCCTCGGAGGGGACGGCCAATTGCACCAGACATAGTTTTGAATAGTAGGTCCGCTCGCGCAGAAATTCTGTATCTACAGTGACATAGGGAAAGGCAGCAGCAGCCCAGCAGAAATCAGCCAGCTCTTGCGTCGTTGTCAGAGTTCTCATGCGCCGTACTATTCTTGTTCTTTGTGTGACTGCCCGTTTTTCTACCGTCCCGAGCGTTATCGGCGACCATAGGACGAATTTCCGCCGGGTGTAAATCACCCAAGGACGATCAGGGCAGCATAAGAACGGACCTGTTGCCTTCCGCATACCGCCGCAGCACCGGCGGGTAGAGCTGATGCTCAAAAACCAACACTTTGGCGGCCAGGCTGTCGGGGGTGTCCTCGGGTTCAATGGCGACCCGCGCCTGCCCCAGAATTGGGCCATCATCCAGCGCCGCGGTGACCTCATGCACGGTGCAGCCGTGTTCGGCGTCACCGGCTTCGATCGCGCGGGCATGGGTGTGCAGGCCTTTGTATTTCGGCAGCAACGAGGGGTGAATGTTCAGCATCCGCCCCTGAAAGCGCGAGACGAAATCGCCGGTCAGGACCCGCATGAACCCGGCCAGACATACAATATCGGGTTGCGCGGCCTCAAGCGGCTTCAGTAACTCCGCCTCAAACGCCGCTCGATCCCCATTAAAAGGGCGGTGATCAACCACAGCCGTTTCTATCCCGCGATCCCGCGCCTTTGCCAGACCACCGGCCTGCGCGTCGTTAGACAGAACCAGACATGGGCGCGCAGGGTGATCTCCGGTCATGCTGTCGACCAGAGAAACCATGTTTGACCCGCCGCCGGAAATCAGGATCGCGACGCGCTTGTGGCTCACAGCAGTTTGCCCGAATAGGCCACGCCAGCCTTGTCAGTCACGGTGCCGATGCGCGACACGGTCTCACCCGCCTCAGTCAGCAAAGCAGTCAGCGCGTCGGCCTGATCTTCGGCGCAGACCACGATCATGCCGATGCCGCAGTTGAAAGTCTTCAACATCTCAGCTTCGGCAGTCCCGCCAGTTTCGGCCATCCAACCGAAGACAGGCGGCAAATCCCATGCGTCCAGATCGATCTGCGCGCCCAGCCCTTCGGGCAGAACACGCGGCAGGTTTTCGGTCAGACCGCCGCCGGTGATATGAGCCAGCGCATGCACACCCCCAGCGCGGATCGCGGCCAGTGCAGGCTTTACATAAAGCCGCGTCGGCGTCAGCAGCGACTCGCCCAACGTGCCGTCGCTAAAGGGCGAGTCGGCCTCCCAGCCCAGCCCGGAAATCTCGACCAGTTTGCGCACCAGAGAGTAGCCATTGGAATGCACCCCGTTGGAGGCTAATCCCAACAGAACGTCGCCCGCCGCTACGCCGTCGGGCAGATCGGCACCGCGCTCCATCGCGCCGACCGAGAACCCGGCCAGATCGAAATCGCCATCGGGATACATGCCCGGCATCTCGGCAGTTTCGCCACCGATCAAGGCGCATCCCGACTGCGCACAGCCTTCGGCAATCCCTTCGATGATCCGCGCGGCAGTATCGGTGTCCAGCTTGCCAGTGGCGAAATAATCGAGAAAGAACAATGGCTCAGCGCCCTGGCAGATCAGGTCGTTGACGCACATGGCCACAAGATCAATGCCAACGCCATCCACAACACCAGTATCAATCGCGATCCGCAGCTTGGTGCCGACACCGTCGGTGGCCCCCACCAGAATCGGATCTTCATAGCCAGCGGCCTTGAGGTCGAACAGCGCGCCGAACCCGCCCAGACCGCTCATGACACCGGGGCGATTGGTGCGTTTTGCAGCAGGCTTGATGCGGTCGACCAGAGCGTTGCCTGCATCAATATCCACACCCGCGTCGGCGTAGGTGATTCCGTTCTTGCCCGCTGTCATGGCCTATCCTTCATGAATGGTTTGCGGGCGAGTTAGTCGATTGTGCGCTTTGATGCAACGGTCAGGCTTGACGCGGGCGTTCACCGTGGTACTCAAAGCGCTCAGGCGGGCCTGTAGCTCAATTGGTTAGAGCAGAGCGCTCATAACGCTTTGGTTGCGGGTTCAAGTCCTGCCGGGCCTACCAAATTCCGCTGTTTTCATAAGAACGCCGCGCCTCTAGCGCCCTACAATGATGTCGGCACACAGCCCGCCTAATCTCTCGCTTTTGCCAAGGCGCAAGACGCCGCCATGGGCACGGGCGATGTCGGCCACGATGGCAAGGCCCAGACCAACACCGCTGCCTTGGTTCTGATTGCGTGCAGGGTCCAGCCGGGAAAAAGGCTTAACGGCCTCGGTCCGCTGTTCGGGCGGGATACCTGGCCCATCATCCTCGACCCGGATGCGTAGAGATTTGGGCGTCAGCGTCAGGCTGACATCCGCCTTGCTGCCATACCGCACGGCATTACCGATCAGGTTCTCGACCGCCCGGCGCATGGCTGATGGTCGCAACATCGCTGTCCCCTGCCCGTCGACGGTAACCAGTTCCGCCTTATGGCCAGCCCGTCTTGCATCGCTGACGATCTGCGTCAGCAAAGCTTCGGGATCGACCTCTTCGGGAGCACCTTCGGCAGCACCGCGGGAAAAGTCGAGGAACGCATCCAGAAGCGATTGCATCTCGGTTACGTCCTGCTGCAACGGCGCAGCCTCTTCTTCGGGCAGCATAGACAGGCCCAGTTTAAGCCGTGTCAGCGGAGTACGCAGGTCATGGCTGACACCCGATAGCATCATTGTCCGCTGCTCCATCTGCCGCTCAATCCGCGCCCGCATGTCGAGAAAAGCGTTGCCCGCGGCCCGAACCTCGACCGCGCCGCCGGGGGAATACGGCACCACCCGTCCGCGACCAAAAGCCTGTGCAGCATCCGCAAGCCGCGTAATGGGTCGCAGTTGGTTGCGCATGTATAGAAACGAGATCGAGGTCATGATGATGGCAAAGAAAACCATCGTCACAATCAACTGATGCGGCGCCGCGGGGGACAGACGCCGTCGATCAAAGGTCAACTGCAACAGGCCCAGATGGGTGGGCATATAGAGGCGCGCCTCTTGCCCACTAGGCAGGGCAACCGCTTCAAGGTCAGGCAATTCTGCAATGAGATCTGCCTCAACCTGTGGCGCAATAAAATCGTACCATCTGCGCCGGCCGATTTCTGGCATCTCATCCGCATCGAGGAACTGCATCTTCATCGACAGAGCGCTTAGATCGGGACGCACGGCGGCCAGCGCCTGTTGCCGAGTCTCAGATTCGGCCATGGTCTGAGTGATCAGACGGACCTCCCGCGCGGCGGCTTGCGTCATTTGCGCGGTCACGTCCTCCAGATGCTTTTGCAAGAACGCAATGCCCACCACCAGCAGCAAAGCCACCACCGGCAGGACGAGAATCAGCGCAGCCCGGACATACAGGCCGCGCGGCATATAGGGTTTGAGCCATTGCGTGGACATGCGCTAAACCTAGCGGGCTGCCCGGACAAGAGAAAGAGGACAGAATGCAGGCACCTGACGAATTCAACCCGCCGGCTGGCGTGGCGCAGGAGTTGCACCCGGGTTTACGGCGCATCCTGGCTCCGAATCCTTCGCCGATGACGTATCGGGGCACAAACACCTATCTTCTGGGGACGCGGGATCTGGCGGTGATCGATCCCGGACCACTGAGCGACGCGCATCTGGAGGCGATTCTGGACGCGCTGACACCTGATCAGAGAATCAGCCAAATCCTCGTGACCCACACCCATTTGGATCATTCGCCTCTGGCCGCCCCGCTCGCGGCCCGTACCGGCGCCCCGATTCTGGCCTTTGGAGGCCCCGAGGCCGGGCGCAGTGCGGTCATGTCCGACCTCGCCCAAACTGGCATGGTGCAAGGCGGAGAAGGCATCGACACCGCGTTCCGGCCGGATATCGAATTGGCGGACGGAGAACGCGTCACAGGTGACGACTGGCAGCTTGAGGTCATTCACACCCCCGGTCATCTGGGCAATCACATCGCGCTGGCCTGGGGCGATGTGTGCTTTACGGCGGATCACGTGATGGGTTGGGCCAGCTCGCTCGTCTCTCCCCCTGACGGAGATCTCACCGATTTCATGGCGGCCTGCCACCGGCTGCAACAGCGCGACTGGTCCGTCTTTCACGCGGGTCACGGCGCGCCGATCGAAAATCCTGCCGAGCGGCTGCAGTGGTTGATTCAGCATAGGCTAGGACGAGAAGCGCAAATCCTCGCGGCGCTGGCAGATCGGCAAGGCTCGGCCCGGCAATTGGCCGAGCGTATCTACACCGACACCCCGAAAGCTCTGCTGCCCGCAGCCGAGCGTAACGTCCTGGCGCATTTGATTGATTTGACGGGAAAATCCAAGGTCACCTACGATGGCGCCCTCGCATCAGATGCGGTTTTCCGGCGACTTTCGTGAGCATGAGAAAAAATTCTGATTTCGCGCGCTTCCCCTCTGGACGTCAAAAATCGGGGTTGTTATACGCCCCTCAGTTCCGGCGTAGCTCAGCGGTAGAGCAGTTGACTGTTAATCAATTGGTCGTAGGTTCGATCCCTACCGCCGGAGCCAATCTTCTCAGCAAGTTGGTTAGTTTTCCTCTGCGTAGAACCTTCGCAGGTCTTGGTGAGAAAAAGACAAATAGGGTTAGAGCTTTTTCGGGTATTAATCGGACAATAAAGCCCACCGCCTCCGTTTGGTAGAACCCACACTATCCTAACGCCTATGAACAAATCATAGCACCTACAGAGCCACACAACGTGGGGTCGAAGGATTCGACTAGGCGGTTGTCAACAAACGAATCACACGAACCAACCGATCTACTGGAATTTCCATAGGCTCTACGTCAAAAATCGCCATCCGACCGACAAACTTCGGAGCCCTAAGAAACTCTTCGGCAGCGCGCATACGCGGGCGGTGAAGGTAGTCATCAAACAAAAGTGTCACCGGTCGCTTGATGTTAAAAGCCGTCGCCAGGGCACAACCGACGCGAAACCGTCCGTCCACCAGCACTACATCAGGATGCTGAAACCCATCGCTTTGCCAAATTGACAATGGGTATCTGGGAAACAGGTTCGATTCCTTCGTATTTACCGGGAAACCCCATTTCTTTGTCTTCCCAATGTTCACCCATGAAATATTGACTTCAGTACTCGTCTTAGGAGGATTTTCCTGGAACCACCGATGCATCATTTGAGCCCAGTATTGATCACTTTCCACACTAAAGACTTTTTTATTCTCCAATTCCCCTGCCAATACAGTGGATCCCCCGGATCCATACTCCAGAATGACAGAAGATTTTTGATAATGCTCGCGCAGTACTTCCTGCACGTCATTAGGCATAGTTAGAACTGGTTTCTTGAGCTGAGCTGTGTTCAATTCGGTCTCCAAGTTGTTGCAATGCATCTAACTGACCTCCAAAGAAAAGTATCATGAACGACAGTGATTTGAACCAGATACTGCGCTCCGCAGCTGACAAACAAAAGAAAACTAAATCAAGGTCAAGCGTACTAAAATACGCGCAGAGGCCTTTGGGTTCTGAACTCATTGAGTTCTTTTGCAGCTAAATGAGTGTCAAAGCCAGGGCGATGGTCTAGGAAGAGGTTTTTGAGTCATCGGTCGCATCGCTCTACTTCGCGACGCCAGTGTTCAAGCCTGACAAACACCGTCTCGAAACGGCTGTTGCGTTTTATGCCGACGAGTGCCGTATTTGGCGTACTTCTTGTGCCTTTTTCGAACGACGATAGCAAATTGCAATTCGTTCTCGCGGCAAACGAACCGGGGGTTGAACCGAAGTCTGAAGAGATCAGTGCCGGGGAGAAGCGGCCTGTTTGATAATTTTACTCAAAATCCCACAAGATGATCTAGACGCCATGAAAACAGCTTGCTATACGGCGCGAACCGTTCCGGCGTAGCTCAGCGGTAGAGCAGTTGACTGTTAATCAATTGGTCGTAGGTTCGATCCCTACCGCCGGAGCCAATTCCCCCAAATCACCCCGTCAACGCGTCGGCAAACTGCGTGCGCAGGGTCCGTTTCAGCACCTTTCCTGTTGCGTTCAACGGCAAAGCGTCGATGAACACAACCTTATCCGGCACTTGCCATTTGGCGATCTTGCCATCAAAGAAGGACAGCAGTTCTTCCTCTGACGGCTCCTCTCCCTCGGCCTTCACGGCGACCAGAATCGGACGCTCGTCCCATTTGGGGTGCGAAACCCCGACCACTGCAGCTGTGGCGAGTTTTGGATGGGCGACTGCGATGTTTTCCAACTCAACCGAGCTTATCCATTCGCCTCCCGATTTAATGATGTCCTTTGACCGGTCGCGGATCGTCATGTAGCCGTCGGCATCCAGTGTTGCGACATCCCCGGTGGCGAACCAGCCATCCTGTAAAAGCGCCTCGTCCTGCATCTGGAAATAGCTGTCCAGTACCCACGGGCCGCGCACCATCAGGTCGCCCTGGGTTTCGCCGTCATGGGGCAAATCGTTACCGTCGTCATCCACGATCTTCAGCTCAACCCCGTAGGGAGGCCGCCCCTGGCTTTCGCGTAGACGGTGTTGCTCTTCGATCGGTAGGTCGCGATGTTTGGCAATCGGGACATTGGTTGTACCAAGCGGGCTCATCTCACTCATGCCCCACGCGTGGACGGTGTCGACGTCGTAGACCTCACGGAAGGTTTCGATCATCGAGGGTGGGCAAGCGGCACCTCCGATCACGGTGCGATCAAGGCTGGCGAGTTTGCTGCCGGATTGCGCGGCATGGGCCAGAAGGCCCTGCCAGATCGTGGGAACACCCATCGCGACCGTCACGCCATAGCTGTCAATCAGATTGACCAGCGCCTCACCATGCAGTCCCGGCCCCGGCAGAACCATGCGCGACCCGGACATGGCACAGGCATAGGGCGACCCCCAGGCATTGACATGGAACATCGGCACCACGGGCATCACGACATCCATGGCCGAATAGCCAATGACGTCTCGCGCATTCGAGGCAAAGCCATGCAATACGGTCGAGCGATGCGAATAGAGCACCCCCTTGGGATGGCCCGTCGTGCCCGAGGTGTAACACAGGCCGGAGGCAGTGTTTTCATCCAAGACCGGCCATGCGAAATCGGTATCACCCGTCTGGATCAATTCAACATAGAATTGCAGCCCGTCGATCTGCGCCGCCGCTTCGTCATCACGAGGGCCCATCAAAACAAAGTGATGAACCTCGCCTAGCCCTTCTTGCAACGCGGCGACCAGAGGGATGAAGGTGGCGTCGAAGAACAGAACGCGATCCTGGGCGTGGTTGATGATGTAGGTCAGCTGCTCGGGGAAGAGGCGCGGATTGATCGTGTGACACACGAAACCGGCGCCCGAAGTCGCATAGTAGATCTCAAGGTGGCGGCGGTTGTTCCAGGCCAGGGTGCCGATGCGGTCTTGTGGTTCCAGTCCAAGCTTGGTTAATGCCGATCCCAACCGGCGAGCGTTGCGTGCCACTTCGGACCAATTGGTCTGCGTTACGGTGCCGTCTGTTTCAACCGACACGATTTCCGTCTGACCGTGGTAGCGCTCGGCGTGATCAATCAGTGACGAGATCAGCAAGGGCTGCGTCATCATCTGTCCCAGCATGGACATACTCCCTTTCTTGTTCAGGCCACGCTGTCGGCGGCCATTCCGTACATTGAGAGATACGCGGGCCTGTGGCAGGGCGATCAATCATGACGGTTCATTGGAAAGAACCCTGCCAAGCAATTATTTGTCTGACAATAAAAAGATTGCGGCCCGAGATTGGCCCGGGCCGCATTTCAGCACGTCAATTGCGGTGGCGCAGGGCATAGGCGACAAGGGCGGCGGTCGAGCCATCCTTGTCGTCGGCGCTTTCTTCTCCGTCCACGATCGGCCCGAGTGAAGTGGCAAGTTCTTTACCCAGTTCGACGCCCCATTGATCGAAAGAATTGATGCCCAGAAGAACGCCTTCGACGAACACCCGATGTTCATAGAGCGCAATGATCTGCCCCAACACAAAGGGCGTCAGTTTGGGGTAGATCAAGGTGGTCGAAGGCCGGTTGCCCGGAAACACCCGATGCAGTGCCTGACGGTCGAGTTCATCGCCCTGCAGGCCTTTGGCAGCCATACGGGCGCTGGCTTCGTCGAGAGACCTGCCGCGCATCAAAGCCTCGGACTGGGCAAGGCAATTGGCGAGAAGCAGGCGGTGATGATGGGCCAGTTTAGGTTCATGCCCTTCGGCAGCGACCATGAATTCGCAGGGGATCACGTCGGTGCCCTGATGGATCAACTGGTAGAAGGCATGCTGACCATTGGTGCCCGGCTCACCCCAAACAACAGGCCCGGACGGCACCGAAAGCGCGCTGCCATCCATTGCAACCGATTTGCCGTTCGATTCCATCTCGAGCTGCTGAAAATAGGCCGGTAGGCGCAGCAGCCTTTGGTCATAGGGCAACACCGCTCGGCTAGCATGGCCCAGCACCTGACGATGCCAGATTCCGACCAAAGCCAGCATTACCGGCACACTCTCGGCCCATTCGGCCGAACGGAAATGCAGGTCCATCGCCTGTCCACCCCGCAGGAAAGCATCGAATGCATTCGAGCCGATCGCGATCATCACCGGCAAACCGACAGGTCCCCAGACAGAGTACCGCCCGCCGACCCAATCTGCGAAACCGAATACGCGATCCTCGGGGATGCCGAAGGCGTGTGTTTTGTCCAACGCGCTTGAGACGGCGGCAAACTGCTTAGAAGGATCGCCTCCGCCCTCGCTCATCCAGGCCCGCGCGGTGAGGGCGTTGGTCATGGTTTCAATCGTCGTGAAGGTTTTCGAGGCCACGATCACCAATGTCCGGGTCGGGTCCAGCTGGCGCAACGTATCAGCGATATGCGCGCCATCGACGTTCGAGACATAGTGCAAACGCGGCCCATCATGGTAGGGCGACAGCGCGTGGGTCGCCATCACCGGCCCCAGATCCGAACCTCCGATACCGATATTCACAACATCGGTAAAGCTGCCCCCTGCCCCGGCAGCGGTACCTCCGCGCACTTCCTCAGCGAAGACGCGCATCCGCTGCAAAGTGTCCAGAACGTCCGGCATGACATCCTGACCATCGACCTGCACCGCGTCGCCGTCCAGGTTTCGCAACGCCGTGTGCAACACCGCGCGATCTTCGGTCTCGTTGATTTTCTGGCCAGAAAACATCGCCTCGCGGCGTGCTTCCAGATCGGCTTGGTCACATAGTTGGATCAGAGCGTCCCGAATCTCGCCGTCGAGCTGCGTTTTTGAGTAGTCGAACAGCATATCGCCGGTTGTGGCGGAGAAATTCTGTGCACGATCCGCGTCCGCTTCGAACAGGTCTAGAATGCGCGCCTGCTGCGATGCTGCTAGTGCTTTCAATCTATCCAGTCGCATGGCTCACTCCGCCCAATGCACGGTCATGCCGCCCAGAACGGCCGCGATCGGCGCCTCTTCGGGCGGCAGAGACATGGCCTTCTCCAGCGCTTCCCGCTTCTCGGCGCTGAAGATGATCAGATGTTTCGACAAGGCCCCATCTAGGACCGGAGCCGTCAGGGTGATACGCGGTTCCGGCTGCACATCCGTCCGCGCCACAGCCAGCGTCGGCGCGTTGCTGTCCAACGCTTCGGCCAGCCCCTGCATTCCCGGAAACAGCGAGGCGGTGTGCATATCACCACCCATCCCCAACACCAGCACCGACAAAGGCAGCACTGGTGCGATCAATGACTCGATCTCAGGCAGTGCGTCCTCAGGAGCGACCCCAGGGACATAGAGAGGTACATATTGCGCCACCGAGGCACGGTTGGTCAGAAGACGTTCGCGGATCAGACGCTCGTTCGAGCGGTCACTGTCGGCAGGTACACAGCGTTCGTCGGTCGGCAGCACGCGTATCCGCGCCCAATCGAGATCTGCAGCGCAGAGGACATCGAAAACCGGCCCCGGAGTCGTTCCGCCCGGCACTGCAAGGGCCACCGTGTCGTCATGCAACAACGCGGCCTCCAATTCTCCGGCCAATGCGTTGGCCACGTCGATCGCCAACATGTCGCGGTCGGCATATTCCTGAATATTCATGGCTTGATTCCTTGCCAGTGGCGACCGTCTCGTTTCATCAGCAGCTCGGCGTCGCCCGGCCCTGTGCTGCCACTGTCATAGGGTTTGGGGACATCGCCCCGCGCCTGCCATCCGGCGATGATCGGATCGGTCCAGGCCCAGGCGGCCTCGACCTCATCACCACGCATGAACAGGGTCTGGTTGCCCCGGATCACGTCCATGATCAGGCGTTCATAGGCATCGGGCGGGTCTTGATTTTCCGGCCCGAGCGCCTCGGCAAAGCTCATGTCGAGCGGGACGTCGATCAAACGCATTCCACCTTGCCCCGGTTCCTTGATTGTCACCTTCAGGGTGATCCCCTCATTCGGTTGCAACCGGATAGATAAGGCATTGGCGTGTCGCCCCGCCGCCTCTCCAAAGATCGAATGCGGTGCATCCTTGAACTGCACGTTGATCACCGAGGAGCGCGCCACCAGCTGCTTGCCGGTGCGCAGGTAGAACGGCGTCCCGGCCCATCGCCAGTTGCTGATATGCGCCTTCAAGGCCACGTAGCTTTCCGTAGTCGAGCGGGGATTTCCGACAACTTCACGATAGCCCGCCCCATCAGCCTCGGCGGCGAACTGCCCGCGTACAATGTGGTGCGGCTCAACCGGATCAAGCGCGCGGATGACCTTGAGCTTTTCGTCGCGTACAGCGTCCGGATCGAATTTTGCGGGCGGCTCCATCGCGATCAGGCACAGCAGTTGCATCAGGTGGTTCTGCACCATGTCGCGCATGGCTCCGGCGCGCTCGTAATAGTCTTCGCGCCCTTTGACACCGACCGTTTCGGCCACGGTGATCTGGATGTGATCCACATACTGGCTGTTCCAAAGCGGCTCGAACAGCATGTTGCCAAACCGCACGGCCATCAGGTTTTGGACGGTTTCTTTCCCCAGATAGTGGTCGATCCGATAGATCTGCCCTTCGTCGAAATGCGCCGCCAGCGTAGCGTTCAAATCCCGTGCGCTATCTAGATCGTGGCCAAAGGGTTTCTCTACCACGATCCTTGTATCCTCGGTTGCAAGCGCATGCGCGCGGATACGTTCGGCCAGAGGGGCAAACAGGCTGGGACCGACCGAGAAATAGAAAGCCCGCACCCGGTCCGGGGTCAGTTTGCCTGCCAGCTCATCCCACCCGCCGGTTGAGAGCGCATCCAGCCGAACATAGTCGAGGCGCTGCAGGAAACCTTGGAGATTTTCAACCTCACCCGACCGCCTGGGCGCATAGCTCCGCAACGACTCGGCCACGAGGATCCGGAACGCATCCGCCGAAAGCTCACTGCGTGCAACCGCAATGATGCGCGCGCTTTCGGGCCACTGCCCCGCGCAGAATCTGCGAAACAAAGCGGGCAGGATCTTGCGCTGCGCAAGATCCCCGGTGCCGCCGAAAATGACCAGATCGAACGGATCGACGGGAATGACGCGTGAAACCATGAGTTGTCCTTAACCTGCACCTAAGGTCATGTCCAATGTTAGCGCAATCATATTGCGTCTTTTTTCCGTCGCATGACCTGAAAACCGCCTCTTATTCGACTGGTACAGCCAAAGTAATCCAAATCACTGAGGGACGCGGCGGTTTTCCGATATAGATGTAACAGGATCATTCCAGTTTGGGTTGTTGAGATGAACAAGTTTCTGTTTTTTCTGTTTGCATGTTTCGCCGCCCCGCTTTGGGCGCAAGAGCGTTTGGCGCTGGTGATCGGCAATGATCAGTACAACTCGGTCGTTGATTTGAAGAAAGCCGTCGCCGATGCCGAGGCTGTTTCCGACAAGCTGGAAAATCTGGGTTTTGAAACTATCCAAGGTCTCAACCTCGACCGGCGCGGCATGAACCAGAAAATCGCCGACTTTACGGCTCGGCTTGAGGCTGGCGATACCGCTTTTGTGTTCTTTGCCGGTCACGGCGTCGAGATTGACGGAGAGAATTACCTGCTGCCCACCGATATTGTCGCGCCCTCGTCCGGCGAGACCGATTTCGTGAAGTCCGAATCCATCGCCCTGTCGAACCTGCTAGACCGCGTCCGTGCCACCGGCGCGCGCACCTCAATCGCCATTATTGACGCCTGCCGCGACAATCCGTTTGAAACCGTATCGGGGCGCAGCGTAGGGCGTACGCGTGGCTTGGGCCGCATCAACGCGCCTGAGGGTATGTTCGTGATCTTCTCCGCCGGGGCTGGCCAGATGGCGCTGGACCGCCTGAGCGATGATGAACCCGCGAAGAACTCGGTCTTCACCCGCGCATTGCTGCCGCGTCTGTCAGAACCCGGTCTTGAGCTGCGCAGCATGGTCTCAGACCTGCGGCGCGAGGTGCGTGATCTGTCCCGCACCGTTCAGCATACGCAGATCCCCGCCTACTATGATGAACTGTTGGGAGAATTCTATTTCACCCCAGCTGTCGCAACGGTCCCGCGGACCGCACCAACGCCCCCGACAGATGACATGCGCGCCGATCTAGAGCTTGCGCGCTCGGTCGGAACGGTGACCGCACTGGACGCATTTCTTGAGAAGTATGAGGATCGGTCCGAGAACTACTCCTACGAGGTGGCTCTGCAATTGCGCGACAGCCTTGCCTCGGTTGAGCTGCCAATCGAGACAGAGCGTACTCCGGCCCCCGAAGCCCCAGACACCCCGATTATTTCAGATTCGCGCGAAGTGATGCGCGCCACGCAATCGGCCTTGAACGCGCTGGGCTGCAGTGCAGGCGGCGCAGATGGTGTCGCCGGACCGCGCACCCGTCAGGCCTTTGCGCGCTACCGTGAAGCGAGCGCGTCGCAATTGGGGGCGGATGATTTGGGAACTCAGCACGCATTGGAAGAGTTGCAGGGCAAAAGCGGCACGATCTGCAAAGTGGTCGCTGCTCCATCCCCCACACCGTCCCCTGCGCCGTCGGTATCCACCAGCCTTTCTATGGCTGGCACCTGGCAGTTCAAGGCCACCTGCGCGGTGGTCGTGAAAGTGACCGGAACAGTGCGCTACTCTCATGCCGGAGGCAACAAATACACCGGAAGCCTCACCGACTCGTTGGGTCAAAAAGCCAACACGGTGATCTACGTGAATGACCAACAGATCAGCGGCACCGACTATTTCCCTGGCATCACAGTTCAATGGCGCGGTCGTCTGGCTGAAGATGGCAACAGCTTCACCAGCTCGGGCTCAACCGGGTGTTCGGTCTACGCGTGGCGGGCGGGATAAGGCGTCAGTTCACGCGGAACTCACCCACCATATTGCGCCATTCCCCCGGCGCGATCATCTTGCGGTGGGTGAACTTGACCGAGTGCAAAGGCCCCTCAATCTCTCGCTGCCAAAAGTCGATAAATTCGAACAGTTTTGGATGATCTGGCGCCAGATCATATTCCTGCCAGATGAACGTGTTCAGGACATGGATATAGTCAGGCATATGGTAGAAGAATTCCGCCGTCGTCAGACCGTATCCCTTCAGCATCAATTCGGTTTCGCTTTGCTGCATTCAGACCTCCGATTTCATTCAGGGTCTCTCCATGATAGCAGCAAAACCACCTAACAGTTGGATAACAAGATGTTACCCGAGTGTTACTTTGGATTTTCACGCGCGGATTCGTTGCTTGCTTGCACCTTATGTGCTGGGTCTGATAGAGTAGAACCACAAAATATAGAGTCTGCACAAGAAACGAGCAGTTTACGTGAGCGATACGCCAGAAACACCTGAAAACATGGATGAAACCCCGCCCGAGCGCCCTGTCTATGACGGCCCGACGGTCTCCATCGAATCCGAGATGCGCACGTCCTATCTGGACTATGCCATGTCGGTCATCGTTTCCCGCGCGATCCCAGATCTGCGCGATGGCCTGAAACCCGTGCATCGGCGGATTTTGTACGCCATGCACGAGACGGGTAACACGCATGAAAAGGCGTATCGCAAATCGGCCCGTCCGGTCGGCGATGTGATGGGTAAATACCACCCACACGGCGATAGCGCGATCTATGACGCGCTGGTGCGGATGGCGCAGGATTTCTCGATGTCTTTGCCGCTGCTGGATGGTCAGGGCAACTTCGGCTCGATGGACGGCGATAACCCGGCGGCCATGCGTTACACCGAAGTGCGGATGGACAAGCCCGCCGCCGCCCTGCTGGCCGATATCGAAAAAGAGACGGTCGATTTTCAGGACAACTACGACGGCAAAGACAAAGAGCCCACCGTCCTGCCCGCCCGCTTCCCGAACATGCTGGTCAATGGTGCTGGCGGTATCGCCGTGGGTATGGCCACGAATATCCCTCCGCACAATCTGGGCGAAGTGGTCGACGCCACTCTGGCTCTGATCGACGACCCGGACCTGACCTCCGAGCAGCTGATCGAATACGTCCCCGGCCCCGACTTCCCGACTGGCGGTGTGATGCTGGGTCGTTCCGGTGCGCGCAAAGCCTACTTGGAAGGCCGTGGCAGCGTCATCATCCGTGCCAAGACCCGTGTCGAGGAACTGCGCAAGGATCGCTACGCCATTGTCGTGGATGAGATACCGTATCAGGTGAACAAAGCCTCGATGATCGAAAAGATTGCCGAAGCGGTGCGCGAAAAGCGCATCGAAGGCGTGGCGCATGTGCAGGACGAATCCGACCGCAACGGTGTGCGTGTGGTGGTCGAGTTGAAGCGCGACGCGACACCTGAGGTGGTATTGAACCAGCTTTATCGTTTCTCGCCAATGCAGACGTCGTTTGGCTGCAACATGCTGGCCCTGAATGGTGGTCGGCCCGAGCAGCTGACCCTGCGCCGGTTCCTGACATCCTTCATCGACTTCCGCGAGGATGTGGTAGCCCGCCGCACCGCATACGATCTGCGTAAAGCGCGCGAGCGTAGCCATATCTTGTGTGGTTTGGCCGTGGCCGTCTCGAATGTGGACGAAGTGGTTGCCACCATCCGTTCGTCGGCAGACGCGGCTGAGGCACGCGAGAAACTGATGACCCGACGCTGGCCCGCCGCCGAGATCGAAGGCTATCTGCGCCTGATCGACGATCCTCTGTCCAAGATGAACGACGACGGCACCTATAACCTGACCGAGGTTCAGGCCCGTGCGATCCTCGAATTGCGCCTGCAGCGCCTGACCCAACTGGGCGTCAAAGAAGTCACGGACGAGCTGGAGCAACTGGCTGCCAAGATTAAGGAATACCTGGATATCCTCTCCTCGCGCGAACGCATCATGTCGATCATCGGCGATGAGCTGCGCGAAGTACGAGATCAGTTCGCCGTGCCCCGTCGCACCGAGATCGTCGACTGGTCCGGCGACATGGAAGACGAGGACCTGATCGAGCGGGAAGACATGGTCGTGACCGTCACCTCGGGCGGCTATATCAAGCGTACTCCGCTGGCCGATTTCCGGGCGCAGAAGCGTGGTGGCAAGGGCCTGTCGGGGATGCAGACCAAGGAAGAGGACGTGGTTACCACCCTCTTCGTGGCCAACACGCATACGCAGCTGCTGTTTTTCACGACCGACGGGATGGTCTACAAGCTGAAGACTTGGCGCCTGCCGCAATCAGGGCGTACCGGCAAGGGCAAGGCGATCGTCAACATCCTGCCGATCCCGACCGGAGTCTCCATCGCGGCGATCATGCCGGTCGACGTTCCGGACGAGGAATGGGAAAACCTTCAGGTCGTCTTCGCCACAAGCGCGGGCACCGTACGGCGTAACCGCCTGTCGGACTTCACCAATGTGAAGCGCAACGGCAAGATCGCCATGAAGTTCGAGGATGAGCATGCCGAGACGAAGCTGATCAACGCGCGCATCTGCTCGGAAGAGGATGATGTGATGCTGGTCACCAAATCCGGCCGTGCGATCCGCTTCCCGACGACAGATGTGCGAGTGTTCAACAGCCGCTCTTCGGTCGGTGTGCGCGGCGTGCGCCTCTCCGGCAATGACGAAGTGGTTTCGATGTCTGTCATCCGCCATTTCGATGCGACCTCGGATGAGCGTGCCGCCTACCTCAAGATGCGCCGTCTGATGGCGGGCGTCACTGATGAGGCCGAGGGCGATGAGGAAGAAGGCAATGCCGACAGCGTCTTGCCTCAGGAGCGCTATGCCGAGATGTCGGCTGCGGAGAACCTGATCCTGACCATCACAGCGGGCGGTGCAGGCAAGCTGAGCTCCAGCCACGACTACCCCGTCCGCGGACGTGGCGGCATGGGCGTTGCGGCAATGGACAAGGCGATGCGCGGCGGCGAACTTGTCGCCTCGTTCCCGGTCGAGATTGATGACCAGATCATGCTGGCCACTTCAAAAGGTCAGTCAATCCGCGTGCCGGTCGATGGAATTTCCTTCCGGTCCCGCAGCGCCGGCGGTGTGCGGGTATTCAACACCGGCAAAGGAGAAGAGGTCGTCAGCGTCGCCTGGATCGCCGATCAGGGCGATGAGGACGAGGCCGAAGAATAATCTTTCGGCTAGAGCACATGAAACAGGCGCTAACTGGACCCGGGCAGCGCCTGTTTTGATTCAGTGCCCAATAGATCAGCCACAGCCCAGAGCCGATCCTGACCCCAAATGCTCTGACCGTCGACGTGGAAGCTGGGAACACCCCAAAGGCCAACGTCTTGCAGCCTGTTTTGGTTCTGCTCAACCCGCCGACGCCAAATCTGTGATTTCAGCTCATCGCGTGCCGTGGGCCAATTCAGACCGGCGGCTTTGACGATTTGAGAGAGGCCCTTGTCGCTGGCCGCGTCTACGCCTTCCGACCAGACTGAGCGCATGAAGGTAGAGCAAAACACTGCCATCCGACCTTCGGATTCGGCGTAATCGAACAAGGCATAGCCGCGCTCGACCCCGGCGCCCAAAGGATCACAGATGCGGCCAAACGGGATACCCAGCCGCCGCGCCTCACGCGAGCAATCCTGCAGGATGTATCGGGATTTCGCCTTGGGCACTGGCAGGCCGCGCATCAGCATTGGCAAAACAGGGCTCAGGATCAGTTCCGCGTTGCATTGTTCTGCCAAGTGCTGGACCCGGTCAAAAGCCAGATAGGAAAAAGGGCTGCGGAAGGAGAAAAAGAACTCCAGAGTTTTCGGGGTGGCGGCATGGCCGTCGAACACCGGCTCTGGGGGTGGCACCAGAAGGGGGCCTGTGCCCAGCCCGGCATTTTGCAACCTGTCTTCAAGATAGTGCAGCCGATCCACACCCCAGTACCATTCGCCGCCATAGTAAAACGTGCCACCGAGGTAGTGCCCCATGGCCCGCAACGCCTGATCCCCGGCGTGCATGGCAGCGGTGGGATCAATCTGTTTGCCCGCAGGTAAGTCCCGCCCGGCCCATTGGGCGGAGCTGATGGCTTTGAGATGTTGGGCGAAATCCGACTCTCCAAGATGGGCCGCCAGACCAGCGTTGACCTCTGGCGTCACACTATCCGCCTTCGGCGCTTCCAAACCTAGCTTTTGGGCCAAGCGCGTTGCATCTTTGAGCGCGTTCTCGCGATGCGCTTTCGGATCAGGAACCGCCTCGGCTGGCGGGCCTGAGATCAAATGCGGGCGTAGCGCAATGTCATAGCGCGCCTCAAATGCTGGCAAAACCTGCGCCGTCAGCGCGCAATACGGGTCTGACGCATCGTGAAAATAGTGAACCTCGCGTCGCGCACCACGCGCCCTACGACCAAGTTCGTGCAGGCCACGACGCGCGTTTTGCAGACCTCGGCTGGTGATAATTTCGGCCAGCCGGGGTTTTACCAAAGATGTGAAGGGCACAGTCGTCTCCGCCGGGGTCAGATGCCCTACCCTAGCCACTCCCGCGCGGAATACCACGCGGGCACACGGCAACGTGAGTGGCCCGGGTTACAGCCCGTAGAGCGCGCCGAATTTCTGCTCAAGATAACTCAGCAGCGGGTCCGGCCCCGGTTCAACACCACTTGCACGCTGGATGACCTCACGCGGGGCGTAGAGTCCGCCATATTGCTGGACATTCTCGCGCAACCACGTGGTCGCGCCCGAGGTATCACCCTGGGCTAGTTGATCGTCCAGCCCAGGCACGGCGCCGCGCAGCGCCTGATAGAGACACCCGGCATAGACGTTGCCCAGCGAGTAGGTCGGGAAATAGCCGAACAGACCCACGGACCAGTGGACATCCTGCAAACACCCATTCGAGGGCTTGTCGACCCCATAACCGAAAACTGCCTTGAAGCGGTCGTTCCACGCGGCCTCAAGGTCCGAGACCTGCAGTTCCCCAGCCATCAACGCGCGCTCCAGATCAAAGCGCAGCATGATGTGCAGGTTGTATTGCACCTCATCCGCCTCGGTCCGGATATAACCGTTCTGGACGTGGTTCACAGTCGCGTAGAAGGCGTCGGCATCCGCGATCCCGAAATCTCCGAAGGCGTCGCGCATCTGGGTGAACAGCCATCCGGTGAAGGCGCGCGAGCGGCCAAGCTGGTTTTCATAAATCCGGCTTTGGCTTTCATGCACGCCCATCGACACGCCCTGTCCCAGAGGCGTCAGCGCGTAGTCGGGGTTTATACCCTGTTCATAGGCGGCGTGGCCGACCTCATGAATAGTTGAGTAAAAGCAGTTGAACGGGTCAGTCGCGCTGGTTCGGGTCGTGATCCGCACGTCCGAGCCACTGCCCGAGCTGAATGGATGCACAGCCTTGTCGACCCGGCCTCGGTTTAGATCATAGCCGAAGGCACGCGCCAGTTTTTGCGACAGGCGCATCTGTTCGGTTTCGTCGAACGAGCCATCCAGAGCCTTTGGGGAGGGTCGATCCAGAACCGCCGCCCGCAGTGCCACCAAGCGGGGGCGCATCTGATCGAAGATCTCGGCAATCTGAGCTCCGGTCGTATAGGGCTCATAGTCCTCGACCATAGCGTCGTAGACGTCACCACCTTGTGCCAGCGCGGCCCCTTCCTCGCGTTTCAGCGCGACGACTTCTTCCAGCACGGGCAGGAAGGCCGAGACGTCCTCATCCGCGCGCGCCTGCGCCCATTTGCCTTGCGCGGCAGAGGTGACCCGAGCAAGCGCCTTGGCCAGATCGGCGGGGACTTTGATGGTGCGCTCATAGGACCGGCGGATCTCACGCAACTGGGCCTTGCCCGAAGGATCGGTCGTGTCGGCCTGGTCCAGCCATTCGGCCACGCGCGGGTCGGATTTGCGGGCGTGCAAAACGGCCTCGATCGCGGCCATTTCCTCGGCCCGTTGCGGAGCAGCTCCGCGCGGCATCATGGTTTCCTGATCCCAGCCAAGCCGGCCGGCAATCTGACCAAGGGCCGAGGTTTCACGTTGAAAGGCCATCAGGTCGTCAAAGGCGCTCATCGGGTCACGCTCCACGGATTGAGGTTGCAATGGGATAGCCGCTCAGGAACCGCGCACGCAGGATCAGGGTCCAGACCACGACGGCCATGAATTGGTGGAAAATGGCGATCTGCCAAGGGGCTGCGTAGACGACCGTGACGATCCCGACCACCACCTGCAGAGACAGGGCTGCAAAGGCTGTGTTGAAGGCGAAACGGGTCTGTGGATGGGCGCTGCCCTGCCCCCGACGCCAGACGATGATGGCGAAGATGAAAAGCAGATAGCCCGCGCAACGGTGGATGAACTGCACCAGTCCGGGGCTTTCGAAGAAGTTGCGCCACATCGGCTCCAGCATGGTAGCATCTGGCGGCAATAGCTGCCCACCGATCAGGGGCCAATCGGTGTAGGACCGCCCAGCGTCGATCCCGGCCACAAGCGCACCGATGAGTATTTGTAAAAAGGTGAAATGCAGGAGGCCGGTCGAGAGCGAGTACAGCTTCGCCTCTTTCGCGCGGCGCGCCTGCATCAGGTCACGCTCGTCCCGGCCCAGCTCAAAGATATACCATGCAAGGAACCCAAGGATCACGAAGGCCAAGCCCAGATGCGTCGCCAGACGATAGCTGGCAACGGCCGTCATCCCTTCGCCTTGCGTCACACCCGAGGCGACCATCCACCAGCCGACCGCACCCTGAACGCCACCCAAGGCACCGGGGATCAGCAGTTTGCCGGTCCAACCCGTCGGGATTTTGCGCGCGATCAAGAAGCAAAAGAAGCCAATCGCCCAGACAAGACCAATCAAGCGGCCCAGTTGGCGGTGGCCCCATTCCCACCAGTAGATGAATTTGAAATCATCCAGCTCCATCCACTGGTTCTGGATGCGCCACTGGTCGATTTCCTTGTATTTGTTGAATTCGGATTGCCAGTCGGCCTCGGTCATCGGCGGAATGGCCCCAGTGATCGGACGCCATTCGGTGATCGACAACCCGCTATCGGTCAGGCGCGTCAGGCCACCCACGGCGATCATCACAACGACCAGAGCGAACAGGATCATCAGCCACGCCCGGATCGCCCTGCGTGCCCCGCCCCGGCCCTTGTCGATCATACCGGGTTGAACGGCTTGTTGTTTTTCGGTGTCTGAGACTTCTTCGAAGATGCTGCGCTTGGCGCTCATGCTGTCCTCATATGTCCTGGATTTTGTCGCAAGCTAGGGCCAGTGAGGGGCAAGGTCCAGCCTTACCCTTTGTCTTTCCAACGGACCATCTGACGCATGACACCGTGCAACATCTGCACATCCGCCCGCGTCATCCGCATCCGCGACCACAGGTTGCGCAGATTGGTTTTCATGCCTTCGGCCTTTTCCGGCGGGTAGAAGAAACCAGCCTCTTCCAGCCGATCTTCATAGTGTTCGACCAGCTTCTCGACCTCGATCCCGGTCGCCCAGTCGCCCTTGCCCAGATCGGTGGCCTCATGCACCACATCACCGGTCTGACGCATCCATTCATAGGCGGTCAGCAGCACGCATTGCCCAAGGTTAAGCGAGGCATATTCCGGGTTCACGGGCACGGAGATGATGGCATTGGCCTTGGCGATATCCTCATTCTCAAGCCCGGCGCGTTCGGGGCCAAAGAGAACCGCCACCTTTTCGCCCGCAGCAACCTTTTCAGCCGCGATCTGCATGGCGCGTTCCGGGCTGTAGACGGGCTTGGTCAACCCGCGTTGCCGTGCGGTGGTCGCAAACACGAAGGTTGTGTCAGACAGCGACCCAGCCAGATCTTCAAACAGTTGCGCTTCATCCAGAAGCCGACCAGCGCCGCTGGACATCGCCACCGCCTTAGGGTTCGGCCACCCGTCCCGAGGGGCCACGATCCGCATCCGGTCCAGCCCGAAATTCCACATCGCCCGCGCGGCGGCCCCGATGTTTTCGCCCATTTGCGGGCGCACGAGCACAAAGGAAGGCTGAGAGGTGTCACTAGGCATGGCTGTCTCCGAAAGTTCCGCCTGCTCTAATCACCCAGCCTCATCAGGGCAACCCGATCCTCTTCTTCTGTTCCCAAATACCCGCTCGGCAGGCATAAAAGTTTGCTTCCCCCACTCAATCCGCTAAACCGCGCCAAAGAATGAAAGCGAAGGACGCGCTAATGGACACCCCCGAGCAGCCTCAGATCTATCTGATCACACCGCCGACCATCACGCTTAGTACCTTCCCCGACCAATTGGCGCGGGTTCTGGACGGGACCGAGATTGCCTGCATCCGGCTGGCCTTGGCTGGCAGCGACGAGGACACGATCGCCCGCGCCGCAGATGCCTGCCGCGAGGTTGCCCATGCGCGGGACGTGGCCATCGTGATCTCGAACCACGTTCTACTGGCGCAACGGCTGGGGCTGGACGGCGTGCATCTGGACGATGCAGCGCGCTCGGTCCGGGCTGCGCGAAAGGAGCTCGGCACAGATGCGATTGTCGGCAGCTTTTGTGGGGCCTCCAGCCATGACGGCATGACGGCTGGCGAAGCAGGCGTTGACTATGTCGCCTTCGGCCCGGTCGGAGCATCGTCATTGGGCGACGGCACTCTTGCCGAAAAGGATCTGTTCCAATGGTGGTCGGAAATGATAGAGGTTCCGGTCGTGGCCGAGGGCGGGTTGACCCCAGACCTGATCCGCAGCCTGTCACCGCATACGGATTTCTTCGGCATCGGTGATGAAATCTGGTCGGCCGAGGACCCGTCGGCAGCACTGAACGACCTGTTGTCCCATATGGCTAGCTGAGTATCAGCGGCTCGGCCAACCAATAGACGGAAATTCCCGCAATCAGGATCGAGGCCAGAACCGATATCCGGCCTCGCATCCTCTCAGACGCTCCGGCAATCAGCGTTGAAATCGCAAAACACGCGGCGGCTATGGCGTAAAGCGCCACCAGCACCCCGCCCGCATAGCCGAATATCGCGGGTGGCAAATGATCCGGTGGGACTCCAATCGTCGCCAGCGAGGTGTTTAGCGCGATCCCACACAACAATCCGGCACCAAAAACAGCGAGCAAGCGGAAAACGGTCAGACGCCTGAGAACCAAATTCCACAGCGCCAACAAAAGCGTTGCAGCCGTAAGCGCTTGAGAGGCAAACGGCAAAGCAACCGCGCCGTAGACCGAAACCGCCAGACCGAAGATCAGCCCGAGGGACACAAACAACATCTGCGCCAACAACGGACGCAGGCTGAGGGTCAAAAAGACCAGCGACAGCACAAGGGCAATCTCGTGATAGCCATACGGCAGGATGCGAGAGAGCCCCTTTGGCAGAAACACCTGCAGCACCTGTTGCGGGCCGAGCGCGGCACCGCCTTGCAACGGGATTAGAGGGCTGACCTCTCCGGCGACCAGATAGCCCGTGTAGGGTGCGTCGACACGCTGTTGTTTAACGACGGCAGGCCCATGCCCCTCGGGCCATGTCAGGCGCAGACTGGACGCGCCTTCCGGCAGCGGCGCAGCCAGCAGCAGCTTTGACAAACGCGGAGTATCAGGATCACCGACAATGGGAATGCGCACGCCCTCATAGGACAGCCGGACCGGGCCTGCGAGTTCGACCCTCAGCGTCTCGGCCCAGTCTTTGACAAACGACCGAACCTCAGGCTCCAGCTCTGAGGAGACCCGCCGGCGCAACTCTCTGTACCGCGCGTCATCGGCGAAATCCGGGCGGGCTTCTGGGTCGATCCCGGCCACGAACATCTCGGCATTCAGCGTGACCTCAAGGAACAGAGTGTCTGCTTTCGTCCAGAACTCGACAATCGTCGGAGTGGTCTGAGCCTTCGCGGGCCACGCCGAAAGCACCAGAAAGACAGGTAAAATCAGGAGAAAACGGAAAATACCGTTCATCTGCGACGCTCATCAATAAAATCATCAATCATACAGGTCGAGTGTCCCGCCGAACGCGTCGGATCGCAAGTCGAAACGACCGCGGGCGAGATCACAGAGGCCTTATCTCTGTTACCGCTGACGTTCTGACTTGCACGGCCCTCGGTGCTGCGGCATGACAACACCATGACTCAGAACAGTGAAATCCTGTGTATCGGCTCGGTCCTGTGGGACGTGATCGGACGCTCAGCCAGTGCCATGCGGCAAGGATCGGACGTGCCGGGGCGGATCACGCGCCTGCCCGGCGGCGTCGCCATGAACATCGCCATGACGCTTGTGCGGTTTGGCATGACCCCAACCCTGCTGACTGCCATTGGCCGCGACCCGGAGGGTGACGAGCTGGTCCACGCTTGCGCCCGGCTCGGCATGGTCACCGACCATATCTACCGCTCGCAAGACCTGCCGACCGATCGCTACATGGCGGTCGAAGGGGCCAACGGTCTGATCGCGGCCATCGCTGACGCCCACTCGCTTGAGGCTTCGGGGGCGAAAATCCTGCGTCCGTTGATGCACGGGCCGCTGGGCTATGAGAACACGCCGTTTGAAGGGCCCATAGCGCTAGACGGCAACCTAACGCTGGACCTTTTGGAAGAAATCGCCCAAAGCCCCGCCTTCGCCAAGGCGGACCTACGGGTTGCACCCGCCTCACCCGGCAAAGCCGAGCGACTGCTGCCCTTCCTAAAACATGCCCGCGCGACGCTCTATGTGAACCTCGAGGAGGCTGGCCTGCTGTGTCAGCGCGAGTTCACCGATTCCGAATCCGCCGCCAAAGGCCTGCTGGACCGGGGCGCGCTGCGCGTTCTCGTCACCGATGGCGGCAATTCGGCCACCGTTGGCTCGGCCTCGGGCGTTCTGACCCAGACACCTCCGTCTGTGCTTGTAACTCGCGTGACCGGCGCGGGCGACACATTCATGGCCGCTCATATCGCTTCAGAATCAGACGGCGCCGATGCGCAAACGGCATTGACCCGCGCGCTCCACGCCGCTGCAACCTACGTTTCAGGAGAAACTCCGCTGTGATCCCTATCCACTACTCTGCCGAGGTCCGCGCCGCGAAAGACGCAGGCCACCCCATCGTGGCGCTTGAAAGCACCATCATTACCCACGGCATGCCCTACCCTCAGAACGTTGAGGTCGCCGCGCAGGTGGAACAGGACATCCGCGATGCCGGAGCTGTGCCAGCCACCATGGCTGTGATCGAAGGCGTACTGCATGTGGGCCTTGAACCCGACCAGTTGCAGGCGTTGGGCCAGGCTCAGGGTGTTGCGAAAATCTCACGCGCGGATATGGCGGCGTGCATCTCGACCGGCGGGACCGGAGCCACAACCGTGGCCGCAACAATGATCGCCGCGCAATATGCGGGGATCGAGGTGTTTGCGACCGGCGGGATCGGTGGCGTCCATCAGGGGGCCGAGACCACGTTTGATATCTCAGCCGACCTGCATGAGCTGGGCCAAACCCCTGTGACGGTCGTGGCAGCGGGTGCCAAAGCGATCCTCGATCTCGCCAAAACGCTGGAAGTGCTGGAAACGCTGGGCGTTCCGGTCATCGCCTATGGTCAGGACACGTTTCCCGCCTTCTGGTCCGCGCAATCCCCATATGCCGCACCGCTGCGCATGGACAGTGCCGACGCCATCGCCAAGGCTCATGCGACGCGCCGCGCGCTGGGCCTACCGGGCGGTCAGCTGGTCGCGAACCCAATCCCAACCGCAGACCAGATCCCGGCCGAGGAAGTGGCCCCGATCATCGCTGCAGCCCAAGCAGATGCCGATGCCCATCGGATCACCGGCAAGGCCGTCACACCCTACCTACTGCAGCGGATCTTTGAAAAGACCGAGGGCCGTTCACTCACCGCGAACATCGCCTTGGTACGCAACAACGCACGATTGGCGGCGAATATTGCTAAGGCACTGGTAAACGGCGCGTAAACCTGCCCTATTGCACCGGCGCATCGGACTGCTTAGGTAGTTTTGCAAACCACTCGGACCTGTAATGAACACACCGTTTGACGAAGAGCCCCACCGCCGCCCCGGCCTGTTCTCGCGCCTGCGCGGTTCTTTTCTGACGGGCATCGTTGTTATTGCGCCAGTCTGGCTGACAATCTGGCTGATCTGGTCCGTCGTGGGCTGGATCGACAGCGCTGTGTTGCCGCTGGTGCCACAGCAGTTCCGCCCTGAGGAATATGTGGGAATCAACCTGCGCGGCGTCGGGGTCATCATCTTCCTGGTGTTCACCATTCTGGTCGGCTGGGTTGCTAAAGGTATCTTGGGCCGGTCCTTCATCTCGTTCACCGAGAGCCTCGTCGATCGGATGCCCATCGTCCGTTCGATCTATTCCGGGATCAAACAGATCTCGGAGACGGTATTTGCGCAAACCGAGCGCTCCTTCGAGAAAGCCTGCCTGGTGCAATATCCACGCCGTGGCATCTGGGCCATCGGGTTCGTTTCGACCACAGCAAGGGGTGAGGTTAGCAATCGCGCGGAAACAGGCGGCAACCTCCTGAGCATCTTCATCCCGACAACGCCCAACCCAACTTCCGGCTTTCTGCTGTTCTTCCCGGAAGAAGATGTGATCCTGCTGGACATGTCGATAGAAGAGGCCGCAAAGCTCGTAATCTCGGCCGGTCTGGTCTATCCCAACGAAAAAGACCCGACGCAGCCGCCAGAGTAATCAGCCAAACATCGCGGGCAGATCGACGGTACTGTGCTGTCCAAGATCATCCTTGTGGCGCGCCAGAAACCCATCTGCCGCGTCGCGGCCCGCGTGCTTCAACTTGTGCAGGATCACCGGATTGGGCACCGTTTTGGTCGCCACAGACAAGCTGTTCATCAGCTCATTATCCGCAATCATGTGGACCAAAACGCGGCTCATCTCACCGGCTTTCAGCTTGCCTTCTTCCAGCAGTCGCTGAACAAAATTAATCGCCCGCAGCTCGCGGAACAGGGATGAGTTAAAGCTGATCTCATTGATCCGGTTCTGGATTTGCTGCGGCGTAACCGGCAACTCGTCCCGTTCCAGAGGGTTGATATTCACGATCACCACATCATCCGGCAGGTCGTCCTCGAACAACGGGTACAGCGCCGGGTTGCCGGTATAGCCGCCATCCCAATAGGCCTCAGTCCTGTCGGTCTTGGTATCATAAATCTCGACCGCTTTGAACAGCGTCGGCAAACAGGCCGAAGCCAAAATCGCATTTGTCGAGATCTCATCGCCCGTGAACACGCGGATCTTGCCGCTGCGCACACAGGTGGCGCACACAAACAGACGTGGCCCCTGATCAGCGCAAACCTCATCAAAGTTGAACCGGTCCACCACGGATTCCAGAGGGTTCGAATAGAATGGACCATAAGCATAGGGCGACACCATCCGCGACCAAGCATCGCCAATGGAGTAAGGCAGCGAATACTCCATCGCCTGCGCAATGCTCGCAGGCTCAAGCCCCCTGAACCAGTTGGCAATACGCATATCACCAAGGGCCCCCATGCGTTTCCACAATCCGTCCAGCCGCGCCCGCGCGCCCTCGCGCCCATTTGCAACCATGCCTGACTTGAACGCAGCCCCGTTCAATGCCCCGGCTGAAGTTCCGGTGATCGCCGCGACCTCGATATCCTCTTCATCCAAAAGCCGGTCGAGAACACCCCAGGTGAACGCCCCATGCGCCCCACCGCCCTGCAAAGCCAGATTGATCCGTTTCATGGTTCCGCCTCTTCATCTGGCCAACAATACCTCGGGGGTTTGGGGGCAGAGCCCCCATGAAACCTCACAAAGCCGTCCAGCCCCCATCGACCGAGATCGTCGTACCAGTGATCTGCGCCGCTGCATCCGAGCAGAGGAACTGTACCGTCCCGCCCAATTGCTCGACCGTGGCGAACTCCTTGGACGGTTGCCGCTCCAGCATGACGTTCTTGATCACGTCCTCACGGCTCATGTTGTATTCCTTCATCGTGTCAGGGATTTGCGCTTCGACCAGAGGGGTCAGCACATAGCCCGGACAAACCGCATTGCAGGTGATCGGCTCTTGCGCGGTTTCCAATGCGACGGCCTTGGTCATGCCAACAACACCATGCTTGGCCGCCGCATAAGCCGCTTTGAACGGAGAGGCCGTCAAACCATGGGCCGAGGCGATATTCACCACGCGCCCCCACCCGCTCGCGCGCATCAACGGCAAGGCGGCGGCGGTCGTGTGGAAGGCCGAGTTCATGTTGATCGCAATGATCGCGTCCCATTTGTCGATCGGGAACTGGTCAATTGGCGACACGTGCTGAATACCCGCATTGTTCACCAGAATATCGCAGGAGCCCGCCTTCTCGATCAGGGCGCGACATTCATCCCCTTTGGACATATCGGCCTGAATATAGCGCGCGCTCGTACCGGTCTCTTTCGAAATCTCTTCGGCCAAAGCGTGATCTTCATCCCGATCCGTGAACGAGTTCAAAACCACGTCCGCCCCGGCCTTCGCCAGTTCGCGCGCGATGCCCAGACCGATGCCCGAATTTGATCCCGTGATGATTGCCGTTTTTCCCGAAAGGCTCATGACTGCATTCCCTCTGAGTTCACCTGAAACGCAGAGTGCCATGCTGCACCTGCAAAGAAAACGGGGAACTGCAGAATGAGTGGCTGCAAATCTGCAAAAAAAAACGCCCGCACGAAGCGGGCGTTAAGTTATTGAGGCAGGTTTCATACAGGCAAGAAACCTATCGAGCAGTGAGACCTTTATAAGCAATTCTGCGCTTTCGTCCAAGCTAAAAGTTTGAAAACAAGAAAAATCATCGCTACGATGAATCCCAACAAAATAAGGCCAGAGCAGGATTGTTTCCAAAATGAGCCCGTATTTTTCACACCCGCTTCGTGGTTTGGCAGCGGGAATCGCCCTGCTTTTTGCGTCCTCACTGGCACAGGCAGAATCGACTCATGGCATAGCTATGTATGGCGACCCGGCCTTACCACCGGATTTTGTGTCTCTACCCTATGCGAACCCAGAGGCACCCAAAGGCGGCAAAGTCGTTTTCGGAAATACCGGCGGCTTTAACAGTTTGAACCCGTTTGTGCAAAAAGGCACCCCTCCGTGGCAGTTAAGATTTTGGACCCACGAGAGCCTGATGGGCCGCTCCTGGGATGAACCTTTCACTCTTTACGGGCTGTTAGCCGAATCGGTTGAGACTGCACCAGACCGGTCATGGGTGGAATTCACCCTCCGGGAAGAGGCTCGATTCTCCGATGGCACCCCGGTCACAGTTGACGATGTGATCTGGTCTTTCCAGACCCTCGGGACCGAAGGGCATCTGCGCTATCGCGGTCTCTGGTCCAAGATCGACAGTATCGAACAGACCGGTCCGCGCTCGGTCCGGATCAGCTTCAACGAGGCTGACCGCGAACTTGCATTGATCGTGGGGCTGCGCCCGATCCTTCAGAAAGCTCAATGGGAGGGGAAGGATTTTGCCGACGCGCAGCTGCACGACGTTCCTGTCGGAAGCGGACCCTATGTGGTCGAAGATTACGAGGCCGGTCGCTACGTGAACCTGCGTCGAAATCCGGACTATTGGGGCGCTGATGTTCCGTTTCGCCAAGGCACGATGAATTTCGATGACATCCGGATTGAATTCTACGGCGATGCCACCGTTCTGTTCGAAGCCTTCAAAGCCGGAGAGCTTTCCGCCGTGCGTGAGTTCAACGCCGACAAATGGGACACGCAGTACAGCTTCCCCGCCGTTCAACGTGGCGATGTGATCAAGACCGAGATCCCGCATGGTAAGCCCTCGGGCATGACCGGGCTGGTGATGAACACCCGCAAAGCTCCGTTCGACGACTGGCGCGTGCGTGAAGCCCTGATGCTGGCCTTCAACTTCGAATTCATCAACGACACGATCACCGGCGGTGCGCAGTCGCGGATCTCATCCTATTTCTCGGGCTCTGATCTGGCGATGCAACCGGGACCCGCGACGGGGCGCGTTGCGGACCTGTTGGCGCCCTATAGCGCAGACCTGATCCCCGGAACGCTTGAAGGCTACGCCCCACCCGAGGGCGACGGCTCGGCCCGAAACCGCGCGAACCTGCGTAAGGCGGCAAAACTGTTGGCCGAGGCTGGCTGGACCATTCAGGACGGCGTGCTGCGCAATGCAGCGGGTGAGCCGTTTCAGATCACCGTTCTGCTGCAACAAGGCGATGGTGAGATGCAGACAGCGGTCGAGATCTACACCCGTGCGTTGGAACGTCTGGGCATTCAGGTCACGACTGAGCGTGTCGACAATGCGCAATATACCGGGCGGGTATCTGAGCTAGATTTCGATATGACCCCGTTCCGCCGTGCCCTGTCACTGTCACCAGGCAATGAACAGCGCCTCTATTGGGGCAGCGAGTCCGCTGATGCACCGGGCACGCGCAACCTGATGGGCGTCTCCTCACCCGCTGTTGACGGGATGATCGACTCCATGCTGGCTTCGGAAAGCCGCGAGGATTTCGTGGCCGCCACCCGCGCCCTCGACCGCGTTCTGACGGCTGGCCGATACGTGATCCCGATCTGGAGCTTCGACGTCGGCCGCATCGCCCATGTCAGTGCGCTGAAATACCCCGAAACTCTGCCGATCTACGGCGATGGCCCGCAATACCTGCCCGAGGTCTGGTGGTACGCTCAGTAGAACCACGCGCATAGGGTGTAGCGCACCGGACCTAACACCTTATGCACGCGATGATCGGCAAAAACTGGCACATTCTGCGATGAACAAAATCATGGGTTCATAGCACAAAGGCCCCCTATATATGGGCGTTTCACCGGATTTTGCACCAGACCCGCCGCGCAAACCTGACTCTGATCGGCATAATTCTGATCAGGCCAGGGGTGCGACATCTTGTCATGTCTTACGCAACGTTAACTCCTCCGTACCCTACTCGTAGGGGAGAGCCGTCCTGAAACCCGAAGAAGGAAAGCTCGCAGATGCTGAACTGGACCGATCTGACACAAGACTGGAACGCGTGCTACGCCCGCGCGAAACGCCGTTTTCCCAACCTGAGGGACCAGGACATGCCGCGCGTTGGCAAGGATCGCAAACAGTTCGAAGCCTATCTGGCCGAACGCCATCACCTGACCGTCAATGAAGCTCACGAAGAGGTCGAGGATTTTCTGTTCACGGAATCGCTGAACCGCGAATTGAACTGATCCTAGGCCAGTGACGTCACCCAGAGGATGGTCGCATCCTCATCGCTGACCGAAATCACATTATGCCCCATGCTGCCGTCGTAATAGGCGCTGTCGCCCCGGCGCATCTCCACTGGTTCGTAGAACTCGGTGTACAACCGCACGACGCCGGTCAGGACGTACATAAACTCCTCCCCGTCGTGACGCACCCAACCTTCGAACTCATCCATCGAACGGGCGCGGACGCGGGCGCGATAGGGTAGCATCTGCTTTTTGGTCAGGGTTTCGGCCAGCAACTCATGTTCATATGTGGCGGTGGCATGTGCAGCCCCTTCGCCAGACCGGGTCACGGCCATACGGCCAATCACCTGCTCACGCTGCGGCGGGGTGAAGAGCTGAGGCACCGAGATCTCCAACCCGATGGCCAGCTTTTTCAGCGCATCGTACGTGGGCGACATCTGGCCATTTTCGATCTTGCTGAGCGTAGAACGCGCCAGACCGGCCTGCGAGGCCGCCTGCTCCAGCGTCCAGTTGCGCGCCTTGCGCAATTCGCGCACGCGGGCGCCCAGGTCCAAAGGCTCGGGTTCCGTGTGTTCGCCTGCATCGCGGGCAATGCGGATCAGGGATTTGGGATCTTGGGTACTCATGCCATCGTCTATAGGGCGCACAAGCCGCGCTTGCAACGCGCCATGGGCCGGGTTAGCCAGTTGCCATGCTGTCAATCTTCGATCAGGGGCCACCGACGCCCTGCCCGACCCCGTTCAATCTGGCCGCTCATGTGTTGGGCAAGGCGGATGCGTTGACCGATAAAACGGCCCTGTCCGTGTTGCGCCAAAACGGGTCCGAAAACTGGAGCTATCGCGCATTGAAAGCCGCCGTTCTGGGAACGGGTCAGGGCCTGTTGCAGGCCGGACTGCACCCCGGGGACATCGTGCTGATGCGTCTTGGAAACACCGTCGAGTTTCCGATCGCCTATCTTGGGGCCATCGCCGTCGGTATCGTTCCTGTTCCGACCTCATCGCAACTGACCGAGCCGGAAACCGCGCGGATCATCGCGGAGCTTTCGCCCGCCGCCATCTTGCGCGACCCTTTGGTGGATTGCGCCCATCATCCACGTCAGATCCATCTGGACGACCTGATCGCCATGCATGACCTACCGCCCGCATCGTTCGATATGGGCGACCCCGAGCGTCTGGCCTATGTGGTCTATACCTCGGGGACCTCCGGCAAGCCCCGCGCAGTCGCCCATGCTCATCGTGCGATTTGGGCGCGTCAGATGATGGTCGATGGCTGGTACGGGCTGACTGAAAAGGACCGCCTGTGCCACGCGGGTGCGTTCAATTGGACCTATACGCTGGGCACCGGCCTAATGGATCCGTGGACGATCGGCGCTTCGGCCCTGATCCCTGAACCCGGCACCGATATGTCTCAATTACCGCAAATGCTGCGCCAAAACCGCGCGACGATCTTTGCTGCGGCACCGGGTGTTTTCCGCAAGATGCTGTCCGGTACGGATCGGATTGAGCTGCCCGATTTGCGCCACGGCCTATGCGCCGGGGAAAAGCTGTCTCGGTCGCTGCATGCCCAGTGGGAAACGGCCACCGGAACGGAGCTCTACGAAGCGTTCGGCATGTCCGAATGTTCAACCTTTGTCTCGTCGAGCCCGACCCATCCTGCGCGCGGGGATGCCCTCGGACAGCCGCAACCGGGCCGCCGAGTCGCGATCCTCGGGCCGGAGGGACCCGTGCCGCAAGGGACCGAGGGGACCATCGCCATTCACCGCTCCGACCCCGGCCTGATGCTGACCTATCTGAACGCACCCGACGAGGCGGCCGACCGACTGCAAGGCGACTGGTTCCTGACCGGCGATCAAGGCGCCATGGCCGTCGATGGGCAGATCACCTATCTGGGGCGCGACGATGACATGATGAACGCAGGCGGCTACCGCGTCTCGCCGGTTGAGGTCGAATCCGTCCTGTCCCGCTATCCCGGCATCACTCAGGTCGGGGCCGCAGCCGTCGAGGTTAAACAGGACACATTTGTGATAGCGGCCTTCTACTCCGGCCCCGATAGACTGGACGAAGACGCTCTGCACGCCTATGTCCAAGCCAATCTGGCGCACTATAAACAGCCGCGCGCCTTCGTTCACCTTCCCGAGTTGCCAACCGGCGGCAACGGCAAACTCCTGCGCCGCGCGTTGCCGGCCTATTTCAAGGCGTCCACCCCATGAGCCAAACAGACACCCAGACCGTCAAGCTTGATATCCTGTCCGATCCGATCTGCCCGTGGTGCTACATCGGCAAAACCCATCTGGACAAAGCTTTGGCAAAACTGCCGGACCATCCGTTTGTGATCGAGTGGCACCCATTCCAGCTGAACCCCGACATGCCCGATGCCGGCATGGATCGGCGCGAATATCTGGAACGGAAATTCGGCGGCAAGGACGGTGCGGTGCGCGCCTATGCGCCCGTGGTCGAACATGCCGAAAATGCGGGCCTCAAAATCGACTTTGAGGGGATGAAGCGCACACCAAACACTCTGGACGCGCATCGCCTAATCCACTGGGCTGGGATCGAGGGCAAGCAGAACGCCGTTGTCGATGCTCTGTTCGACGCTTACTTCGTTCAAGCGCGTGATATCGGCGACCCAGAGGTCCTGTCCGACATCGCTGACAGCGCTGGTATGGACGCGGCAGTGGTGATGAAACTGCTCAAATCCGACGCCGACCGCGAGGATATCCGCAACCGCGACACCCACTCACGTGAGATGGGCGTCAGCTCGGTCCCGACCTTCATTGTTGCCAATCAGCATGCCGTTCCGGGCGCGCAACCTCCTGAAATGTGGGAGAAAGTGATCGGAGAAATCATGTCTCAACTTGAGGCTTCCTCTGCATAGAAGCACAGAGGTCTGTGCGAAATTCCGGTCTGGCGCAACCTGATCTGCCGTGATAGCGCGATCAGGTAAGGAGTCCCCATGACCAACCGCATGTCTCGTGGAGAGTTCATTGCGCTGATCGCAATGATGTTCTCGACCATCGCCTTTTCGATCGACTCGATGCTGCCCGCCCTGCCCGAGATCGGCGCGCAGCTCAGCCCGGATGACGTCAATCGCGCACAGCTGATTCTGACGTCTTTCGTGCTTGGGATGGGGATTGGCACGTTCTTTACCGGCCCTCTGTCGGATGCGTTTGGCCGCAAACCGGTCATCTATGGCGGTGTTGCGCTCTATATTGCGGCCTCGGCCGTAGCTTGGGCCAGTTTCTCGCTTGAACTCGTTCTGGCTGCCCGTGTGGCGCAGGGGCTGGGTGCTGCGGGTCCACGGGTTGTGGCTATGGCAGTCATCCGCGATTTGTACTCGGGCCGGATCATGGCGCGCATCATTTCGATCGCGATGCTGCTGTTCACGCTTGTACCCGCCGTGGCGCCCATGTTGGGGGCCGGAGTGATCGCCCTGTTCGGCTGGCGCGGTATCTTTATGTCCTTCATTCTGTTCGCGCTGATCGTCTGCGTCTGGATGGGAACCCGCCTTCCCGAGTCGCTGGCCGTAGAAAACCGTCGCCCCTTCCGCCTTCCACTGATGGTCGCCGCAACGAAAGAGATGTTCGCCCATCCAACCGTGCGTCTGTCGATCATGGTGCAAACGCTGTGCATGGGGATATTGTTCACCATGCTGACCATGGTTCAGCCCGTCTATGACGTCATCCACGACCGGGCCGAGAGCTTTCCGTTCTGGTTCGGGTTCGTCGCCCTGATGTCCGGATCGGCCAGTGTGTTGAATGCGGCCCTCGTGGTGCGCGTCGGCATGCGCCGCATGGTAACATGGGCGCTCGGGGCGCAGATTGGCATCACGGCGCTGGTGATCGTGACCAATTCCTTCCCGCTGTCGCCCGACGCCTCGTTTGGCCTGTTCGTTGCCTGGCAAACCACCGTTTTCTTCATGGCGGGTGTCACCATGGGCAACCTGAACGCCATCGCGATGGAGCCGATGGGGCATATTGCCGGCATGGCGGCCTCTGTCATCGGCTCGGTCTCGACCGTGCTCGCCGCGGCCATTGCCGCTCCGGTCGGGCTGCTGTTCGACGGCTCAATAGTGCCTTTGACCACCGGCATTCTGACCATGTGTATCCTGGCCTTTGGCCTAATGATCCACATGGGGCGCATCGAAAACAGACTGCTCGCCTGAGGATTTTCAGCCCGGATCAAACGCGCTACGCTGTCCCGACAAACATGGCGGAGGGTCAGTTATGAGCGAGTACTACGATCTGGGCACCTATTCCTGCCCTGTTTCTACAGCATCCGCTGAAGCCCAACTCTGGTTTGACCGAGGGCTGGTCTGGACCTATGGCTACAACCATGATGAGGCCGTCGCCTGCTTTGAAAAAGCCGCCGAACATGACCCAAACTGTGCCATGGCGCATTGGGGCGTCGCCTACGCGGCTGGCCCGAACTACAACCTGCCGTGGGATTTGCAAGATGACCGGGGACGGCAAAAAGCCCTGACCAAAGCCTTTGACGCCACGCAAAAGGCGCTGAGCCTAACCGATAGCTGTACCGAAGTTGAAAAGGCTCTGATCCACGCCCTGCCGTCCCGGTATCCGCAGCGCGACACGACCGAGGGCATGCATGATTGGGACTATGATTTTGCCGACGCTATGCGCGCGGCCTTCAAAGCTCAGCCAAATCACCTGGACCTGCGTACAATCTATGTTGAGGCGCTGCTCAACCTGACGCCGTGGCAAATGTGGGACCTGTCAACTGGTCAACCCGCCGACGGGGCCGCCACGCTTGAGGCGCAAGAGGCGCTGGAATGGGCTATGCAGAACGACACCGACGCCATGTCTCACCCCGGCCTTCTGCACCTGTACGTTCACCTGATGGAGATGTCCCCAACCCCCGAAAAGGCCCTCAAAGCGGGCGATATCCTGCGCACTCTGGTCCCGGATGCAGGCCACCTTGTGCATATGCCGACGCATATAGATATCCTCTGCGGCCACTATCAGAACGTGGTGCATTGGAACCAGAAAGCCTCGGAAGCGGACCTGAAATACTATGAGCGTGAAGGGGCGTTCAACATCTACACAGGCTACCGCCAGCACGACTATCATTTCACCATCTATGGCGCGATGTTTCTGGGTCAGATCGAACCGGCCCTGCGGGCCAACCAGGGTATCTGGGACACGACCCCCGAAGAGATGTTGCGCATCGAGAGCCCGCCCATGGCGGATTTCTTTGAAAGCTACATGTCCATGGGGCCTCACATCCTGATCCGCTTTGGCCGATGGGAAGAGGCAAAAGCGCTGGCGCTACCCAACGACCCCAACCTGTACCGCACGCTTACAGCAACCACCCACTACGCCCGCGCGCTTGCTTTCGCCGCGACCGGCGACGTGCCCAAAGCCGAGGCCGAGGAGCAGCTTTTCCTTAAAGCAAAGGACCGAGTGCCCGAGGCTCGGCGATTGCACAATAACCGCGTCATCGATCTGCTGGAGATCGCGACCGAAATGCTGCGCGGTGAGATCGAATACCGAAAGGAAAACTTCGATCTCGCCTTCGCCCACCTGCGCCGATCTGTCGAATTGGACGACACGTTGCCCTACGACGAGCCTTGGGGATGGATGCAACCCACCCGCCACGCGTTGGGCGCGCTGCTCTTCGAACAAGGCTATTTGACCGAGGCGGAAACCGTTTACCGAGAAGATCTGGGCCTTGGTGGAACTCTCAGTCGCGCCTCGATCCATCCGGACAATATCTGGAGTTTGAAGGGCCTGCACGATTGCCTGAAAGCCCGCGGTGATACGATTGAGCTACCTCAGATCAAACAGAGGCTGGACTTGGCCCTGGCAAGGGCCGACCGCGCAGTCGCCGCATCCTGTTTCTGCGCCCAGTCCGCTATGCAGACCTGAATCGCGCTACGCGCGATGCCTCCGGCGGAGGTATTTTTAGCCAGATGAAGTCCGGATCCAATGCTTCATCTGGCCGGAAATATCCCGGGGGAGTCGCGGCTTGCCGCGGCGGGGGCAGCGCCCCCCTTCCTAACTATCCGCCTGTTTTGGCCTTTTTTCTTTCTGCCACGACTTTCTCAGCAAGGTCACGCGCAATCGCAAAAGCGCCTTTGATCTTGTCGCTGTCTTTCTTCCAGTCGCGCCGCACAACGATTTTGTTGTCTTTGACCTTCGCCATGCCGCGCTGGTTCTGGATGAATTCGACCAACCCTTGCGGCGAGGCGAATTTATCATTGTGAAACTGGATCGTCGCCCCTTTCGGCCCGCCATCCAGTTTTGCAATACCCGCGCGCTTGCACATGGCCTTGATGCGGACGACCAGCATCAGGGTGTTCACCTCTTTTGGCAGCGCCCCGAAGCGGTCAATCAGTTCCGCGGCAAAGCCCTCAAGTTCGACCTTGGTCGAGAGCGATGACAAACGGCGATAGAGGCCCAGGCGGACATCGAGGTCAGGCACATAATCCTCGGGGATCAGTACCGGTACGCCCAGATTGATCTGAGGCGCCCATTGGTCATCGGCGTCCGAAAGCCCTTCCATCTCGCCGGCCTTGATCTTGGCAATCGCCTCTTCAAGCATCGACTGGTAGAGTTCATAGCCCACATCGCGCATCTGGCCGGATTGTTCTTCGCCCAACAGATTTCCGGCCCCGCGAATATCGAGGTCCTGACTGGCCAGCGTGAACCCGGCCCCCAGCGTATCGAGCGACCCCAGAACGCGCAGGCGCTTTTCGGCGGTGGCGGTCAGCTTCTGGCGCGGCTTGGTTGTGAGGTAGGCATAGGCGCGGGTTTTTGAGCGCCCGACCCGACCTCGGATCTGATAGAGCTGCGCGAGGCCGAACATATCGGCCCGATGCACAACCATGGTGTTGGCCGTTGGGATATCCAACCCACTTTCCACAATGGTCGTCGCCAGAAGCACGTCATATTTACCATCGTAGAACGCGTTCATGCGGTCGTCGAGTTCACCTGCCGCCATCTGCCCATGAGCGACGACGTATGTCAGTTCTGGCAATTGCTCCTTCAGGAACTCTTCGATCTCAGGCAGATCCGAGATGCGCGGCACAACGTAGAAGCTTTGCCCACCGCGATAGTGTTCGCGCAGCAATGCCTCGCGGATCGTCACAGCGTCGAACTCGCTGACGTAGGTGCGGATCGCCAGTCGGTCGATGGGTGGTGTGCCAATGATTGACAGGTCGCGCACTCCGGTAAGTGACAGTTGCAGCGTCCGAGGGATGGGCGTTGCGGTCAGTGTCAGAACGTGGATATCCGAGCGCAGTTGTTTCAGGCGCTCTTTGTGGCCAACGCCGAAATGCTGTTCCTCGTCGATGATCAGCAGGCCGAGATTGTTGAAACGGACACCTTTCGCCAGCAGAGCATGGGTGCCGATCACAATATCGACTGTCCCGCGCGCCAGCCCGTCTCGAGTCTGTTGCGCCTCTTTCGCCGAAACAAAACGCGATAGCTGCCGGACCTCCAGAGGGAAGCCTCGGAAGCGTTCCTTGAACGAGGCTGCGTGTTGACGAGCAAGCAGAGTGGTCGGCGCAACGACGGCTACCTGCACGCCTGACATGGCGGCGACAAAGGCCGCGCGCATGGCGACTTCGGTCTTGCCAAAGCCCACATCGCCGCAGATCAGACGATCCATCGGCGCGCCGGAATGCATGTCCTCCATCACCTCGGAGATTGCGCGCAGCTGGTCGTCGGTTTCCTGATAGGGGAAACGCGCGCTGAACTCCTCCCACGCGTGGGGCGGTGGGTCCATCACGGGAGCTTTGCGCAGGGCGCGTTCGGCCGCGATGCGGATCAGCTTGTCCGCCATCTCGCGGATGCGCTCTTTCAGCTTGGCCTTTTTCGCCTGCCACGCGCCGCCGCCCAGACGGTCCAGCAGCCCTTCGTCGTGGCCGTATTTGGACAGCAGCTCGATATTCTCGACCGGCAGGTACAGCTTGGCTGCTTCGGCATATTCCAGCAGCAGGCATTCATGTGCCGCACCGGCGGCTGTGACGACCTCCATCCCCATGTAGCGACCGATGCCGTGGTCAACATGAACGACCAGATCGCCGGGGCTTAGGGATTGGGTCTCGGTCAGGAAGTTCTCGGCCTTGCGGCGTTTCTTGGGCTGACGGATCAGGCGGTCGCCCAGAACGTCTTGTTCCGCAATCACGGTCAGGTCAGCCGTCTCAAACCCATGTTCCAAGGCCCAGACCGCCAGATGGAGGCCCCTTTTGCCGATGCGCGTACCATCGGTGACCGGGATCGCCTCGGCCAGACCTTCGTCTTCGATCAAGCCGGTTAGACGCTCTCGCGCGCCTTCGGAATAGGACGCGATCAGCACCGGCCCCTTGTCCAGCTTGCCCTTGATGTGATCCGCCAGAGCACCGAACAGGCTGATGCTTTCCTGTTGGCGTTCGGGCGCAAAGTTCCGCCCGATCCGCCCGCCCGCGTCGATCACGCCGGGTCCGCTGGCCTGCGGCAGAGGGCTGAATTGCAGCACGCGCCGATCGCCCACGGCCCGATCCCACGCCGCGTCATCGAGATAAAGCAAACCCGGCGGTGTCGGCTTGTAAACCGTATCCATGCGTGAGCGGTTTTCCAGCGCCAGCCGCCGTGTCTCATACTGATCGGCAATCGTATCCCACCGCGCCAGACGCGCGGGTGAGACCTGATCGTCCAGAGAAATCGTCGCCTCCGGCAGATAGTCGAACAGGGTTTCCAGCTTTTCGTGGAAGAACGGCAGCCAATGTTCAATGCCCTGATGTTTTCGGCCCGCACTGACGGCCTCATAGAGCGGATCATCCGTGCCCGCCGCGCCGAATTCGATGCGATAGTTCTGACGGAACCGGGTGATGGCGGCCTCGTCCAGAATAACCTCGGATACGGGGGCAAGCTCGATCACGTCAAGCTTTTCGGTGGTGCACTGCGAGACCGGATCAAAGCGGCGCGCGCCGTCCAGAACGTCTCCGAACAGGTCCAACCGGATGGGGCCGGATTCGCCCGGAGGGAAGATGTCGATGATCCCGCCCCGGATCGCGTAGTCTCCGGGCTCCATCACGGTCGGGCTTTGGGTGAACCCCATCCGCACCAGGAACTTGCGCAGGGCGTCTTCGTCCACGCGTTGGTTGACGCGAGCGGTAAAGGCAGCCTCGCGCAGAACCTCGCGCGCAGGCACGCGTTGGGTCGCGGCATTCAGTGTGGTCAGCAGCACGAAACGCTCGGGCATCTGGTGGACCAGCGCTGCTAGCGTCGCCACCCGCGCTGCGGCGATATCCGCGTTGGGCGAGACCCGGTCATAGGGCAGACAATCCCAACCGGGGAAAACGAAAACCGGCACATCAGGGGCAAAGTACGCAAGTGCTGCGCGCATCCCCTCGAGCCGCTTGTCATCTCGTGCCACATGGCAAACCGGCCCACCAGAACGCGCGATCTCGTTCAGGACAAGCTGTGCATCATACCCTTCGGGGGCGCCGCCGACTGTCACGTGGTTCGGAGCCTTCATCCCTGACCCTTTCAGATTTCGCTATCCCAGAACGCCGATTGAAAGGTTCTGATACATGCCCCACATCGAAGTGACCAGTATCGAGATCATGCCGATGATCTGCGTATACAGGCGGCATCGTGACAGCGTCTTGGAGACGCGCTCCAAAGTCAGCTCGTGCCGCCGCAAAAGGCGTGCGTGAAAGATGTTGATGAAGGTCACGATCACCAGGGGAAACAACAGTAGGAACACGGCCTGTGCAAACTCGACCCAATAATAAAAGCCGAGCGTCGCCAGTGCGGTAAAGACGAAACAGGCCATTGCCAACATCACCATGCCCGACACCTCGACATAATAAAGCATACGGTTGGTGTTGATGCGCACGATGTCCAGCAGGTCGACCTCAAGCTGGCCGCCGACCCGGCGGGCGCGGACTACCATGTCGTAGGGTACCCCCATCGACCAGTGACTGGCCGAAGACCAGATCACCGCCAGAACAATCCAGAACCACAGATTCGAAAAGCTGCGCATGTCGATGAGTTCGAAAATCTTAGCGTACCAGTCCAAACGCAGCCCTTTATTCACAATCCTCAGGGGGGGGTCTGTCGCGATGGCGCGTCCATTGATGCCCTTGAGCCCTTGGCGGATTCATGCCACCCAATGCGGCAATGTTCAAGGAGGACGCGCCATGAAACCGACCATCGCCCCCTACCCCCAAACCCGATTTCGCCGGGCGCGTCAGTCCGATGCGATCCGCGGGCTGGTGCGTGAGCATACGCTGACCACCGACGATCTAATCTGGCCGGTTTTCGTGCGCGATGGAGAAGGTATTGAAGAGCCCGTGCCCTCGATGCCCGGCGTGTTGCGGCGGTCGGTCGACTTGATTGCCAAATCAGCGGTCGAAGCGCAAGCCCTTGGAGTCCCCGCGATCTGCATCTTTCCCTATACTGATGCGTCGCTCAAGACCGAGGATTGCGCTGAGGCCTGGAGCCCTGACAACCTCTCGAACCGCGCGATACGTGCTATCAAGGCCGTGGCGCCGGATATCGCGGTCATGACCGATGTTGCGCTGGATCCGTACAATATCAACGGCCATGACGGCTATGTAGTGGATGGCGAGATCGTGAATGACCAGACCGTTGAGGCGCTGGTCAAGATGACCCTCGCGCAGGCCGAGGCCGGGGCCGATATCATTGGTCCGTCAGACATGATGGATGGCCGGATCAGCGCGATGCGCTTGGCGCTTGAGGCGGCGGGTCATCACAACGTGATGATCCTAAGCTATGCCGCGAAATACGCCAGCGCCTTTTACGGCCCGTTCCGCGATGCGGTTGGTGCCTCTGGCGCCCTGACCGGCGACAAGAAAACCTATCAGATGGACCCTGGAAATTCGAACGAGGCCCTGCGCTTGATCGAGCGCGACCTGACCGAAGGGGCCGATATGGTGATGATCAAGCCGGGCATGCCCTATCTGGATATCTGCCGCCGCGTGAAAGACACGTTTGGTGCGCCCACCTACGCCTATCAGGTCTCGGGCGAATACGCGATGATCCAGGCGGCCGCGCAGAACGGGTGGATCGACGGCGACAAGGTGATGTTGGAGAGTCTGCTGGCGTTCAAACGCGCAGGCTGCGACGGAATCCTGACGTATTTCGCGCCGCAGGTCGCACGGGTTCTTCAAGGCTAAAACCCCGGCACCTCGCGATTTTTCGCCGACTGTTTCGCGGGCCGTGGCAGCTTTGTCGTGACATGCAGGGCCAATCGGCGTATTCTTGCACGTAAGATCGGGAACACCCGACGTATCAGGCACAGTTACAGAGAAAAAAACCATGAGCAGTTCCACCCTTCCCCGACTGAACCGTCGCGGCTTTGCCTTGGGCATGGCAGGTCTGACCCTGACCGCAGCCTGCGGCAACGGCGTCGGAAACTCGAACGCGGCCACCCTTGATGCCCGTGTCGACGCCACCCTGACTGAGATGTTTGCCCGCTACCCCAACACGGTCGAGATCGCAGAAAAAGCCAATGGCATGCTGGTCATGCCCCTGATCACCGAGGCCGGGTTCGTATTCGGCGGCGGGTATGGTCAGGGCGCACTGCGCATCAATGGTGCCACGGTTGACTATTACTCGGCCGTCAAAGGCACCGCGGGTCTGCAGATCGGCGCGCAGCAATACGCACATGTCCTGTTCTTCATGACCGAGGACGCACTGAACGACTTCCGCCGCTCCAGCGGGTGGACCGCCGGTGCCGATATCGGCTACGTGGTCAGCGATCAGGGTGACCAGTTGTCGACCGATACGACAACCCTGCTCAGCCCGGTCTTGGCAGCCATCTTTGGCCAGGCGGGCCTGCAGATCGGCGCAACCGTCGAAGGCATCAAATACACCCGCATCATTCCTTGATTTTGCACTACCACGCCCCTCACTGAAGGACCTCGTCCCCTCTTGGGGCGGGGTCTTTTTCATTGCCACTTCAAGGCAGGTTTCCGCAGTGTTCCTCTTTCGGTCGGGGCGGCCTTGAAGTAACCTCTCGCCACGTGAAGAACGAATACAAGTGGGACGTCCATGGCTCTTGTCTTTCGCTGGTTGATACGCATCACCACGGGTCTTGTCCTGCTGGTACTTGCCGCCATCGGACTGGTCTATTTTCTGGCCAGCCAATCGCTGCCCGAATACGACCAAACCCTTGAGGTACAGGGTGTCACTGCCCCGGTTGAGATTATTCGTGATACGGCAAACGTGCCCCATATTCTTGGCGAAACCGACCCGGATGTGTTCTTTGGCTTGGGCTATGCGCACGCGCAGGATCGTTTGTGGCAGATGACCGTTATGCGCCGAACCGCCCAAGGCCGTCTGTCCGAGGTCTTTGGCGCGCGCACCGTTGCCATCGACAAGCTGCTGCGTAGGCTTGACCTCTACGGTCTGGCCCATCGCTCGGTCGAGGCGCAGGACGACTACACAAAGGCCGCGCTGCGCGCCTATTCCGCAGGAGTCAACGCCCGCCTCAGACAGATCAACGAAGAGGCTTTGGGCCGTGGCGCGCCTGAGATGTTTCTGTTCAACGCCCCAGTCTCTCCTTGGCAACCAGGCGACAGCCTCGCCGTGATCAAACTTATGGGGTTACAGCTGTCGGGCCACCTGAAAGATGAGGTTCTGCGCGCCCGTACCTCGCTGATGCTGGACGATCCGGCGCGGCTGGCCGACATTCTGCCGGACGTGCCCGGTGCTGGTATCGCCGCCCTGCCCGAATATGCCCAGTTGTTTCCCGGCCTGCCGCGCTATGCCACTGGGGCGCCTATGCCGGATACGCCGCTGTCGCCATTCCCCAAACGTGGTCTAGCCGGAGCGTCAAACGCATGGGTTGCCGCGCCGTCCCGCTCGGCCAGTGGCGGAACCCTGCTGGCCAACGACCCGCATCTGGGTTTCACCGCACCCGGAGTTTGGTACCTCGCGCATCTGGACCTTGCAAAGGGCGGCGTGATCGGTGCAACGATCCCTGGTATTCCCGCCGTGATGAGCGGCCGCAGCGACCGTCTGGGCTGGGGCCTGACCTCCTCTTATCTGGACGATCAAGACCTGCATATCGAGCAGCTCAACCCTGACAATCCCGAGGAATACCTGACCCCCGACGGGTTCAAGGAATTCCAAAGCCGTCCTTCGATCATCGAAATCAAGGACGAAGCCCCCATCACTCTGACCCTGCGCTGGACGGAAAATGGCCCGGTTCTTCCCGGCAGCCACTATGATCTGGAGACGATAACGCCACCCGGACATGTCGCGTCATTGTCCTGGACCGCACTCAGCCCGAATGACACGTCGATGAGCGCCTCAATGGCGCTGATGAACGCTGATACCGTGCGCGAAGCCGTTGACGTCGCAGAGAAATTCATCGCGCCGTCGCAGAACTTGTCCCTGGTCGACACCGAAACGATTGGCCTGAAACTGATCGGAGCAGTCCCTAAGCGCGACCGCCTGAACCAAAGCAAAGGGCGCATTCCAACGCCCGGCTGGATTGCGGAAAACCGGTGGCAAGGCCGCATGCCCTATGCCACCAACCCCGAGTTCACCTCACCCGCCGGTGGTCTGTTGGGCAATACCAACAATAAGATTATCGACCGTCCATTTCCCAACCATGTCTCATTCGAATGGGGTGACACGCAGCGCGTTCACCGCTGGGAACGGCTGATGCAATCACGCGAGGTCCATACCCGCGACAGCTTTATCGAAGCACAACTGGACACCGTCAGTTTCACCGCGCGCTCGCTGCTACCGCTGATCGGGGCTGATCTTTGGTTCACCGGCGCCTCGGCCCCCGAAGGCACGCCCGAGCGCCAGCGCCAGATCGCCCTGTCCCTGCTGGCCGACTGGAATGGCGAGATGAACGAACATCTGCCAGAGCCATTGATCTATGCCGCTTGGCTGCGTGCCTTGCAGATCCGCCTGATCGGCGATGAACTCGGCCCGCTGGCCAGTGAGTTCAAACATGTCGAACCTCTCTTCATCGAACGGGTTTACCGCGACATTGATGGCGCGTCGGTCTGGTGTGACGTACGCCAAAGCGCCCCGGTCGAGACCTGCTCGGACATGGCAGAGCTGGCGTTGGACGACGCGCTGATCTGGATCGCCGAGACCTACGGCACCACGCTGGAATCCCTTCGCTGGGGCGATGCCCATCAGGCCACCCATGATCATCCGGTTCTTGGGAGGGTTCCGGTCCTGCGCTATTTCGTTAACATTCGCCAATCGACCAGCGGAGGCGACAACACTCTGCTGCGTGGACGGACCTCGGGTGAAGGCCCCGATCCCTTCCTGAACGTGCATGGTGCTGGCTATCGCGGAGTCTACGATTTCGCTGATCCCGACAGTTCGGTCTTTATCACCGCAACCGGGCAGTCCGGGCATTTCCTGTCTCGCTACTATGACGATCAGGCGCAGCTGTGGCGGCGCGGAGAGTATATCCCGATGTCCCTCGACATTGATCTGGCGCGGGCCGCCGCGGTGGGTGTCACCACCCTCACCCCGCAATAATCCGCCCACTTGGCAATTCCCCGCCCCGAATTCCGAGGTGCCGTGGCATGATCTGTGGTTTCGTCCTACCATAATCAGGCGAAACCGCATCTAAAGGGGGGGATCATGGCCAGCATACGGGATACTCTGAACACGCTTGCGCGCGACTATGCCATCGCCTGGAGTTCGGGCGACCCAGATTCGGTCGCAAGTTTTTATGCACCTGACGGGCAGATCATCATCAACCGAGGCGACCCTCTCAAAGGCCGGGACGCCATCGCCGAGATGGCCCGAGGGTTCTATGCCGAATTTCCCGACCTCGAGGTCCGTTGCGACATGCTCCGCTGGGCCGGGTCACATGCGATCTTTGTCTGGACCCTTGAAGGGCACCATGCGGAAACCGGCAATCACGTGGTCACGCGAGGTTGGGAAGAGTGGGAGTTGACCGAAGACCACAAAGTACGGTCCTCATTGGGATGGTTTGACGCCGAGGACTATCAAAGACAAATCGACGGCAAATAGCCTTCAAAGCCCGGCAAACTGCGCCGCCTGTTTGTCGGTCCAAAGTACCGTAATCTCAAACCCGTCTTCCGTCTGCTCTTCGGATCGAACCACATCTTGTCGGAACAGCCACGCGCGCTTATTCCCTTCGGCGAAGCTCAGCGAGAGAGTAGTTTCGCGCCGGACCCCCTGCAGTTTTGTCGCGATATCAGCCAGCAGAGGCGCGATCCCTTCCCCGGTCACGGCCGAGATCGCGAAGATCAACGGATCGCGGTCAGCGCGCGCCAAAACCGCCTCGCGCTCATCCGCTTCCAGCAGATCTGTCTTGTTCCAAACCTCCAACATCGGCCGCTCATCATCCACACCCAATGAGGTGAGGATGGCCTGAACGTCATCGGCCTGCGCTTGTGACTCGTCATGGCTGATGTCGCGCACATGCACGATCAGGTCCGCGCCCAGAACTTCCTCAAGCGTTGCCCGGAACGCAGCGACCAGCTCGGTCGGCAGGTTCGAGATGAAACCCACCGTGTCCGACAGGATCACCTCGGGGCCGTCGGGAAGAACAACGCGGCGCATGGTCGGGTCCAACGTGGCGAAAAGCATGTCCTTGGCCATCACCTCAGCCCCGGTCAGGCGGTTGAACAGGGTGGATTTGCCCGCGTTGGTATAGCCTACCAGGGCAACGATCGGATACGGCACCTTGGCCCGCGCGGCCCGATGCAACGTGCGCGTTTTGACCACCTTTTGCAGTTGCCGACGCAAACGCACCAGTTGCTCATCAATGGCACGGCGGTCGGCCTCGATCTGAGTCTCACCGGGGCCGCCAACAAAACCCAACCCGCCCCGTTGACGTTCCAGGTGAGTCCAAGCCCGGACAAGCCGTGTGCGCTGATAGCTGAGCGCGGCCATCTCGACCTGCAAAACACCTTCACGTGTACGTGCGCGGTCGCTAAAAATCTCAAGGATCAAACCCGTCCGGTCGAGGATCTTGACCTTCCATGCTTTCTCTAGATTGCGCTGCTGAACCGGTGTCACGGGGCCGTCGATCAGAACCAGCTCGACCTCGCTATCGTGCAACCGTTCGGCCAGTTCGTCGATCTTGCCGCTGCCGAACAGAAGACCCGGTTGGGCGCGCGGCAGGCGCACGATCTCGGACCCGATCACATCCAGATCGGGCAATGCGGCAGCCAGTGCCACCGCCTCTTCCAGCGCGGGTCCGGGGACGCGGCGCTGTTCATCTGATTTGATTTCAGGATGCAGCACCCAGGCCCGGGTGCGCTTCCTTTCATGTTCCATCAAGAGGCGTCTTCGCCCTCATACAGGTTGATCGGCTGCGATGGCATGATGGTTGAAATCGCGTGTTTGTAGACCAACTGCGACTGTCCGTCGCGGCGCAACAATACGCAGAAATTGTCGAACCAAGTGATCACACCCTGCAATTTCACGCCATTGATCAGGAAAATCGTGACCGGGACTTTTGCTTTCCGTACATTGTTCAGGAACGCGTCCTGCAGATTCTGTCTGTCCGAAGCCATATTTTATTAACTCGCCATTGTTCTTGCTACGCGCTGCGGACCAACGCGCTCCCTCTGGCAGAGTATGGAGTGACGCGCACAGATATTCCAGACGAAAAATCAGGCAGTAACGCCGGGCACGCGCAGTGGTTCAATCCCGCCACAGGGTCGGCGTGATCAGCGCGATGATCGCCAGCGTCTCAAGCCGACCGATCACCATCGCCGCACAGAGTGTCAGTTTGGCCCCGCCCGACAGGTCAACCAGGCGGATCGGGACATCCGTCGCAAGCTCGATCAACGGTCCGGTTGTGCTGAGAGCAGCGACACTCAGCACCATGGCCTGCTCAAACCCCGACCCCATCAGGGCCAGTAGGAGGTTAAACAGGGCAAGGGTCAGCGCGAACATCATCAGGAAGATCCACGCGATGAAAGCTCCGTCGCTTTGAATGCGGCGGTTGCCGCCGCCGGTACCACTGACCGAGGACGGGTGGATCAGCCGGTCAATCTCGCGCGCACCATTGAGGTAGAGCGCAAAGACCCGCAGCAATTTGACCCCACCTGCCGTGGTCGCGACACCGCCGCCCACCAGCGCCAGCCCCATCAGAACCAACCCCGGAGTCCCCAGACCCGAAAGCTGCTGGGCATCGTTCCAATTGGCACTCTCGAACCCAGCTGTGGTCAGGAAAGCAAGGCCCGTGAACAGCATACCCCAAATGACGTGTAGGGCTTGCAAGGGTTCCAGCTGGCCTCCGATTTCATTCACCCCTGCCCAAACGCGGAAGAACAGCAGCACAGCGACAGCCAACACGATGAACAGCCCGATCCGGAACTCGGGGTCTTTGTCCAGCCGGGCAAAGCCGCTGGCGGCCGTGTCGGTTGAAAAGGTCAGGCGCGACAGGGCGAAAAGCAAAAACAGAAACAGGATCATTTCTCCTGTGATGCCCGCCTGCGCGCCCTCCAGCCCGCCAACAGGAGAGATACCCGAGGTCGCCATCACCGACATCGCATGGCAAATCGCAGTCAGGCCCTGCTCTCCGGCGATCAACAACAGGATGCAGACCACGGCGGTCAGGCCCGCATAGATCGGCGTCAGGGTGCGGGTCACACGCAACAGGCGGCCACGCGGATCGACCTGTTCGCTCTGGGCCACGCCCGAGACCGGCCGACCGGGTTGACCGCGTGCCGTGACCTCGAACCCGCCCAGTGACAACGGTGCCAAGATCGCAGCGGCGGCGATCCACATCAGCAGACCTCCCATCCAGCCCACCAGCGCGCGCCACAGATGCAACGGTGCGCTGAGGCGGTTGGGGTCGGGGAACAGGTCGGCTCCGGTCGTGGTCAAGGCGCTGACCATGTCGAAATAGGCGTTCAGAAAGGTGGTATTGCCAAGCGCGTCGTGGAACGGGATGGCCAGAAAGATCGGCAGAATGGTGAAGCAACCCAGTAGCACCGCCAACTGCCCCAGCGTCCCCCGCCGCGGCACCCGGTTCGAGGCCGCCAGCGCAATTGCGGATACCAGAAACAACCCAAGCAACCCGGAATAGAGGAAAGACCGCGAGGTATCGTGATCATCCAGCGCCAGCGCATAGCCCGCTGGCACCCACATAGACAGCGCCGAAATTCCCCAGATCAGCAGAAACAGCGGCAAGCGCCGCAATACCCCGATCCGAGCTGTGACCACACGCGCCATCAGAAGAAATCAATCGAAACCTGCAGCAGCCGTTCGACCTCGGGGACGTCCTTAGCCATGGCAAAGATCGACAGCACGTCCTTTTCGTCAATCCGCAGACTGCCCGTTGGGCGCAACAGTTCATCGCCTTTGAGAACAGCGCCAACCAGAACACCCTCGGGGAAGTCGATGTCGCGCAGTTTCTGCCCGGCCATGGGCGAGGTCGAAAGCACCTCGGCCTCAATCACTTCGGCCTCGGCGTCGCCGATGGAATAGACCTGCCGCACCCGTCCATGCCGGATATGGCGCAGGATCGAGCTGACGGTCGTGGCCCGTGGGTTGATATAGGCGTCAATGCCCAGAGGCCCCATCAACGCGACCATACTGGGGTCATTGATCAACGCAATCGCCAGCGCACAGCCTTCGGCCTTGGCGCGCACGGCGGCCAGCATGTTGGTACGGTCATCATCTGTGACGGCCAGCATCGCATCGGCACGCTCAATGCCCGCCTCGTTCAGCAAAGCCGAGTCCAGCCCGTCGCCATGCAGGACAATGGTCCGCTCAAGCGCTTCGGCGGCTTTTTCGGCACAATGGCGATCCCGTTCGATGATCTTGGCCCTCACGCGGCTTTCGCGTTCTTCCAGCGTTCGCGCGACCTCAAGCCCGACATTACCGCCGCCGACGATCACCACACGGTCTTGCCGCTTTTGCGCTTTGCCGAACACCTCCATCGTCCGGTCGACATCCTTCACGCTGGTGAAGACATAACATTCATCACCAACGAACAGCTGATCTTCGGATTCAGGCGCAAACAGGCTGCCCTCGCGCCGGACCCCGACCACGATCGAACTGAGGGTGGAAAACAAATCGGTCAATTGCCGCAGAGGCGTGTTCACGATCGGGCAATCCTCGTCGATCCGAATGCCCAGCAGCTGCGCCTTGCCGTTCATGAACATCTCGGTGTCAAAGGCGGACGGGGCTGACAAGCGGCGCATAGCGGCGGCGGCGACCTCACGCTCGGGGCTGATCACCACATCAATTGGCAGGTGGTCGCGGCGATAGAGGTCCGAGTGGATCGCCTGAAGGTAGGATTGCGACCGCAAACGCGCGATCTTGCGCTGGATGGCAAAAACCGAATGGGCCATCTGGCAGGTGACCATATTCACCTCGTCCGAGTGGGTCGCGGCGATGATCATGTCGGCATCGCGCGCCCCTGCCCGTTCCAGCACATCCGGGTAGCTGGCAAAGCCCGCAATCCCCTGCACGTCCAGCGTTTCCGTCGCCCGGCGCACAAGATCAGGGTTGTTGTCCACCACCGTGACGTCGTTCAGCTCGCCCGATAGATGCCGCGCGATCTGCCAGCCAACCTGACCCGCACCGCAAATGATGACCTTCATGTTTCTGGCCCTTCTGCCTGAAATCTTTGAATGACAGATGGTCCTGAGAGGGTCAATTGAATTGTCATACCCGACCTTTTCGGGCAGAATAAGCATATGAAAACACTCGTTCCCCTGCTTGTTCCAGTGATGCTGCTGACCGCCTGCGGCCCGCTTTCCATATACTATCGCGAGGGGGAAAGCGTGTCGAAGATGCAGGAACAAACCACTCAGTGTAAGGTTCAGGCGCTTGAACAGGCACCGGTTGCCAACCAGGTCCGTCAGGGTCCGCCGACCTATTGGCCGGGCCGCACCTATTGCGACGGAAGCGGACGGTGCTATCGGTCGGGCGGTTGGTGGGAGCCTGGGCGCATATACACGGTCGACGTCAACCAACCCCTTCGCAACACGGTTGAGGCACAGTGCATGGCGCAGAAAGGGTTTCGCCCTGTCAGCCTGCCGCCCTGCAAATCCGGGGTGAAATCCCGCGTTCCGGCAACCCGCACAACGACCCTGCCTCCGCTGAATACGGAATCTTGCTTCGTCAAATTCGATGACGGGTCGTTTCAGATCATCACGCCCGGTCAGGCCGGCTGACGGAGCGCTCGTTTTCGCGCCAATGCGACATGCGCAAGGATCGCAACCGCGTAGATTCCGATCACTGTGATCAACATACCGGCCTCGCCCGTCCGCCCAAGGACAGCCAACAGAACAGGCGTTCCCAACAGGTTCCCCGCATTGCCCATCTGCGCCATAGCGCCGTAGCTGAGGGCCTGCGTCTCGGGCGTTTGGTTCAGGATCGGCACGGCGGCAAAGCTACCCCCTTGCACCAGGCCCAGCACCGCAAACAAACATATACAAACAAGTTCGAGCGGCACGCCGAGAAAAACGCCGACGATAGCCAACATTCCGAGCGCAAATCCCAGATTGACGACCGCGACGCAGGACATGCGGGATAAGAGGATCGGGACCGCGAGCCAGCTCAGAACAATGCCCGCCAAAGGCATGAGGCCCGCAACCGTCGCGGCATGCTCCTCGGGCAGCCGACCCGGCAGGATGGCCAGCAAAGAGACGAAGGTTAAAGTGTAGAAGAACCAGCCTATGGCCGGGGCCGACACAAAGGGCGACTGGTAGGTGCGCAGATGCACGTCAAAGAGTTCGACCCAACGCCAAGGGGCAGCACCCTGAGATGGTTGAACGTTTAGTCCACAAAGCAGGATCAGACCCGCGATGGTGATCATCAGACCACCGTGCAGAGCGAAGAAAAAGGGCAGCCCGAAATGCTCAACGACCGGCAGGCCGATCCAGGCGTTCAGCGCAAAGGCCACACCGAAGAATGTGCTCCACAACACCATCGAGATATTGCGCGCCTTGCCGCTGGTGATCTGAGCGATCAACGTGGGTGCTGCGACAACGATGGCGAGATGTGAGACCCCCTCAACAAACCGGGTGGCCAGCATGGTGTAAAACCCGGGAAGGCTCGCCTGAAAGATCGACAGCGCGCCGCCCAGACACAACCCGCCTATAAGCAGTTTCAACGCCCCAACGCGCCCGACGACGGCACCGGACACAGCACCCAGAACCGCGCCCAACAGGCTGATGATTGACAACAGCCACCCCATGCTCTCGGCATGGCTGGCATAAAGCAACACAAGCTCAGGAAACGGCACGGCAATCTTGGCAAATTGCGTGGCCGCGCCCAGACCGGCCAACCAGAGAAGAAGAACCTGAGATGCTTGTATCATGGAGCGCTTCTACAGCGCCTGCTCAGCCCACGGAACGCATAAATTATGCGCCCGCTTTTGTCCCGCTGACCAGACGAACCGGCGTGCCGTCAGACAGGTAGAGACGTTCCCAGAAGATTTCTCCGGCACTGATCCGAATACGATCGTGGATCGCTTCGGAGGTCTGGAAGGCCTTGGGCGCGGGCGTGTGCGTATCCCACCATCCTTCGGCCTCCAACTCGGCCTCGGCCTTCTGGATTTCTTCGGTCGCAAACTGCCAGAGCGACACGCCCAAAAGCGCGTTCTGGCTGGTTTTCCAGTCCCTTGACCGACTGGCAGAATAGGCAAGGCACTTGTGGCTCGCCTCTTCGACTAGATGAAGGCAATCGGAGGAATTCAGCACCAAGCGCCGCAACGCACTGTCATCCGATCGCTTTGGACCAAGCGCGGCAAAGACCGCTTGTTGCGTGTCCGGAGGCGGCGTCTGCCCGCCTCTCTCCCAACGCGAGATAGTGGCCTGATCCACCTCAAGCAGCTCGGCCAGATAGGCCTGTTTGTACCCGACGGATCGGCGCAACCGTTTCAGGCGTTTGCCGAAGCCCGGATAGCCCCGACTCTCTAACTGCTTGCCCGAGGTTGGTGCGCCAATACCCATCGTGATCCTCCCGGCAGATTACTCCGCCGGTTCCGGCTCATCAATTTGGGCAACGCGCGCGCCCGATTTGTTCGAGGTCACAACGCCCAGCGATTTCAGCTTGCGGTGCAGCGCGCTGCGCTCCATCCCGACAAAGCTGGCCGTGCGGCTGATATTGCCACCGAACCGGTTGATCTGGGTCAGCAGGTATTCCCGTTCAAACGCTTCACGCGCCTCGCGCAGTGGCAGAGTGGCCAGTGCCCCGGACAGGACCACACGACCCGAATCCTCAGCCTTGTCCTCATCGCTCGGCAGCTCGCGCGCCTCAATCGGACCCGTGCCATCGCCGAGGATCAGGACACGCTCGATCAGGTTCTTCAACTGACGGACGTTGCCGGGCCATGTCATGGTCTGCAGCAGAGCAACCGCTTCCTCGGACAGCTCCCGAACCGGCAAGCCCTGAGTTTCATTGCACATTTCGATGAAATGCTGTGCCAGAACCGGAATATCCTCGCGACGGTCCTCAAGCGATGGTACATCAATCGGGACAACGTTCAGGCGGTGATACAACTCTTCGCGGAACCGCTCGGCCACGATCTCATCATCGAGGTTTTTATTGGTCGAGGAAATAACGCGCAGATCGACCCGCACCTTGTCCGAGCCGCCAACGCGTTGGAATTGCTGATCGACCAAAACCCGCAAGATCTTGGACTGGGTACCCAACGGCATATCGGCCACTTCGTCGAAATAGATCACGCCGCCATGCGCTTCTTCCAGCAGGCCCGGCTCTACGCCGCGCTCGCTGCTTTCGCGCCCGAACAGAACCTCTTCGACCCGCTCTGGTTCGATCCCGGCGCAGTTGACCGTCACGAAGGGCGCGTTGGCTCGGTTGGAATGCGCGTGGACATAGCGCGCCGCGATTTCCTTCCCCGACCCGGCCGGACCGCTCAGCATCACGCGGCCATTCGACTTGGTGACCTTGTCCAGCTGGCCCTGCATCGCCCGGAACGAGGCCGATTTGCCGATCATATCCGAACAGCTGACTTCTTTGCGTTTCAGCGAGGCATTTTCGCGACGCAAGCGCGAGGTCTCCATCGCGCGGCGGATCACGACCATCAACTGGTCGATGTTGAAGGGCTTTTCGATAAAGTCATACGCGCCCTGTTTGATGGCGGCGACGGCGATTTCGATATTTCCGTGACCCGAAATAATCACCACCGGCACATCCGGGTTGTCGCGCTTTACCGCCTTCAGAATATCAATCCCGTCCATGCGGCTGTCTTTCAGCCAGATATCCAGGATCAAGAGCCCCGGCGGCTCGGAATTAATAGACGACATGCACTCATCCGAGTTCGCCGCCAGTCGGGTTGAATAGCCTTCGTCCTCCAGAATGTCGGACACCAGTTCGCGAATATCGCGTTCGTCATCTACGATCAGAATGTCGCTCATCTTTGGCCTGCTTTCATTATGTTGGTTTTAATCGCCTGCTTCTGTGGCGCTGAATTGGGTGGGAGGTTCGCCCCCGGTAAACGGATCACAGCCATCGCGCCGAAATGGTCCTGTCCGTCAAAGGTGGGCGCGTCTTCTAGCGTCAGCGCTCCGCCGTGTTCTTCGATGATTTTCTTGACGATAGGCAGGCCTAGCCCGGTCCCTTCGTCGCGTGTGGTTACATAGGGCTCAAACAACCGCGCACGGTCTTCCGGCAGCCCGATCCCGTTATCCGCGATGGTGATGATAGTCCCAGCATCGTCGCTGGAGACAGCCACCTTGATCTGCGGCTTCAGGTTTTCAGGAGCGCCCTTTTCTATCAGGGTTTCAATGGCTTCCCCGGCATTCTTGATCAGGTTGGTGAAGGCCTGATTTAGCATTGTCGCGTCCACATCCACCGGGATCGGTTGGTCTGGAAGATCCGCATCAATCTGCACTTCGGGTTGACCAGCCTGTTGCAGCAGCACCGCCTCGCGCACCAGCGCAACAACATCTTCTTCGCTCCGTTCAGGCTCGGGCATGCGCGCGAACTTCGAGAACTCATCCACGATCCGGCGCAAGTCATTGGTCTGACGCACGATCACGTCGGTCATGGAGACAAGGATATCGCAATCCTCTTCATCCAGCTTGCGCGAGAATTTCCGCTTGATCCGCTCAGCGCTCAACTGAATCGGGGTCAGAGGGTTCTTGATCTCGTGTGCAATCCGCCGGGCCACATCGCCCCACGCGGCCATACGCTGCGCGCTGACCAGATCGGTGACGTCATCAAAGGCGACAACATAGCCCTCAAGCCCGCCATCCTCGCCCCGCCGCGTGGCCATCCGTACCAGCAGGTTCTCCAGCTGGCCTTTGCGGGTGACCTTGATCTCACCTTGCACGGCCTCTTGTCCGCTGTCTTTCAGGCTTTCGAACAGAGGCAGGAATTCAGGCACCGCGATGCCGATGGCCAGATGCTCCTCGCCCCGGGACCAATCCAGCAGCCGCTCGGCTGAGCGGTTGACGAAGGTCACGCACCCTTCCGGGTCCACGCCCACAACGCCCGAGGTCACCGAACTCAGCACCGAGTCGAACAGGCGTCGGCGGCTTTCGATTTGGCGAGTGTTTTCGAGCAGCGTGTCCCGCTGGCCCTTCAGCTGCCGTGTCATCTGGTTGAAGTAGCGACCCAGCATAGCAATTTCGTCATCGCTGGCCTCTTCGATCACCTGCACGCTCAGGTCGCCCGCCCCGACCCTCTGCGCCGCTGTGGTCAGGCGCCCCACGGGCCGCGAGAGGCGTTCCGCGAACCACATCCCCAGCGACATCGCGGCAAGGATCAAGATCAGCGCAAAGCCCAGATAAAGAAGACCGAACTCGAACAGCACCCGCCCGCGTTCGCTTTCAAGCTGTTGATAGAACTGAGCTGTTTCCTTGGTGTCATCCAGCAGCGTCAGCAATTGGCCGTCGACCTCACGACTGACATAGAGGTATCGGTCCAGATACGCCTGCAAGGGCACCAGCGCGCGAAATTCGTTGTTCTGCCAGTCCGCGATGATCAGAAGGCCACTTTCTGTGGCTGCGGCCATCTGCTCGGGGGTCGGCGCTTCGTAGTTGAACAGGTAAGAGCGATCACCGCGCGACCGGATCTCACCGTCGCCGTCTATTACATAGGCCTCACGCAGGCCACGCTGGATCTGAGCCTGCCCCTGCGCCAGAACCTCACGCAGCTCGGCGTCCGAGATGTAAAAATCGCGCGCGCGCGCATTATCGAGGAAAAGCGCCAGAACGGCGGCGTCTTGTGTCAAGCCCTGCCGGTGCTCAAGCTCATACGCCTCAGCTGCGGTGAGGGACGATCCCACAACCTGCCGAACCCGGTCCGAGAACCAGCCTTCAAGGCCGATATTCACCGTCAGACCAGCGAAGATCGCGACCGTCACCGTCGGCACCAACGCCAGCAGTGTAAACGCGCCGATCAAACGCAAATGCAGGCGCGAGCCAGCCGATTTGGCCCGCCGCGCTGCGATCAGACTACCCAATTGCCCCAGCACAAGGGCCGCAACGACCAGCACGTAAACAAGGTCGGCGAGCAGAATCAGGCGCAACGTCGGGGCAGTTGCGCCCAGATCGAACGGACCAATGACAAGATACGTCGCAAGCGCCAACACTGGCCCTAGAAGAACCAGCCCGAAGGTGCTGTAATTGCGCAGTTTCCGGGATCTGCGCCACCGGTTAACCGATGGGAGAATCCCGCTCTGTGCCCGGGTTGCCACCGTCTGCCCTCATCCTGATGTGCTGCTTTCGCAGCGAACCGCCATATCTCGTGGTCTATTCCCGGGCGATACCCGAATGCCACGCTTTGTGTGGCGATATTACATCAGTTTGCGACGGCGTGTCACCTGAATATCGAGGTCCGTGATCTTTTTCCGCAGCGTATTTCGGTTAATCCCAAGTAAATCCGCGCATTTTGCCTGGTTTCCGCCGGTGGCTTCCAGTGCAATTTCGATCAACGGCGCCTCAACCTCGCGCAAAATGCGCTGATACAGGCCCGGAGGCGGCAACATATTTCCATGCAAATCAAAATAACGGCGCAGATGGCGCTCAACCGACGTTGCCAGCTTCTCACGCTCTCCTCCGCCCAGAACGGGCTCGGCTTCGGGCTGGCTGCCCAGAACCATCTCAACCTCGGCTTTCGAAATCTCATCGGACCGGCTGGTCAGACTGAGCCTGCGGATCGCGTTCTCCAACTGCCGCACGTTGCCGGGCCAGGAATAGCGCCGGACCAACTCAACCGCATCAGCGCTGAGCCAGCGTTTGGACCCAAGGTCCTTTTCCTCACGGGCCAGAAAATGCTCGGCCAACAGGGTAATATCATCCACTCGCTCGCGCAGGGCTGGAACGTGAATCGTTGCGCCGCAAAGGCGGTAGTAGAGGTCCTGACGGATACGCCCGCCCTCCATCCCGGCAGTCAGATCCGATTGGCTGGTCGCCATGAAGCGGGGCACGTGGTCGCCTGGCGTATCCATCATCCTCACGATCCGCGCCTGAATCTCGTCATCGATATCGGCGATCTCATCAATCAGCAGCGTCCCGCCACGCACCCGCGCCATAACGCGTGCGGGGCCTTCGAGGTCGCGCAAATCAGCCGCAGTTGCCGTCACAAACGGAAGCGTCCGACGATCCGAGAAGTCATGGATAGCCCGCGCAATCAGTGACTTACCGGTCCCACTTTCACCAGAAATCATAACCGAGAGATCGGTGTTCATCACCCGCGCCACCAGACGATATAGCGACTGCATCACCGGCGTGCGCCCGACCAGAGGCAACTCATCCGGGCGCTCATTCTCTTGAGGTTCGGGATCGCTCTGCAGGCGTTGCTTCTGCTCCAAAGCTCGCGCCGTCCGCTTCATCAGATCCGGCAGGTCAAACGGCTTGGGCAGGTAATCGTAAGCATCCGCCTCGGCCGCCTGGATCGCGGTCATGATCGTGTTCTGAGCCGAGATCACGATCACCGGCAATCCCGGCCGGTCCTCGGCGATCTTTGGCAGCATTTCCAAACCGTTGCCGTCCGGCATGACCACGTCCGAGATCACCACGTCCCCTTTGCCTTCGCCAACCCAGCGCATCAGCGTGGTCAGCGAGGATGTGGCATGCACCTTACATCCGGCGCGCGTCAGAGCCTGTGTCAGAACGGTGCGGATCGTGCGGTCGTCATCCGCGACCAGAACGGTGCCATCCATCAGATACTCTCCTCTTTAAGTTTTTTATTTTCAGCCGGCGCACGGCGCAGCGACAGTTTGAAAACGGTCCGCCCCGGCACGGAATCAACGGAAATCCAGCCGTCATGGTCCGAGATGATCTTGCTGACCAAGGCCAGCCCCAGCCCTGTCCCGTTTTCCTTGCCCGAGACAAAGGGGTCAAAGATGTCACTGCGGATTTTCTCCGGCAGGCCCGGACCATCGTCGATGATCTCGATCTGCAGCGGCAGCGAGTGCCCCGATCCATCGCTGCGGCGCAGGCGGAAGGAATGTTCGAAATAGGTGCGCAGGCGGATTGTACCTCCCTGCGGACCCGCCGCCTCGGAGGCGTTTTTCAACAGGTTCAGAACAACTTGCAGAAGTTGGTCCGGGTCCCCAAAGGCCAGCGGCAGCGAGGGGTCATAGTCTTCGACAATGGCCATATCCGCGCCGAAGCCTAACAAGGCCGAACGGCGGGCGCGGTCGAGAACATCGTGGATATTCACCGGCTTGAAATCCGGTTGCTGCAGGTTTCCGAACTGCTCGACCTGCTCCAACAGCTTTACGATCCGGCGGCTTTCGGCAACGATTAGATCCGTGAGTTCTAGGTCTTGCGGCGCGATATTCATGCTTAGCAATTGCGCGGCACCCGTGATCCCCGCCAGTGGGTTCTTGATCTCATGCGCCAGCATTTCGGCCATTCCGATGGCGGATTGCGCGGCGGATTTGACCGTATTGCCCCGCGTCATACGCCCCGCCAATTCGCGCGGGGATATTATCATGATCATCGATCCGGGATGCCCAACCAGCGGCGCAATCTGTAAGGCACATTGCAGCGGTGCGCGGTTGCCCGACCCCGCGTCCACATCGTTGACGAACAAAGGCGTTCCCTGAGCGCGCGCGCGGTCAAAGGCTTCCTCTAGCGGCGCATCAACGGCGATCTGATCCCAGACGGGGTGGCCGATCACCGACTTGCGCGAGGCGTTCAGAAACCCTTCGCCCGAGGAGTTCACATCCGAAATCCTGTCGTCTTGGTCGATGATGAAGGCTGGAACGGGTAGCGAGTTCCAGATGCTCTGATCCGAGGTCATGCGGCCACTCCCTGCTGACTCTCAAGCGCATCGCCCAACAGGCGCAGCACCTCATCCGTATCGCGCGAGGTCAGGACTGCGCGACGCAGAGGCGCAGGCGTTCCGGCGTCATCCATGTACCAGCCAAGATGTTTGCGAGCGACGCGGAGGCCAAGGTCGGTACCGTAAAAACTCAACATCGCCTGATAGTGCGCGCGCACCATGTCGATCAGATCCGCGTTTTCGGGGATCTCCGGCGCATCGGTGCCATAGACCTCATGGCAGATTTGCGCCAGCAGCCATGGCTTGCCCTGCGCCCCTCGGCCAACCATGACGCCATCCGCGCCCGATTGCTTCAGCGCTGTGCGGGCCGCATCCGTATCCACGACGTCCCCATTGGCGATGACAGGGATTGAGACCGCCTCTTTCACTGCTCGGATTGCCTGCCAATCGGCATGGCCTTTGTAAAACTGACAGCGTGTCCGCCCGTGGATCGTGACCATCTGGACCCCCGCCTCCTCGGCCCGGCGCGCCACGTCAGGCGCGTTCAGCAACGCGTCATCCCATCCAAGCCGCGTTTTTAGCGTCACGGGGACATCGACGGCCTCAACCACAGCCTCGATCAAACTCAGGGCGTGATCCGGTGTCTTGAGCAAGGCCGAGCCGGAATAACCGTTGGTCACTTTCTTGGCCGGACAGCCCATGTTGATGTCGATCACGCGCGCGCCACGATCTGCCACCTGACGGGCAGCCTCAGCCATCCAATGCGCCTCACGCCCGGCCAGCTGAACCGCTGTGTTCTCCACATCTGCCGACAGCTCGGCCCGCTCGCGCACGCCAGGTTTGGCCTGAACCATTTCCTGACTGGCGACCATTTCACTGACCACCATGCCCGCGCCAAAGCGCATCACCAGATCGCGGAACGGGCGATCCGTGATTCCAGCCATCGGGGCCAGTAACACAGGCGGAGATACGGTTTTGTCGGCGAGGTGCAGCGTCAACGTGCTTAATCCTTGGGCAATTGCGGATTTGATATCGAATTCGAAGCATATGAACAACAAAACGACGGCCATCAAGCCTGCAAAATCATCACTTGCCCATTTTTTAATCACAATACCATGGGTGATTGCCTCTGCATTCACCGCACCCTAAACAAAGCGCAGCATTCCGGAGAAACCCGACCATGACCACAGCCGCCATAATCGTTGCCGCAGGGCGCGGATTGCGCGCCGGAGGCGGCACGCCCAAGCAATGGCGCGCGCTTGCCGGTCGACGCTTGGCGGATTGGACGATCGACCGGTTTCGCGACCTTGTCGATCACATCGTTTTGGTCTTGTCGGAAGACGACGCCCGGGCTTGGGAGGAGTTTCGCGACACCGACCTGATACTGGCCGCAGGTGGCGCGGATCGGGCAAGTTCGGTTCGTAACGGGTTGCACGCATTGGAAAATCACCAGGTGAGCCGCGTGCTGATCCATGACGTCGCACGGCCCTGTGTCTCAGCGCATCTCATTCAGGACGTTCTGAGCGCGCTGGATACCCACCAGGCTGCCGCCCCCGGTTTGCCCGTTACGGATGCGCTTTGGATCGGGCATGATGGCTCGGTTTCTGGGACGCAGGACCGCAGCAACCTGTTTGCCGCGCAAACCCCTCAGGGATTTGACTACGATGCCATTGTCAAAGCACATGCCGCGCATCCGGGTGGCGCTGCGGATGATGTTGAGGTCGCACGGGCCGCAGGTCTTGAGGTTTGCATTGTACCGGGCGATGCGGACAATTTGAAAATCACCCGCCCCGAGGATTTCGAACGGGCGGAAAGCATAATGGGAACGACTATGGATGTGAGGCTGGGCAACGGCTATGACGTGCATCGTTTTGGCAATGGCAATCACGTGATCCTCTGCGGCGTGAAAGTTCCGCATGAGCGCGGGCTGCAAGGGCATTCCGACGCGGATGTCGGCATGCATGCGGTCACCGACGCGATTTACGGCGCGCTGGCGCAAGGGGATATCGGCCAGCACTTCCCACCCTCGGACCCGCTGTGGAAAGGCGCGGCAAGCGAGATCTTCCTGCGCCATGCAGTCGAGCTGGCCGAGACGATGGGCTACCGCATTTCGAACGTCGATTGTACGCTGGTCTGCGAATACCCCAAGATCGGCCCTCATGCCCCCAAAATGAAAGAAGAAATGTCTAAAATCATGGGATTGCGCGCCGATCAGGTCTCGGTCAAGGCCACCACGTCTGAGCGTCTGGGCTTTACCGGTCGTAGCGAGGGCATCGCGTCGCTCGCCACTGCTTGTCTGGTGAAAGCATGAGTATCGCGCGTCTGATCGGAACTGTCTGCGGCGTCGGATATCTGCGCCCTGCCCCCGGCACATGGGGATCGCTTGCGGCTTTACCCCTAGTCTGGGTCCTGCACGTTTTGGGCGGCTTCCCCCTGCTCATCCTTGCGACGCTCGTTGTGTTCATCGCAGGGCTGTGGGCCACCAAGGTGATGACCGCCGGGCAAGAGGATCACGACCCTTCCGAGATCGTCGTTGATGAGGTCGCGGGCCAATTCATCGCGCTCTGGGCCATTTCCTACCCAAGCTGGGCACACGGGATCGAAATCACTGCGCTCTGGCCCGGTTGGGTCGCGGGTTTCCTGCTGTTCCGGCTATTCGACATCACCAAGCCCGGCCCGGTCGGCTGGGCCGATCGCAAAGGAGACGCGATGGGCGTGATGCTGGACGATGTGATCGCCGGGATCTTTGCCGCCATCGGTGTGATGGTTCTGGCCGGGATCGCACATGGAGTGTTGGGCCTATGACCGTATCCGAGCTGCTGGACCAAGCCAAAGCCCAAGGCATCATGATCGCGACTGCAGAAAGCTGCACGGGCGGCATGGTGGCTGCTGCTTTGACCGACATCCCCGGCAGCTCGGCCGTAGTGGACCGCGGGTTCGTCACCTACACCAACGACGCCAAGCAGCAGATGCTAGGCGTGCGCGGCGAGACACTGAACGCCTATGGCGCGGTCTCAGAGCAGGTCGCACAAGAAATGGCCGATGGCGCACTGAGGCAGTCGCGCGCGCAACTAGCCGTGTCGATCACTGGCATCGCAGGCCCCGGAGGGTCAGAATTCAAACCCGAAGGTCGGGTGTGCTTTGGCCTTGCTGCCGCAGGGCAACCCACGCGCACCGAAACTGTCGAGTTCGGCGCTCTGGGGCGCGAAAGGGTTCGTCAGGCCGCGCGGGATCATGCACTGAAAATGCTTTATTTCGGTCTTTCGCAAACCGCTTAAATTTACATCAAAGACGTCACCATGACGCAAAATTATGCGTCAGTTGACAAAAAGCTGCCAAAATAGGCGTCTTTTTGCACCTCTGCCTCTTTTTTCCCCGATCCAGCTCAGCTTCAACCCGCCGCACACCACTCACGAGGTGTCGGCCGTGGCGGTTTGCCCGGCCGACGCCCAAACGGCAAAAAAGGAGACCGGCCCATGAACGGAGCCGATACAGCCTGGATCATTGTGGCAACCGCACTGGTCCTGTTCATGACATTGCCGGGCCTTGCCCTGTTCTATGGCGGGCTTGTGCGTGCCCGAAATGTCCTCAGCGTGTTTATGCACTGCTTCTCGATTGCCTGTTTAATGAGCATCCTTTGGCTGGTCGCGGGCTATTCCATCGCTTTCGGGCCCGGTGAAAGTGGGTTCTGGGGTGGATTGGGCAAAGCGTTCCTGAGCGGTGTCGATACCGACAGTCTGGCGGGCACCCTACCCGAAATCCTATTCTTTGCCTTCCAGATGACCTTCGCGATCATCACCCCCGCCCTAATCGTCGGCGCCTATGTCGAGCGGGTCGGCTTTGGCTTTGTCCTCACCTTCTCGAGCCTGTGGATGCTGCTGTGCTATGCACCGGTGGTCCACTGGATCTGGGGCGGTGGGATGCTGTCCGATGGCGGCATTCTGGGTGAGATCGGCGTGCGCGACTTTGCTGGCGGCATTGTTGTTCACGAGACCGCGGGTCTGGCCGCGCTGATCATCGCCGTGATCCTCGGCCCACGCCGCAACCGCACGACGCCTCCGCACAATCCGGGCTTTGTCATGATCGGCGCCGCGATGTTGTGGGTCGGCTGGTTCGGTTTCAACGGCGGTTCGCAACTGGCCGCTGACGGAGGCGCCGCGATGGCCATGACCGTCACACATCTGTCCGCCGCGACTGCATCCCTGACCTGGGCACTGTGGGAGAAGATCCGCTTTGGCAAAGCGTCAATGGTCGGTCTGGTCACAGGCACCATTGCTGGTCTGGCCTCGATCACTCCGGCCTCGGGCTTTGTGGGTCCGGTGCAAGCGCTGAGCATCGGGGCCGTTGCAGGTGTTCTCTGTCAGGAGGCCGTCTTTATCATCCGCAACAAGCTGAACATCGACGACACGCTGGACGTTTTTGCCGTGCACGGTGTCGGGGGCATCTTTGGCACCCTGATGATTGCGCTGTTCGGTCTGGGCACATGGACAGCACAACTTGGAGGCCTTTTGATTGTGGGTGCCTTTACGGCAGTTGTCACCTTTGTGTTGATTAAGGTGGTTGCAGCCATCACTCCGCTTCGCGTAGACGCCGAGACCGAGACAAACGGCCTCGACCTGTCGGTACATGGCGAGCGTGCCTATGACATGAGCAGCTAAGCCCACCTTGGTTGCCCATTGCCCGTAAGGGCAAAAGCGGACCTATCGCGGGTCCGCTTTTTCTTTGTTCGGCCCTCTCGACTCCGGGCCGATGGACAGGCTATCAGCCCGCAACACTCTTTCAGCCCCGAGGTTTGCGCCATGATCCCCAGTTCATTTCCCGACAGCTCTGAAATTGCCCGCCTGACCGCGCGGATGCTGCTGGAGATCAAGGCCGTTCACTTCAACTCGCGTGAGCCGTTCACGCTGGCCTCGGGCCTGCCAAGCCCGACCTATATCGATTGCCGCAGGCTGATCTCATACCCCCGCATCCGCTCGACCCTGATGGACTTCCTGACCGTCACAGTGATGCGCGAAGCCGGGTTCGAGGCGTTCGACAATATCGCGGGCGGTGAAACGGCGGGCATCCCCTTTGCCGCCATGGTCGCCGAGCGTATGGCCCTGCCCATGACCTATGTGCGTAAAAAGCCCAAAGGCTACGGCCGCAACGCCCGCATCGAAGGCGCGATGAGCGAAGGTGAACGCGTGCTGCTGGTCGAAGATCTGACCACCGATGGCGGCTCCAAGCTGTCCTTTGTCGATGCGATCCGTGAAACGGGCGCGACCTGCGGCCATACAGCGGTGATCTTTTACTACGGCATCTTTCCAGAGACCGAGAAGACCCTGGGCGATCACGGCGTGAAGCTGCATTCGCTGTGCACTTGGTGGGACGTTCTGGCCGAGGCCAAGGCGCAAAAGGCCTTTGACGAAGAGACCCTTAGCGGTGTCGAAGCCTTCCTGAACGACCCGCGCGGGTGGCAGGACGCGAATAAATCGTAAAATTCGGCCTGTGGGTAAGCTGGGGATAGTTGATTTTCGAATCGATCCAACGCGCGCCTATCTAGTCGAATTTCGCGCCCATCACACCAAATGTTGCGATAGCTTTCGTCCCGTGCAAAACTGGGCGGAAGTTATCCCCATTCAGATGGGCAGTTATCCCGAAGCCGGGGGCGGTTATACCAACTTACCCCCATTCATTTGCAGATAGCTTGAACCGGGGCTTGGCGTGTAGAACCTCGGAACGGGCAGCGGGGACAATATGAACGAGATCAGCAGTATCGAGCAGGCAGCGGCGCAGATTCAGAACGCCGAGACCATGCCGCATTCCATTGAGGCCGAACAGCAGCTTTTGGGCGCGATCCTAACCAATAACGACCTCTATGACCGGGTCGCTTCGATCATCGGGGCCGAGCATTTCTACGACCCAGTTCACTCGCGGATTTACGAGGTCGCAGCCACGCGCATCGCCAAGAATGCGCTGGCTTCACCCGTGACGCTGAAATCCTTCATGGCGGATGACGAGGGCCTGAAGGAATTGGGCGGACCCGCCTATCTGGTCAAACTCGCCGGAGCCTCGATCAGTGCCTTCGCGGTGCATGACTATGCCCAGATGATCTATGATCTGGCGATCCGGCGCGAGCTGATCCGGCTGGGTCGCGACATCTCGGACAAGGCCGCGCGGGTCGATGTGTCCAGTGAGCCCAAAGAGCAAATCGTCGAGGCCGAGCAACAGCTCTATCAGCTCTCCGAGCAGGGCCAGACCGAACAGGGTTTCCAATCCTTCCTAAAGGCGGTCACAGAAGCCGTCAACGTCACCAATGAGGCGTACCAGCGCGGTGGCGGCATGGCGGGGATTTCCACCGGTCTGGCCGACTTGGATAAACAATTGGGCGGGTTGCACCCATCGGACCTGATCATTCTCGCGGGTCGTCCGTCGATGGGTAAAACCTCGCTAGCGACCAACGTGGCGTTCAACGTGGCCAAGGCCTATAAGCGCGGGCTGAAACCCGATGGCAGCGAAGGCGCGATTGATGGCGGTGTCGTGGGTTTCTTCTCGCTCGAGATGAGCGCCGAACAGCTGGCAGGTCGTGTTCTGGCCGAAGCCTCGGAAATCTCCAGCCACAAGATCCGTCAAGGTGACATGACCGAGGCCGAGTTCCGCCGCTTCGTTGATGCCGCCAAAGAACTGGAGGCCTGTCCCCTGTTCATTGACGACACGCCTGCCCTGCCGATTTCGCAGTTGGCAGCGCGTGCGCGGCGGTTGAAGCGGACGCACGGGCTGGACCTGCTGGTCATCGACTATCTGCAGCTGTGCCGCGGCATGTCGGACAACCGTGTCAACGAGATCGCCGAGATTTCGATGGGCATGAAGGCAATCGCCAAAGAGTTGAACATCCCGGTGATCGCCCTGTCCCAGCTATCGCGTCAGGTCGAAAACCGCGATGACAAGCGCCCGCAACTGTCCGACCTGCGGGAATCGGGCTCGATCGAGCAGGACGCCGATGTGGTGATGTTCGTGTTCCGCGAGGAATACTACAAGGAACGCGAAAAGCCCGGCGATCACGAGTTGGAAAAGATGGAAGAGTGGAAACAGGCCATGGAGCGCCTGCATGGCAAAGCCGAGGTCATCGTCGGCAAGCAGCGCCACGGCCCCATCGGCACGGTCGAGTTGTCGTTCGAGGCGCAGTTCACCCGCTTTGGCAATCTTGTCAAACCCTGGCAACAGGGCGGCGAGATCGAAGGGTACTAATAGTCACCTTTCACATTCAAACAGCCGATTTTGAATGCCAATCGTCCTGTGTTAGTGTGTACTGAATGACGGCACGTACTGCCGGATTTTAGCAAGGCCTACGTCATTGCCCGCAATCATCTCGGAAATACGATACAGAAACGGGCCGAATTTTGCGCCGGACGGCGATTTCATCGAAATCCGCGTTCCGACCGGTACGGATGTCTCGGGCCTGAGGGTGCAGGTTTACAACGCCAATGGCTCCGTCCGGAGCTCCACGGATGTCGACACTGCGCCGGTGAACACGGTCAGCGGTTTCGACTATTACGTGGTCTCTGCCCGCATCAACCGGCTGGGCGCGGTGTCGCTGGATGACAATGGCGCTGTGCTCAGTTTTGTGTCCTTCGACAATGAGGTCACTGCAACACAAGGCGCCGCCAGCGGGCAAACCTCTACCCAGATCGGCAGCAACGGAACAGATGACACCTCGTCCCTTACCTCGACCGACGGGGTGAATTTCGTCGAGAACCCCAACCCGAGCCCCGGCGCGCCCTGTTTCACGGCAGGCACTCTGATCGGCACGCCACGTGGCAACGTTCCCGTTGAGGCACTCCGCGCCGGAGATCAGGTTCTGACTGAAGATGGCCCGCCCGAGGCGCTGCATTTGACCCTGTCGCGCAGCCTTAGCCGGGCCGAGTTGATAAAGACCCCGCGGTTGTTTCCAGTTCGCATCGTCGCTGGCGCGCTTGGGCAATCGCTGCCGAAACGTGATCTTATGGTCTCGCGCCAGCATCGGATGCTGATCCGATCTCCGATTGCGCAGCGCATGTTCGGGACCGAATCCGTTTTGGTCTCGGCTATTCAATTGACCCGAATGCCCGGCGTTTTCGTCGACACCAGTGTCTCGCAGGTGACCTATCACCACCTTGTGTTCGACCGCCACATGGTGCTGTTTGCCGAAGGCGCGCCCAGCGAAAGTCTGTTTACCGGCCCGCAGGCGCTGCAATCCATGGATGACGCCTCACGCGAAGAGTTGATGCTGCTGTTCCCGCAACTGGCTCTCTTTGCCGCCCCACAGCCTGCTCGCTACATTCCAAGCAATAAACGCCAACGCAAATTGGTGACCCGGCACCTTAACAACAACAAGCCCCTGCTTGACGAGCGGCGATAAGACGGGTCACCCGCGTGGGTCACTCTGAACGATCCGCCGTTCAAAGGACCTTTGACTTGTATCGCTGCACAATCCCGTTACGCGCATCACTGCCAGTCAAAAGCCCCTCGAACCTGCCCAAATTCCTGCGTCAGATGGCCGTATGCCGCCTATCTTGCGGATTTTCCAGACAGGTTGTGTACGATCCCCTCTTGACCTGCCGCGTTCCAGTGTCATGAACAACTCCATGAGTACCGCACGTTTGACGATCAATCTTCAGGCGCTCGCCAGCAACTGGCGGGCGCTCGATGCTAAAACGGATGTCGAAACCGGCGCCGTCGTTAAGGCCGACGCCTATGGTCTTGGGGCCGAACCTGTCGCCTGGTCTCTGGCCGAGGAAGGTGTCCGCAAGTTCTTTGTCGCCGTCGCCGAAGAAGGCGCAGACGTTCGCGAGGCGGTCGGGCCCGGTCCGATGATCGCTGTATTCTCAGGTCATATGGACGGGGATACCGAGCTGCTGCGCGATCACGACCTGACACCCCTGATCAACTCGGGCGAGCAATTCCAACGCCACCAACAGGCTCTGCCTGAACATGGGTTCGGCATCCAGCTTGACACCGGCATGAACCGTCTGGGGTTGGAGCCCGCCGACTGGGCCGAGTTGCGCCCCAAGGCCGAGGCGTTGAACCCGGCGGTTGTGATGTCCCATCTGGCCTGCGCGGACGAGCCGGACCACCCGATGAACCAGCAGCAGCTGACCGCGTTTCGCGGGATGACTGATGGTATGACGGCCCCACGGTCTCTGGCCGCGACCGGAGGCACTTTGCTGGGACCTGAATTCCACTTTGACTTCTGCCGCCCGGGCATCGGCCTATATGGCGGGATGCCCTTTGCCGATGCCAAGCCCGTCGTCACCGTCGATCTGCCGGTCGTGCAGGTGCGTGACGTCGCGGTCGGAGAAACCGTAGGCTATGGCAACAGCTGGACGGCACGCCGCCCGTCGAAGATCGCAACCGTCACAGCAGGATACGCAGACGGCCTGCACCGTGCCATTGGCGGTGGCATTGACGCCTTCGCAGGAAACCAACCCTGCCCGGTCGTCGGTCGCATCTCGATGGACCTGATCACCATCGACGTCACCGATCTGGGCTTTGAGCCGGAGAAACTACGCATCCTCAACGGACATCAAACCGTTGACGATCTGGCCGAGGCTGCAGGCACAATCGGCTATGAAATCCTGACCTCTATGGGCCGCCGTTATTCACGAGGGTACGTGGAATGAACCCGCTGTCTCTGCTGGGTGGGCTGGGCCGCACAGTTCTGACCCTGCTGGCCGCGTTTGGGCGCGTGACCCTGTTCGCTCTGGACTCGCTGTCGCACATCCTGCGCCCGCCCTACTACCCGCGCGAGATCGCGATGGCGCTGCTGAATATCGGCTGGCTGTCGCTGCCCGTGGTCGGCCTGACCGCCATCTTCACCGGCGGCGCGCTGGCCCTACAGATCTATGCAGGCGGCGCACGGTTCAATGCCGAGGCCGTGGTCCCTCAGATCGTCGCCATCGGCATGGTGCGAGAGCTTGGCCCGGTTCTGGTCGGGTTGATGATCGCCGCCCGCGTGACCTCCTCCATCGCCGCCGAAATCGCAACGATGAAAGTGACCGAGCAGATTGACGCGCTGGTCACCCTATCGACCCATCCGATGAAATACCTGACCGCCCCACGCGTGCTGGCGGCGCTGATCACGGTGCCGATCCTTGTCGGTATCGGAGACATCATCGGCATCATGGGCGGCTATACGGTGGCGACACAGAACCTCGGGTTCAACCCGGCCGCCTATCTGCAAAACACGGTCAACTTCCTTGAGGCCCGCGACATCGTCTCATCCCTTGTCAAAGGCGCCGCCTTCGGCCTGATCGCCGCCATCATGGGCTGCTACTACGGCATGAACTCGGGCCGAGGCGCACAGGGCGTGGGTCGCGCCACCAAGGGTTCGGTCGAAGCCGCCGCCGTGCTGATCCTCGCCGCCAACTTCGTTCTTACAGGAGTGTTCTTCTCGCTATGATCCGGATGGAGAACGTCAAAAAGTCCTTCGATGACAACCACGTGCTGCAGGGCATGAACCTTGAGATTCCCAAGGGCACCTCGATGGTGATCATCGGAGGATCCGGCACGGGTAAATCGGTCGCGCTGAAATGTATCCTTGGATTGATCAAGCCCGACAGCGGCATGATCTATGTCGACGGCAAGGACGCCAGCAAAGGCGACCGAGACGCATTTCTGGCGCGCTTTGGCATGTTGTTTCAGGGCGCGGCCCTTTTTGACTCACTGCCCGTTTGGCAGAACGTGGCCTTCCGTCTGCTGCGCGGGTCGCTGAAACGCCCCACGGATGAGGCGCGCGAGATCGCCATCGAGAAACTCCGCCGTGTTGGCCTGAAATCCAACGTCGCCGACCGCTTTCCGTCCGAGCTGTCGGGGGGCATGCAGAAACGAGTGGGCCTTGCCCGCGCCATCGCCGCCGAGCCCGAGATTATCTTTTTCGACGAACCCACAACCGGGCTCGACCCGATCATGTCTGGCGTCATCAACGATCTGATCCGAGAGATCGTGACAGAGATGGGCGCAACCGCCATGACCATCACCCACGACATGACCTCTGTCCGCGCAATTGCCGACAACGTGGCGATGCTGCATGACGGGGTGATCCAGTGGACCGGGCCTGTGGGTCAGATGGATGCCTCGGGCGATCCGTATCTGGAGCAGTTCATCAGCGGAAGCGCGGAGGGGCCGATTGAGGCGGTGCGGTGATAAAACCAGTCGATCAATTCGTTGAATTCGAGTAGAGTTTGCTCTCAAGCAATTTTGAGCATCCATATGGTCGACAGTATAAAAGTTGGCTCCATTGTAGACTGGCTAGTCGCGGGAGCACCCCCGCCCAAGTCAATTGAAGAACTTTTGTTAGAGTGCTCTTCTCGTCTTATCGACGCTGGGGTGCCGCTTTCTGCATGTGTGGTTAACGGTATTTTCGTACATCCTCAAATCAGAGGTATTCGGTACAGCTGGACACGAGAAAAAGGCGTCAGAAGAAGAACTTTTGATCATTCCTTTATGAAATCTCCAGAGTTCCTCGAAACGCCGCTTTCCAAGATGATTGAAAATCCAGAAGAGATTCGTTTTCGCTTTTCGAGCGGAAAAACGCGAGTTACGTCAAGGTTTCAAAGAGCCTACAAAGACTTGGGGTATAGCGACGTCTTGATTTTACCTCTAGTGAACACTGACGGAAGCGCCACGGGAAACATAGAGTTTTCGACTAAAGACGCAGGAGGCTTCAATGGCCAGCAAGTTGAGGCTCTCAATGCGCTCCGGAACCCAATTGCAAGGCTGAAGGAATATCACACCGAGCATTTTGACAAAAAATATGTTCTCGAGTCCTATGTCGGACGCGAACCATGCAAAAAAATCCTTAGCGGCAAAGTAAGTCGAGGTGAAGGCGAAGTGGTTACAGCGGTCGTCTTGTTTGCGGACCTTTCGGGCTTCACTCAGATTGCTGATGCATCAAATTATGAGAGCGTGTTGGGAACTCTTAATTCCTTTTTTGGAATCGTCGGGCAGAACGTCGAAAAGTACCAAGGTGAGATTTTAAAATTCATTGGAGATGGAGTTTTAGTAATTTACAGCTCTTCATTTTCTAGAGACGCGCAAAAAGCAGCTGCGCAATGTGCCTTAGCAACTGTTGAAGATATAAAAAAAGAAATGGAAGCTCAATTTCCAGAGAAGCATCTTTCGTTCAAATCGTCCCTCCATGTAGGCGAAGTGTTCCTAGGAAACATTGGAACAGAGTCGAGATTAGACTTTACTGCGATAGGGCCAGCAGTGAATTTAACAGCGCGGATGCTCGAAGAGGCGACCAAACAAGGTATCAAGATGATATGTTCTGCTGCTTTTCAAGATCTTCTCGACGACATCGAAACGGTTGCGATGGAGCGTGAGCTTCGTGGTTTCAAAAAAAGCCAAAAAGTCTACCAAATTCGAAACTACTCCATCCCTGCAACGTGGAAAGGATTCTCATAGTGTCAGCCAGATCAGTTTGTACATGACTAGTAAGGACTCAGTACTTTGTACGTTTTCGTGTATCCGCGTTCTTGTTCGAGACTATGACCCTCCGCCTCGCCACCCTCTCTCTCCTGATCCTCTACCCCATCGCGTGGTTCGCCCCTCTGATGCGCGCAGGCCTGCTGCCGATCTTCGGACTTTCCGAAATCAGCGTCATCACCGGCCTCCAATCCCTGTGGAAATCCGACATCTTCCTCGCGCTGGTCGTCACCGTCTTCGCCCTCTTCGCGCCCTACATCAAAACCATCGGCACCGCCCTGATCCAATGGGACCTGCTAGATGCCCGCGTCCAACCCGCACTGAACATCGTGGGCAAGCTCGCCATGGCCGATATCTTTCTCATCGCGCTCTATATCACGCTGGCCAAGGGGATCTCTTACGCGACCATCGAGACGGCCTGGGGCCTCTACCTGTTTACCGGCTGCATTCTGGCCTCGATCGCGCTGGGATATATTACCGAGATGACATCCACTTCACGAAAAGCTTAGACCGTGTTGATTGAAAACACATTTCTAAGTATCATCTTTATATTTCGAGCAGCAAATTTCTAGTGTGTACGGGTCCGCAGAGGATCACCTTGCGTGTTTGATATGTCCTCCGCTTCGGCCCGATTTGTATCGGTTTGAGAAGGAGATGGACGACCATGCCCGCCCTCAACAACATTACATTGCAATTTCAGAATGCCTTTTTAAGACTGACTTTTTTCATGATCTGCATCGCGGCCCTTGGCGCGGTGGTTGCAACTTCACTCTCGGCGCTGGGGGTTTTGCCCTGGCTGTCCCTTCAGGCCGGATTCGGCCAGACCGGCGTGATCGACGCCGGGATTTTTGTTCAGATCGGCCTGACCTGCTTGATTCTCATGCTGGGCTTCTACCTACCCTCCAGCGCCCGGATGATGGCGCTCGAGAACGCGCACAGGAAGTTTTCGCTGAACATGCAGGACATCGTCGAGGCCTACCAGATCGCCCATGCCGCAGACCGCAGCGGCGTTTTCGCTCTGGCCTCGGAGTTCGATGCGGTCAAAGAGCGTATGGCCTTTCTGCGCGACCACCCCGACCTTCAGGCGTTGGAACCTGAGATCCTGGAAACCGCCGCTCAGATGAGCCAGATCAGCCACGAACTGGCCGAAACCTATGGCAACGAGCGGGTCGAACGCGCCCGCACATTCCTGAAACAGCGGCAGGAAGAGGTCGAACTGTTCCAACAACGGATTGAAGACGCCCAGACCATCCTGCACGAACTCAGCCAATGGACGCGAGATATCGAGATCGAGGAATCCATCGCCAAATCCCAACTGACGCGCCTGCGGGATGAACTCTTCGACCTTCTTCCTGAACTTTCGGCGCAATTGCAGACACCCCCCGACGGCAGCGACCCAAGCGCGTCCAGCGTGGTCGCCATGTCGCCCCCACGCGCTGCAGAATAGGCGCGTCAGCGCCCGCCGCACCCGATGGCCCGCAGGGCCTGAGGGCGCGGCGCGCCACCGGCGGAGAGGAAAGCCCGCAAGGGCTTGAAGAACCGCCCATCCTCGGGCACCAAAGGCCTCATGGCAAAGACGACTTCTTTCTCCTGTTCGGCCTGCGGCGCGACACATACAAGATGGTCCGGGCGATGCGACGCCTGCGGCGAATGGAACACGATCACCCAGGACGTGCCCCTGTCGGCGGGCCCGGCAAAGAAATCCCTCGGCGGTAAGCGGGGCCAGTCCATTGCACTCACGGACTTGTCGACCGAGGAGACCCCGCCACCCCGTACACTCAGCGGGGTGGATGAGCTTGACCGCGTTCTGGGCGGCGGCCTCGTCCCCGCCTCGGCCCTGCTGGTGGGCGGAGACCCTGGCATCGGCAAATCCACCCTTCTGCTGCAAGCCGCCGCTCGGTTCGCGCGCGCGGGCGTCAAAACGATCTATGTCTCGGGCGAAGAAGCCAGCGCGCAGGTCCGTATGCGTGCTCGCCGTTTGGGGCTCGAGGACGCGCCGGTTCAACTGGCGGCTGAGACCAACCTGCGCAACATTCTGACAACGCTTGAGGCTGAAAAACCCGGCCTCGCCATCATCGACTCGATTCAGACCATGTGGGCCGACAATGTGGACAGTGCGCCCGGCTCGGTTTCACAAGTCCGGGCCGCAGCGCATGAATTGACCACGTTTGCAAAACGACACGGTGTTTCGATCGTGATGGTTGGTCATGTCACCAAAGAGGGCCAAATCGCAGGCCCGCGCGTTGTCGAACACATGGTCGACACCGTTCTCTATTTCGAAGGCGAACGCGGCCACCAGTTCCGCATCCTGCGCGCGGTCAAAAACCGTTTTGGCCCCGCAGATGAAATCGGCGTGTTCGAGATGACGGGCAAAGGGTTGGCGCAAGTCACTAATCCCTCGGCCCTGTTCCTGTCCGAACGCGGCACGCCGAGCCCCGGCTCGGCCGTTTTTGCCGGGATCGAAGGCACTCGCCCCGTCTTGGTGGAATTGCAGGCACTCGTCGCCCCGTCACCGCATTCGCAACCCCGCCGTACCGTCGTCGGCTGGGATAGCGGACGGCTGGCGATGATCCTTGCCGTGCTCGAGGCCCGCTGCGGCATCCCCTTCGCGGGTCTCGACGTCTATCTGAACGTCGCCGGAGGGCTGAAGATCAGTGAACCCGCCGCCGATCTGGCCGTTGCCGCAGCGTTACTAAGTGCACGAGAAGACAGCGCCCTGCCCGCTGATACCGTCGTTTTCGGAGAAATCTCGCTGTCCGGGGCACTTAGACCGGCCCCTCAGACCGAAAACAGGTTGAAAGAAGCACAAAAACTTGGTTTCACATCGGCAATCGCTCCGGCGGGCGGCAAGACCGGCACTGTGGCAGGTCTGACACTCACCCGACCCTCTGATTTGGTCGGGTTTGTTGGCGAAACCTTCGGAGCAGGTTAAAGTCCGGCCCTGAGGGGCAGAAAAGAACAGGCGAGGGCCATGGAAGGTTTTACAATTATTGACGGGGTTGTGGCCCTGATCATCGTGCTGTCAGGCATTCTGGCCTATTCGCGCGGGTTCATGCGCGAGGTTCTTGCCATCGCGGGCTGGGTGGCAGCAGCCGTTCTGGCATTCATCTTCGCACCGCAGGCCGTGCCGCTGGTCAAAGAAATCCCGGTGGTCGGAGATTTCCTGCGCGACAGCTGCGAATTATCGGTCATCACCGGCTTTGCGGCCGTGTTTGCAATTGCCCTGATCATCGTCAGCATCTTCACGCCGCTATTTTCATCGCTGGTGCAACGGTCGGCACTGGGCGGTCTGGATCAGGCGCTTGGCTTCTTCTTCGGCATCGCGCGGGGCATCTTGCTGGTCGCTATCGCGTTCTTTGTCTACGACACCGTGATGACCGGCCAGTCCTACACGCTTGTAGACGAAAGCCGCTCGGCCAAGGTGTTCGAACAGTTCAGCACCCAGATCGAAGAACAAAACCCCGAGGCCGCGCTGGGTTGGGTCACTGCACAATACGAAGAGCTGGTGGCCAGCTGCACCGCAGGCGACTCGGCCCCTGCTGCGGAAACCACCGACAGCTAAATCACACAGACAGTTAATCGAAAAGCGCGGCCTCGCGCCGGGCTTTTTCATTGAACGAACCCCTCACCCCCGCAGACCGTGCAGCGGGTGGTTTTCAAGCCGAAACAGCCATCACACCGGCTGGAAATCGGTTTACCCAGAATATCACGACTTTTGACCACTTCACCTGCCCCATTGCAGATCGGGCACGGCGCACGCCCCATGCCGCGGCACCGATGGCAGCGCCTTTTCGGCGGCTCATCTTTCTTGTTTGGTGAGCGTTCCTGCCACATTCTGGCCCCCTCCCCGATAAGATCCGCGATGAAATTATGCATATGTCAGCACAAATGAATTCATATGTCACCACGCCGCAACTGAAGAAATCGGAACTGCGGCCTATAGAAATGTGATCCTTTGATGACAGCCGCGTTCTAAGGCAGTATGTGGAGGCCAAAATGCCACGGAATCGGAGCTGTCGGGTTTGTCCTTTCAATGTTCATCTGCCTGCAATGCGGTGATAATGCACCGTCTGGCCTGCAAGATACGAACGGTACGACCCCTCCCTATCCGGCCGTCACTCAACCCTCTGGTCAAAACGTCATAGAAATTGGAGCCCGTACATGTGTGGGATTTTGGGGATCGCAAGCCGGACACATGATGTGTTTGCGGAAATCTATGACGGGCTGTTGATGCTTCAGCACCGGGGGCAGGACGCCTCGGGGATCGTCACATACAACGGTGAGTTCTTTCGCGAGAAAAAAGCAAACGGTCTTGTCAAGGACGTGTTCAACGCGACGGACGCCGAAACGCTTCTGGGCAAGGTCGGCATGGGGCATGTGCGCTATCCCACGGCAGGGTCGCTCAGCGCGTCCGAGGCGCAGCCATTTTTTGTCAACGCGCCCTACGGGATCTATCTGGTCCATAACGGCAACATCACCAACACCGCCGAGCAACGCGAAAAGGTCACCGGCAAGTACAGCCGTCACCTGCGCACCACGTCAGATTCCGAGATCCTGCTGAACGTTCTGGCCGACAAAGTGGCCGACGCGATCAAAGTGAACGGAAACGCCGAGCCCATCCGCAACATCTTTGCCGGAGTTAAGATGACGATGGAGCGTGTGCAAGGCGCTTACTCGGTCATCTGCCTTGTCGCCGGTGTTGGCATGCTGGCCTTCCGCGACCCGCACGGCATTCGTCCGCTTTCGGTTGCAATTCGTGAGACCGAGGGCGATGGCAATGACTACGCCTTTGCCTCCGAGGATGTGGCCTTTGGTATCAACGGCTTTACCAAGATCCGTGACCTGAATCCGGGCGAGGCGATCCTGATTGATCTGGACGGCAATATGCACGAGTTTCACGCCGTCGAAGGCAAGCTGACGCCCTGTATCTTTGAATATGTCTACCTCGCCCGTCCGGATTCCCTGCTGGACGGCGTCTCGGTCTACAAAACCCAGATGCGTATGGGGCAAACGCTGGCCAAACAGATACAAGACTCGGGTCTTCAGATCGACCGCATCATTCCCGTCCCCGACAGCGCACGCCCCGTGGCGCTTGAGGCCGCCAAGATCACCGGCATCCCCTATCGCGAAGGTCTGGTGAAGAACCGCTATGTCGGTCGAACATTCATCATGCCCGGTCAGGCAGAGCGTCAGAAATCCGTCCGCCGCAAGCTGAACGCCATTCCGCTGGAGTTCAAGGATCACAATGTCCTGCTGATCGACGATTCGATCGTGCGCGGCAATACGATCAAGAAGATCGTGCAGATGTGCCGTGAGGCCGGGGCCAAGAAGGTCTACATCGCCAGCGCTTCACCGCCGGTGAAATACCCCAATGTCTATGGCATCGACATGCCCACCAAGCACGAGTTGATCGCCAATGGCAAAGAGATCGAAGAGATTCGCGAAGAACTGGGTGCGGATGCTCTGTTCTATCAGAACCTCGACGATCTGATCTGGGCCGCAAAGGAAGGCAACCCTGAGATCGAGGCGTTCGACTGTTCCTGCTTTGACGGCAACTACATCACCGGCAGCGTCAGCGGTGACTATCTCGACAGTCTCGAAAACAGCACCCGCGTCAGTAAAAAGCGCGAAGACATGCAGGTTGTTGGGGGGTCGTGGAACGCGGCGAAACTGGCGTCGGGCTAAAGAGACAACGCGAATCAGAAAACAACGCAGGCCGTGGGCATCGCCACAGCTTTGGCTGGATTTTGCCGATAGGAATGACCTGATTGCAAAGGCTTCCGGCCCCCTCACCCCGCCGTGATCTGAAGAGAGCGGGGTGATCTTTTGATTTACTTTGCGGTTTGGTAGGCAGCGCTTCACCACCACTCACACAAGGGGTTCGAACCGGGTTCGAGCCGCAGAATATGCCAAATGCCAATGTCAAAAGCGCGGCCACGCAGCGGGGCGCGTTGAAAAGAAATTCGGTCTCGGTTCTGGGTGTCTTTGGCCCGAAAGCCGACCTACGCGCGTTGATGCGCTTGTCATCGGGGCGTGTAAAAGAGGTCAAGCCAGGAAGCCGCGTGGCGTCGGGCACAGTTGTCGCCATTGATGAACACGGGATCATGCTGCGACAAAGCGGCCAGACCCGCCGGATTGGAATTCCGGGGGGCTAGCGCCCTCTTGACGACCCGCGCGCAGGCGTTCAAACCGCTGCCATGACCGATCAGACCAAAATTGCCACCAAAATTGCCCTCGTCACTGGGGCCTCTCGCGGGTTGGGTGCAGCCCTGGCCGAAGCGCTGGCCCCCGAATATCACATCGTCGCCGTCGCCCGTACCACCGGCGGGTTGGAAGAGCTGGACGACCGGATCAAAGCCAAGGGTGGTTCGGCTACCCTTGCGCCCATGGACATCACCGATCCCAACGCGATGGCCACCCTGTGCAGGGGTATTCATGACCGCTGGGGCAAAGTGGATTTGTGGCTTCACACGGCCGTCCACACCTCGGCCCTCACACCGGCGCATTTCGTTGATCCCAAAGAGTGGAAAAAGGCGATGAACACCAACGCCAATGCCACCTCGGTTCTGATTCCTTATGTGACGCCTCTATTGGGTGAGGCCGGTCATGCCGTGTTCTTTGATGACCCCAAGGCGGGCGAGAAGTTCTATGGCATCTACGGCGCCACCAAGGCCGCCCAGATGGGACTGGCACGCAGTTGGCAGGTTGAGACTGAACGGACTGGGCCTAAGGTGTCGATTGTCGAGCCCGCCCCGATGCCGACAGCCGTGCGCGCGCGGTTTCACCCCGGTGAGGATCGCGATGTGCTGACCAGCACAGCGGATGAAGCGGCTCGGATTCTGGCGTTGTTGTAGGGAGTGGCCGGTTGGGCCATGCCTCCGGCGGAGGTATTTTTAGCCAGATGAAGCTGGGATCACGCGATATGGACGCCGTTGCGCCCTGCGAGATCTACGAAGAATTGCCACGCTACACGGCCCGAGCGTGACCCGCGTGTCGCTTGCCATTCAATGGCTTCTGCGCGCAGGGTTTCCGGGTCGACCGACACATTGTAGGCGGCGCAGTAACGGTCGATCATGGCCAGGTATTCGTCCTGGTCACAGGGATGGAAGCCGAGCCAAAGCCCGAACCGGTCGGACAGTGAGACCTTTTCTTCGACTGCTTCCGACGGGTTGATAGCGCTGGAGCGTTCGTTCTCGATCATGTCCCGTGGCATCAGGTGGCGGCGGTTCGAGGTGGCGTAGAAGACTACGTTTTCAGGCCGGCCTTCGATGCCGCCATCCAATACAGCCTTGAGCGACTTATAGTGCTGGTCATCGTGGCTGAACGACAGGTCATCGCAGAACAGGATGAACCGGTGCGGCGCTGCGCGCAGGTGGTTCAACAGCCGCGCGACCGAACTCATGTCTTCGCGCTGAAGCTCGACCAGTTTCAGGTTTGCGTGCTCGGTTTGCAGCGTGCCATGGACGGCCTTGACGAGGCTGGACTTCCCCATCCCTCGCGCGCCCCACAGCAGCGCGTTGTTGGCCTTGTACCCCGCCGCAAAGCGCCTTGTGTTGTCCAACAGCGTATCGCGTGAACGGTTTATGCCGACCAGCAGTTCCAGATCAACGCGGTTGACCTGAGGGACAGGCTCAAGCCGGTCTGGCTCAACCTGCCAGACGAAAGCCGGCGCGGCAATGAAGTCCGGAGCCGCCAAAGGGGCCGGAGCCATCCGCTCTAACGCGTCTGCGATACGGTTCAGGGCTTGGGTATCCATGGTGGCCTCCGGGGTCATATTCCAACGGTGTCAAACCACGTTCGGCTTTTGGCAACAAGGGGTTCCAACGAAAAAGGCGCGCCAGTCATGGCGCGCCTGTCTTGGGAACAGCAAGAGATTACTTCCCGTCTTCTTCCTGCATCAGGTCCTCATCCGCTCCGGCCTCGTCATCATAGTAGCCATCCGCGCGGAGTTGTTCTTCGCGTTTCTTTTCAACACGCGCCACAAGGAAGATCGACACCTCATAAAGGCCGTAGACCACTACGAACAGAATGATCTGTGTGATCACGTCGGGAGGCGTCACAAGCGCAGCAAGCACCAGAATGGCGACTACCGCGTATTTGCGGACACTCCCCAGCCCCTCAGCCGTGACCAGCCCCGCCTTGCCCATCAGCGTCAGCAACACGGGCAGTTGGAAACACAACCCGAAGGCCACGATGAACTTGATCGTCAGGTTCAGATATTCCTGAGCGGAGCCTTGGAACACCACGCTCAGTGGTGCGGCGGTGGCGCCATCCACGACGGCCTCACCTTCAGCGCCGAACTGCTGGAACCCGAGGAAAAAGTCATAGGCCAAAGGCGTTACGACATAGAAGGCGAAGCTTGCCCCCAACAGGAACATGAAGGGCGAGGCCAACATGAACGGCAAGAACGCGTTCTTCTCGGATCTATAAAGCCCCGGAGCAACAAAGCGCCACATCTGCATCCCGATATAGGGGAACGCCAGTATGAAGCCCCCCAGCAGCGACACCTTGATCGCAACAAAGAAGCCTTCCTGCGGCGAGATGAAGATCAGCCCGCAGTCCTGCCCACGCTCGTTCAACACCTCACACAAAGGATGCGTAAGAAAGTTGAAAAGAGGGGTCGCAACCGTGAAACAGATGATCATACCGATCAGAAACGCAACAACGCAGTGAATGAGTCGTGTGCGCAATTCGGCCAGATGCTCGATCAGCGGGGCCGAGCTGTCTTCGATTTCGTCGGTCTTGCTCATGTCTTGTTCTCAGTGTTCAGCGCGGCTTCGGCCTCTTCGGCCTTGGCCAGCGCGTCAGCGGCTTCTTTGGCCTTTCGCTCGGCAGCAGTGCGGGCGGTTGTGGCTTGAATCTTCTTGGCCTGTTCAGCCCGCTCAGCCGCCAGCTTGCCCGTTTCGCTTTCAGGATCGAACTTGGACGGATCGATGCTGCTGCTCAGATCCTGAGCGGCCTTTTTCACACCGTCCATCGCGCTGTTCACGGGATTCGTGGCCGCGTTCAGACCCTTCTTGATCTCGTTCACACCTGCCTGATCTGCAGCCTCGTTCATGGCGCTGGTGAATTCGCGCGCCATGCCGCGGGCCTTGCCGACAAACCGCCCGACATTGCGAAACAGCACGGGCAGGTCTTTCGGCCCCACCACAATCAGGGCAACGATGCCGATGACCAGAAGCTCGGTCCAGCCCAGATCAAACATCCGGGTTTAGACCTTGTCTTTCTCGGTTTCGGGCGTGACGTCCTTGGCCACTTCCGCTGCGTCCTGCTCCAACTCGTCCGCGCCTTCCTTGACGCCTTTCTTGAACGAGGTGATACCCTTGCCCACTTCACCCATCAGCGAGCTAATCTTGCCGCGGCCAAACAGCACCAGCACCACAACAGCGATCAGCAGCAGGCCGGGAAGTCCGATATTGTTGAGCATGTTTATTCTCCTTCTAAAAGGCGCACTGCGCCTGAACCCTTGTCTGACCCCGTGTTTACGCGGCAAGCCGCGTTCTCAAAAGGTGGCCGAGCCAATTCGGGCGGCAAATTTGATGTGATCTTGCGGATTCATGGCTCTCGCTTTTCTCAACTGACAGGTTTATGTCAGTTGTAACAGGCTAGGACAGCGGTATTGCAACCTGGTCAACGGAGAAACACATGACCCATGTCGCCGAAATCGTCACCTTCACCCTGGCCGAAGGCACCTCGCCCGAGGCCTTCGTCAAACTCAGCCAATCGACCGAAAGTTTCGTTCGCGCAGCGCCCGGCTTTGCCCATCGCCACCTCAGTCAAGGGGAAGATGGTCGCTGGACGGACTATGTCGTTTGGCAAGATATGAAGGCCGCTCAGACGGCGGCTGCAGAATTCCCGCAACAGGAGTTTGCACCGGCCCTGATGGCAGCCATCAATCCCGAAAGCCTGCAGATGCGGCATGAGGCAGTACTATGGAACATGACCTGACACAGGTCAGAACGGCGTATCATGCGCCGGACTGATCGCCTGTTCGACATCATCCAAATCCTGCGCGACGGTAAACTGCACCGCGCGCAGGACATCGCGAACCGGCTTGAGGTGTCGGTCCGCACGATCTATCGCGACATGGACACGTTGGTCGCCTCGGGTGTTCCCGTCGAAGGCGAACGTGGCGTGGGTTACATGGTGCGCGAGCAGATCACCCTGCCCCCGCTCAACCTGACCACGGCCGAGCTTGAGGCGCTGAACCTCGGGATGGCCATCGTCGCCGAAGCAGCTGACCCGGACCTGAAGGCCGCAGCCGAGTCTCTGGCAGAAAAGATCGACGCCGTCCTACCCACGCAGGTCGTGGCCGAGGCCGATACTTGGAAATTTGCGGTCTACCCCTTCGCCGATGCTGCGCGCGGATTGGCACATATGGCCCCGCTCCGCGCCGCCATCAAAACCCGCCAGAAACTGCACCTGTCCTACCGCCGCATCGACGGCGCCCTAACCGAACGCACCATCCGTCCCCTCCATATGGAGTATTGGGGCCGCGTCTGGACCCTCACCGCATGGTGCGAGCTGCGCAACGGCTTTCGCGTTTTCCGCATCGACCTGATCGAAACCGTGACTCCCCTGCCCGAGCTATTCACAGACGAGCCGGGAAAACGCCTAAGCGACTTCGATCCACACGGGTGATCCGCCCTTCATCTGGCCAAAATATCCCCGCCGGAGGCATGGCCCGGAACGGGCCATTCTGGTCACCTGAGATACGGCTCAGGATCAACCGACTCGAAGCCTTTGCGGACTTCGAAATGCACATAGGCGTTGTCGCCACCGCGCAATTCCGCCAGTTTCTGCCCCCGCCGCACGCGATCACCTTTCTTGACGGTGATATCCTCAACATTGGCATATACCGTCAGCAAGTCATTGTTATGCTTAACAACAATGATCGGCACCTGATCGGCATCTGCGGTAATCGCAGCTACGGTACCTGCCTCGGCTGCAGTGACCGACGTACCCGGTGCGGCTGCGATGTCGATGCCTTCGTTCTTACCCTTGTCATAGGTCCGGATAATGTTGCCCGCGACCGGCAAGGACAGCGCTGAGGAACTGGAACTGCGGGTTGGCGCTTCGGCAGTGACATCCGGCGCCTCGGGCGCCTCGGCCAGCGGCGCGACCTGTTCATCCGGGAGCGGCTGGGTCGCACTCGGCGGTGTCGGCGTCGGAGAACCCTGCCCCGGCTGCGTCACCTCGGTCGCAGCGACCGGAGCCGCTGCTGCCGCCTGACGCGGGGCGGCCTGGTTCTTCACCGGAATCAGCAAATACTGCCCCTCACGAATGGCGAAATCCGGGCCCAACCCGTTCCACTCTCCCAAAGCCTCAACCGGCACCTGATAGAGACGCGAAATGGTAAAGGCCGTCTCGCCCCGTTTCACCTTGTGGCGCACCGGCTCCGGTCCAGAGGCGACCGGCGCAGGCGTTGGCGCCGGTTCAACCGGCTTCAGCAGCGTCGTCTGCACCCCGCCCGTATCCGGGGCTTGATCAATCGCGTTTCCAGCGATCGAGGCAATATCCACACCGCTTGACGCGCCAACAGATCGCGGCAAGGCCAGAACCTCACCCTCGCGCAGCGCGTCGGTTGTCTGCAAGCCGTTGAACCGCGACAGCTCACCTTCGGGCAGGCCAACCCGGGCCGCCACATCGCGCACGGTATCGCCCCGGCGCGCTACGGCGACCTGATAGTTCGGGTAGGTGATCACCCCGCGCGCATCAGGCGCAGGGCGACTGGTGGTTGCGGATTGCGCAGCATCCGTGGTGGAAAACCCACCGAGCTGTCCGCGCAGATCGTAGTCCAACGGCCCCTCGCACCCGGCCAGAATGGCCAGAGCCGCAACTCCTGTCGCACAACGGCGCATCGTTGATTTGGTAACTGCTCTCATGACTTTTGTCCTCAACACCTGCCCCTGTTATCCGGGGTTCCGGCGATCCATTCCAAAAAACCTGTTACGTCTCGTCCTTGCCAAGCCCTTCAAGCAACGGCACGAACCGAACCGACGTCAATTCATCATAGTCCAAACCGGTCTCGGTGCGCGTCACCTTAATCAACTGCTGCACCGCATCCGACTGCCCGACGGGTAGCACCATGATACCCCCGATTTTCAGCTGCGCCAAGAGCGGGCCTGGCGGGTCCTCGGCCGCGGCGGTCACGATGATTCGATCAAAGGGTGCCTGTTCCGGCAAACCGAACGAGCCATCCGACAGCATCGACGTGACATTGGTCAGCCCCAGTTCGGCAAACAGCTTGCCGGTCTCGCTAACAAGCCGCCTGTGCCGTTCAACCGTGTAAACGCGACGCGCCAGTTTCGCGAGGATCGCCGCCTGATATCCCGACCCGGTCCCGATCTCGAGCACAGTGTCACGCGGACGCACATCCAGTGCCTGTGTCATCAACCCCACCACCGACGGCTGGCTGATCGTCTGACCGCAGGCGATAGGCAGCGGCATATCCTCATAGGCGCGGTCGGCGAACAGGCCGGTGACGAAGCGCCCCCGGTCGACCGCCTCCATCGCGGCCAGAACACGCGCATCGGTCACGCCTCGCTTACGCAGGGCGAACAGGAACTGCATGACGGTTTCTGGGTCCAGTCCACTCATTCGATCGACTTCAATGCCTCTAGCGTGTCATGCGCGGTCAGATCCGCGCGCATCGGCGTGACCGAGATATAGCCTTCCAGATTGACCGCCGCGTCCGTGCCGGGCGCGGTCGGGTTGTGCTGGTATCCGCCCTTGATCCACAGAAACCGCCGCCCCGAGGGCGAGCTGTGTGGCTCGACCGAAAAATGCGTATCGCGGCGGAACCCTTGCGGGGCAACGCGCGTGCCCAGAACCTCATCGGCGGGAACGGGCGGGAAATTCACATTGTAGAACAGGCGGTAGTCGCCCTGTTCCGTGGGCGTCGCGTCCAAAATACGGCGCACCAGATCGGCGCCAAAGCGACTGGCGGCCTCGAACGGATCCTCGAGCCCCAGATTGCGTGGGCCGAAATACTGCGACAAGGCAATGGCCGGCACACCCTGCAAAGCGGCCTCCATAGCGCCGCCAATAGTGCCGGAGTAGAGTGTATTTTCCGCCGAGTTGTTGCCCCGGTTCACGCCAGACAACACCAGATCGGGCGGGCAATCCTTCATCACGTCATGCAGACCCGCCAAAACACAATCCGCCGGAGAGCCTTCGGCAGCAAATCGCCGCTCATCCAGTTTGGCGACCATCATGGGATGGGTGTAGCTTATGCAGTGGCCGACACCGGATTGCTCGAATGCTGGGGCCACGACCCAGACCTCACCGCCAGGTCCGGACAGATCCTTTGCAATCGCCTGAAGCGTGATCAGCCCCGGCGCATTGATGCCGTCATCATTGGTAATCAGAATACGCATGACCGTCCCACCCCCGCGTTTCGCCCTTGATAGACCCGACCCCGCGTTGCGGCAAGCAATGCAGGCCCGCAATCTGCGGCTTTCGCGCACCACTTGCGGGTAAATTGCGTTCTATCTAGGGAAAACGAAACAGCGGTCGCGTCGGATGGTCAGCCACATCGCCCGCCCAGGCGCGGGGACAAACACGTTCGGAACCGTCGCCTTCAGGATCGAGCCGTCATAGTCCATCCGAAACTCGACCAGACTTTCATTGCCCAGGAACCGGGCGCGTTCAACAACGCCCCGCGCGGCGACGCCGTCTGTGGCCGTGGGCAAAGGCCCTTTGCCGTTTCGGTCGAAATCCAGCCGGAGGTGTTGGGGGCGGAAAACAATCTCGACATCGGTGCCGTCCGGAAAGCCCGGTGCCAGGAATTGTCCGAACGGGGTCTCGGCCAAGGCACCATTCACTTGCGCCTGCAACACGTTGACATCACTGAAAAAGGCCACGGCCGCCTTGTCCGCTGGCCGCGTGTAGACGTTGTAGGGCGCGCCTTGTTGCACGATCTTGCCGCCCCGCATCAGGGCGATCTCATCGGCCATGCGCATGGCCTCTTCCGGCTCGTGGGTGACCAGCAGAACGGCGGCGTCTTCCTCTTTCAGGATCGCGAGCGTTTCGTCCCGGATACCGTCGCGCAGGCGGTTGTCGAGGCCCGAGAACGGCTCGTCCATCAGCATGATCCGGGGGCGCGGTGCCAGAGCGCGCGCCAAAGCCACCCTCTGCTGTTCTCCACCGGACAGTTGATGCGGGAACCCGTCGATGAACCGCATCAGATCGACTTTGGTTAGCAGTTCCTCGACCCGCGCACGTTTCAGGTCCTTGCTGCCTTTCAGGCCAAAACTCACGTTGTCGGCCACGCTGAGATGCGGGAACAGGGCAAAGTCCTGAAACATCAACCCAATCTCGCGGCGTTCAGGTGGGACACGGAACACCGTGTCACAGATCAGCTTGCCATCGACATAGATCTCGCCCGAGTCCTGCATCTCGACCCCGGCGATCATCCGCAAGGTTGTGGATTTGCCGCAACCGGACGGCCCAAGCAGGCAGGTCACCCGCCCCGCCTCGACCGTCAGCGAGACGTCATCCACCACAACCCGACCTTCGAACCTGCGGATCATATTGCGAATTTCCAAACGAGGAAGAGGTGTGTTGCCTGTCACAGATGGGTCCTGTTGCCTTTCCCGATCAATTCCATCGGGCTTGAGCGGGGATAGCAACCCCGCCCGTCCGGCGCAAGGGATCAGCTATTCCGCAAGCAGCTCGAAATCGACACCGGCGCGGATTTTTCCGTTCACCTGAACCTCAAGCCGATGCGCGCCCGGCACCAGTTTGAACGTGGTCGCATTGCCTTTGAGCTTGTAGCGTTTGTCCAAACGCAATGCGCCGTTCCTCAGCGCGGCCTGTTTCAGCTTGTGAACCTTAGCTGAGGTTTTCCCGTTAGGGCGTTGAAAGTGAATGATATAATCTACAAGGACCGGTTGATCAGCAGACCCTTTCAAATCGACCGAGAACGCCAACGCGCCATTGATCCGGGCCTCGCCCTCAACAGAAATGATTGCAGTGACATCCGCGTCCGGGTCATAACCCAGCATCTTCATCGCCCCCGGATGCCCGGCCTTAACAAGCCCACGCAGGGTATGAGAGACCATCCACTCCAGCTCTTTCTCTTCTTGCTCACCCGCCTCGCGCCAGCGCTGCAGGCATTCCAGAACCAGATCGGGGTCCTTTTTGGTGATATCGTTCAGATGGTTCGCAACCGAGCGCGTCACATAACGTGTTTTGTCCCGATGCAGACCATCCAGCAAAGGCAAGGGGTCGGTCAGCGCGAGCCCCACCGCCTGCCCCCATGGCAAGCGGGGCCGCGTGCCCTCGCTGACCAGACGGCGCACATGATAGCTGTCGTGTTGGCTCCAACGCTGCATCCGAGCCAAGACCAGATCGGGATGGCTGTTCAGGAATGGACGGATCGCCCATTCCATCGAAAAGCGTTGAGTCAGCTCCTCCAGAACATCCAACGCCAGCTCTGGATGCTCGGCCCCAACTGCGACAACCCAATCCCCAAGTGGCGCAAAGATGAAATCGCCAAAATCGTCATCTGTCTTGCTGGGATCCAATGGCGGCGGCAAGGCGCGCAGGATCAACGGCGCGACCGCTGGCAAATTGCCCGGATAGGACTGCTGCAGGCAATCGGCGATCCAGGTCATTCTCTCTTTCAGCTCCAGATCCAACAGGCGCGACATAACCTGCGCTTCGAACGCATCGGCGTCGAAGTCCGGGTCCGCCGTCTGGAATAAACCCGCTAGGTAGCGGGTCTTTTCCATGTTGAACAATTGGTCCTTCAGAGAGAAATTCTGTGCCATTCCTACATCGTCAAATTGGTTGCGCCGCCATCCAGCAGTATGTTCTGCCCAACGATAAAGCCCGCATGTTGAGAACACAGGAAAGCGCAGGCCGCGCCGAACTCTTGACGCGTGCCGTAGCGACGCGCCGGGATCGTCGCGGACCGGGCCGCGCGGGCCTCATCCAGCGAAATGCCCTGTTGATTGGACACACCGGTATCCAGCGACAAGGCGCGGTCGGTGTCATGAATCCCCGGAAGCAGGTTGTTGATCGTCACACCTTGCGGGGCGACCTGACGCGCCGTTCCGGCCACATAGCCGGTCAGCCCGGTGCGCGCCGCATTCGACAACCCCAGAGCCGGGATCGGCGCGCGCACGGATTGCGAGGTGATATTCACCACCCGCCCCCAGCCTTTTTCCATCATCCCTGGCAGCAGCGCTTTCATGAAAGCGATCGGCGTCAGCATGTTGGAATCCAGTGCCTTGATGAAATCCTCACGATCCCAGTCCGACCACAAACCCGGAGGCGGCCCGCCCGCATTTGTAACCAGAATATCAACACTTTGCGCGGCCTCGATCACTTGCGCCTGACCTTCGGTTGAGGTCACATCGCAGGGCACCGTCTCAACCGCGACGCCATGGTCCGCACGCAACCGCGCCGCCTCCGATTCAAGCGCCTCAGCACCACGCGCATTCATCACCAGATCAACGCCCGCTTCGGCCAACGCCTCGGCACAGCCCAGCCCAAGCCCTTTGCTGCTGGCACAAACCAACGCACGCTTGCCGCGAATTCCAAGATCCATTCTGATCCCCTCTGTCTGTTGTTGCCCGCATGTCTAGCACCAGCCAGACAGAGAAGACCAGAATTCAACAGGCCTTAGTAGAAGAACTCTTCCCTCACAATTTTGCCATCGGCCACGTGGTAGACACCCACTTCGCTCATATCGAAATTCTCACCGCTTTCTATGAACTTGCCCTTGATCTCGAAAATTACGGCAAAGCGGTCGTCGCCATGCAACATCGGATCGCTGACCGAGACATGGCTGACCTCTGTCGCGCTGTCCCACCATTCATGTTTGCCGCGAATGGCATCCAGACCCTGGACCTCACGCCCCATGCCAACGTCATCTACCGCCTCGGCCGAGACAGCATCCGCGGCATAGAGTTTACCCAGATTTTCGGCGGTCCGGTTTTCGCGGCAACCGGCCACAAGCTCGTTCGCAATCTCTTTCAATTCCATTGGTTCACTCCCATAATTTGTTCACTATATGTTCTCTTTGCCACAGCTTGCCGATTCGAACCAGTCCGTTTGTCTTGCTTCGGCGGGTTTCCCCGCCTATACGCGCGCTCATGCTTGATACCGCCTCGAACCAACCCGTATTGCCGCCCGAGATCGCTCGTCGTCGGACATTCGCCATCATCTCGCACCCGGATGCGGGGAAAACGACGCTGACCGAAAAGTTCCTGCTGTATGGGGGCGCGATTCAGATGGCCGGTCAGGTGCGCGCCAAGGGTGAGGCGCGGCGCACGCGGTCGGACTTCATGCAGATGGAGAAGGATCGGGGTATCTCGGTATCCGCCTCGGCGATGTCGTTCGACTATGGGGATTTCCGGTTCAACCTTGTCGACACGCCCGGCCACAGCGATTTCTCGGAAGATACTTATCGCACGCTGACTGCGGTGGATGCGGCTGTGATGGTGATCGACGGTGCCAAGGGTGTGGAGAGCCAGACACAGAAGCTGTTCGAGGTCTGCCGCCTGCGCGATCTGCCGATCCTGACCTTCTGTAACAAGATGGACCGCGAAAGCCGCGATACGTTCGAGATCATCGACGAAATTCAGGAGATGCTGGCGATCGACGTCACGCCTGCCGCATGGCCGATTGGCGTGGGCCGCGACTTCATCGGCTGCTACGACATGCTGCGCGACCGGCTTGAGCTCATGGACCGCGCCGACCGCAACAAAGTGGCCGAAAGCATCCAGATCGACGGTTTGGACGATCCCAAACTGGCCGAACACGTGCCCGAACACCTGCTGGAGAAGCTGCTGGAAGAGGTCGAAATGGCGCGCGAGCTTCTGCCCGCGCTCGACCCTCAGGCCGTGTTAGAGGGGCACATGACCCCGATCTGGTTCGGCTCGGCGATCAACTCGTTCGGCGTGAAAGAGCTGATGGAGGGTATAGGCGCCTATGGTCCTCAGCCGCAGATCCAATCGGCAGAGCCCCGTCAGATCTCTCCGGATGAAAAGAAGGTCGCCGGGTTTGTCTTCAAGGTGCAGGCCAATATGGACCCCAAGCACCGTGACCGGGTGGCGTTTGTACGGATGGCCTCGGGCCATTTCAAACGTGGCATGAAGCTCACCCACGTGCGTTCCAAGAAACCCATGGCGATCTCGAACCCGGTGCTGTTTCTAGCCTCGGACCGGGAACTGGCAGAGGAAGCCTGGGCCGGGGACATCATCGGCATCCCGAACCACGGTCAGCTGCGCATTGGCGATACGCTTACTGAGGGCGAAGCGATCCGCGTGACCGGCATCCCGTCCTTTGCACCGGAATTGCTGCAGACGGTCCGTCCGGGCGATCCGATGAAGGCCAAGCATTTGGAAAAGGCGCTCATGCAGTTTGCCGAAGAAGGCGCGGCCAAGGTGTTCAAACCCTCGATCGGCTCGGGCTTTATCGTGGGCGTCGTGGGAGCGCTGCAATTCGAAGTGCTCGCCAGCCGGATTGAGATGGAATACGGCCTGCCGGTGCGATTTGAGGCGTCACAGTTCACCTCGGCCCGTTGGGTCAGCGGCGAGAAACCCGAGGTTGAGAAATTCGTCAACGCCAACAAACAGCACATCGCTCACGACCACGATGGCGACATCGTTTATCTGACCCGCCTGCAATGGGATATCGACCGGGTCGTGCGGGACTATCCGGCGCTGAACCTGACGGCCACCAAAGAGATGATGGTGTGATCCAACTGCCTGATTGCACAGCCAATCCAGGCTGTGCAATTCTGCCCGCATGAGCGATGACGACCTGACCTTTCCCGGCGGCCTGCCCGATATGCTGGAGATCCTGGAAAACAGGCGCGCGCCTTTTGTGTTCGGCACCCGCCCCCTACCCGATCTGGACGTCGATCTGGATGCACTGGCGCAGCAGATCGTGCCGGAACGCGCGACCCTCGCCCCCGAAGGCGACGATGCCACCGCGTGGGACCAGAAGCGTGCCAAGATCGCCACCGAGTTCGTGGGCAATTCGGAACTGGCGTTTCTGAACGCCCAGTTGATCGCCAATCTGCGCAAACGCTCCTACCCGCGTCACACGCCCGCTTTGTTCCGGCGGCTTTGGGCTGAGCAATCCCGGCATCTGCTTGAAGCGCTCGATCTGCGCTGGCTCGTCTCGTCGGTGCAGACCTTTGCCGATCACGGCGACACCCCGACCCAGCGCGAGGTTGGTCAGGCGCTGCGGATGCTGTTCGGGCTGATGAAGCTCTATGAGTTCGAACGGTTGTTCTCCAAACGCGGCCCCGAGGAAACCCATTGGTTTCGCGGCAAAAGCACCGCTCCGCTGCCGTTGCAGATGCAGTCTTTCTCACTGGAGCGCGGCGGGCTGGCCGTATCGCTCATCGCGCCGATCTGGACCAAGGCGCTGACCGATCCGACCATCGCGCCGCTGGCGGATCACCTGATGACCGAACTGAACAAAGACCCCGGAACTGTCTTTCGTCGCCTGAAAAAGATGCGCGAACGCCGTCTCGCCCGGATACAGCGACGATGACCACATGGGGTGTTGTCTCCATGGTGCGAGGGCCCGCGCAGGATATCCTGCGGTTCGCGGCCCATCACTTCGATCTGGGGGCCGACCGGCTATACCTCTATCTGGATGAGCCCAACCCCGAGGCGCAGCACCTGTTGGAGCAGCATCCAAAGGTGCAGGTGACCCTCTGCGATGATGCTTTCTGGCGTGGCCGGAATCGGACGCGCCCGGGCAAGCATCAGGTGCGCCAATCCACTCATGCCAGCTATACCTATCGCAAAACCGATCTGGATTGGCTGGCCCATATTGATGTGGATGAGTTCCTGTGGACAGACACGCCCATCCCGGAGCTACTGGATACCGTGCCCGCAGACATCCCCGCCGTTAGGGTCCGCCCGATCGAGGCCATTGCCGGGGCCGAGGGCCTGTACAAAGCGCATATCCCCAAAAGCCCGGACCGCGAGGCTTTGGTGCAGGCGCTCTATCCCACCTATGGCGCTCATGTTCTTGGGGGTTTCCTCAGCCACGTGCAGGGTAAACTGATCGTGCGCACGGGTCTGAAAAAGCTTAGTTTTCGCATCCACAACCTGTTTCAGGACAAGACCCTCCTGCCCTGCAAATTCGAACTGCCGGGGCTGGAGTTGTGCCACCATCACGCCCCGAGTTGGGAGCATTGGTTCAAACATTACCGTTTCCGGATGGAGCGTGGCTCATACAAACCCGGCATGTCCCCAAACCTGCCCCGCGATCAAGGCGGTGTGAACAAGAACGAGCTGTTCAGTCATATCGAATCCGCCCATGGTCTTGATGGGCTACGTGCGTTTTACGATGAACTCAGCGCTACCGACCCGGACGTCCGTGCCCGGCTTGAAGCGCATGACCAGATCCGACACCGCCCGTTGCAACTGGATGAAAAAGTGGCGAAACACTTTCCCAGAAGCTGCTGAATTGTTGCAAAAAATGCCAATTCCAGCCGGTTGACCCCGTCGGGATTTCAGTTCATTTGACCCCGCCCCACGTTTTTGTTATGTCCCGCCTCAAGCCGAAACGCGCATGGTGCGCATGGTCAGATTGACCCGGCATGACGCAGACGCGCGGGCCAGGTAAAGTGTCCGCAATAATCGGACATATATGACAAAGTTTACCGAACTGAACCTGAACCCGAAGGTCCTCAAAGCCATTGAGGAAGCCGGATACGAAACCCCCACTCCGATTCAAGAAGGTGCGATTCCACCCGCGCTGGAAGGGCGAGACGTATTGGGCATCGCCCAGACCGGCACCGGGAAAACCGCTAGCTTCACGCTACCGATGATCACCCTGCTGGCCCGTGGCCGCGCCCGTGCGCGGATGCCGCGTTCGCTGGTGCTATGCCCGACACGGGAATTGGCCGCGCAGGTCGCCGAGAATTTCGACACCTATTCCAAACACCTGAAACTGACCAAAGCGCTGCTGATCGGCGGTGTCAGCTTCAAAGAGCAAGAGGCCCTGATCGACCGCGGCGTAGACGTTCTGATCGCCACTCCGGGCCGTTTGCTGGACCATTTCGAACGCGGCAAGCTGCTGCTGACCGGCGTGCAGATCATGGTCGTGGATGAGGCCGACCGGATGCTGGATATGGGCTTCATCCCCGATATCGAACGCATCTTCTCGCTAACTCCCTTCACGCGTCAGACGCTGTTCTTCTCGGCCACCATGGCCTCGGAGATTGAGCGTATCACCGACACCTTCTTGTCCGCGCCCGCCCGGATTGAGGTCGCCCGTCAGGCCACCGCGTCCGAGACGATTGAACAAGGCGTGGTGATGTTTAAAGGCGGTCGCCGGGATCGTGAAGCCAGCGGCAAACGCAAGGTTCTGCGCGCGTTGATCGACGCCGAAGGTGACAAATGCACCAACGCGATCATCTTCTGCAACCGCAAGACGGATGTTGATATCTGTGCGAAATCGCTGAAGAAATACGGCTATAACGCCGCCGCGATCCATGGCGATCTGGACCAGTCGCAGCGGATGAAAACGCTAGACGGGTTCCGCGATGGCTCACTGCGCCTGCTGGTTGCCTCAGATGTGGCGGCGCGCGGTCTTGATATCCCGTCAGTTAGCCATGTGTTCAACTTCGACGTGCCCGGCCATGCCGAGGACTATGTTCATCGCATTGGACGCACGGGCCGTGCTGGACGTGAAGGCAAGGCCGTGACAATCTGTTCGGGTCGTGACGAAAAGGCACTGGATGCGATTGAAAAGCTGATCCAGAAGGAAATTCCGCGCCTCGACAACCCGGTCAAGGAAGAACCCAAGCCCGAGAAACCGAAAGCCGAGAAGCCCGCCAAAGCGGCGGAAGGCAAGCGCAGCGAAGGCAAGAAAGAACGCGAGCCCCGCGAACCCAAGGGTCGCGGTCGTGGCCGCAAGGACGATCATGGCCCGGCGGTTGTCGGCATGGGCGATCACCTGCCCAGCTTCATCGCCCTCAGCTTTGATGAACGCCGCGCGGGCTAACCACCCAGACGCTTAGATTGACAGTACCAGCGCCAGTATCGACGCGCCCAGCAACAGCATCCCGGCGATCTCGCGCCGGGTGATGATCTCACGGAAGAAGAGGGTCGAGGCAAGCAGGCTGAGCAATAGCTCGACCTGTCCCAATGCTTTGACATAGGCCGCATTCTGCAGGGTGAAAGCGAAGAACCAGCAGAACGATCCGCACAGGCTGGTCAGGCCAACGAACACGCCGGTTCGGCGAGTGTTCCAGACCGCGCGCAACTCGGCCCGGTCGCGCCACAGCAGCCAAATCCCCATGCTGACGAATTGGAACGTGACTACTGCGGCCAGCGTGACCAACGCGCGAAACCACGCGTCGATATCGCCTAGCTCAAGCGAGGCTCCGCGATAGCTGACCGAGGAGAAGGCGAATAACACCCCCGAGCCCAACCCAAGTCGCGAGGCGCGATTGGTCAGATGTTGCCACCACGCCCCGTCCCCTCCGGGTGTTTTGGACAAAAGCAGCACCGCCAGCAGCCCCACGACGATCGCACCCAACGCCCCGGTCGAGACCTGATCGCCCAGCACCACAAATCCAACGATCGCGGTTTGGATGACTTCGGTTTTCTTGAACGTGATTCCGACGGCAAAGTTGCGCTGCTTGAACAGCGCGACGACACAAATCGTCGCCAAAATCTGGGAGGTGCCGCCAATCACTGCAAACACCCAGAACCGCGCGGACAAATCTGGCAGGCTCAAGCCGGTGACCTGAATCGCGATGACCAACCCCAGCAAGGCCAACGGCAAGGAATAGGCGAAGCGCGCAAAGGTCGCCCCCGCCGCAGACAGTTTCACGCTGCTCAGCGATTTTTGCAGCATAAACCGGACCGTCTGAAAACCGGCGGCGGCGATGGTGATTGGAATCCATAAACTCATGAACTCCCTTCTGTCTTTAAATCAGGGTTTTGGCCAGAGCGGATGCGGCACCGGGTCCTTCGCCCTCCAGAAATACGTCCTGAAGATCTCGGCATAGGATGCGTAGACATAGGCTTCATTGCAATCCTGATACCGCTCTTTTCCCGATTGATAGAGCGCGGGTAGTTCGTACCACGGGGCCGATGGATTCATGTGATGAACCACGTGCAGGTTGTTGTTCAGAAACAAGAAAGCCAGTAAACCGCGATCTTCGACGATCACCGTGCGGGCGCGTGATTTCTCATGCGCGCGGTGTTCAAGGAAGGTGCGGATCTTAACAACACCCAAACCGATATAGGCCGACATGACATAGGCCCAAATCGGCATGGAGGAGTGCGCGACGACCCACAGAACCACCGCAATTCCAGGGATATGCAGCGCCCATGCAAGCGCGACCGAACGGTCACCACCGATCAGGCTGTTCCATTCGTCCCGCAGAAACGTAAGTTGCCCGATCGCAGGCCCCAACACCATGCGCCCGAGCAGGGTGTTGTTGGCGGCAAGCAGCCTCTTTTGCCATCCAGACAGCTGCGCCCAGACCTTTGGGTCATGGTAGTTGCTTTCGGGGTCGTCATAAGGGTCGGTTAGGATCGAATCCTGATGATGCGCAAGGTGTAGGTCACGAAATCGATTAAACGGAATGAAAAGGGTCAATGGCAGGGCCATCAACGCCTCGTTCAACCATTTCGTGCGAAACGGATGTCCGTGCAAAGCCTCATGCGTCAGCGAGGAATGAAGGGCGGCAACCGCTCCCATCATCGGGATAGCAAGCCACAGGCTCCAATCCGCCACGTAGAAAGTGGCAATCAACCAGGCTGCGTAGCATGCGGCGATCACGGCCAGCGTGTCCCATTCGGGCGTTTCAGCTTTCCCCATGACGCCCCCATGAGATACCCGCCCAGACCCGCTCATAGACAATGTAAAGCGTCAGACCGATAGCGGTGTTGACCAGCGCTACTACGCCACCCAAGGCAACCGACCCGGTGGCGATCAGGCCCACCAGCGTCATCATCACCAGCCCCATCACATTCCAAATGAGTGCTTTCACGACCGATCTTCGTCGCGTTTCCATTCCGGACCCCGTTTTTTGTTGTTGTCACAAAAGCGTTACTCAACGGGCCGCGCGTTGGGAATTCTGAATATGATTAACAAAAATCATCAAAAGTGTTAATTTCCATCACATGATAGATAAAATCGACAAACGAGTGCGCGCTGTGCAGTTTCGCCAGCGGCTTTCCCGCGCGATGGAGGACTCCGGTGTCAGCCAAAGCGCCCTCGCCCGACATATCGGTGTCGACCGCTCGACCGTATCACAGCTACTGACCGATGAGGGCGCCCGCCTGCCCAACGCCCATGTGGTCGGCAGTTGCGCCTCTGCTCTGGGCGTCTCGGCGGATTGGCTGCTGAGCCTGTCAGACCGCCCCGAAAGCGCCGCCGAGTTGCTGGCCAGTTCTCTGACCATGACCGAGGCCCCCCGCGCCCTTGTCGATGAGCGTATTTTCCAATGGCATCAAGAGGCTGCGGGCTACAAAATCCGTTACGTGCCCGCCACCCTGCCCGATATGCTCAAGACCCGCGCCATACTCGAATGGGAATACGCCCCGCATTTGGGCCGCACTGCGGATCAAGCCATAGGTGCGTCCGAGGATCGCCTGTCCTGGATGCGCAGCGCCCAGTCGGACTATGAGATCGCCATGCCTCTGTATGAGATCCGCAGCTTCGCACTCGGCACCGGCTACTACGAAGGCCTGCCCTTAACGGTCCGTCTGGAACAGATCGACCACCTTCTGGACCTCAGCGAGCAGCACTATCCCCGCCTGCGCATCTATCTGTTCGATGCCAAACGCCTGTATTCCGCGCCTGTCACGATCTTCGGGCCCTTGCTTTGCGTCTTCTATGCGGGCAGCCACTATATGGCCTTCCGTGACCGCGACCGGATCGAGGTGTTCAGTCGGCATTTCGACACCCTGATCCGCGAGGCTGAAATGACCGCCCGCCGTTTCCCCGAATACCTGCGCGGGTTGCGGGCCGAGATTGCAAAGGGCTGACGCCTCAAACGTGCGGTTTTTCAGATCCTGTAGTATAGTGACACCGCGAACGCGCAGACACTCTACGGAGGATGATCAGAATGGACGCACTACAAACCGCTCAATATGCACGCGCCCTCTATTCCGCGCACGGCGACCGGGCCGAGGCGGAAGCCGCTCAGAAGATGCGCGAATGTGAGGCCGCCGGAAACACGCAAGAGGCCAAAGACTGGCAAGCCGTCCGCCGCACAATCCGCCAGATCCGGGGCCCGAATCAAGGCTGATGCCCTAGCTCTACGCGCTTGTCGCGCCATCAAAAACAACACGCTCCGCCCATCCGGTTCGCGGGCCAATTCGGCTGGCCAGCAGATCGAAACACGGTGCCCGGCCCTCCCTAATGGTTCGGGTCCGAATGGTGCAATAGCTGCCGTTTTCCGGGCAAAAACGTTTTCCCCAAGTTATACCCAGTTTTGACCAAAGTTTTCCCCAGGCTTCTCCCCGGATTCCGATTTGCGCAACCGCCGCCTCTGACGCAGCCTTGTGGGAACACTTGTCAGAATGCGAATCGAACTTGATGAAATCCGCAAAAAACATACTGCAGCCGGAACATCGCGCCCTTAAAACGGCGCTGTTGGTCTTGGATGAATGCAGCACGCTCAGCTTTGCCTCGGCCGTGGATCCGATGCGCGCCGCCAACCGTCTGGCGGATCGCCCGGCCTTTGATTGGGACTACGTGACCCCAACGGACGCGCCAGTCATGCTGACCAGTGCGCTCACCGTTCCCGGCATTCCGCTGGCCCGTCTGCAAAGCTGCGACCTGATGATTGTGGTTGCCGGGTTTCAAATGGCCCGCCAAGCAACCCCCAGCCTGATCGCGGGGTTGCGGCGCATCGCGGCCACGGGTGCCACCATGGCCGGCATAGACGGAGGGCCCTGGCTGCTGGCCGAGGCTGGTCTGCTCGATGGTCACAGCGCGACCACCCATTGGGACGATCTCGACAGTTTCGCGAGCCGCTTTCCCAAGGTCGATGTACAGGCAAACCGCTTCGCAATCTCCGAAAACCGCCTGACCTCGGGCGGCGCGATCCCCGCGGTCGATATGATGCTGCACATCATCGCCGCGCGCCATGGTGCGGGTTTTACTGCACGTGTCTCAAACCAGTTCCTGTACCAAGGCGCTTCGGCCCAAACCAAAACAGACGCCCCCAAGGCGAACCACCACTCCGCGCTGACCTCCAAGGCCAATAGCCTGATGGAGGCCGCGCTCGACGACCCGCTGCCACTGAACCATATCGCCGACAGATTGGGCACCAGCCCGCGCACCCTGCAGCAGCAGTTTCGCCTGCGCCTGAACACCACGCCGCAGGACCACTACCTGCAGCTACGCATGGCCGAGGCCCGCCGTCTGGTGACCGATACCGATATGTCGCTGATGGACGTGGCCCAAGCCACCGGGTTCACCTCGCAATCCAGCTTCTCCCGCGCGTTCCGCACCGCCCACGGCCTATCGGCCCGTGACCTCAGACAAGGCAGCGCCAACCCTACCCATCACTGACCGGATCTGCTTCATCTGGCCAGAAATACCTCGGGGGAGGCGCGCGGCACGCGCGGCGGGGGCAGCGCCCCCTAATACGGCATCGGATGCGCTTTGTGCGCCGCCTCGATCTCGGACAGAACCTCATCGGACAAGCGCAGGTCGATACCAGACAGGATATGCTCCAACTGCGCCACTGTCGTCGCGCCAAAGATGGCTGACATCATGAACGGACGGGTCCGGCACCACGCCAGCGCCATCAATGTCGGGTCCAGCCCATGCCGCGCGGCAATCTGCAAATAGACGTCAACGGCATCAAAAACCCGCTCGGACTTGCGCCCCCCCAGCTCCGGCGTCAGTGACATGCGCGAGGCTTCCGGAATGGCACCGCCCTGATATTTGCCGGTCAGCAACCCAGTTCCCAAAGGCGAGAACGCCATCAGGCCCACGTCTTCATGAACGCTCAACTCGGCCATGTCCGTATCAAACAGCCGGCACAGCAGAGAGTATTCATTCTGAACCGACGCCACCCGTGGGGCGCCCATCTGCTCTGACAGGCGCAGCCATTGCGCCGTACCCCAGGCACTTTCGTTGGACAGACCAAAAGCCCGGATATTGCCCTTGTCGACCTGAACCTGAAGCGCCTCCAGACACTCCTGCATATTCTCCAGCACTTCATCGGTGTTGTGCCCCTTCGGGGAGAACGTCCAATTCTGCCGGAACATATAGCTGCCGCGATTGGGCCAGTGAAACTGATAGAGGTCGATATAGTCGGTCTTCAAACGCTGCAGTGAGCCCTCGATGGCCTCGGGGATTGTCTGAGCGGTGATCGGCGCGCCATCGCGGACAAAGCGAAGCCCCTCACCCGAGTGCTTGGTGGCCAGAACATAATCCCCCCGACGCGCAGAATTGGCCGCATTCCAGTTGCCAAGGATTTCCTCGGTCCGGCCAATGGTTTCTTTGGCGACCGGGTTGACTGGGTACATCTCGGCGGCATCGACAAAATTGATCCCGGCTGCCAGCGCCACGTCCATCTGCGTATGCGCGTCGGTTTCCGAGGTTTGCGATCCGAATGTCATCGTCCCAAGACATAGATCAGACACCATGATCCCGGTGCGGCCCAAAGGCTTCATTTCCATTTGTCGCTCTCCTGATTTCCGCAACAGCCGCGCGCTAGGCTTCGGCTTTCTTTTCCCAACGGCCCGATTCCTCGGACCAATATTGCGCTGAACACCCCGCGCTGGTCAGCGCTTTCCACTGGCCGCGCGCATGTTGAACAGCCTCCATGTCATTGCCGTCGAACAGAATGCAAACTCGGTCCAGCGCGGCGACCTCATCCGGGTCAACCGCCGCCCCGTCCACCGCCATTACGCAGCTGGCATCATTTGCGGCCTGCATGTCCGACGTCAACAGGATCGGTTGCATCGCATCATGCGCCCCACCAGCCCGTCCATGCGGCAAGAACCCGTCCTCGGGTCCCAACCAGAGTTTTTCATCCAACCAGTCCAGCCGGGCGGGATCAGTGCCCCGCACGGCGATCTTCCACCCGGCCTGACGCGCCTTGTCCAGCAGGACCGGCAAAGTATGTTCCAGCGGCTGACGGGTCAGGTGATAGAAATAGACAGCCCCCATGGGTTTACTCGAAATTGTCCTGCACAAAACGGCTCAGCGCGCGCACGCCCCAGCCTGTGGCCCCCTTGGGGGCATAAGATGTCTCAGCCGCGACAGAGGCGACACCCGCGATATCGAGGTGAATCCAAGGTGTCTCTTCCTTGACGAAGCGTTGCAGGAACTGCGCCGCGGTGATCGAGCCTGCAGGCCGTCCGCCCACATTCTTCATATCCGCGATGCGCGATTTCAGCTGCTTGTCATAGGCCGCGCCCAAGGGCAGTCTCCACGCGCCTTCGTCCTCGGCCTTGGCCGATTTCAGGAAGGCATCGCAGAAGGTATCGTTGTTCGAAAACACTCCTGCATTCTCATGGCCAAGTCCGATGATGACCGCCCCGGTCAGGGTCGCCAAGTCGATCATGCCGACCGGAGAGAACCTCTCCTGCGCGTACCACATCACGTCGCATAGAACCAAACGGCCCTCGGCATCTGTGTTGATGATCTCGACCGTGTCGCCCTTCATTGATTTCACCACGTCGCCCGGACGGGTCGCATTGCCCGAGGGCATGTTCTCGACCAGCCCTACAAGACCGACCACATTGGCCTTGGCCTTGCGCTTGGCCAGCGCGCGCATGGTACCGGCCACGACGCCCGCGCCGCCCATGTCCATGGTCATATCTTCCATGCCACCCGCCGGTTTCAGCGAGATCCCTCCGGTGTCGAACACAACGCCCTTCCCGACCAGAGCCAGAGGCGCATCGTCTTTGTCGCCCCCGTTCCACTGCATCACCACAACTTTCGACGGGCTAACCGAGCCTTGCCCAACGCTTAGCAGCGTGCGCATGCCCAGTTCGGCCAGCTTGTCTTCCTCCAGAACCTCAACCTCAAGGCCCAGCGATTTCATCTCGTCCAGACGGTCGGCGAATTCGGTAGTGGTCAGGATGTTCGCAGGCTCATTCGTCAAGTCGCGGGTCATCCGCACACCGTCGGCAACCGCATACATCGGGGCGAAGGTAGCCTCAGCCTCGTCATGCTTGCTGTGGCTGATCGTGACCGAACCTGCCGCATCGCTCTCCTTGGTCTTGTGGACATCGAAATCGTAGCTACGCAGAGCGATGCCCATCGCCAGATCCTCCACGCGCACCTGATTGCCCGCCATCACCAACAGGTCTTTGCCGCCGGCCAGTTTTGCCAATGCCGCCCCCGCTTTGCGCGCTTCGTCCACTTCGGGGCGGCGTGGCAGAACCACGATATCCAACGCTTGCGCGGCCATACCAACCGGCCATGCCAGAGAGATCACATCCCCGGTTTTCACCTTTTCGAACCGATCGCTTTCCACCAATCGAGCAACCGCTCCACGGGTCAGTTTGTTGGCACGTCGCACGGCTGGGCTCATCTTGCCATCGGCGGGAATGATGATTGCCACGCGCCCCTCCGCCTGCGCCATGGCATCCACGTCAAAAGCCTCAAAACGAATTGGTACCAGACTGCTCATAGCAAACTCCTCAAAATCTGTTCCCCAAGACCTAGCCCGCGCTGCACGACTTGACCAGATAGCAGTTTTCCCCGCCCGCCATTTGCATTAAAGTCGTGCAAAAATAAACGGCAGGCTCGGGGGAGATCTAAGTGGCACCAAACGGCAGGCATTCGCTGTCGCGCATGATGACATGCATTGGCGAACCGGGCGTGAACCCCTGCGTTTCAAGCCCTGAGAGGGTCTTTCCGTGATCCTCGACCGCTATTTCGCGCGCCGCTTTCTCCAAAGCTTTGTGGTCATCGGCGGCATCTTTCTGACCCTGATGATTCTGATCGACCTGATCGAACAGCTGCGCCGCTTTGACGACTATGACCTGTCCGTCGGCCAACTGCTGGGCCTGACACTGCTGAACACCCCAGCCGCGATCAGCGAAATGCTGCCCCTGCTGATTATCCTGTCCACCATCGCGCTGTTCGTTGGGCTGGCGCGCACCTCAGAACTGGTGGTGACCCGCGCCACCGGGCGCTCGGGCCTGCGGGCGCTGGTGGCCCCCGTCACCCTGGCCCTGATGATTGGCATTCTGGCCGTTGCGTTGCTGAACCCGATCGCCGCCGCGACGTCGGAAGAGTTCGAGCGTCTATCGGATGCCTATCGCGACGATGGCAGCTCTGCCCTGTCGATCAGCCGCGAGGGGCTGTGGTTGCGTCAAAGCTCGGACAATGGCCAATCGGTGATCCACGCCAAGGGTACATCTAACGGGGATACTCTGGGTCTTGACGATGTGACCATCATCACCTTCTCGGGCGGCGGAAAGCCAAACCAGCAGATCGTCGCCGAACGCGCGGAGCTAACCAACGGAACCTGGGTTTTGACCGACGCCAAACTCTGGCCGCTGCGAGACGACCTCAACCCTGAAACAAACGCTGTTTCGCATGAACGTCTTGAGCTGCCGACCACGCTGACGCGCGAACGCATTCTGGACACGCTGGGTAAGCAGGACTCGGTCTCGGTCTATGATCTGCCCAAACTGATCCGCGATTTAGGTGAGGCCGGGTTTTCGACCAAGCAATATGAGGTCTGGCTGCATGTCCAACTTGCCCGGCCCCTGTTTCTGGTTGCCATGGTCCTGATCGGAGCGGCCTTCACCATGCGCCATGTGCGGTTTGGTGGAACCGGTGTGGCGGTGCTGACTGCGGTTCTGTTGGGCTTTGCGATCTATTTCGTGCGCAACTTCGCGCAGATACTTGGCGAAAACGGCCAGCTTCCGATCTACGTCGCCGCCTGGGCTCCGCCCTTTGCAGCGATCCTACTCTCGCTTGGCCTATTGCTGCACGCGGAGGACGGCTGATGCGACGTTTTCTGCCGTTTGCAGCGACCAGCCTGCTGGCCCTGACCCTGCCCCTTGGCCTGGCCGCGCAGAATCTGTCCGATCCGACCGTCACCCAAAGCCCGGCCCAAGAGGAAGAACCGGCGCTGCTTGTAGCCGACAAGATTTTTATAACGCCCGACCGCAAGCTGGTGGCTGAAGGCAATGTCGAGGCGTTTCAGGGCAACGTCAAACTCAGCGCTAATCGCATCGTCTATGACCGCGAAACCGGAGAGCTAACGCTGGATGGCCCCTTCCGCATTGATCAGGGTGGGCAAACGACCGTACTGGCGGAGTCGGCGCAGCTGGACAACGGGCTTCAGAATGGCCTGCTGGTGGGCGCAAGGATGGTGTTCGAGCAGCAGGTGCAAATCGCATCCGTTCAAGCCCGCCGCGCCGGAGGGCGCTACACGCAATTCAGCAAGATCGCCGCAACCTCGTGCCATGTCTGCACCGATGGCCGTCCGCCTCTGTGGCAGATCCGGGCGCGCAAGGTCACGCATGACTCGCTAGAGCGACAGCTTTACTTTGAGGGTGCGCAGCTGCGGGTGCTGGACGTCCCCGTTTTCTACTTCCCCTATCTGCGCCTGCCCGACCCGACGCTGGAGCGTGCGACCGGATTTCTGGTGCCGTCCATTCGCACCACCTCGCAGCTCGGAACCGGGGTGCAGGTGCCGTATTTCTTCAAAATTGGCGACCACAAGGACCTGACCCTGACGCCCTATATCTCGCCCAAAACCACAACGCTTGGCTATCGCTATCGACAGGCTTTCGTGAATGGTCGGATCGAGATCAACGGCGCGCAGACCCGGGACGACATACAACCGGATCAGGATCGCGGCTATCTGTTCGCCGAAGGCTGGTTCGACTTTAAAAATGACTATCGCTTTACCTTCGATCTGCAAACGACCTCGGATGATTCCTATCTGGCCGATTACGGCCTGCCCGATTTGGACCGCCTCCGCAGCGAAGTTGCGTTGGAACGGATCAAGCGCGACACAGCGTTCCGGACCAGCTTCATTCACTACAAGACTCTGCGTGACAGCGAAGATCAGGATGAAATCCCCTCGCGCATATTCGATCTGAACTTCCAAAAGCGCTATTTCCCAACCTCCGTCGGCGGAGAAGTTCGGGTAAACGTCATCGCCCACGCGCATGAGCGCACCAGCGATGAGGACGTGGTCGGACGCGACGTGGCGCGCACAACCTTTGACGCCGAATGGCTGCGCAGCTGGACCTTTGCCACCGGATTGCGAGCTGATGCGTTGTTCGGTGCCTCCATTGACGCGTTCAACATCCGCCACGACAGCAATTTCCCCACGCAAGCCACCCGGACGACCCCTCGGGCCGCCCTGACCTTGCGCTATCCGATGACACGCCGCGAAAAATCCGGCGCGACGCAGTTTCTGGAACCCATCGTTCAGTTCGGCTGGACCAATGTTTCCGACAATGATGTGCCGATCGACGAAAGCACGTTTCAGGAATTCGACGAAGGCAACCTACTGTCTCTGTCGCGCTTTCCGGCCGAGGATCGCCGCGAGGATGGCGCAACCGCCGCTGTCGGCGTCAACTGGGCGCGCTATGGTCGCGGAGGCTGGCAGGCGCTTGCCACGGTGGGCCAAGTATTTCGTGCGGATGCCGATCCGGATTTCACTCTGACTTCGGGACTGCAGGGCACATCGTCCGATATCCTGCTGGCCGGTCAGCTCAAAACCGCTAATGGCTGGTCTTTGGCCGGGCGCGGAATTCTCAACGGTGACCTTAGCTTTGCCAAGGCCGAGCTGCGTGGAGAGTGGGCGAAAGAAGGTTCAGCCTTCACCGGCAGCTATATCTGGCTGGAACCCGACCCGGCTGAAAACATCGAAGAGGCGGTCTCCGAGGTCTGGCTGCGCGGGCGCTATCAGGTTGACCAGAACTGGCTGACCCGGGCCGAGGCCCGCTACGACCTGAACGAATCCGAACCCATTCGCCTGGGCCTCGGCGTGACCTACCAGAACGAATGCGTTCGGGTTAACATGTCCGTAAGGCGGCGCTTTACTTCAACATCAACTATTGAGCCTTCGACCGAATTCGGCTTTACCGTATCCCTGACAGGATACGCCCTCGAAGGCGCTGGTAACACTTACAAGAGAACATGCAGTTGATATCAACTTTCTCACGGTTTCTTCGTTCCGCTTCGATCCGGCTGGTGCTTCCGGCCCTGGCCGCTACGACTCTTACCTTCACCGCGCCCCATACGTTTGCGCAAAGCCTGTTTTCGCCAGCGATCCGGGTCAATCAGGACGTGGTAACTTGGTATGAGTTGGAGCAACGTCAGCAATTCATAAACGCACTCGGTATCTCTGGCGGGTCCGAGGCCGAAGTCCGGCAAGCACTGATTGATGACCGCTTGCGCAAACAAGCCGTGCGCGAAGCCGGGATCGAGGTCCCGCCCGAGGCGATTCAGGCGGGTGTCGATGAATTCGCGGCCCGCGGGCGCCTCAGCACCGAGCAGTTCCTGCAATTGCTGGCCAACGAAGGCGTCGATCCGGAAACGGTCCGCGATTTCGTCGCCGATCAGCTAACATGGCGCAACTATATCAGCGCTCGTTTCCTGTCTCAGGCCAACCCCTCCGAGGAAGAGATCAACCGCGCTCTGGGTCAGGGCGGCGGTGGCGGACTTCAGGTCTTGTTGTCTGAAATCATCATTCCTGTAAACCAGCAGACCCTCGCCCAAACCGAGCTTCTCGCTGAAGAAATCGCCAATCTCGAAGGGTTTGACGCGTTTTCGGCTGCGGCTGCGCAATACTCGGCTGCAGAAACCCGCAGCAATGGCGGCCGGCTCGACTGGCTGAACCTGTCCGGTCTACCCCCAGCACTGCAGCCCGTGGTTCTTGGCTTGAAGAATGGTGAGATCACCAGCCCGATCGCCCTACCCAACGCCATCGCTCTGTTCCAGATGCGCGGCCTGCGTGAGGTTGCAACCGGCACGCCCTCTTACTCCAAAATCGACTACGCCATCTATTTCATGGCCGGCGGCCGTAGCGCCGAAACACTGGCCGCCGCCGCGAAACTTCGCGAAGAGATCGACACCTGTGATGACCTATACGGCATCGCGCAGGAGCAACCGGCCGAAGTGCTGGAGCGTGTCGACGCCGCTCCCTCAGAGATCCCGCGCGACATTGCGGTCGAGCTGGCCAAGCTGGACCCGAACGACGTCTCGACCACGCTGACACGCAACAACGGCCAAACGCTGATGTTCCTGATGCTGTGCAACCGCACCCGCGATCTGGGCGAGAACACCTCGCGCGCGGATGTGGCCAATGCGCTGACGCAACAGCGCCTGCAAGCCTTTGCGGACAGCCTGCTGGAACAACTACGCGCCGACGCCAGCATCATCGAACAATGAACGCCCCCATCGCGCTCAGCTGCGGCGATCCGGCGGGCATAGGCCCCGAGATCGCCGCCAAAGCATGGGCGGAATTGCGCAACACCTGCCCCTTTTTCTACATCGGGGACGTCGCGCATCTGCCCTCGGGTACACCGGCCCAGCTGATCAGTGACCCGGCCGAGGCCATCTCGGTTTCCCAAACCGCGCTACCGGTCCTGCAACTGGGATTCCCAGCCCCCAACACGCCGGGTCGACCCGACCCGGCCAATGCACCATCGGTTATCGACGCCATCGAACAGGGCGTTTCCCTTGTGCAATCCGGCGCGGCTTCTGCCCTGTGTACGGCCCCGATCCACAAAAAGGCGCTCATCGACGGTGCGGGTTTCTCTTACCCCGGCCACACCGAATTTCTGGCGGCTCTGGCGGGCCGTGAACGGGTGGTGATGATGATGGCCAGCGATCAACTGCGCGTCGTGCCCGCGACCATTCACATCCCCCTCTCCCGTGTCCCGCAAGAGCTGACCCCGGCCCTGCTCCACAACACGATCGAGATCACCGCCACCGGCCTGCGCACCCAGTTCGGCATTGAGGCGCCGCGCATCGCCGTGGCTGGCCTGAACCCCCATGCGGGCGAAGGCGGCAAAATGGGAACCGAAGAACTGGACTGGATCGCCCCGATGCTGGCGAACCTGCAACCCGAGGGCTACAGTGCCACCGGCCCGCACCCCGCCGACACGATGTTCCATGCCGCCGCGCGCAGCCGCTATGATGCAGCTATCGCGATGTATCACGATCAAGCCCTGATCCCGATCAAAACGTTGGATTTCGACCGGGGCGTGAATGTTACCCTCGGCCTGCCCTTCGTCCGCACCTCACCCGATCACGGCACCGCGCTGGATATTGCAGGGCAAGGCATCGCCAATCCCACCAGCCTGATCGAAGCGCTGAAACTCGCGCAGAAGATGGCACAAAGCGCTTGATCCTTCACCTGGCTGGAAATATCCCCGCCGGAGGCAAAAAATCTCTGGCGCTAACCACCCCAAACGCGTCACGGTAACCGGATCATGAGCGCTATCGACACCCTCCCTCCGCTGCGCGAAGTCATCGCGACCCACCAGCTGTCCGCCCGTAAATCGCTGGGCCAGAACTTTCTGCTCGACCTGAACCTGACCGCCAAGATCGCGCGTCAGGCCGGAGACCTCAGCACTTGTGACGTTCTGGAAATCGGCCCCGGCCCCGGAGGGCTGACCCGTGGGCTGCTCTCTGAGGGCGCGCGCAAGGTTGTGGCGGTGGAAAAAGACACCCGCTGCATCGCCGCCCTGAACGACATCGCCGCCGCCTATCCCGGCCAGTTGGATGTGATCAACGGCGATGCGCTAGAAATTAACCCGCTGGAGCACCTGACCCCGCCCATCCGCGTCGCGGCCAACCTGCCCTATAACGTCGGTACCGAGCTGCTGGTGCGTTGGCTGACCCCGCCGGAATGGCCGCCCTTCTGGCAAAGCCTGACGCTCATGTTCCAGCGCGAAGTGGCCGAACGCATCGTCGCCCAACCCGGAAGCAAAGCCTATGGTCGACTTGCGATTCTGGCCCAATGGCGGGCCGAGGCGCGCATCGCCATGTCTCTACCCCCCGGTGCGTTCACCCCACCACCGAAAGTCTCCAGCGCAGTGGTTCACCTGACCGCCCTGCCCGAGCCGCGCTATCCCGCCGACGCCAGCACCCTGTCCCGCGTCGTGGCCGCCGCATTCAACCAACGCCGCAAAATGCTGCGCGCTTCCCTGAAAGGCGTGACGCCTGATATCGAGGACCGCCTGATCGCAGCCGGCATCAAGCCTACCGAGCGGGCCGAACAGGTCCCGCTTGAGGCCTTTTGTGCCCTCGCGCGCGAAGTCAAAAAAACCTAAAGCGTTTTGCGTTTTAGCTGAGGCAAAGCCACCGAAATGCGCGTACGACCGCAGGGAGAGGCAGCGTATTTCGATTCCAATCAAACGCAAAGCGATCTAGGCGCAACAAAAAAGCCCCGGATAAAACCGAGGCTTTCTTTTTATCCGTGCAGGGCTTACTCAGCCGCTTCGGGCGCGTCCCCGTCGGTTTTTGGCGCTTCCTCAGCCGCAGGTGCAGCTTTAGGCTTGCGAGGCGCGCGCGGTTTACGCGGCGGCTTTTCCTTCTTCTCAGGGGCCTGAGCACCTTTGTCTTTGCTCTCAGGGGTCTCGACCAACCCGCTTTCCGGCGCAGGCTCGGGCGCGCTGAAATCCATTACATCAGGCTGGGGCGCCTCGGCCGGGTCGGCCTGACGGGCGGCTTCACGCTCCTGACGTTCGGCGCGTTCACGGTCGCGCTCGGCCTGCCGTTCACGGTTCTGGCGCTCCTGCTCTTCGCGGCGCGCTTCAATCTCACGCTGCGCCTCGCTCAGCATCCGCAAATAGTGTTCGGCATGCTGCTGAAAGTTCTCAGCCGCGACACGGTCGTTGGACAGCTGTGCATCGCGCGCAAGCTGGTTGTATTTGTCAATGATCTGCTGCGGTGTGCCACGCACCTTGCCCTCGGGGCCCGAGCTGTCGAACACCCGGTTGACGACATTGCCGCCAGAAGGACGATTGCGGTTATTTTTGGCCCGCGAGCGGGATTTGGAAGATCTCATCTTACTTTACGTCAGCCTTATCAATTCGCTGCCGATCAACCCGTACCTTACGCTGCTCAGAGGCCTGTCCCGTAACGTGTCATCGGCTTTTTTGGGCTTGGCGTCAGGGGCGCGCTGAACCAGCGTCAACCTCTCCGACCAGTTCTGAGTAAACATGTCCTGCCGCGTCAGACAAGAGGTTTCTGGGATATTTCGCAGCTTTTTTACAAAGACAGGCGCTTTTCGGCCTCTAACGCTGCGTTCAACCCGGGATTCTGCCCAAAACAACACGGTCGCGCCCATCCAGATCAGGGATGACTCGGATATCCGACAAGCCAGCGGCGTCGAACAAGGCCGACACGTCCTTGGCCTGTGTCGGCCCGATTTCAACCAGCAAGCGCCCGCCCGCCATCAGGAAATCAGGTGCACCCGCCGCGATCCTGCGATAGGCGTCCAACCCGTCCCCTTCATCGGTCAAAGCCATGCGCGGTTCATGCTCGCGCACTTCGGGCGACAGATCCTGCATCTCGGAAAGCGCGATATAGGGCGGGTTCGAGACGATGAGGTCAAACTGCCCTTCAATCCGCTCGAACCAATCCGAGCGCACAATCTCGGCCCGGTCCTGTACATTGTGCTGCACGGCGTTGGCGCTGGCCTGCAAACAGGCCGCTTCGCTCAGATCTGCACCCAGGCCCGTAGCACTGGCGCGTTCGGCCAGCAGCGTCACCAGGATGCAGCCCGAGCCAACCCCAAGGTCCAGAACATGGTCAAACGGTTCGCTCAACGCGGCTTCGATCAGCGTTTCGGTTTCCGGGCGCGGGTCCAGCACATCGCGGCTGACGCGGAAGTTGCGACCGTAGAATTCCCGCTCCCCCAACAGATGCGACACAGGCACCCGGATCGCGCGCAGCGACACCAGTTGCTCATAGCGTTCGGCGATGTCGGGCGACAGCTCCTCGGGCGCGATCAGAGTGACGCGGCTGGCCTCAATTCGGGCCGCATGTGCCAAAAGGACCCGCGCATCGCGGGCCGGGTCATTGACACCGGCAGCACGCAGGCGGGCTGTTGCGGCAGCCATCGCCTTGGCGGCGGTCAGGGCCGCAATCATTGCGCCATCTCGGCCAGCAACCGGGCCTGATCATCCGCGGTCAGCGCGTCGATCACCTCATCCAGATCGCCTTGCATGACCTGATCCAGCTTGTAGAGCGTCAGGTTGATGCGATGGTCTGTCATTCGACCTTGTGGGAAGTTATAGGTCCGGATCCGCTCGGACCGATCGCCTGAACCCACCTGACTGGCCCGATCCGCCGAGCGTTCGCTGTCGATCCGCTGACGCTCCAGATCATAGAGGCGTGTTTTCAGCACCTGCATTGCGATCTCTCGGTTGCGGTGCTGCGATTTCTCAGAGCTGGTCACCACAAGACCGGTCGGCAAGTGGGTAATCCGCACGGCCGAGTCGGTGGTGTTCACGTGCTGCCCCCCGGCCCCGGACGACCGCATCGTATCGATGCGAATGTCATTGGCGTCGATCTGGATATCGACATCCTCAGCCTCGGGCAGAACCGCGACCGTCGCCGCCGAGGTATGAATCCGCCCGCCGCTTTCGGTTTCGGGCACGCGTTGCACCCGATGCACGCCGGATTCGTACTTCATCCGCGCAAAGACATTGTCGCCTTTGATATGGGCAACGACCTCTTTGATGCCGCCAAGGTCCGAGGCCTGTTCTTCGATGATCTCGAACCGCCATCCCCGCGCCTCGGCATAGCGTTGATACATGCGCAGCAGGTCCCCGGCGAAGAGCGCCGCCTCATCCCCGCCGGTGCCGGGACGGATTTCCAGCATGGCCGGTCGCGCATCCGCAGCGTCCTTGGGTAGCAGCGCCAGTTGCAGCGCATGTTCGGCCTCGGGGATACGGGACTGAAGCTGGGGGATTTCCTCCTCGGCCAGTTCCTTCATATCCGGGTCGGCGAGCATAGCCTCGGCCTCGGCCAGATCCGAGACCAGCTGACGCCAGGACAGGATCTGATCGACAACCGGTTTGAGGTCAGAATATTCTTTGGCCAGAGTCGCAATATCCCCGCCCGAGGCGCCATCAGCCATGGCGGCTTCGAGGTATTGGAATCGCTGGGTTATCTGCTCAAGGCGTTCTTCGGGGATCATCCGGCGGGTGTCTCTTAATCTGGGGCTTTGGTCAAGGGCCAGCCTTGTGCTAAGCTTTGGATCATGAAGGGGTTGGTTTTCATTTTATCGCTGCTCGCACTACCCGCCATGGCCGATTATGTCGGGCCAGATGGCAAGGTTCGCGATTGCTACTGCACCGACAAGTCAGGCTCGCGGATCGAGTTGGGGCAAATGATCTGCCTGCAGGTTGATGGCCGGATTTTCACCGCGCAATGCCAGATGTCGTTGAATGTGCCGATGTGGCGCGAGGTGCAGGAAGGGTGTTTGTCGTCAGATTTGGATTGGCCCGATCTGGATCAGACCCTCAAGACATCCGCGTCCTGAACGCCGCCTACATCTGCGACAGCCACCCATCAACGCGGGTCTTGTTCACTCCGAAATCTTTGCGACCAAAGCGCAAGCGGCCATGGATGCGCAGCAAGTCTCCGTCCTGCTGGGCTGTGGTGTAGTCGGGAAAGCCGATAATCTTGGTGCGGGTGATATAGGTGATCCGCCCCTCACCCACCGACCCAGCCAGAACAGTTGTACGCGGCGCGTTGCGGGCAATGGCATCCAGCGCGGCCAACCCCTCTGGCCCCGTTTCGACCACGCGCAATACGCCGCCTTGCAGATCCTGGTTGGTCTCGGCTTGAGGGGCAATGTGCCAGTCCGCCGGATCGGAGGGCGCAAGCCGGATATAGGCCCCCAGCGCGATCACCAGACCAACAACACCCAAAACCAGCATGCGTTTCATTCCACCTAAGTCCTTTTCCTGAACCCTATGCGGAACAGATGCGGTTTCAAGACGAACCCGGCCAGCTACCGTGACGTCACACCGGGTAGAATGCACAGAAGCTCGAACAGAAGATTGGCCGCCGTCAGCGCCGTGTTCCCTAACGAGTCGTAAGGCGGAGAGACCTCGACCAGATCGCAGCCCACCACGTTCACCCCTTGCAGCGCGTGGATCAGCTGCAGCGCTTGCGGGGTTGTCAGCCCTCCGATCTCAGGCGTGCCGGTGCCGGGGGCGTAGGCCGGATCCAGACTGTCGATGTCATAGGTGATATAGACCGGGTGATCGCCGACCGTCTTGCGGATTTGCGAGCCGATCTGCGTGAGGTTCTGCTGCCACAACTCCCATGCGGGAAATTGCTGGAAGCCCCAACCCTGCGCCTCGGTAAAGTCGGTTGAGGCATAGCCCGAGCCGCGAATGCCGATCTGAAAGGTCTTGTCCGGGACGATCAGCTTTTCCTCATAGGCGCGACGGAAGACAGTGCCGTGTGTCTCACGCTCGCCAAACATATCGTCATTTACATCCGCGTGGGCATCCACATGCACCAGGGCGACCGGCCCGTGTTTCGCCGCAATCGCACGCAGGATCGGCAGGGTGATGGAGTGATCTCCGCCCATCGCCACAGGGACCACATTCTGCGCGAGGATACCGTCATAGCTGTCCTTGATGATCTTGAGGCTTTCCGACAGCGAAAACGTATTGATCGCCAGATCGCCGATATCGGCAATCTGCAACGTATCGAACGGGGCTGCCGATGTAGCCATGTTGTAGGGTCGGATCATCGCGCTTTCGCTGCGGATTTGCTTGGGTCCGAACCGCGTTCCCGACCGCCACGAGGTGCCGATATCCATCGGTATTCCCAACAGCGCCACGTCCAGCCCCGCCAGCGAAGTCGACTGCGGCAGCCGCATGAACGTGTTCGGCCCGGAGAACCGCGCCAGATCATTTCCGCTGATTGGTTGATTAAATTCAGTCATTTGCGGTTGGTTCCCATCCCATCAGATCATGTTTCTCAGCACATACCGGAAACTTGGCTAACCATTGGTTAACACGCATCGATCCTCGTTTACTTTTTCTCGGCCATCAGCCGGTTCCACCCCAGCAGGCAGATGATTTGCGTGGCCACATGAGCGCCCGCAATGGCAGTCGCCCCGGAGGTGTCATAGGGCGGAGACACCTCGACCACATCCCCGCCTTTGATGTTGATCCCGGCGATGTCGCGCAGAATGATTTGCGCCTGAATCGAGGACAAACCGCCCCAAACTGGCGTCCCGGTCCCCGGCGCAAAGGCGGGATCCAGGCCGTCGATATCGAAGCTCAGATAGACGGGGCGGTCGCCGAGTATGGATTTGATCTTCTGCGCCACGGCAGCGGGGCCGGATTCATAAACTTCACGCGCGTCGATGATGTTGACGCCCAGCGTGTCCTCGTTGCTGGTACGGATACCAACCTGAACCGAGCGTTTCGGGTCCACGATCCCCGATTTCACCGCCTTGTAAAACATGGTCCCGTGATCGACACGGGACATGTCATCGTCCGCCCAGGTATCCGTATGCGCATCGAACTGCAGCAAGGATATCGGGCCGTATTTCTCGGCATAAGCTTTCAGGATCGGAAAGCTGATATAGTGATCTCCGCCCAAGGTGACCGAGGCCACGTCAGCCGCCAGAATCGTGCGGATATGATCGGTCAGCGTGTCCGGAAAGGCCGGGATATTGGCGTAGTCATAGGCCATATCGCCATAGTCGACGATCGCCAGCTCGCTCAGCGCGTCAAAGGGCCAACCATAGGGGGCGTCGGGCGATTGCAGGGCGCTTGCTTCGCGGATCGCGCGGGGGCCCAGCCTTGTGCCGGGGCGGTTCGTCACCGCTTGGTCAAAGGGTACGCCGGTGACGGCGATATCCACGCCCTTCAGATCTTTGGTGTAAAGCCGCCGTAGGAACGAGGTCGCGCCGCCGAATGTGTTCTCATAGGACAAGCCCTTGAGGTCGGGGTTAGTAAAGGCCTCATCGACCTGATGTTTTGCGTCTTCCAGTGCCATGTCTTGTCCCCTCAGCCCAGCGGCTGCGCCTTTTCCACGATCCGGGCAAAGAACGAGGCCCCGACCGGTGCGATATCATCGTTGAAGTTGTATTTCGGGTGGTGCAGCCCGGCGCCCTCACCCTGACCCAGAAACAGATAAGCCCCTGGACGCGCCTGCAACATGTATGAGAAATCCTCGGCCCCCATGTCGCGGCCCATATTGTCGACAACGCGGTCCTCGCCTGAGACCTCGCGCGCCACATCTGCGGCAAAGGCCGTTTTCTCGGCGTCATTGATCGTCGCCGGATAGCCAATCTGATAGTCCAACCTCGCCTCAACCCCGTATGAGGCCGCCTGCCCTGCCACGATCTGCTCCATCCGCTCGATCACCATCTTCTGAACCGTAGGGTCAAACGTGCGAACGGTGCCGTTAAGATAGGCGGTATCCGGAATCACATTGTTCACTGTTCCGGCGTGAATTTGCGTGACGGAAATCACCAGATCCTGCACCGCATAGTGGTTTCGGCTGACAATAGTTTGGATCGCCTGCGCAATCCCGCAGGCCGCCATCACCGGATCTTTGGTCTGGTGTGGCAAAGCTCCATGCCCGCCCTGCCCTTGCACGTGAATCTCGAACGTATCCACAGCGGCCATCAGAGGCCCGGCTGTCGTATAGAAGGCCCCCTCGGGGTTTCCCGGATCATTGTGAATGCCATAGACCTGAGAGATTTCGAACCGGTCCATGATGCCTTCCTGCACCATCACATCCGCGCCGCCGCCTTCTTCTTCGGCCGGTTGAAAGATCAGCGCCACGCGGCCCGCGAAATTCCGCGTCTCGGCCAGATAGCGCGCAGCCCCCAACAGCATCGTGGTGTGCCCGTCATGCCCGCAGGCATGCATCTTGCCGGGGTTCTTCGAGACATATTCAACGCCCGTCTCCTCGGGGATCGGCAGCGCGTCCATATCGGCCCGCAACCCGATGGTCGGGCCGTCGCCCTGTCCGTTGATGATCGCTACCATCCCGGTCTTGGCAATGCCTTCATGTAGCTCATCCACGCCGAACTCCCTCAGACGCTCGGCCACGAAAGCGGCTGTCTCGTAGCATTCGAACTCCAGTTCAGGGATCGTATGCAAGTGCTGGCGCCACTTGGCCATATCGGCGGCAAAATCGGCAATTCGGTTGACGACGGGCATCTGGGGTGGACTCCTGATCGGGACTGCGGAATGGATGCATCTGACACCGGAACGAAAGGGTTCGCAATGGCTGAAAATCCTCTGATCCATGACAGCGATGCGGGTATCGAGCGCCTGCTGGAAATCATGCGCCGCTTGCGCGACCCACAAAGCGGCTGTCCGTGGGACATCGAGCAGGATTTCGCCACCATTGCCCCCTACACGATCGAGGAAGCCTATGAGGTCGCCGACGCCATCGAACGGCAGGCCTATGATGAGTTGAAGGGAGAGCTGGGTGACCTTCTCTTCCAATCAGTCTTCCACGCGCAAATGGCTGAGGAAGCGGGGCATTTCACCTTTCAGGATGTGGTCCGAACCATGTCCGACAAGATGGTCAGCCGACATCCGCATGTGTTCGGCGACGAATCCCGAGACAAATCCGCCGACCAGCAAACCAAGGATTGGGAGACCATCAAAGCTGCCGAACGTGCGGGCAAGGAACAGAAAGGCGCGCTGGACGGTGTGGCCGCCAACCTGCCCGCCCTGCTGCGGGCGCATAAGCTGCAGAAACGGGCCGCGCGTGTGGGATTCGACTGGCCCGATGCCAGCCATGTCCTCGCCAAGATCACCGAAGAAGCCGCTGAGTTGGAGGAAGCGCGCAACGCCAAAGACGCCGACGCGCTTGAGGACGAATTCGGCGATCTGCTCTTTGTGATGGTCAATCTCGGTCGACATCTGGGGATCGAACCCGAGGCCGCCCTGCGCCGCACCAACGCCAAGTTCACCCGCCGCTTTGAGCAGGTCGAGGCCCGCCTGGCCGCGCGGGGCAAAACCCCTGCGCAAAGCGATCTGGCCGAGATGGACGCGCTGTGGGATGAGGTGAAGACTGAGGAACACCGCGCCAATGGCAAACTCCCGCCAGTTGGGGCCTGAATCAGGTGGACAAGTCGCGTGACACTTGCGACTGTCCGACCTTCACGCCCCCCGGAGACTCCAATGCCCCGCAAGATCATCATCGACACCGACCCCGGTCAGGACGACGCCGTCGCCATTCTTCTGGCGCTCGCCAGCCCCGAAGAGATCGAGGTGCTGGGCATCACTGCCGTCGCCGGAAATGTGCCTCTTGAACTGACCGCCAAGAACGCGCGGATTGTCTGTGAATTAGCCGGTCACACTGATATCCCCGTCTACGCCGGATGCGATCGCCCCTTGAACCGGCCTTTGGTCACCGCTGAACATGTGCACGGTAAAACTGGGCTCGACGGGCCTGTGCTTCCCGATCCCGAAATGCCTTTGACCGAGGGCCACGCGGTCGATTTCATCATCGAAACCCTGCGCACGCAGGAACCCGGGACAGTCACGCTCTGCCCGCTGGGGCCGCTGACGAACATCGCGACCGCCTTCCAGAAGGCACCCGATATCGTCGACCGGGTGCAGGAAATCGTACTGATGGGCGGTGCCTATTTCGAGGTCGGGAACATCACACCAGCCGCGGAGTTCAACATTTATGTCGACCCCGAAGCTGCTGATATCGTGTTTAAATCTGGCACTCATATTGTCGTAATGCCTCTTGATGTGACCCATGACGCTTTGGTTACACCGCATCGCAATGACGCATTCAGATCGCTGGATAGTAAGGTCGGTCATGCCGTCGCTGAAATGACCGATTTCTTCGAGCGCTTTGATAAGGAAAAGTACGGCTCAGAAGGCGCACCTTTGCACGACCCCTGCGTTACCGCCTATTTGATTCAGCCAGAACTGTTTTCGGGTCGCCACATTAACGTTGAGATCGAAACCAAATCAGAATTAACGCTGGGCATGACAGTCGCTGACTGGTGGCGTGTAACAGACCGAAAACCGAATGCTATATTCATGGGCGACGTGGACGCCCAAGGATTCTTCACCCTCCTCACGGAAAGGCTGGCCCGCCTATGACCGCCGCTTTAAGACTGGCTCGCCCCGAAGATCTTGACCGCCTGATGGGGCTTGTCTCTGCGTTCCACGCCGAACAAGGGATCGCACAGGACGCCGACCAACGGCGCGAGGCGCTTATGCCTTTGCTTGAGGGCATCCCCCATGGCTGCATCTACCTGATTGGCCCGGGTCGCGCGCCTTTAGGTTATATCATCCTGACCTTCGGCTGGTCGGTAGAGTTCGGTGGCATGGATGGGTTCATAGACGAAATCTACGTCCGGCCCGCCGTTCGTGGCCGTGGCATCGCGACCGAGGTTCTGCTGGAACTGCCCAAGGCTCTTGCTGAGGCAGGGCTAACCGCCCTGCACCTTGAAGTCGACCGCACGCACGAGGCGACGCAGAAACTATATCTGCGCACCGGCTTCAAACCACGCGAGCGCTACATGCTGATGAGCAAAGCGCTCTAGCGCGACTCGCCCCGGAAAATCACACTCGGGTTATAGTACATCTCCTGCACCGGATCGTCGGAGGAGACCTTTTGCCCTGTGATTGGATAGGTCCCCGGCCCTGCACAGGCCGCCAGAAATACAGTGCTGAGAACTGTCGCTACGAGAAGGAATTTCGAACCAGTCATGGTGTGCTCCTTTCTGTAATGGCGACAGTATAGAACACGAAACCGTGAGCGCTGTGTGATTAAGTTCACACATAACATCCTATAAACTTCTAAATACCTGCAAATACGGCGAATTCTCATAGCCAGAGAAATTCACTGTCGCAACAGTCCTATTGCTATCAAAAAGACCCTCTTTCCGTGGAAAGAGGGCCTCTTGCAGTGCTCAGAACCGGGTTTGAAATCACCGTTTCAGGATCGATACTCCCGCGTATTCCGCAACTTCACCCAGAGATTCTTCGATACGGATCAGTTGGTTATACTTGGCCAGCCGGTCCGACCGCGCCAGCGAGCCGGTCTTGATCTGACCGCAATTGGTCGCCACGGCCAGATCAGCGATGGTGGCATCTTCGGTTTCACCCGAGCGGTGCGACATCACGTTGGTATAGCGCGCGCGGTGGGCCATATCGACAGCGCGCAGGGTCTCGGTCAGCGAACCAATCTGGTTCACCTTGACCAGCATCGAGTTGGCGCAACCACGCTCGATCCCTTCGGCCAGACGTTCCGGGTTGGTAACGAAAAGGTCGTCGCCGACCAGCTGAACCTTGTCACCGATCGCGTCGGTCAGTGCTTTCCAGCCATCCCAGTCGTCTTCGGACATGCCGTCTTCGATCGAGATGATCGGATAGTCTTTGACCAAGGTCGCCAGATACTCGGCGTTTTCCTCTGAGGTCAGCGAGATATTTTCACCCGCCAGCACATATTTACCGTCCTTGAAGTATTCGGTCGCGGCGCAATCCAGCGCGAGGTGAATTTCCTCACCCGGCTTGTAGCCCGCTTTTTCGACCGCCTGCAGGATGAAATCCAATGCCTCGCGCGTCGACGCGATGTTGGGGGCAAAGCCACCTTCGTCCCCCACTCCGGTGGCCAGACCGGCAGCCGACAGCTCGCGCTTAAGCGTGTGGAACACCTCGGAGCCCATGCGGACCGCCTCGCGGATATTCGCGGCCGAGGTCGGCATGATCATGAATTCCTGAATGTCGATTGGGTTGTCGGCGTGCTCGCCGCCATTGATGATGTTCATCATCGGAACCGGCAGGACGCGGGCCGAGGTACCGCCGACATAGCGGTACAGAGGCTGCGTGGTGAAATCCGCCGCCGCCTTGGCCGCTGCAAGCGAAACACCCAGAATGGCGTTTGCGCCCAGACGACCCTTGTTCTCGGTGCCGTCCAGTTCAATCATAGCTTGGTCGATGGCGACCTGTTCGGTCGCGTCAAAACCCACCAGTTCCTCAGCGATCTCACCGTTGACGGCAGCAACGGCCTCGAGCACGCCCTTACCCATGTAACGTGCCTTGTCACCGTCGCGTTTTTCAACCGCCTCATAGGCGCCGGTGGAGGCACCCGAGGGCACAGCCGCGCGGCCCATTGTGCCGTCTTCCAGAATCACGTCGACCTCGACCGTCGGGTTGCCCCGGCTGTCCAGGATTTCGCGTGCGTGAATGTCGATGATGGTACTCATGAGGGCGGTCCCTGTGGCTGCATTCCGTTGCACGCGTCATAGCAGCACGGAACCAAAAGTAAACCATTTCCGTTATCGCTAACACACATATTCCCGGCCCTTTAGGGCTAACAGCGCCATGTTTGCGCCAACAGGGTTACGCGGCGGCCAAGGCCATTGCTCGCGCCAATTTGCGTTCGCGTAGAAAGGTATACAGGCCCGAGCCGATGATCAGGGACGCCCCGGCCAGTGTCATCAGGTCCGGACGTTCGCCAAAGACCAAGACACCCGCAAGGATCGAAAACAGAAGCCGCGTGTAGCGAAACGGCGTAACGGCTGAGGCTTCGCCGACGCGCATTGCGATCACGATGGCATAGTAGCCCAGAACACCGAACAAGGCCGCTCCGGCAAAAGGCCAGACCTCTGCGCTTTGCATGGCTTCCAAAGGATGGCCGCTCATGATCATCAAGGCTGCACCGCCGACAGCCAAGGCCAGATAGGCCTGCAAGGACACCACCGCCGACGAGACCTTGCTGTCCAACCGCCGTGTAATCAGATCGCGCGCCGCCACGCCAATAACTGCAGCCACTACGTAGAGGGATTCCGGGCGGAAACCTTCAAACCCGGGACGGATGATCATTAGTACCCCGACAAAGCCAACGCCAATCGCGCTCCAGCGACGCCAGCCGACCTGTTCACCCAGAAACAGCGCTGCCCCCATGGTGACCGCTAGTGGCATTGCCTGAAACACGGCCGCGACGGTCGAAAGGTCCACACGGGCCAGCGCCGTCACAAAGGCCACCGCAGCGACGGCCTCGGACATAGCGCGGATCATCGGCAAAAGCTGCCACGCCTCGGGCACAAAAATCCGTTTGCGGGTCGCGATGGCCATGACCAGAAATACGACAGAGCAGACCAGCCCCAGCATAACAAGAATCTGGCCAGGCATGATGGATGACGTCAGCTGCTTGATGAACACATCCTCAAGCGTGAAAGCCGCCATAGACGCAATAACCAGCAAAATGCCGTTGACGTTGTTCATGGGTCTGTCCGTAAAGAAACGGGCGGCACCAATTGCCGCCTTCTCACTTCAGCAAAACCGTATGTATTGCGTTAAATCAAGACCTATCACATCGCGAGCGATGAATTGTCTTGTTGCCACCCATCGCGTTTGTTGATGGATCACTCGGGCTTGATGGGAACGCCATACAGCTCCAGCCGGTGCCCCTTCAGGCGATAGCCCAATTTTTCCGCGATCTTTTCCTGCAGAGCTTCGATCTCGGGGTCGACGAATTCGATCACTTCCCCCGATTGCATGTCGATCAGGTGATCATGGTGATCTCTCTCGGCATCTTCATAACGGGCTCGGCCATCGCCGAATTCCAGACGCTCCAGAATGCCAGCCTCTTCGAACAGTTTCACCGTGCGGTAGACCGTTGCGATCGAGATACCCGAATCCAAAGCCGACGCACGGGCATAGAGTTCTTCGACATCCGGGTGGTCCGCGCTCTCCTCGAGAACCTGCGCAATAGTGCGCCGTTGGCCGGTCATGCGAAGGCCTTTGGCCTCACAGCGCGAAATGATCGTATCCGGCATGATGCCCCTCAGAAACTACTCGGGTGTCTGTCTTAGTATGTCCACACGCGCCGCGCCACAAGAATTCGACATGCCTGCGCAGATCATCCTTCAAGGCGCAGATCGGCCCAGATCGGCAAATGGTCCGAGGCGATATGGGCCGGGCGATCCTCGTGCACGCCATGCGCATGCACCTCGACCCCCTGCCCAAGGGCGATCCGGTCCAAAGCGCCCAAGGGCTGGGCAGCGGGAAAGCTGGGGAGCGGAGGCAGAAACCGCATCTCGGGCACGAGGTTATCGAGCACCGGTGAGCGCGACCATTCGTTGAAATCCCCGGCCCAGACCGTGGGCATATCCTCTAGATCCGCGCCGAACTGGCGGATATGGGTGATCTGCCGTCGACGCGAGGCGGACAGCAACCCCAGATGCATACCCATCACCCTAAGCGGCCCGATGGGGGTATCGAACTCAACCCGTACAGCGCCGCGCGGCTCGAACCCCGGCAATTCGTGATGCCCAGTCTGACGGACCGAGATCGCATCACCCCGCCAGATCACCGCATTTCCGTGCCATCCCAAACTGCCCGCCCCGCCCAGATCGACGATCTGCCATCCGGCCTCATCCAACATGAACTGAGGCAGCGCGGCAGGCCTAGGCGGCAAGCGTTTGTCAGCCTCCTGCAACACGACGATATCGGCGCGCATTCCTTCGAGAACCTGAAGAATACGCTGTGGCTGACGCCGGAGATCAAGGCCGACACATTTCTGGATATTGTAGCTGGCAAGCCGCAGAACTGAGGGTATTTTCATATCGCTTTTCAGAATCAACGGCACCGATTTGGGACCTTTGGAATGGGCACGCTGTTGCAATTCTCAGCGCGTTCCCTCAAAGGTTTATGAGCATTACATTAAATAAGTTTACACGAAATTAAGCGGGGTTAAACTGCCGCAAAAAGGAAACTCGCCCTTGGACGTTGAATCCACATTCGCCACGATGATCATTGCCGATATCGTGGGCAGTACGCCGCTCTACAAGGCGGTGGGCGATGACGAAGCCCAGCGCTTGATCCAGCTCGAGATCGACCGGCTGCGCTCGGTCCTGCAGGAATTTGGCGGCATTCCGGTCGGGCAAAAGGGCGACGATGTTCTCAGCTATTTCGAGAACCCAAGCTCGGCCTACAATGCAGCCCTGAAGCTGATCGAGCCTTCAACCCATACGCCGCTATCCGTCCACGTCGGCGTACATTGCGGCCCCATCGTGATCGGCAAGCGCGGCATCTATGGCGAGGCCGTCAACGTGACCGCCCGTTTTGCAACCGCAGCCAATCCGGGCGAGGCTTGTTTCAGCCAAGGGATCGCTGTCTTGCTGCCCGCCGAACTACGAACCACGCTTACACCGCTGGGCCAGCTTAGCCTCAAGGGGCTTACCGAGGCTCAGACAGCCTATTCGCTAATCCACCCCGAGTCTGACTCGATCATGCAGACCAGGCTGCCGCAGAATTTCGGCCGCACCGAGGAGAACTGGCAGCCCCGCGAAGGCCTGACCCTGATCCTGCGCCACGAGGACCGCGTCTGGCGCTGTCTCGGAAACGGAGAGTTCAAGATTGGCCGCGCGCCTGACTGCGATGTGGTGCTACCGCAGCCCTGGATCTCGCGCCTGCATGCGGTCCTTGCCATGAAAGCGGGTAAGCTGATCCTGACAGACCGCAGCACCTCGGGGACCTACGTGAAATCAGAATCCGGACGCGAAATCCAACTGAAACGGGAATCGGTCATGCTGGCCGATAGTGGCCTGATCTCACCGACCCTGCCCATCGACATGTCCGAGACCTGCCTGCAATTCGAGCTGCTGGGCCGCAATCAGGTTCCGCAAAACGTGGCGTGAACTACCTCATTTGCACTGGGGGGCCGTGTTAGGTCGGGATTCTCGGGCTGATCCACAAAGGGGCGTGACAACACATCGTTCAAACGATGGAACGGGGCATAGTCCCCCGTCACCGCAGCTTCGATCATCTGCTCAACGCGGTGGTTGCGCGGGATGAAGGCCGGGTTTGTCGCTGACATCACCCCGTGCGGGTCCGCCTCGCGTGACATGCGGGCCTGCCAACCCTCAGCCCAGCTATCAAACGCCTCAGGGTTCGTGAATTGGTCCCGCGCGCGCTCACCGCCCAGCGCCCTGAACGTATTGGTGAAATCCGCATGCTCCTCCGCCATACGCTTCAACAGGTCGGTGATCAGCCCAAGATCCCCCTCCTCTGCGCGCGTCAAACCCAGCTTGGCACGGAAGCGGCGCAACCACTCCTGCTGGAGCAAATCGGGCATGGCGTGTACGATCTCGGTCGCCTCTTCGACACTGTCCTGAGGATCATCGTATTGCTGGATCAAGGCCGTCGCCAGTTGCGCCAGATTCCACACTGCAATTTCGGGCTGGTTGGAATAGGCATAGCGCCCCATCCGGTCGATTGAGCTGTAGACCGTATTCGGATGGTAGCTGTCCATGAAGGCGCAAGGACCATAGTCGATGGTCTCCCCCGCGATCGAGGAATTGTCCGTATTCATCACCCCGTGAATGAACCCAACGCTCATCCACGCCGCGATCAGCTTTGCCTGCGTATCGCGAACGGCCCGCAAAAGACCCATTGGCCCTTCAGCCTCGGGGTAGTGGCGCTGGATGGCATAGTCGGTCAATTGCTTCAGACTTTCGACCTGCCTGCGCCCGGCAAATACCTGAAATGTTCCAACGCGCAAATGGCTCTGCGCCACTCGGGTCAAAACCGCCCCGGGCATCGGCCCTTCGCGGTAAACGGCTTCACCTGTTTCAACAGCGGCCAAAGCCCGCGTGGTCGGAATGCCCAGAGCATGCATCGCTTCTGAGACCACATATTCCCGCAACACCGGCCCCAGCCATGCTCGCCCATCGCCTTGCCGCGAATAAGGCGTCCGGCCCGAGCCCTTTAGTTGAATGTCACGGCGTATCCCGTCTTCGCCCACAGTCTCACCCAGCAAAACCGCACGGCCGTCGCCAAGCTGAGGATTATAAGTCCCGAACTGGTGACCAGAATACAGCTGCGCCAAAGGCTCTGCCCCGTCGGGTACCGTATTGCCCGCAAAGGCCTGTGCCATCTCCGTGACATCTCCGGGTGAGATGCGCAATATCCGCGCCAACCCCTCGTTAAACGCAATCAACTGAGGCTCTTTCACAGGAACCGGAGACTGCCGCGTGTAAAAGGCATCCGGCAAACGGGCGTAGGAGTTATCAAAGGGGATCGTAAGGGTCATGGCGCAAACATATGACCTTAGGCGATGATTGCCATAGCGGATCGTGCGGACCCATGCATAATCGCGCAAAAACCCAAAAGGCCAAACATGACCGCGCAAGAGATCATCGACCACCTGAACCTGCAAAAACACCCCGAAGGCGGCTGGTACCGCGAGACATGGCGCGCGCAAAACGAAGGCCGTGCCACGGGCACTTGCATCTATTTCCTGCTAGAGGCCGAGGAATCCAGCCACTGGCACCGCGTCGATGCGACCGAGATCTGGCTTTACCATGCAGGCGCGCCTCTGGTGCTATCGATCAGTGAATCTGACCAAGGCCCCGCCACCGATCACCTTCTCACCCCCAACCTGTCCCAAGGCGCACCGCAACTGATTGTTCCTGAAAACCACTGGCAAGCCGCCCGAACGACCGGAGACTATACTCTGGTCAGCTGCACCGTCTCTCCCGGTTTCGAATTCGAAGGTTTCGACCTCGCCGTCCCCGGTTTCGACATCCCTCGCAACCGATAGCAATTGCGGATCCAAACTTCATCTGGCTAAAAATATCCAGGGGGAGCCGCGCAAAGCGCGGCGGGGGCAGAGATCTTAGCCCGTTCGATAGTTGCACTTTCAGTTGTGGTCGAGAAGTTGTCACCCCTGATTGTTTTCTCTGGGGTATTGCCCAAGCGCGAACTTCAAAATCTGCCCAAAGCGGACGACGAAAAGATGGCCAATTGCTATCCGGTTTGTATTGCTTTTTCCAAGCAGCGGCTACTGAATTGCCGTGCGAAATGTTGCGGTAAGCCGTTTGTTCAAACCGTGATGAGGTTCGGCGGAGGAACCGTAGTGCAACTCGGCCAAGGCGGCAATGTCATTGAAAATGACAACGGAGCCGCCTTCTTCATTCGCGTAAACCAATAGTTTTTGGCAAACGGCATCATACACGGTCTGATCAGCAGCCGATTGATCGACATGGCAAAGATTGGTCTTCTCTACACGCCGAGCTGGGACAAGACAGCGTCAGACCGCATTGTTTCTGAAAAGATGATCGGCACGATCCAAACAGCGGGTGTCGCTGAAAACTACATGAAGGGAACGCTTGGGCCGCACCTTACTGAAGCATTCCGTGAACAGCCGATGGCAAACGCATACCAATGGGATGCCGTTTTTGCCGATGGCGATTTTTACAAAAGTGGGATGAATGGCCAAGGCATCTATGTCTTGCCAGGAAAAGACGCTGTCGTGGTTTGGCACGCAACCGGAGGTGCCAGTTTCGACATGGAAGCTTACGCCAGGGCCATTGTGACTTCACTGTAGGTCAGATCACGTACTGGTGTCTCTGGCTGCGGGTCAACAGATTGTCGGTCGTTTGATGACTAGAGCATCCATTCGACCGGCACCCACCTGACAACGGCCGTCAGGGCACGCTGTAAACCGGTGGTTTCCGGGTCTGCTGTGTGAATGGTGACTGTCCCATCCTGCTCTTCTTGCAGCCAGATCATCTCGCCGCTTTCGTTGAGTTCGACGCGGTAAGAAAACTCAGGCCGGTTCAATTGCTCCGCAAGCGACGCAGCAATCGTTGGGCTTTCGATCATAAGGCCCATTTCTGTATTTAGTCGCGCGGACCTCGGGTCGAGGTTGTAAGAACCTATAAATATCCGTTCTCCATCCGATCCAAAGACTTTTGCGTGTAGTCCGGACGCCGATCCAGCCAGCATCTCGGGCAGGCTGCGCTCGCGATGTTCACGCCGCAAAGCTCGAAGCTCAAGCAACTCTACACCGCTGTTCAGCAAGTCTTCCCTGTATCGCATATAAGCCGCGTGCACGGGCATCACATCCGTGGCATCCAGTGAGTTGGTTAAGACGCGGACCTTCACTCCGGACTTTGCCAACCCTTCCAGAACCTCCGCGCCTCTTTCCCCCGGAATGAAATACGCAGAGACCAAGTCCAATGAGGTCTGAGAGGTTTTGGCGAACTCGATAAGTTGTTCGACAATCAGGTCTTCACTTTCTACTTCGCCCAAACCTTTTGACGGGTCGTCGACAAAAAGTGTAACTTCGCTCCACTCGAACTTCAGATCATGTGCCGCTATCCGGTCGGCCAGTTCGTTATCCTGAATTGCCCTTTGATAGCCTGCACCAACCGCAGTCTGGCGTGCTGCATCCGCCTTTGCCTTCAGGCTTTTTCCCGCCGGAGGGTCTAAGAAGAGATCAGCATCGTACGCGGAGGCACTGTTCCAATATGCGTCGAATGATTGCGATACCTCATCCACAATCGGGCCGATAGCTATCGCGTCTACATCCAGGTAGTGCGTTCCCGCCCCGTAGTCGAAATAGATGTCACCAATGTTGCGTCCCCCAACTATCGTGGCGACCCCGTCCACAGTCATTGACTTGTTATGCATCCGCCGGTTCAGGCGACCAAAGTCAAATGCATAGGACAGAAGTTTTGGGTTCCTCAAAGTGAACGGATTGAAGATGCGTACTTTTGCATGTTGCAAGGCGTCCAGTTCGGCAAGCAAATCATCCAATCCGGAGATACCGTTATCGTCGACCAGCAATCTGACGCGCACGCCGCGCTCTGCTGCTGCCCTAAGTTCTTCAAGAAGCATCAGGCCGGTAACGTCATCTTGCCAGATGTAGTACTGAGCATCGATTGAGGATGTTGCTTCTCTCGCAAGGATCGCCCGGGCCGCAAAAGCTGCGCGTCCATTGCCCAAAGGCCTTACACCGTCAAGCCTGGGGTTACGCTCAAGTGCATTTCTAATAGTTGCGCCTAATGGTCCGTCCCAATCGGCATCTTGCTTAAACGTTGGCTGAGAAAAATTTTCTTCAGGAAGTGGAAAGGTCCACCTTAACCCGACTATGGCCACTGCCATCAGCGCCACCGAAATCAAACATATTCTGATCAGCCGCATTCAGGGTTCCGTAGTTGGCGCGCGGGATTAGCCTTACAGTTGAGATTGGCCTATCGACTGATAGTTTTTCAAGAGCCTAGGTTGGAGCAACAAATTCAGCACAGAAGTTTGTCCACTTTGGGCTCTAAGCTGACGTTCGCCACGGCAATAGCCAATCAGCTCTAGGAGCAGTCCGCGCCGTCCAAATATTCTAAACACATTTGCTTGATAGCGTGGTTATCGCCTAGGCACTCAGCTTTGTGCGGCCGCGCCAAGGTATTTGGCCACAATTGACAAGTGCAATACGGTGCCAACCAAATGTGCAATCGACGACTTGGCAGCACCCTTTGGCGCCTTCTATAGCTTTACTTTCAGTTTTACTCGAGAAGTTATCACTCCTGATTGTGATCTCTCGGGCAGTGGCCAAGCACAAACGAAAAAATCGCCCAAGGCAGCCATTTGCGTCAGCCGAATCGAAGGTTTGGTTCGAACCCTAAAACGACCAATGCGATCAGCGCAGCGTTCATCGAAAAGGGCGGAAACCGGCCATTCGCCGCGTGCGCGAGCTTGTCAGGTCGGACAGTCGGAGGCAGGCATTCAAATGACCCTAAGACCGGTTTTCAATCTGCGCGACTGAATGATGCCGGAGAGTGAAAAAACAGGTATTCTGCAGAGAATTCCGGATTGTGATCTAGGTCTTGTGCCTAGCACTTCGTTGTCTGGTCGAGTAGCTGGTTATTTGATGAGTCTATCGTATTCTAGCCAATATGTTTGAAACTATGCCACTAACGTTCGCCGCGTCGGTAGGGTGCCATCAATGCCGCGGGGACTTCGGCTCTGCGGGCGACAAGGACGAGCGCAACGATCGAAAGTACATACGGCGCCATAAGGAACAATTGATATGGCACACCCTCAACCGTTGTCTGTAATCGCAGTTGGTAGGCATCGAAGAAAGCGAACAACATCGCGCCAATCAAAGCCTTGCTGGGCCGCCAGCTAGCGAAAACTACCAATGCGATGCAGATCCAACCGCGCCCTTGCACCATGCCCGGGAAAAAGCTGTTGAACGCCGTTGTGGTCAGGAAGGCTCCGCCGACCGCCATCAAGGCCGACCCGACAACAACTGCGCCGATACGGATACGGATCGGGTTCAGCCCCTGCGCCTCAACCGCATGAGGGTTCTCTCCGGTCATACGAATAGCCAACCCCAAGGGCGTGCGGGCAAGAACATAGGCCATCACAACCACCGCAGCGAGCGCCAGATAGGTCGGCAAAGCTTGGTTAAAAAGGATCGGTCCCAAAACGGGAAGATCTGACAGGACCGGAATATCGAGCGGCTTAAAAGCCTCGATCGTAGGGGGCAAATCTCCCACCTCAACAAGCAACCTGTACAAGTAATAGGCTAAAGCGGATGCAAAAAGCGTTATGCCCAGCCCTGAGACGTGTTGCGAAAGCCCTAGTGGAACTGTCAGCATGGCATGAAGCAATCCCATCACCGCGCCGCAAAACGCTGCAAAAATGAGGCCTGCAAGCAATGGTGCTCCCATGTAGACGACAAGCCAACCGCTCATCGCCCCCATGGTCATGATCCCCTCGATTCCCAGATTAAGCACGCCCGAACGTTCGCAAAGCAACGCACCCAGAACACCAAATATGAGCGGTGTCGCAATACGCAGCACGGAAGCCCAAAGACTGGTATTCAGCAGCAGGTCAATTGCATCACTCATCTGCGCACCCGGTAGGTTGTGAAAAGAAGGGCCACGATCATGGTGAGTAGGCAAAGCGCCACAATCACATCGGCAATGAAACTGGGAACACCCGTCGCACGGCTCATGGCGTCGGCCCCGACAAAGACGGTGGCGACGAAAACAGCGGCAGCGACCACTCCGGCCGGATGCAAAGCGGCGAGCATGGCGACGACAATGCCTGCATAACCAAATCCGGGGCTCATAGTGGTGGTGACACCCGCAGTGACCCCCATGACTTCGACAGACCCGGCAAGCCCAGCCAGCGCGCCCGAAAGCAGGGCCACACCCATGATCGTTCGGGGCAGGGAAATTCCGGCAAAAGCAGCAGCGCTGGCATTTAAACCTGCGGCGCGTGTTTCAGCACCAAAAACAGTGCGCGCAAGGATCAGCCAAACAGCACCTGCCGCAGCGATAGCAACAAGCAGCCCGATATGGAGACGTGTACGGGGGATCAGATCCGGAAGGCGGTATTCACCGTCTACGGGCACCGAAGAGGGCCACCCAAAGGCCAGCGGATCGCGCATAGGACCCTCAATCATGAGACCAACGAAAAGGATCACGATGAAATTGAGTAGCAGGGTTGTCACCACCTCATCTACGCCGAAACGCAAGCGTAGAAAGGCAGGCCCTGCCAACAGGGCCGCGCCTGCCGCCATGCCTGACAACATCAAGATCGGAATACCTATCCACCCTGGAACCCCGAGTGAATGACCGATCCAAGCGGTGATTAGCGCCCCAACAAAGAACTGTCCCTCGCCCCCGATGTTCCAAAGCCGCGCTCGGAAGGCGACAGCTGCGGCAAGCCCCGTAAAGATAAGCGGAGTGGCGCGGGTCAGCATCTCGGCGATCGAAAGGCGCGAGCCGAATGCGCCATTCACCATTTCACCATAGGCTGCTAGCGGATTTACGTCAGCAGCAGCGATGAGACCTGCGGCCAAAAGCAATGCAGCAAAGATCGCGGCCAGTGGTGCAATGATCGCGAGGTGCAGCGGCACATGTGAGCGTCGTTCAAGCCGCATCGTCGTTTTCCTTCCAGACACCTGCCATCATCAAGCCAAGGCGTTGTGGGTCGGCTTCATCCGCCGATATCGGTTCTGACAAGCGACCTTTTACGATGGCCTGTATTCGGTCTGACAGGGCCACAGCTTCTTCCAATTCTTCCGAGATGAGCAGGATTGCGGCACCTTCCGCCCGCGCTGCCAAAAGCTCGGCATGAACCGAAGCAATTGCCCCTTCATCAAGACCACGCGTCGGCTGATTTGCGAGCACAAAGCGCGGCCCATTGGTCAGAACCCGGCCAAGGATCAGTTTTTGCATATTGCCGCCGGACAGCAGCCTTGTTCGCGTGTCGGGGCTGGCGCCGCGGATATCAAAACGTTCGATCAGCCCTGCAGTGTAATCCCGGGCGGCGCGTTGTCGAACAAAGCCGCGGTGCGAAAATTCCGGTGTGCGCAAGCGCTCAAGCACCGCGTTTTCCCACAAACTCAATTCGCCCACAACGCCTTCTGCATGCCGGTCTTCAGGCACCCTGCCTGCCCCCGCGCGGATCATGCCGCGCGGACCCAGATGGCCGATATCTTCGTCCAAAAGTGTTAACTGACCCGTACTCGGGTGTGCCAATCCTGACAGCAGCGCTCCGAGGGAAGACTGACCATTGCCTGATACGCCAACGATACCAAGGATTTCACCGGCATGGACAGCGAACGACATATCATCCAGCCGCAATTCACCATCTTCTTCTACGCTCACATCCTTTGCGATCAGGACTGGCGCTCCAATCTCATGGTCTTGACGCACAGGACGCTCGACCTTGCGGCCAACCATCAGTTCCGCCAACTCTTCTGGAGTGGTTTCGGGTGTTTTGCGTTCCGCGACCATCCTGCCGCCACGAAGCACCGCCACACGGTCAGAGGCTGCCATGACCTCATGCAGCTTGTGGCTGATGAAGATCAGTGAGAGACCTTCTTTCGTCATATCGCGCAGCGTCTCGAACAGGCGCATCGCTTCGGGCCGGGCCAGAACCGCAGTAGGTTCATCCAATATCAAAATACGCGCGTCGCGATAGAGCGCTTTCAGAATCTCGACTCTTTGTCGTTCACCAACAGATAGCGAACGAACCTTGGCCTCTGGGTTTACAGGCAGGCCGAACCGCTCTGAAATCTGCAACAGTTTCTTGCGTGCCTCACCACGAGCGGAACGCGTGCGCGTCAGCGGTTCGGAACCCAGCATTACGTTTTCAAGAACCGTGAGGTTGCCCGCAAGCGTGAAGTGTTGGTGTACCATTCCCACACCCACCTCGATCGCGGCGCGTGGTTGACCCGGGGGCAGCTCTTTGCCAAACACCCTGACCGAGCCTTCGTCGGCTGCGTAATGGCCGAACAGGATATTCATTAGCGTGGTCTTACCCGCACCATTTTCGCCCAGAAGAGCAAGAATTTCACCTTTTTCTAGTGTGAGGGTCACATCATCATTGGCGGTGAGTGTTCCGAAATGCTTGGTTATACCGTTTAGTTCCAGAACCTTGGTCATGTGGTCAGGCCTGCGATTGCGTGTGGAAAAGGGATTGCGGGCGCGCGGGCTTCGATAAGTGCGCCAAGTTTCAGCAGCGCTAAATCCGAGCCGGGGGGACCAATCAGCTGAACGCCGATTGGAAGACCATTTGCCATGCCAAAAGGCAGCGCCAAAGCTGACAAGCCCGCTACATTTGCAAGTGCTGCGTTCGGGGCAAAAGCCTCGAGCCGCGCCATGTGATCGTCTGGGGAGGAGCCGGACAGATCCAAAGCGCCAACAACGGGCGGCGCAGACGAGAGGATCGGCATCAGGACAGCATCGGCAGACTTAAAAAGCTTACGAGATCGATTCGTCAGACGTGCGAGTTGTCGCGAGGCCGCAAAAAGCGCCGTGGCGGACTTCGCACGGCCCTCGGCAGCCATGGCTGCGGCAAGTGGCGGAATCTCATCATCAGTGATCTTGAGCGCAGTCAGCCACTCGGCCAAGGAAACACCTAGTATGGTTCGGGCGATTGCGTGAGCCTCATCCCCAAATTGGTCAGGGGCACGAATATCGCGCACCTCACAACCCGCATCGCGTAGCGCGTCGGCAGCACTTTTCGCGGCCTTGCACTGGTCGACACCGCACCGCTCCGGCAAGGCCAATGCGACACGGGGGCGTTCTAGCGGATATACAGGGGCCATGGGCTGGACTACCGCGTCAAAGGCTGTCTTCACATCGCGGACCGACCGCGCAAGGACCAACTCAGACGCTATGCCCATCAGGTGATTGGCAAAATCAGGGCCTCCGGGCACTGCGCCGCGAGAAGGCTTGAGTCCGGTCAAGCCGCAGCACGCAGCCGGAACCCTGATGGACCCGGCTGCATCCGTGGCATGAGCAATTGCAACAATACCAGCTGCAACCGCGGCTGCGCCACCGCCGGATGAACCACCGGGTGTCAGTGCGGGGTTCCATGGATTACGGGTCACAGCCGCGCCATCGGGTTCGCATGTCAGTGAAAGGCCAAACGGCGGTGTTGCGGTCAAGCCAAAAGGGATCAGGCCGGTTCGGCGAAGACGGTGTAGCAGGTGGCTGTCGCTTTCGGGTCTACGACATCGCGCACGGATTGCCACAGATCCTGCCGCCGCCGGCAACCCTTTTGCGGAACCACCTAGGTCTTTCACCAAAAAGGGAACCCCATGAAATGGCCCGCGCTGGTCTGGTGGCAATGCGTCTGCCACCTTTGCCCCATCGCGGGCCATTTCTTCGTCCAGATATACCACGGCCCCCAAATCCGCCCTTGCGTGGCAGGCGGCAAGACTGGATTCCATCAGTTCGCAGGCAGAGATCTGCCCTGCCGCGATGGCAGCTGCAAGAGCCGTGGCATCGGTCACGTCAAGGCCCTCGGGATCAGGAGGGCTCGCTTTCATCAATCGGCACGTCCCATTCACCGGATTGAATCGCGGCCTGTTTGGCCTCCATCCCCGGGATGGCGTCGGCAGGCACTTCATCGGCGACATAGATCAGTTCATTGCCGCCATGAGCCATAAAGGAATATTCCGTGTAGTTACGACCCGTTGGGTTGCCGGCCTGAACATCCGCCACGATGGCCTCGATTGTGGGACCGTAATTCCAGATCGCATTGGCAAAAACCGTGCCCGGGTAGCGTGGAGTATAGTCGATGAGCGAACCGATGGCCTTTACACCTCGCGCTTGGGCCGCATCCGCAGTACCAATGCGCTCACCAAACAGTATGTCCGCGCCCGCATCGATTTGGGCAATCGCAGCTTCCTGCGCGCGGGCCGGATCGAACCATGCACCGATAAAGCCGTTGACGAAGGTGGCGTCTGGGTTCACTTCGCTTACGCCCATGCGGAAAGCATTGATCAACAGGTTCACCTCGGGGATTGGGTAACCACCGACCGAGCCATAGACATTGCTTTCGGACATTTGACCCGCGAGCATACCGGCCAGATAGGCTGCCTCGTGGTTGCGTGTGCCAAAGACACCGAAATTGTCACCTTCTGGCCCACCGGAAGACCCCATCAGAAACGCAGTGTCGGGGTAGTCACCCGCCACTTCGCGTGCTTCACGCTCCACAGCGTAAGATTCACCCCAGATAATTTGCGCACCTCCCTCGGCATATTCGCGCATCGCGCGGGGATAGTCGGTCGGCGCTACGCCTTCTGAAAACTCATACTCTATCAGGCCAGCGTCAGCAGCTTCCTGCATCGCCAGGTGAATGCGACTGTTCCACGCATTTTCAACCGGAGACATGTGCACGCCGGCGACACGGATCGCAGATTGCGCATTCACGCGTCGGATATAAGCCGGCAGGGCCAGCGTGGCCGCAGCGCCGATCATCAATTGACGGCGGGTTGTTGTGAGCTTCATCGGTAAATCCTCTTCTGTTGGTGGCAATTCTTCTTGTTATTGAGCTTCCTGAGTATCGGGCCTGGGCGCGTAATCTGCGGGATCCAGGGTCGTGGGACGGCCAGGCAAAGAAAGCGCGGCCATTCGTGGTTCTGTGCGGGCCAACACCTTTCCGTTTTTTATAACGGCAAGCCGGGTGGCTTTCATGCGAACTGCTTCAATTGGGTCCTGCGCTTGCAGCACAACCATATTGGCAGGGCCGCCTTCGCGGATCGTCGGGTCGGGCAAGCCCATTGCTTTGGCACCATTCTGAGTAACGGACGTAAACGCCCACTCCATCGCCGCGCGGGATGTCATCGGCACGGCATGCACGCCCATATGAGCCACTTCCAACATGTCGGCGGAGCCAAGCGAATACCATGGGTCCATCGTGCAATCCTGCCCGAAGGCGACATTTACACCTGCCGCGCGTAGCTCTGGCACCCGGGTCAGCCCCCTACGACGCGGATAGGTATCCGAACGGCCTTGCAGCGTGATATTGATGAGAGGATTGGGCACTACATTCATGCCACTTTCTGCGATTAGCGGTATGAGCTTCGATGCATAGTAGTTGTCATACGAGTGCATTGCGGTGACATGACTTGCCGTTGCCCGCCCGCCAAGCCCAAAGCGCGTGGTCTCATAGGCTAAGGTTTCCACGTGGCGCGACATTGGATCGTCGCTTTCATCGCAATGCAAATCCAGCTTCAGACCTCGGTCTGCCGCTATCTCGGCCAGTCTTCTGACCGACCGGGCGCCTTCCGACATTGTACGCTCAAAATGCGGGATGCCGCCCACTACATCGACACCCATATCAAGGGCTTGGATCAAGTATGTTTCTGCATTCTCCGCGCGGTAAAGGCCATCTTGCGGGAATGCTACCAATTGCAGATCAATATAGGGAGCGACCTGCTTGCGGACCTCCAACAGCGCTTCGACGCCAACCAAAGGTGTGGATGAAACATCCACATGCGAACGGATTGCCAGCAATCCCTGCGATACGGCAAGGTCGCAATATCGCATGGCGCGTTCAATTACTGCCTCGGGTGTCAGCAGGGGCTTCAATTCGCCCCAAAGCGCGATGCCTTCCAATAGTGTACCCGAGACATTCATGCGAGGCGTTCCAAGGCTCAGGGTCGCATCCATATGGAAGTGTGGGTCGGTAAACGGGGGCGAAACCAAGCGCCCAGCCGCGTCAATGACTTCGCCCGCCTCAGCCTCGATCTTGGGGGCAATTTCTGCGACGCGGTCACCCTTGATCGCAATATCCAACGGCCCTCGGCCATCCGGCAGTTGGGCTTGTCTAATGATGATGTCGAGCATTCATCTTCCCCCAAATTTGACCACAAGGTAAAAGTATTCTGATAAAATGCTACATTTTTTTGCTGTGTTTCAGGAAGCAGCGCTTCGGATAGTCTGACGCAATTCGAATGCCTGCAAGGCGGAATGCGAACGCAGCAATTCGTCGTATCGATGGATGGCGGCTTTGGAGCCATCCGCGCTATCCAATTATCCTGAACACATTGGCTTGATAGCGCGGCTATAGCCTTAGCATTCAGCTAGGCGCAGGAGCGCCAAGGCATCTCGCCACAATTGACAAGTGCGAGCGAGTAGCAACAAAAATGCAATCGACGGCTTGGAAGCGCCCCCAACCCCGCATGCCCCTATTTCTCGGCCCGGTTCTTCAAAAGCGCGGTCAACAAGGGCACCAGCAACGCTGGCAAAGACCCCAGCGGATTTGCCCCGATACTTTTGACCGCCTGAACCACCTCACGCGCCTCAGTGGCCATCTCTTCCATCTCGTCTTCAACGTCCGCGATTGCCATGTCGCGAACTTCCACCGCCGGGGCGATTTCATCCTCGACATTGGTCCGCCGCGCAAACAGAACAAGCAGCGCCGCCAAAAGCAAGTTCCCGGCCGCCAGCACCGCTGCTGCACCGGCGGAAGACATCAACGCGTCCAGTGCGAAAAAAATGGCAACATTCAGGGCAACCAAACCAGCCAGCGCCGCGAGACCCGCCAGCACCATCAGGATCGTCTGCTGCTGCATCACCGCAAGACGCCGACGCGCGATCAGGCGTTCCGTGCGATAGATCGTTACAAGATTTCTGCTAAACCTGCTCATCTCACCCTCTCTACCTGCTGGCCCGACCGACCACATACCCAAGCGAGAACGCAATCAGCAGAACCGTAATCGGATAGTCCTTCTGCAAACGGCCAAACTCGGCAACGACCTCCTCACCCATGGCCTCGGCCCCGGATAGATCAACGCCATGCTCCTTCAGCAATCGCCGAATCTCATCGCTGGTCTTGGTCGAGGCCTTCTCTTCCGCGCCCGCCTCGGCGCTCTCTTCCAACTTGGCGTTACGAGCCCGCAACGCCTCAAGTTCGGCTTCCAGTTCCGCTTTTGTCGCCATGAAACAAGACCCTTGTTGAAACACGTTCACACAAGCGTTGCACATTTATGCCCGCTTTTGAACCACTTGGTCCAAGTTCCCAGCTTAGCTGGCCTGATCCACCGAGACACGGCTGACAATGCCACCGCCCACCAGGGCCTGAACCCCCGTCGTTCCGGGGCATGAAGTCGGCAAACCTCGCGCCACGCGGACCGCCAGATAGGCGAAAGCCTGAGCCTCGAGCATATCGCCGTCCAGCCCCACGGCCTCGACCGGCTCAACCGGGCAATCCAACGAGACGCGCAGCATCTCCATCAGAACGGGGTTATGCCGCCCTCCGCCAGTCACCAGCACGCGCGCGGGCGGTTTCGGGCAATGCTGCATCCCCTGCGCCACACCCGCGGCACACATCGCGGTCAGGGTCGCAACCGCGTCCGCATCGCTCAACTCCTGCACCAGACGCACCATCTCGGCGAAGTCGTTTCGGTCCAAGGATTTGGGCGGCATGCGCGCAAAGAATGGCTCGGCCAGAAACAGCTCGAGCGCACCGGTTTCCACGGTACCGCCTCGGGCGACACCACCGTCGCGATCCATTGGCTGGCCCAGACGAACCTGCATCAGATCATCCACAGGCGCATTTGCCGGGCCCGTGTCAAAAGCCAGCAACGCCCCTGGCGCTTCGGGGCCATCAAAGGACGGGTCTACATAGGTCAAGTTGCCGACACCGCCGAGGTTCAGGAAACACAGCGGCTCCTGCGCATCGATCCATTTGGCACAGGCGAAATGGAAGAACGGGGCCAGAGGCGCGCCTTCGCCCCCCAAAGCCACGTCATCACTGCGGAAGTCCCAGACAACCGGTAAACCCAGCGCCTGCGCCAGTCCGACACCATCGCCCACCTGCAAGGTGCCGCGCCCACGCGGTTCATGCGCAAGGGTCTGGCCGTGAAAGCCGATCAAATCCACCTCTTCGAATTCCGACAGGGCCTCGGCATGGGCCACGGTCACCAGCTCGCCCGCGACCTCGACATCCGCCCCTTGCCATTGACCCAAGGCTGCGCGGATCACCGCACGTTCAGCCTCGGAATAGGCGCGATAGCCGGTTTCACCAAAGCTGAAGATTTGATGACCATCGGTTTCGACCACGGCGGCATCCACGCCATCCATTGACGTCCCTGACATCGCCCCAAGCGCCCGGATCGGACCTTGCATCCTGTTGGACTGCCGCACGGCTGCCTCCTGCCTGTATCAGACGTTGCACCTGTCTTCCGAACAATCAGAGCGTGCAACGGCGCCAACCTGCACCGCCGATGGCAGACAAGGCAAGCGCCTTGCGCCCGAGCTGCAAAGAATTCTGCTCCGAGCGCCCTGTATGCGACGCTGGCCCGGGGTGTTTTTCAACGCAAAAGGCACCTTCCCCTTCCCTACGCCGCCGCCTATACAGTGCCCCGCAACAGTAACCCCGAGGGCACGATATGACCTACCACCCCAAATCGGATTTCATCGCCACGATGATCGAGCGCGGCTTTCTGGCCGACTGCACCGATTATCAAGGCCTTGACGACGCGCTGATCGACGGGGTGCAGACAGCTTATATCGGCTATGACGCCACCGCGCAGTCGCTGCATGTGGGTCACCTGATGAACATCATGGTGCTACGTTGGCTGCAAAAGACCGGCCACAAGCCGATCACCCTGATGGGCGGCGGCACCACCAAGGTGGGCGATCCTTCGTTCCGCTCGGACGAGCGCCCCCTGCTGGGGCCCGAACAGATTGACGCCAATATCGCCGGAATGCAGAAGGTCTTCGCCAAATACCTGTCCTATGACGACAGCGAGACCGGCGCGCTGATGCTGAACAATGCCGAATGGCTCGACAGCCTGAACTACCTCGATTTCCTGCGCGATATCGGGCGGCATTTCTCGGTCAATCGGATGCTGTCCTTCGAGTCCGTGAAATCCCGGCTGGACCGCGAACAATCGCTGAGCTTCCTCGAATTCAACTACATGATCCTGCAGGCCTACGACTTCCTTGAGCTGAACCGTCGCTATGGCTGCGTTCTGCAAATGGGCGGCTCAGATCAGTGGGGTAATATCGTCAACGGCATCGACCTGACCCGCCGCGTATTGGATCAGGAAATCTACGGCCTGACGACGCCTCTGCTGACCACCAGCGACGGCCGCAAGATGGGCAAATCGCAGGGCGGTGCGATCTGGCTGAACGACGATATGCTGTCGCCCTATGAGTTCTGGCAGTTCTGGCGCAACACCACCGACGCCGATGTGGGTCGCTTCCTGAAGATCTTCACCGAGCTTCCGGTCGATGAGTGCGAGCGCATGGGCGCGTTGCAGGGGTCCGAGATCAACGAAGCCAAAATCCGCCTCGCCAATGAGGTCACGACCCTTCTGCATGGTGCCGAAGCCGCTACCACAGCCGAGGCCACCGCGCGCGAGGTGTTCGAAAAAGGCGGAGTTGGCGGAGACCTTCCGACCCTCACGCTCAGCGCGGATGAGCTGGGCGATGGCATGTCGATCGTGCAGTTGATCGTGAAATCCGGTCTGGCCAAGTCCGGGAAAGAGGCCAAGCGCCTGATATCGGAAAACGGCGCCAAGCTGGACGACGCGCCGTTGACGGATGCAGGCCTGATGATTGACGCAGGCGCGTTGTCCTCTCCGATCAAACTGAGCGCAGGCAAGAAACGCCACGCTCTGGTTCAGCTAGGCTGATCTTTCTCGTTTCCGGGCGCAAACACCTGCGCCCGGAACGCCTTATTTCGTTGAAGCCCAAATCTATGCTAAACTGCTGACTATTGAAGCGTTTTAGTATGATTTGAACATGGTAGTTGCGAACAAATTCACATCTTCCCGCCGCGCCGACGTTGTCTTTGAAGGCGAAAAATTCTCAACCGGCGCGGATGAGGTCACCTGCATCCTGACAACCGACAGCTTGAAGCAAAAGGGCAGCTCTCCGGCTACCGGCCATTGCGCGATTGTCGAACGGTTCAACTCGCGCTGGGATGTAAAAGACCTGATTGATCTGGCCGCGGTGCAAAAGGCCCTGTCCAGCAAGTCGACGCTACAAAAGCTTGCCAAGGCAAATTCGGTCGACAAGATTTTGGAGCTTCTGGCGCTGACAGAAATTCAGATGCTGTCCGACTACTCGGAACTGCAGGCACAGACATACATCAAAGGACACATCCTGAGCGAAAAACTTGGCGGGCCCGGCACCAATGTCAATCTGACGCCCATGTCGGCCAGCTCGAACTCGACCTACTACAGCGCCTTTGAATCCAAACTGATCAAGAGCTTGCAGGACTTCAGAAAAGAAGAAAAAGCCTCGGGCTATCGGGTCCGCGTCCGGTTTCATGCGAAGTGCAGCGGCGGCATGAAACCCTGGTGGAGCAGTGCGTCGAAGGAAACCTCGCGCATGTTGAGCAAGCTGCCGAGAACCCTGAAAGCAAGCTGGCGGGTCGACAGCTTTTTCAAAGACGGCAAACCTGGCGAGCGGATCGCAAAGTCGAAATTACCGGCATCGGCAGCAAAGAAGATGCCTAAAGCGACTGGCGCTAAACCGGTCACCTACCCGCTGGCGCTGTAAATTACCGAGATGGCGCTAGCTGTATCCGGAGTTTGATATGCTGGTGTAGGTCGCCGGATGTGGCGACCTACAAAAATTTCAGGGACTGCGTCACCATGGGCTACTTCTTGCCCTTTCCTCCGCCGTTCTTGCCGCCGCCTGTACCGCCGCCTTTTCCATCACCGCCTTTGCCGCCTCCGCTGTTTCCACCATTTCCGTTGCCGCCGCCGCCGTTTCCGGAGCCGCCGCCCTGACCATTATTCCCACCACCGTTACCGGTGCCTGGCCCTGAACCTCCGTTATTTCCACCACCGTTTCCAGGGTTTCCACCATTTCCATTGCCGTTGCCGGGACCACCGTTGCTGCCGCCATTGCCACCGTTACCGGGGCCGTCACCGCCGCCACCGTTGCCGGGACCATCGCCGCCGTTACCCGGTCCATCGCCGCCACCATCTCCGGGTCCATCGCCCCCATCACCGGGGCCGTCATCGCCGCCTGGACCACCGTCACCTGCCGGACCTACTCCGCCGCCGTTGCCCGGACCGCTAGAAGACCTGTCCTCGCCTTGGTTCGAAGCGGCCTGCACACTCGCCGTGGGCAAATCGGTCAGCAACGTGGCCAATCCCGGGCATTGCGCACCTGTTACGCTGAGGGTGGTTTCGAAATCGGCCCGCCTCTGCAGACGCTCCAGAAAGCTGGGCGTAACCTGCACGCAATCGCACAAACCTGCGTAGTCTCCGGCATTGGCGAGATCACGCGCTGTTTTCCAGTTGCAGGTTTCAGGCGCGGCTGCTGCGCTTCCGACCATGAACACCCCGACAAACGGCGCAATCGCAAGCGCGCCAAGTTTTTGCTTTGTACTCTTTAACATTTCAGCACCTCCTGACGAAAAAACACCCGACCTCGTCAGGTTGTTCATTCACGAGTTGGCGATCTACCGTGAAGCCAGTCTGAAGGGTTTCTGAGGATTTCTTCAGAACCCAACGCGGGGTCCAAAGCCAAACCTATAGACAGGACGCGGCTAAACTGTTTATTGAACATATGTTCATTAACCCGCGAGGAGGCCTATCATGAACCTGTCCGACACCGCAGCCATCATCACCGGCGGTGCGTCCGGTTTGGGCGAAGCCACCGCCCGGTACTTTGCCGCGCAAGGTGCTCAGGTCACGCTGCTGGATCGCGATGCCGAGCGAGGCGCGAAGGTCGCCGCCGAGATCGGAGGGCATTTCACTGAGACTGACGTAACCCAAGAAGCCTCGGTCGTAGCGGCGGTCGGGCTGGCCACGGCCAAAATGGGCAAGATCACCGCTGCCGTGAATTGCGCCGGTATTGCGGATGGTATCAAAACCGTTGGGCGCGATGGCCCGCACCCTCTGGACGCATTCCAGCGCACAATCGACATCAATCTGGTGGGCAGTTTCAATGTCGCCCGTCTTGCCGCAGCCCAAATGGCCCTGAATGAGCCCGACGCGGACGGTGCCCGTGGAGTCATCATCAACACCGCTTCAATCGCGGCATTCGACGGGCAAAAGGGTCAGGCGGCCTATGCGGCCTCAAAAGGCGGCGTGGTTGGTATGACGCTGCCCATGGCACGCGATCTGGCCTCAACAGGTATCCGAGTGATGACTATCGCGCCCGGCATCTTCATGACGCCCATGCTGGCCGGTCTGCCGGAAGAGGTGCAAGCCCAATTGGCCGCTGACGTCCCAAACCCACCTCGCTTGGGGGACCCGAAGGAATACGGACGCCTCGCCGCCTTCATCGTCGAGATGGGCTATCTGAACGGAGAGGTCATCCGCATCGACGGAGCGCTGCGGATGCGCTAACCCTAAGGACATGAGTGAACGGCAGAAAATGACAGCGGGTGCGTGGTACACCTGCCTCGATCCAGAACTGGAAGACTTGCGCCAGACCGCCCGTCGCGCCGTTTACGCCCACAACACATGCCATCCCGATGATCGCGGCCCTATCGCGCCTGAGTTGCGCGCGCTTTTCGCCGAAACCGGGCATATGTGCTTCATCGAAGCCCCGTTTCATTGCGCCTATGGATTCAACCTATCTCTGGGCGATCGTGTCTATTTTAACGCGGGCTGTACCATATTGGATACCGCGCCTGTCAGGATCGGCAGCGACACAATGCTCGGCCCTAACGTCCAGATCTACTGCGCTGAACACGCCAAGGACCCCGACCTGCGCGCAGACGGTCTTGAAATCGCGCATCCGGTCGCGATTGGAGAGAATGTTTGGATTGGCGGCGGCGCTATAATCCTGCCTGGTGTCTCAATCGGTGACCGGGCCATTATCGGCGCGGGCAGTGTCGTGACCAAATCTGTCGCACCCGATGAAACGGTCGTTGGCAACCCCGCACGCCCGATCCGGGGACGCGCATAAGACGACCTTGAAATTCTGAGGAAACGGGTTTCGGGTCTTTTACTACCCGCCTTCGGCCTTTTCCTCCAGCATCAGCCACTCTTCCTCAGCGACCGACAGTTTCTCCTGCCGTTCGACCAGCGCCTCGGTGGCTTTCTGGAACTTGACCGGCTCGCGCGTGAACAGGTCGGGGTCTGCCATCAGCTCTTCCAGCTTGGCAATCTCAGCCTCCAGCCGCGCAATCTCGGCCGGGAGCTTCTCCAGCCGATGCTTTTCCGAGAAGGACAGGCCTGTCTTCGGCTTGGCTTCCTGCTTCACCTTTGGCTTGGAAGCTTTTGTTTTCTCTTCTTTCTTAGGGGCAAGATCACCCCGCTGAGCGATATAGTCCGACCACCCGCCCGCATAGACGGTCGCGCGGCCATTGCCCTCCATCGCGATGGTTGTGGTGGCAACGCGGTCCAAAAAGTCCCGGTCGTGGCTGACCAGCAGAACCGTGCCGTCATAGTCGTCCAACAGCTCTTGCAGCAGGTCCAGAGTTTCCACATCCAGATCGTTGGTCGGTTCGTCCAGCACCAGCAGATTCGACGGTTTCGCCATCAGTTTCGCCAGCAACAAACGCGCTTTTTCCCCGCCGGACAGGGACTTAACAGCTGCTCTTGCCTGGCGTTCATCGAACAGAAACTCTTTCAGGTAACCCACAACATGCTTGGGCTGCCCGCCAACCATGACCTGATCGGCCTTGCCCGACACCCGCATTTCGGGGTCTCCGGTCAGACTGTCCCACAGGCTCATCTCAGGGTCCAACTGCGCGCGGGTCTGGTCAAACACCGCGATTTCGAGATTGGTGCCAAGGGTTACAGAGCCCTCATCCGGCGCCTCCTGCCCCAGCAGCATCTTCAACAGAGTGGTTTTGCCCACCCCGTTCGGTCCAACAAAAGCAACCCGATCGCCGCGCTGCGCCAATAGATCAAAGCCGCGCACGATCTGCTTGTCGCCATAGGCTTTGGACAGAGCCTTGGCCTCGATCACCTTGCGACCGGATTTCGGACCCGCTTCGAGTGACATAGCCGCCGAGCCCTGACGTTTGATCTGCGCTGCCTTTTCGGCCCTCAGGGCCTGCAACGCCCGCACACGTCCCTGGTTGCGTTTGCGCCGCGCGCTGATCCCTTCGACCGCCCATTTCGCCTCGGACTTGATCAGACGGTTCAACTTGTGCCGCTGCTGATCTTCCTCTTCCCAGACCTTGTCGCGCCAAGTCTCGAACGCCTCGAAACCCTGCTCCTGTCGCCGCACCATGCCGCGATCAATCCACAGGGTCGCGCGGGTCAATGCCCGCAGGAACGCGCGGTCGTGCGAGATCAGCACATAAGCGGCCCGCGTCGCGCCCAATTCGCGCTCGAGCCAAGCGATGGCTTCGATGTCCAGATGGTTGGTCGGCTCGTCCAGCAACATCAGGTCCGGCGCTTCGGCCATAAGTTTGGCCAAAGCGGCCCGCCGCCGTTCCCCGCCTGAGGCGGTCTCAACGGGGCGTGACGGATCGAATTTCAGTCCCTCACCGGCGCGTTCGACCTTGTACAGCTCGCCCGACTCCAACCCGCTTGAGGCATAATCGCCCAGCGTCGCGAACCCCTCCATCCCCGGGTCCTGCTCCATATACCCAACGGATTTGCCGGGAGGCACAACGATCTCGCCCTGATCCGCCTCAACCAGCCCCGCCATCACCTTCATCAAGGTGGATTTACCCGAGCCGTTGCGCCCTACAAGCGCAACTCGATCACCCGGCTGGACCACCAGATCCAAACCGGAAAACACCGGATCACCCCCGAAGGTCAGGGAAATGCCAGACATCTGCAACAAAGGAATTCTCGCCATGCCCGCCAGCTAAACCGGCAGCGCTGGCGCGTCAACGCCCACACCGTCTTGTCGTTGAAAATACGGAACTACCCGGCCACTGCCCGCAACAACCGTTTGCGGGCTGGAGGAATCGCCCCAATCTCCAACCCGGTGAAAACGTGCAACGTGTTCATATGCCGATCCACCACCGCATGATCGCTAACCCAGCCGCCCATCATCAGATAGGTGCGCAGCAATGGCGGCATTCGCAGCATCGCTTTCTTGACGTCCGGCCTGCGACGCAGCTTGGACGCAAACCGAAACACATCCGGCGCTTTCACCCGCGGCAGCCAGCGTTTCGGGGCCAAATGACGGTGTTTGAGCATCGCGAACGCGTCCAGATACTCGGCCGTCTCGGTCCCTGCGAATGAGGAACATCCAAACAGCATCTCGATCCCGTTCTGGTCCACATAGGCCGTCATCGCACCCCACGCCACACGTAGGATGTCCGGGTCTGTCCAGTCGGGGTGGATACAAAACCGCCCCATCTCGACCATGCGGCCTGAGAATCCTTCGAGGCTGGTCAGATCGTAAAACTGCGCCGAGTAGCTACGCCCGATTTCAGCACCGCTCTCCATGGTCAGCATGCGGAAACAACAGACCAGAGCGCCCTCGTCCTGCAGGTCTTCGACCAGAACATGGGCGCAAACGGGATCGAACGCGTCAGCATCCAATGCGCCGGTGCCAAACGCCCACGTTCGGAGCGCCTGCGCCGCCGCCAGATCTTCGTCACTCTGCGCCAGACGCGCCCGAAAGCGCCCTTTGCTCAACAACACAGCCATGACTGCATCCTCCGCCCTTGCCGACCGGAATTCAACCTTGTGGCTCTGCTAGCACAGCAGATGTGACTGCCTTGTGAAGGCGACGCGACAATCCTGTGACTTAGTTGGTGGCGCCCGGAATGTTAGCTGGGTTGAAGTTGCCGATATTGCCCAGCAGCTGACGCAGGAAGCCGTTGTTCTGGATACTGGATTCCGTCACGCGCCGTTCGAGGGTCACGACGACACCGTCCTCCAGACCGAACCTCTCGATATTGCGGACTACGCCGCGCTGGTCAAAGCTGATTGCAACCAACTCGCGCGATACGACCTCGGGCCGTTTGGGGCCGTAAAAGCGCACGCGAGAGGCGACGTAGTAGTAGCCCGAATCTTGCACAACGCCGGAAATTCCGGGCGCGCCGATGGCTTCGGCCACGGTGTCGCGGGTATCGACACCCACTTTGATCTCGGCCAGATCTTCGGCAGGCGGAATATAGCCGTGATTCTTGAAGGTCGGCGTACAGGCCGCAATCGCAGCCAGACAGGCAATAAAGACGAGCGATTTCGCTGCTCGTTTCACCTTGTTTGCACCCATCACCATATACACCCTCTTGCCTTGATCCGTAACGGCCCCTATCCGCTTACAGAAACCGATGCCCCGGTTCAACATAGGAAAGGGTCACGAATGAGCAACACGACATCTCTGCGGGTGGCCGACCTGCCCCAAAACACGCCAACATCCTTCGAATTGCGCCCAAACGCGACGGAACTGGACGACATCAAAGCCGCGCTTGACCTGCTGGGTCTGCGCAAGCTCAGCTTTGTCGGCAAAGTTGAGGCCGAAGGAAAGAAGGACTGGGTCCTGACCGCCAAACTGGGCGCAACTGTCGTGCAACCCTGCGTCGTGACGCTGGAACCGGTGACCACGCGTATCGACGTCCCTGTGACTCGCTCCTTCCTAGCCGAATGGGCGGACCCAGAAGATGAAGAGTTCGAAATCCCCGAAGGCGACGAAACCGAAGCCTTGGGGTCCGAAATTGACCCCACCCAAGTGATGATCGAGGCGCTGTCGTTGGCCCTCCCCCTTTATCCACGCAAGGAGGGTGCGGAACTGGAGCAGGCCGACTATACCGAGCCAGGCAAACAGGCGATGACTGACGAAGATGCCAAACCCTTTGCCGGACTGGCAGGTTTGCGCGATGCGCTGAAAAAAGACGAGTGACAGGGCAGAGATTTCCTGTCATAGCAAGCGGTCAGAAAAATCGCTTGAACATGTCGAGAATCGCAGTATTTTCGCGCGCTCATCGGATTTAGGGTTGGACAACGTGGGGCATGTACCCTAAACGCGCGTCAAACCACGATAAACGAAATATGAAACCCGGTCGGCGGCGATTCTGCTGACCCTCAGTAGACAAAGGTTGAGACCATGGCCGTCCAACAGAACAAAGTTTCCAAGTCGCGTCGCAACAACCGCCGCGCACACGACGCTCTGGTTGCTGCAAACCCGAACGAATGCCCGAACTGCGGCGAGCTGAAGCGCCCGCACCACGTGTGCGCATCCTGCGGCCACTATGACGACCGTGAAGTCGTCGCTCAGGCCGACGAAATCGACCTGGACGAAGACGCAGCCTAAGCCTGATCGAGCGCCAGCCTTCGCATGACGGAACAACCCACGCACGCCGGACGGATCATCATTTCCGTTGATGCCATGGGGGGGGACGATGGTCCCGTAGCCGTTGTTGCAGGTTTGGCGCAATCGGCGAAAAAAAACCCCGATATCGGGTTTCTGCTGCACGGTCCGGAAGACAAGCTGCGCAAGCTCGTAGCGAAACGGCGCGTCCTTGATGGGCGCGTCGATTTTCGTGATTGTCCTGACGTCGTGACGATGGAAGACAAGCCCAGCCAGGTTGTGCGCAACGGCAAACAGACCTCGATGTGGTCCACGCTTGAGGCCGTGCGTCAGGGCGATGCCCATGGCGCGGTATCCTGTGGCAACACCGGCGCCCTGATGGCGCTGTCGATGATGCGTCTGCGAAAACTGCCCGGTGTCAGCCGCCCGGCGATTGCGATTCTGTGGCCCTCGCGCAACCCTCAGGGGTTCAACGTTATGTTGGATGTAGGCGCCGATGTGCGCGCCGACGCCAAGGATCTGCTGCAATATGCGCTGATGGGCGCCTCCTACGCGCGCAACGGCATGGCGCTGCAACGCCCTCGGATCGGGCTTCTGAATGTCGGCACCGAGGAACACAAAGGTCGGGCAGAGCTGAAAGAAGCGCATGCCATGATCACCGACTTCGCCGAATCCGCGAATTTCGATTTCGTCGGCTTTGTCGAAGGCAGCGATATTCCCGGCGACAAGGCAGATGTAATTGTGACCGATGGGTTTACCGGCAACGTCGCAATCAAGACCGGCGAAGGCACAGCCAGCCTGATCGGCGATCTTCTGCGCGAAGCGTTCAAATACACACCCCTCTCTCGACTTGCATCGGTGCTGGCGATCACCTCGCTCAACCGCCTGAAAAAACGCATCGATCCGCGCCGCGTGAACGGAGGCGTTTTCCTGGGGCTGAATGGAACCGTGGTGAAATCCCACGGCGGCGCAGACGCGACCGGAGTGTCAGCCGCAGTCAAGCTGGCCTTTACACTGGCCCAATCAGGTTTTGCCGAAAAATTGGCAGCACGGGTTGCATCAACGGCCCAGCTTGCACAAGATGCCGCGCATGCCGCGCCGCAGGCGGAAAAATAACAAAAAGGCAGTACCTCAAACATGGCAGGCCGTTCAGTCGTTGTAGGTGTCGGACATTATTTGCCCGAACGTGTTGTCCCGAATTCCGAGTTTGAACAGACTTTGGATACGACGGATGAATGGATCCGAACCCGGTCGGGGATCGAACGCCGCCACTTTGCTGCCGAAGGTGAAACCACCTCAGATCTGGCGACCAATGCCGCACAAGCCGCCCTTGCAGATGCGGGGCTGGAAGCCGACGACATTGACGCCATCGTCCTTGCGACCTCAACCGCTGATCTGACCTTTCCGTCTGCAGCGACGATGGTTCAGGCCCGCCTTGGCATGACGCGCGGCTTTGCCTTTGATGTGCAGGCCGTCTGCGCCGGATTCGTTTTCGCGCTGAGCAATGCGAACGCGCTGATCCTCTCGGGTCAGGCTAAACGCGTTCTGGTGATCGGGGCCGAAACGTTTTCCCGAATCATGGACTGGACCGACCGCTCGACCTGCGTGTTGTTCGGCGACGGCGCAGGCGCCCTGATCCTTGAGGAACAGGAAAGCACCGGCACGTCGGACGACCGAGGCGTTCTGGCAACCGATCTAAACTCGGACGGGCGGTATCAGGACCTGCTCTATGTGGATGGTGGCGTGTCAACGCAATCGACCGGTCATTTGCGGATGCAAGGCAACCAGGTCTTCCGTCATGCCGTTGAAAAGCTTGCCAAAACCGCTAACACCGCACTCGATCGCGCCGGGCTGACGGCCTCGGACGTGGATTGGATCGTGCCGCATCAGGCCAATATCCGCATCATTCAAGGCACAGCCAAGAAGATGGGCCTGCCGATGGAGAATGTTGTGGTCACCGTGCAGGATCACGGCAATACCTCGGCCGCGTCGATCCCTCTGGCCCTGTCGGTTGGCAAACAGCGTGGGCAAATCAAGCAAGGCGATCTGATCGTAACCGAAGCCATTGGCGGCGGGCTGGCTTGGGGCGCGGTTGTTCTGCGCTGGTAACCGGCGCAATTCAGCTTACGCCCCCACCTGCAATTCATTGATATTGACAGTGAATTTGCCCCCGCCCTATGCTTTGACATCAACAGGGGAAAAGGTATGAGCGACAAAACACTGACCCGAATGGATCTAAGCGAAGCCGTCTTTCGTGAAGTTGGCCTGTCACGCAACGAAAGCGCGCAGCTAGTGGAAAGCGTTCTGAACCACATGTCCGACGCGCTGGTTCGCGGTGAACAGGTTAAGATTTCCTCATTCGGCACGTTCAGCGTTCGGGACAAAACCGCTCGTATCGGTCGCAACCCCAAGACCGGCGAAGAGGTTCCCATTCAACCCCGCCGCGTGCTGACTTTCCGTCCGTCGCACCTGATGAAGGATCGCGTCGCCGCCGGGAATCGCAAGTAATCCTAGGAACTCGCGGACATGAGCAAATCCCCCGACGCATTTCGCACCATAAGTGAAGTTGCGGATTGGCTCGGAGTACAGGCCCATGTCCTGCGCTTTTGGGAAAGCCGGTTTACCCAGGTCAAACCCGTGAAACGGGCCGGAGGGCGCCGGTACTATCGCCCTAATGACATGCGTCTGCTGGGCGGTATCAAAAAGCTGCTGCACGAGGATGGGATCACCATCAAGGCCGTACAGCGGATTTTGCGCGAACAGGGTGTCGCCCATGTCGCAGCGCTCTCGCCGTCTCTGGATGAGCCTGCAGTCGAGGAAACGGACAGCACCGTTGTTCCCTTTTCCGCCAAACCTGCACCTCAGACCGAACAAATCCCGATGGACCTCGACGCACCGCGAGAGGCTGAGGCACCAGAGGAAAGCGCCGAACCAGCCGATCTGGATGCCGCGCCTTTGGTTGGAGGCATTGCTTCACTGGCATGGAATCGGTCCGAATTCGATGATGAACTACTCAGCCGTATCGCGCCCTTGGCCAAGGATTTGCGCGCATGGTTGAACCGGGTGGAAACACGGGCGGCAGGATAGAAAAAAGGCAATGTTTTCCTCTTGCCCCTGCCGGGAAAACCGTTATGAACACTCCAACGTCGGGCTATGGCGCAGCCTGGTAGCGCGTCCGTCTGGGGGACGGAAGGTCGCAGGTTCGAGTCCTGCTAGCCCGACCAAATCACACCGACGTTTATGGCAGACAGGCCAGATCCCGCTCTGGCATCAGGGGGGATCGAAATGACAGGTGTATGCCCAAACCAGCAGATCGAAGCGATGATCACACGCGGTGAGATCAGTGCCAGCCCGGACGTGATCCCGGCACAGGTGCAACCCGCCAGCCTTGATCTTCGTTTGGGAACAGTGGCTTACCGCGTCCGCGCTTCATTTCTTGCGGGCGAAGGGCGATCGGTCGCCGACCGTTTGGCCGAGTTTGAGATGCACCGGATCGATATCACCGACGGAGCCGTGCTCGAGAAAGGCTGCGTCTATCTCGTGCCGTTGATGGAATCGCTCGCCCTGCCCGTTGAGACCAGCGCGGTGGCGAATGCCAAAAGCTCAACCGGGCGGCTGGACCTGCTGACGCGAACAATCACCGATGGCGGCACCGAGTTCGACCGGGTGCCCGCAGGCTACACCGGCCCGCTTTACGCTGAAATCTGCCCGCGCTCCTTCTCGGTTCTTGTACGGCCCGGCATGCGGCTGAACCAGATTCGCTTCCGTCAGGGTCAGGCCGTTCTGACCGACGCGGAATTGACCGCCCTGCACACCGAATCCCCGCTGGTCGATGGGCCTGCAGTTATTCAGGACGGTCTGGGCTTTTCGGTTGACCTGCAATTGCCTGACACCGATCTGGTTGGCTATCGCGCAAAGCCGCATACCGGCGTGATTGATCTGGACCGGATCGGCGCATACGATCCGCAGGATTATTGGGAAGAGGTGCGCACGAGCGATGGCTGCATCATTCTCGATCCCGGCGCGTTCTATATCCTGGTCAGCCGGGAGGCGGTGCATATCCCACCCATGTACGCGGCAGAAATGGCCCCCTATCTGGCCATGGTCGGTGAGTTCCGTGTTCACTATGCGGGCTTTTTTGACCCCGGCTTTGGCCACGCGGCCGCAGGTGGTGCCGGATCGCGCGGTGTGCTTGAGGTTCGCTGCCACGAAGCCCCGTTCGTGCTAGAACACGGTCAGGTCGTAGGGCGCTTGGTCTATGAGAAGATGTCCGAAATGCCCACACAGCTATATGGCGCGGGCATTGCCTCGAACTATCAAGGACAGGGACTGAAACTGTCCAAACACTTCAAGGCGGCTACCTAAAACCGCATGAACCGCCGCATCTGACGGGTCATCTGCTTGGCCTGTTTGATACTCTGCGACTGGGCCGGCCCCGGTTTCCCTTTTGGTTGGCTACTGTCCGCATCCGACGAACCGCCCATACGGCTGGCCATATCAAATCCCTTGTCGATCCCCTTGTTGACAAGACGGCGCGTGACCTGGCGGACGATCATGTCGATGATCCGATTTGCATTCATTGCTCAACTCCGTTTCCTGCGCCTAGAGATAGGGTATCTATCCGGCGGCAAAAGGGCTGTCTGATCACTCTTCCTCGAAGAGTTCGGTCTGATCTTCGTCAACTTCGTCTTCGCGCCCCTCGCCCAGTGGGATAGCACCCGGCGGCGGGCGGTTTTCCAACAAGCCAGCGGCGCGCAATTCCTTGAGGCCCGGCAGGTCGCGGGCGTTTTCCAGCCCGAAGTGATCCAGAAACTCGGGCGTGACGACAAAGGTTACCGGACGACCGGGCGTCATGCGGCGGCGGCCCAGACGGATCCACTCCATCTCAAGCAGTTGGTCGATTGTCCCACGTGAGACGGAGACACCGCGAATCTCTTCGATCTCGGCCCGCGTGCAAGGCTGGTGATAGGCCACGATGGCAAGTGTTTCGATTGCCGCGCGGCTCAGTTTGCGAGTCTCAACCGTTTCTTTCTGCATCAGAAAGCCAAGGTCAGGGGCGGTCCGGATCGCCCATGCCTCACCCACCTTGACCACGCGTACACCGCGGCCCTCGTAACGTTTCTGAAGCAAATCAACGGCTTGCGCCGCATTGCTACCATGCGGCATCCGCGCCTCAAGATCGGCATTTGTCACCGGCGTGGCGCTGGCAAACAACACCGCCTCGACCATCCGCTCCTGCTCGGCCAGAGGGGGCGCTTCGAACAGGGTGCCGGTTTCTTCGGGGGCGTCAGTCACGGGTCTCGGTCCTCTTGCGCAGATGGATCGGGGCAAAGGTGTCGCTTTGCTTGATCTCCATATGTCCTTCTTTCACCAGCTCCAGCGAGGCCGCAAAGGTTGCCGCCGTAGCCGAGCGTCGCCGCACCGGATCACCGTCCCATCCGTCGGGCAAATAGGTCTCCATATCGGTCCAGGCACCGGCAAACCCGATCAGAGGGCGCATACGCTCCAGCGCCTGCTCCATCGTGAACACCGAGTCGCGGTCCATCACAAAGGGGCGGAATTCATCGCGGGTGCGGATGCGCGCATAGCCCTGCATCAGGTCCAGCAACGTAGCCGAATAGGTGACAGTGCGAATGCGGGTGACGTCTTCGGCCTGCCCACGCTTGAAGAAATCACGCCCCAACTGGTCGCGCGCCATGAGCCGGGCGGCGGCATCGCGCATGGCCTGCAGGCGTTCGAGCTGAAACGCCAGATGCGCGGCGAGTTCCTCTCCCGAAGGCCCCTCATCGTCCGGGTCAGGCGGCAGCAGGAGGCGGGATTTGAGAAAGGCCAGCCAAGCGGCCATCACCAGATAGTCGGCGGCCAGTTCGATCCGCAGCGCGCGCGCCTTTTCGACAAAAGCCAGATATTGCTGCGCCAGTGCCAGAACCGAGATCTTGCGGAGGTCGACTTTTTGCGTCCGCGATAGGGTCAGCAGCACGTCCAACGGGCCTTCGAACCCGTCGACGTCAACGATCAGCGCTTCGGCTGCCAGCCGGTCAGCGACCGAAACCGGATCTTCGCTGAAAAGATTATCGTTCATATACCTGCCCGCCCATTAGGGCAGATAGTTCAGCCTCAGTGGCCTCGATGTCAAGTTCGGCGGGCTTTTTGCGCATGGCCAAGGCCCGATCTGCGCGGACCTGCGCCGCCTCGGTCATCTGGCCCGCGGCCGCAAGCACATCACGACGCTCGGCGAAGCTGCCGTTGCAGTGCAACACGACATCACAGCCCGCCTGCAAGGCCCGTGCCGCACGCTCGGGCACAGACCCGCTTAGCGCCTTCATGGTGATGTCATCAGTCATGACCAGCCCGTCAAAGCCGATTACCTCGCGGATGACCTTCATCATCGGGGCCGAGATCGTGGCCGGAGTCGGATCGATCTGTTCGAATAGCAAATGAGCGGTCATCGCCATTGGCAGGTCGTTCAAAGCCTTGAACGGAGCAAAATCGGTCTGAGTTAGCTCGTCGAGAGGCAGGTCGACGCGCGGCAGGTCGAAATGGGTGTCCAGCGTGGCCCGACCGTGACCGGGCATGTGCTTAACGACGGGCAATACTCCACCATCCAGATGGCCTTGCGCAACGGCGCGCCCCAGTTGAGCGATGCTATCTGGATCACTGCCGTAGCAGCGGTTACGGAGAAAGGCATGGGTTTCCGGTCGCGCTACGTCCACCATCGGGGCGCAGTTGCTGTCGATCCCCAGCTCAAACAGCTCATGCGCAATCAGGCGATAGCGCAAGTACATGGCGCGTTCCGCATGCTCTCCGGCCCGTTCAGCATGATCGAGCGGCGGCATCCATTCGCGCGCCAGAGGGGCGCGCAGGCGTTGAACACGGCCGCCCTCTTGATCAATCGTGATAGGGCAATTCCGTCCGACGACCTCGCGAAAATCATCGCACAGGGCGCGGACCTGATCGGCGCTTTCGATGTTGCGGGCAAAAAGGATGAACCCAAACGGGTTCATCTCACGGAACAGGGCCCTTTCGTCATCGGTCAGCCGCAGCGCTTTTGCGTCAGAAATTGCGGCCCCGAACGTCACCTGACGGCCACCGGGATACAGTCGGCGCCCTGCGCCACCAACGCCGCACAGAACTGGCGTGAGTCGCTTAAGTCATCAAAGCCACTCACGCGCAACCGGTAGAAAGTGCGGCCACCGCTTGAGGTTTTCTGGATAACACGCTGTTTTCCATCCATATACTCACCGAACTGACCGTTCAGACGCGCCCATTCGGATTTGGCGACATCGGCACTTTCAAAAGCGCCAAGCTGCGCCAGACGAGTGCCTTTGCTCAGCGTGTCAGGGTCTACATCCAACCCAACGGCGGATTTGACGGCCGCATTGATCGCCGCCTCAGACGTATCGGTGACCACCGCACGGCGAGCCGGGCGGGTCTGCGGGCGCAATGAGCGGCGCACGCCCGGGAGCTCGGCAATGGCCGGGTCCGGCAGGGCTGCGGCGAAATCCGCCGGGTCAATCGCAGGCTCTTCCTCGGGCGTCACCAGAGACGCCAACTGCACTCCATCCTCGGTTTGTTCATCATTGGCACGAGCCGCCTCGCCCGCGAGTTCGGCTACCAGTGCGTCCACTGCGTTCTGCCGCAGCGCCGCGGCCTCTTCGTTCGAGATAGGCTCTTCGACGACATGAACAGCTTTGGTGGGCTTCAATTCACCAGCGGGCAGGTCCTCATCGGTCAGCGAGACTGGACGCGGGGCCAGGATCAGACGATCCGCAGGAGCGGCTGCCGAGCCTTCGGCAGCAACGGCATTCACGGCCAGACCCTGATGATCCGCTGGGCGTCCGCCCGGGTTTTCGGGTTGAATGCGCATCGGACCTTCGGCGGCACGGACAACAGGCACGCCGCTGACATCGCGCATCACCAGCTTGTAGCTCCAGATCCCGATTCCGGCGACCAGCGCCAAAGACGCGACCGCCCCCAGCACATTCATCGCCTTGCCGACGCCAAAACCGCTGCGCGGCGCGGCATGGTCGGCCATTTCGTCTGGGTAATCATACCCATCATCGGCATAGGATTGATTCGGGTAATGCATCTGCCCGGGGCTTTGATGCCCCGAGTAATCGTAACTCGTCATGTCCGCCTCACCGCCCGATTGCGCCTGAAATTAAGGCGCGCGGGTCATTTCTTGTCTGCCTCAGACCGGCGGTTCGGGCGGTATTGGTTACCGCATCTCCTGCGCCGGAGTAACGCCAAGAATACCCAAGCCTGCTGAAATCACAACAGAAACGGCACGGGCCAATGCGATTTTCGACTGGCTTGTGGCAACATCGCCATCCTGGATGAAGCGCAGCTGAGTTTCTTCGTTGCCCTTGTTCCACAGAGCGTGAAAATCCCCTGCCAATTCATACAGATAGAACGCAACGCGGTGCGGTTCGTTGGTGCGGGCTGCGATCTCAACCAAGCGTGGCCATTCGGCCAGTTTCTTGGCCACAGCCAGCTCTGAGGCATGGTCGATCTTGCCCAGATCCGCGCCCACAAGGGTCGCATCGTCGGCAGCAATCTCGGCCTCGGCCGCGCGGCGCAGCACGCTCATGACGCGGGCATGGGCGTATTGTACGTAAAACACGGGGTTCTCGCGGCTCTGCTCCAGCACCTTGTCGAAATCGAAATCCAGAGGCGCGTCGTTCTTGCGGGTCAGCATCACGAAACGGGTCACGTCCGGGCCAACCTGATCGACCACATCGCGCAGGGTGACAAAGTTCCCGGCCCGCTTGGACATCTTGAACGGCTCGCCATTCTTCCACAGCTTCACCAACTGGGTCAGCTTGATGTCCAGCGATACCTTGCCGTCAGATAGCGCGGAAACGGCGGCCTTCATCCGTTTGACATAGCCACCATGATCCGCGCCAAACACGTCGATCAGCGCATCAAAACCACGGCTGACCTTGTCATAGTGATAGGCGATATCCGGGGCGAAATAGGTCCAGGCACCATCCGATTTCTTGACCGGGCGGTCGACGTCATCGCCATGCTCGGTCGATTTGAACAGGGTCTGCTCGCGCGGTTCCCAATCCTCGGGCTTTTTACCTTTGGGCGGCTCCAGCACGCCCTCATAGATCAGGTCCTTGTCGGTCAGCGACTGCAGCGCGGCCTCAATCCGGCCCGTGCCGTAGAGGGATTTCTCCGAGAAGAAAACGTCCATCTCGACGCCCAGCGCCTTCAGGTCCGCGCGGATCAGGTCCATCATCGCGTCGGTGGCGAAGTTGCGCAGATCTTCCAGCCATTCGCTCTCGGGCTTGTCGATCAGACTATCCCCGTATTTCTCTTTCAACGCCTCGCCGATCGGGATCAGGTAGTCACCGGGATAGAGACCCTCGGCAATCTCGGGGCTCAGACCATTGGCTTCGCGGTAGCGTTCGTAGGCCGAACGCGCCAGCACATCCACCTGCGCGCCACCGTCGTTGATGTAGTATTCGCGCGTCACGTCATGACCCGAATAGGCCAGCAAACTCGCCAAAGCATCCCCGAACACCGCGCCCCGCGTGTGGCCCACATGCAGCGGGCCGGTCGGGTTGGCCGAGACATATTCCACGTTGACCTTCTGCCCCTGTCCCATGGTCGAGCGGCCATAATCCGTGCCCATCTCCAACACGCGCGCAAGAACACCCTGCAAGACCGTCGCGGCCAGACGCAGGTTCAGGAACCCCGGCCCCGCAACCTCGGCGCTGGTGATCCGGTCATCGGCGGCCAGCTTGAGTGCCAAAGCGTCCGCAATGTCGCGCGGCTTCATCTTGGCGGGCTTGGCCAGCACCATCGCCGCATTGGTCGCCATATCGCCATGCGCGGCATCGCGCGGCGGCTCGACCGCCACGCTGTCAAAGCTCAACCCCTCGGGCAGCGCGCCTTCGGACTGCATCTGCGCCAACGCGTCCAGTACAAGACCGCGGATCTCGGAAAACAGGTTCATTTCGGATGTCCTTTTGCTTGCCCGGCGGTTTACCACGCAAACCGTCAAGGTCAATGGAAGGCATCGGTTTGGGCTTGGATTGTCCCCGAACAAAGCTAATTTGGGCAGGATTACAAAACCGGAGACGACCCATGCGCCTAGTCCTGCCCCTTGTCCTTGCCCTAGCAACGCCCGTATGGGCCGAGATGCCCTCGCCCAAGGGGCACGTTCTGCTGACATTGGGCGGCGCCGTCTCTGAGACCAACCTGCCAGCGCGCGGTGAAAATGACGGCGGTCTGCTTGGGTATTTGGAGGTCACGCATAACGGAGCCGCCGGTTTCGACACCGCGATGCTGGACGCGCTTGATCAGACCGAAATCACGATCCCCTACGGCCCCGAAGGCAACAAACGCGAGATCACGTTCTCTGGCCCACTTCTGTCAGCGGTGATGACCATGGCCGGGGCCGAAGGGAAAACCGCCAAACCCATGGCGCTAGACGGCTATCAGGCCGAAATTCCCTGGAGCAGTATTGAGGCCCACAACCCCATTGTCGCGACCCATGCGGACGGCAGCCCGATGGGCATCGGTGGCTACGGCCCAACCATGATCGTGTTCCCGCCTACCGACGACGCTGATCTGGCTCAGGAACAAGCCGGTCAGCAGGTCTGGGCGCTGGCCTATATCGGGATCGAATAGTTACTGGCCGGTCAGGCGCTTGTGATCCTGCAGCGCAAACCGATCGGTCATGCCCGCAATGTAGTCTGAAACGATCCGTGCCAGCGCGATCTCATCCTGCGCCGCTTCGATATCGTCATGCCAACGGGTCGGCATCTGCTTGGGATCACTCAGGTAGATCGGGAACAGATCTTCAACCACACGAGCCACTTTTTCCCGAACCTCCATCACACTGGGCGCGCGATACATCCGCGCGAACAGGAAGGCGCGGATTTCCTTGAGTTGCACCCAAAGCCCGTCAGAAAACTGAATGACCGGAGCGCCATGGTGACGGATATCCTCAACCGACTGCGCACCCGATCCGGCAATAAGCTCTCGCGACGTATCAATTACGTCCGAGACCATGACACCAAAAACCCGCCGCAGCGCCTCATGCCGGCGGCGATACGGATCAAGCTCGGGATAGGCCCGATCAACCGCCGCATAACACTCTCCCACAATCGGGAGTAGCTGGATTTCATCGTCAGAGAACAGGTCGGCCCGAAGCCCATCCAACAGATCGTGGTTGTTATAGGCAATATCGTCCGACAAGGCCGCCACCTGCGCCTCGGCGCTGGCGTGGGTGTGCAGTTCCAAATCGAACCCACCATTACATTCGGCCAGAGCCCAAGGCAGCTCTCCGGTCACCGGTCCGTTGTGCTTTGCGATCCCTTCAAGACATTCCCAAGTCAGATTGCAGCCGTCGAACTCGGCATAGTGGCGCTCCAACTTGGTTACGATGCGGATGGCCTGCGCGTTGTGGTCAAAACCACCATAGGGCGCCATCAACGCATGCAGCGCATCCTCCCCCGTGTGCCCAAAAGGCGTGTGACCCAAGTCATGCGCAAGCGCAATGGCCTCCGTCAGCTCCGGATTCAGGTCTAACGCACCCGCAATGGTCCGCGCAACCTGAGCCACCTCGATTGAATGCGTCAGGCGGGTGCGGTAGCTATCGCCCTCATGTTCGACAAAAACCTGCGTCTTGTGCTTAAGCCGCCGGAACGCGCTGGCATGAATGATGCGATCCCGATCTCGCTGAAAGCATGACCGGAAACTGCTTTCCTCCTCAGGCACCAACCGCCCCCGTGCGCGGCCTGGATCCGAGGCAAAACCCGCTCTATCCAAAAGTCTGGTCCTTGTCGCCTGTCGATAGGTTTCATATATTGTACGTTGGTTGGGAAATAAACCTTTGGAGTCCGGCATGAATCTGCCTCCGACAGTCACAGAACGAGCGTTTGAGCGCCTTGCTGAAATCGGTGCCGCCAATCAGGGTCAGGCATTGCGTGTCGCCGTTGAAGGCGGCGGATGTTCCGGTTTTCAATACGAAATCGCGTTGGACGCACCAAAAGAGGACGACCTTGTTCTCGAAGGCAAAGGCCAAAAGGTGATTGTCGACTCGATCTCCCTGCCCTTTCTGGAAAATGCGGTCATTGATTTTACCCAGGAACTGATCGGCGCGCGGTTCGTGATCGAAAACCCCAACGCGACGTCCTCCTGCGGATGCGGCACGTCGTTTTCCATGTAAACCACGTGAGGGCTTTGCCCCCACACCCCCAAGGTATTTTCAGCCAGATGAAGCAGGGATCCACTCTCCGACCTGAACGCCGGAGAGCTTCACCTGGCGCGGTCATCGGCGCCTCCGCCTGTACCGCATCTCATTGCTACAACCAAATTGGTTAAGGATCCGTTTCTTCATCTGGCCAAAAATACCTCGGAGCGCGAGGCAGAGCCTCGCAACCGCAGCCACCACCTTGCCGCTGGGATCATTCTGGGCGATAGGTTGCCAACAGCTTCGGAGGATCGCGCATGAAAATCGCCACGTTCAACATCAATGGCATAAAAGCGCGGGCCGAAGCCTTGCCACGTTGGTTGGATGAAGCCCAGCCGGACGTGGTTCTATTGCAGGAAATCAAGTCCGTCGACGAGAACTTCCCCCGAGAAATCTTCGAAGAACGCGGATACAATGTCGAAACACATGGTCAGAAGAGCTTCAACGGAGTCGCAATCCTCTCGAAGCTACCTTTGGAGGATGTAACGCGCGGCTTGCCCGGTGACGAAGAAGATGAACAAGCGCGTTGGATCGAAGCAACGGTTGTTGGAAAGCAGGCGCTGCGGGTTTGTGGCCTTTATCTACCGAACGGAAACCCAACGCCCGGGCCAAAATACGACTACAAACTGGCGTGGATGGAGCGTCTGTACAATCGCGCCCGCGCCCTGTTGACCAGCGAAGAGCCTGCGTTAATGGCGGGCGACTACAACATCATTCCCCAAGCAGAAGACGCAAAACGCCCCGATGCATGGCGCGAGGACGCCTTGTTCCGCCTCGAAAGCCGGGCTGCCTTCCGCAAAATCCTGAACCTTGGCTTCACTGAGGCGTTCCGTGCCCGTGTGCAAGGTGCAGGCCACTATTCCTTCTGGGACTACCAGGCCGGAGCCTGGAACAAGGATGACGGCATTCGCATCGACCATTTTCTACTGACCCCACAGGCCGCAGATCTGATGCGGGACTGTCAGATCGACAAAGAGGTGCGTGGGCACGAAAAACCCTCGGATCACGTGCCGGTCTGGGTCGATCTGGACACCTGAGATCAGACGGTCGGATCGTAGTTGTAGATCCAGTCGTATTTACGCGTCAGTCGCGGACCTATTGCTGCCAGAACCGCTTGCGCGGCCAAACGCATCGGACCGCGCAAATGGAAGTTTCGCGCATTTGTGGAAGCCGCAGCGACCACATGTTGCGCGCGACGCTGGCGCGCGGCTTCGTAGGCTGCAAGAGCCTGCCTCACACCCGATTGGCTGTCGAAAGAGCGTGCCAGAACCCAGGCATCCTCAAGAGCCAGACAGGCCCCTTGCGCCATGAAGGGCAACGTCGGATGGGCGGCATCGCCCAACAGGACCAAGCGTCCGTTCTGCCATCTCTCGGCTACCGGACGCAGGAACAGCGCCCACAGATGCGTTTCTTCGACCTTTGTCAGAATGTCCCGCACAGGCCCTCCAAAATCGGCAAACCGAGCGCGCAGTTCATTGGGATCGCCCTCTACGCGCCAGCCTTCCTGCTGCCAGTCCGAGCGTTCTTCAATTGCGACGACGTTCATCAGGTGCTGATCGCGCAGCGGATAGGTGACCACATGGCGCCCCGGCCCCATAGTCAGTGAGGCTTGCGGTCTCTCGACCCGGTCCTCCCAAGGCACCGTTGCACGCCAGGCGATCTGGTTGGTAAAGGCAGGAGCCTCGGGGCCATTCAGGATCGGGCGAAGGGTGCTGCGACCTCCATCTGCCGCAATGACACATTCTGCCCCCAAGCGCTCACCGTCATCCAGCACAATCTCGGCCTCGGACGGGTGTTTTCGAACCGTCTGCACGCGCGCACCAAGGCGTATGTCGACACCTGCTTCCTCTGATGCCTGTCGCAACAACTCAAGCAAGTCAGCGCGGTGATAGTAGAATGTCGGGCCCGCCGCCGGGGCTGGAATACGACTGATCACCCGGCCCTTGCGATAGTCGCGCAGAAGTGTTCCGCACGAGAATTGCGCGGCTTTAGGCTGATCCCCCGCAACCCCCAAGGCGCGCAAAACGGACATCCCGTTGGCGCTGATTTGAAGGCCTGCTCCGACCTCGGTCAGCGCTCGGGCCTGCTCTAGCACCGTCACCTGCGCCCCGCGCTGACGCAGAGCCAACGCCGCCGCAAGGCCGCCAATGCCGCCGCCAACCACGCAAAACTTCAAACCGTTGATCTTCATGGCCTTGCCTTAACGCAAAAACGCCGGAGCGACAGGCCCCGGCGTTTGAATTATTCACTTTATCAGGACGATCAATCGTCGCGATGGACCTTTTCGCGACGTTCATGCCGTTCCTGGGCCTCGAGCGTCATTGTCGCGATCGGGCGCGCATCCAGACGCTTCAGCGAGATCGGGTCGCCTGTTTTTTCGCAATACCCGTATTCGCCTTCGTCGATCCGGCGCAGCGCCGAGTCGATTTTCGCTACCAGTTTGCGCTGACGATCCCGTGTGCGCAGTTCCAGCGCGCGGTCGGTTTCCTCACTGGCGCGGTCGGCGACGTCCGGAATGTTGCGGGTGTTGTCCTGCAGCCCTTCGATCGTGTCGCGGCTGCCTGCGAGTAGTTCTGTCTTCCAGTCCAGCAGCTTGCGGCGAAAATACTCAAGCTGCAGATCATTCATGAAAGGCTCATCTTCGGCCGGACGGTAGTCCTCCGGCAGAAAAACTTCCTGCTTCATATTTGCTCCCTCGGTATGGCCTGTAACGTCGGTCACGGTTGCTTCACCAGACATTTGGCTCTCCCTTCTGCGCAGCGTTTAGCCGACGGGCACTGGAATGTCACTACACAAACGTAGAACCGACGCCCCGTCGCAAGCCTTCATCTAAATATGAGACTTAAAACAACAAATCCTTGTTTTTCTGTGAAAATCGACAGGCAATTTCAGGGCATTGTTCAACCCTCGAGAAAGACACCTGCCTGCGAATCATGCAAAAGCGGTTGGACTCGCTGGTAAATTTGATTCACCGACGCAGCGGCCCGGCTTGTCAAATTCCCCATCGCTCTGTAACCCGGACACCACAGTTTCGCCGGAAACAGCAAGAGGACCCGATGACCGCACGTTTTCAAGGCACAGCCGAATATGTCGCCACCGATGATCTGACCATCGCCGTGAACGCCGCCGTCACGCTGGAGCGCCCCTTGCTGGTCAAAGGGGAGCCCGGCACTGGCAAGACCGAATTGGCAAAACAGGTCGCCGGCGCGTTGGGTCTGCGCATGATCGAGTGGAATGTGAAATCCACAACGCGCGCGCAGCAGGGCCTTTACGAATACGACGCCGTCAGCCGGTTGCGGGACAGCCAGCTGGGCGAAGAGCGTGTGCATGACGTCTCGAACTACATCCGCAAGGGCAAGCTCTGGCAAGCGTTTGAGGCCGACGAAAAGGTCGTTCTGCTGATTGATGAGATCGACAAGGCGGATATCGAGTTTCCCAATGACCTTCTGCAGGAACTCGACAAAATGGAGTTCCACGTCTACGAGACCGGCGAGACGATCAAGGCAAAGAACCGCCCGATCGTGATCATCACTTCGAACAACGAAAAAGAACTGCCCGACGCCTTCCTTCGCCGCTGCTTCTTTCACTATATCCGCTTCCCGGATGAGGCCACGATGCGCCGCATTGTCGAAGTCCATCATCCTGGTATCAAGGATGCACTGCTGACCACCGCGCTCACGCAGTTCTACGAAATCCGCGACACGCAGGGCCTGAAAAAGAAACCCTCAACCTCCGAGGTTCTGGACTGGTTGAAACTGCTGCTGGCCGAGGATCTGAGCGCCGAAGACCTCAAGCGCGACGGGGCCAATGCGCTGCCCAAACTGCACGGCGCGCTGCTGAAAAATGAACAGGACGTGCATTTGTTTGAGCGATTGGCCTTCATGGCGCGCAGTCGACGTTGAACAGGATGTGAGCGCGGCTTGCTTCTTGGCGGTCCGGGTGTCAGCATCCCAGAAACCAAATAAGCAGGACGCATCACTTGGCCAACGACCTCAAAATCCGCCCACTGACCGCCGCGGACAAGGCCCAATGGGCCGACATGTGGCGTGATTATCTTGCATTCTACGAAACCACCCTGCCCGACGCCATCTACGAGACGACATTCGAACGTCTACTGGGCGATGACCCGCAAGATTTCTCGGGCTTCGTTGCGGAACAGGACGGCAAGCTGGTCGGATTGACGCATTTCCTCTTTCACCGTCACGGCTGGAAGGTGGAGAATGTCTGCTATCTGCAGGACCTGTTCGCCCGCCCCGAGGCGCGCGGAACCGGCGTTGGGCGCGCCTTGATACAGGCGGTCTATGATGAGGCCGATCGTCAGGGTGCTCCGTCAGTCTATTGGCTCACGCAGGAGTTTAATCACACCGCACGCCAGCTCTATGATCGGATTGGCACCCTGACGCCGTTCATAAAGTACAATCGCGCATGAAGCGATTTGCCGCCTTCGTTGCCGTATTGGCGCTGTCAGCCTGTACAACGGTCGAACGGATCGAATTGCCGGATAACGTCAAGGTCGTTGAGCAATCCCTGCCCCCTACCAAGTCGTTCTCGGCGTCGCGGCCAACGCCACCTGCGCGGTCCAATACCAACATTGCTGCCGATTTCTTTGACCTTCATTTTGCGCTGGAAAGCGGCGTTGAGCTGCCGGTTTTCACCCGGTTCGAAACACCCGTCACCGTGCGCCTGACCGGCACTCCGACGGCCAGCATGCAGCGCGACCTTAACAACCTGCTGTCTCGCATTCGGCGCGAGGCCAGGATCGACATCCGGCAAATTCCAGAGGGTCAGGCCAACATCACCATTGAGGCCGTCACCCAGCGCGATATTCAACGCATCCTGCCCAATGCCGCCTGTTTCGTGGTCCCCAATTCATCGAGCCTAGAGGAATACCGCCGCGACCGCCGCAAGCCCAAAAGCAGCTGGACCGAGTTGCAACGGCGCGAGCGTCTGGGCATTTTCATCCCTGCAGATGTCAGCCCGCAGGAAATTCGCGATTGTCTACATGAGGAACTGGCGCAGGCGCTGGGGCCGCTCAACGACCTTTATCATCTGCCCGATTCCGTGTTCAACGATGACAATATCCACACCGTTCTGACCGGGTTCGATATGTTGATCCTGCGGGCAGCCTATTCTCCTGAACTGCGCTCGGGGATGTCCCGTGAACAGGTCGAGGCCGTAATCCCCGGCCTGCTCAGCCGCCTCAACCCGCGCGGCGACCGGCTGCCGGTGCAACCGTTGACCGAAACCCCGCGCGAATGGGTCGACGCGATCAATAAAGCCCTCGGCCCCGGTCCCGGTTCCCCCCGACAGCTGCGCGCAGCAAAACGCGCGGCCGAGATCGGACGGCGGCAGGGCTGGACCGACCACCGCCGTGCTTATCCGCATTACCTTATGGGCCGCATGATCCAGTTTCGCGATCCCGCCGCCGCCTTGCAGAACTATCAGATCGCGCTGCAATTCCTGAACGCCACCCCCGGAACCGAGGTTCACCGCGCGCATGTCACGGCCCAAACAGCCTCTTTTGCGCTGGCGCAGGACAGAGGGCCCGAAATCCTGCCCGATCTGAACTCCGCAATTGACGTGATAACACGAGCCGAGAACGCCTCACTTCTGGCGACGTTGCTGCTATTGAAATCCGAGGCTCTGAAACAAGCCGGACAGGAGCAGCAGGCACGTGCCGTCAGGCTGGACAGTATCGGATGGGCGCGATACGGGTTTGGCTCGGATCTGGTGGCCCGGTCTCTGGCAGAGGGCGACGCGGGAACGTCGAGAAAGAATACAGGCGGATGACAGACGAATGCTCGTAGTAGTGGGAATGGCTGTTTTGGGTGCGATCCTGGGCGTAATGGCCGCGCGCAAGCGCAACGGCAACCGGGCCGACATGGCGCAATACGCCGCCGGTTACGGCATCGCCTTTGCGCTTTTGGGCCTGATCCTGTCTCTGATCCTTGTGCGGTTCTTGGTGTAGCCCATGTTCCTGCCCTTTTTCGAAAACCTCAGAAAAGCAGGCATTCCGGTCTCTCTTCGGGAATATCTGACCTTTCTGGAGGGGATGAAAAAGGGCCTGGCCACCTATGATGTCGAGGCGTTCTACTACCTCGCCCGTGTCTCGATGGTGAAGGATGAGCGCAATATCGACAAGTTCGACCGCGCTTTTGCCGCCAGTTTTGAGGGGCTGGGTGAGATCAATTTTGATCAAGTGTTGGAGGCGGTCGACATCCCCGCGGACTGGCTGGCCAAGATGGCCGAAAAACACCTATCAGACGAGGAAAAAGCTGAGATCGAAGCGCTTGGTGGCTTTGACAAGCTGATGGACACCTTGCGTGAACGTCTGAAGGAACAGCAAGGCCGCCATCAGGGGGGCAACAAGTGGATCGGCACGGCGGGGACCTCTCCGTTCGGGGCTTATGGCTACAACCCCGAAGGCGTGCGGATCGGCCAGAAAGAAAGCCGCCATCAGCGCGCGGTGAAAGTCTGGGACAAGCGCGAATTCAAGAACTTAGACGACACTGTTGAACTAGGAACGCGCAATATCAAGGTCGCCTTGAAGCGTCTGCGCCGCTGGGCGCGCGAGGGCGCTGCAGAGGAGTTGGACCTCGACGGCACAATCCGCGCCACTGCCGAACACGGCTATCTGGACGTCAAAACCCGCCCCGAGCGGCATAACGCGGTCAAGGTCCTGCTGTTTCTGGACGTTGGCGGATCTATGGACCCGCATATCAAGGTGGTTGAAGAGCTGTTCTCGGCTGCGCGGACCGAGTTCAAGCATCTGGAATACTACTACTTCCACAATTGCCTCTATGAAGGCGTCTGGCGCGACAATCGCCGCCGTTGGGACCAACAGATCCCAACCCACGAGGTGCTGCGCACCTATGGCGGCGACTACAAATGCATCTTCGTCGGAGACGCATCGATGAGTCCCTACGAGATCGCCTACCCCGGCGGCGCCAACGAGCACTGGAACCAAGAAGCAGGCCAAGTCTGGCTGCAACGCGCGCGCGAGCAGTGGACGTCAAACCTTTGGATCAACCCGGTGCCCGAGAAATACTGGGGTTACACCCACTCCATCGGCATGATCCAAGAGATTTTCGAGGACCGCATGGTGCCAATGACGCTGGCTGGGTTGGAACAGGGTATGAGAGAGTTGACTCGCTAGACGTCACTGCGCGCCGAAGTAGATCAACGCTGCTAAAAACAAGACAAAGTCATAGATTTTGCCCTCGAAATAGCTTCAGAGGAAACAATCGAAGCGATACTCCCCACATTTTTGAGATTCGTGGTATAACCCAGATGGATCGATGCTGGGGGGCTGAGATGACCGAATCTAAACTTCGCAATTACCTGACATCTTTTTTGACCATTTCTGCATTGGTGCTGGCGTCCGGTGCCGTTGCAACTTTTGCCTTTGCGCCGGATGCGGCTTACGCAAAAAACGATAAAGGCAACGGCAAAGGAAAGGGGAACGGAGGTGGCAAGGGGAATTCCGGTAAGGGAGGAAAAGACGGGGGCAAGAGCGGCGAAAAGGGAAAATCTGGCAAAAGCAACGGCGCAAAAAATGCCGGTAAGGATCATGGAAAAGCCAAATCCAAAACCCTGAGTTCTCGCAACCAATTCGGAAGTAGCAACAAGCAGAAAGCGAAGTCCAAAACCCAACGCTCTGGCAACCTATTTGGAAATGGCAAGAAGCAAAAAGCCAAGTCCACAACTCAACGCTCTCGCAACATATTCGGAACTGGCAACAAGCAGAAAGCGAAGTCCCAAAAACCTTCCAGCAACAAGTCGCGAAGCGGCAAAGTTCAGAAAACAACCCTGGCGAACGTTGGGCGAGAGTTCAAACGCGATGTGGAAGAACTGTTCGGCAAACGCTCACGCGTGAAACCCAAGGCCAGCGGAAAACGCGTAAACAAAGCCTACCGCAAAGCGTCCATTGCTCCGGTCGAATACTCCCCGCGACCAGTTGCTCGCTCGGACTATCGCACCAAGCGATACGACGAACAAAACCCGGACAAGCTTAGGTACCGCGATCCGCTTGTGGCTGCGATTACCGACCCCTATGGCTCGGACAAGTTGCGCAACCTGAACGCATCGAAAGCGGCGGCTCCGGCGTTTCGCAACGCGTCTCCCAACAGCAATGTCGGCAAGATCGCGACCTATCAGGCCGCTGCGGAAACCTACTATGACCTGCGCGGGGATCTCTATGACGCACGGCGCGAGCTACGTGATCTGAACGCAAGCTATGACGGTCGTAGCAGCGACGACATTGCGGACGACATTGCCGCGCTTGATCCTTCAGACCCCAATTACGAAGACGACCTGAACGCGCTTGAGGACGAACTGCGTGACGCCGAAACCTATGAAGAGGCACGTGACGACCTGCGCGCAGATGTAAGGGATTTAAGAGTGGATGCATTGGTCGCTGAGAAAGAGGCAGAACATGCCTTTTTCGAGGCTTCAAAAGGTGCGACTTTGACGAAATCGTCCCTTTCTGAATTCCATTCGAACTTGCAGCTTCCTCTGCCGGGTAGGTAGGTTCAGCATTCGGGGCATGTTTTGACCTAGGACTTAACTGCAATTGCGGCTTGCCTAGACTGGGTGGGCCGCCCATATCTATGTCATGCTTCGCTTAACTCCGATCCTTCTGGCGATTGCCTATGGCCTTGTGATGTACCGGATTTCCATCTGGCGCACCCATCGTGAGTTGGATCAGAAGTCGACCGAACTGGCTGACCCTGCCCTCAAACGGATGACGGACAGGCTGGCCGCTGCTTTGAATATCGCGCGGGTGCCGGTCTATATCTACGAGATTGACCCGGTGAACGGGTTGGCAGCTCCGGACGGGCGGATCTTCATCACGCGCGGGTTTTATCGCAAGTTTCGCAACGGTGAGGTCTCGGCCGAGGAAATGGCCAGCGTGATTGCCCATGAGCTGGGTCATGTGGCCTTGGGGCATGCGAAACGGCGGATGATTGATTTCTCAGGCCAGAACGCAATGCGCACCGCGTTGATCATGGTGTTGAACCGGTTCATTCCGTTCATCGGGGCCATGATTGCGAATGCGTTGACCTCGTTGCTGGCGTCGCGCTTATCCCGGCAGGATGAGTATGAGGCCGACGAATATGCCGCCGCCTTGCTGACGAAGGCCGGGATTGGGATCGCACCGCAGAAATCTCTGTTCCACAAGTTGGAAGACCTGACGCAGCAGCGTGCAGGAATTGTGCCTGCGTGGCTGATGAGTCATCCAAAGACGGATGAGCGGATTGCGGCGTTGGAGGCTTTGGAGCAGCGTTGGGCGCGTGGCTGAGGGTGTACAGCGAGAGGCCAGCCTCTCGCGCTCTCCGGGATATTTTTAGCCAGATGAAGGGGGATCCCGTTTAGGTGGTCAGGGCTTTGCCCAGGCGCGGCAGGCGGGCTTTTTTCATGAGCGCGCGTAGGGTCCATTGATCGCCCGATAAGCGGTTGGCTTCGGACAGGACCGCCTTGGCCGCGTTCGTCATGCCCGTAGGGTCGGTTTGCCAGAAGCTGTGGAGCAGATTGTCTGGGTCACGGCGCTCAAGGCCCTCTTCGGACAGGATGTTTCTGGGGAAGTCCTTGGCGTTGACGGTGACGATGACATCCGCCGAGGCCTCGATGGCCGTGGCCAGAACGTGGATATCGGCCTTGTCGGGCAGCCAGAGACGTTGTTCGATACCCATTGCTACCTTGCGTTCGGCTTTGGGCCAGTGCGCTTGGGCCAGAGCGATCTCGGCGCGGGCCTGTGCTTCGCCTTCGGGGCCGAGTTTGCGGGCGGCGCGGGCCCATTCTTCGAGGATACGCGCGGACCATATGGGGGTGAAATGGCCCAGTTTTGCCGCGCCCAGCAGCATCTCACGCATCACCGTGGGGTAGATGACGCATGTATCCAGAACCGCCTTCACAGCCGGTAGAATACGGCTTTGAGGTAACCGCTTTCAGCCAATTGCGGCAATTGTGGATGATCGGGTCCGGCAAAGCCCGTGTGGATCAATTGCGCCTGCCGCCCGGCCCGTCCGATCCCGCGAGATGAGGCATCGCGGAAACGGCCCAGATCTGCGGCATGAGAGCAGGAGCAGAGGCCCAGATAGCCGCCGGATTTGACCAGTGGGGCGGCGAGGCGGGCGATGCGTTCATAGGCGCGCAGACCAGCGTCGAGGGCTTGTTTTGAGGGCGCAAAGGCGGGCGGGTCGCAGATGACGACGTCGAACTGTGCGCCCTCTTCGCCCAGTTGCGTCAGCACATCGAAGGCATCGCCTTGGCGGGTTTGGAACCTGTCAGCACATCCGCTTGCTTGGGCCCCTTTGGTGGCTAGGTCCAAAGCGGCGGCAGAGCCATCGACGGATAGTGCCTGTGCCGCCCCTCCAGCCAGCATGGCGAGGCCGAAGCCGCCCACGTGGCTGAACACGTCCAGCACCTGAGCTTCGGGATGCACCAAACGCGCCGCAAAAGCGTGGTTGGGACGTTGATCGTAGAACAGGCCGGTTTTCTGACCGCCGGTCAGGTCGGCCATATAGGTCGCGCCGTTCATGGGAACGGGCAGAGGCGCGTAAGGCGCGGTTCCGCGCAGGGTTTTGTTGACGTCGTCCAACCCCTCCAATCCGCGAGTCCGGCCAGAGGCGTTTTTCAGAACCGTCGTCACGCCAGTCACCTTGAGCAGCGCGTCGGTTAGCGCCTCCAGATGCGCTTCGGCCCAGGCGGCGTTGGGCTGTATCACGCAGGCGTCACCAAAACGGTCGATGATCACACCAGGAAAGCCATCGGCCTCGGCGTGGATCAGACGGTAGTATGGCGCGTCGAACAGGCACTCGCGCATCTCAAGCGCGCGCTGCAGGCGGGATTCGAACCAGTTCGTGTTCAGATCGGCCTCAATATCGCGATCCAGAACGCGACACATGATCTTCGACTCAGGGTTCACCGCGACCAGAGCGATCGGAGCGCGCTTTTCATCCTCAAGCACGGCCAGCGCCCCGGCGGGGATTTTGCGAGTGCGCCGATCAGTGACGATGTCATTGGCATAGACCCATGGGAAACCATGGCGCAGCCCGCGCGCATTGGCTTTGGGTTTCAGGCGGATACGGGGGCGGTCTACGGCTTGGATCATGACCGCCTCATAGTCGCGAACAGCCCGAAGGAAAACCCCTAGCGCGGACGAGAGCGCCAGCCCCCGCGCCGTTTAGGCGCTTGGGCGGCCTGCAACCCCTCGGTCATCACCTGAGTCATGGGATGTTCGGGCTCCTGAGCGGAATAGACCGCATGCAGCTCGGCCAGAGCCTGTTTCTGGTCCACGCCATCGGGCAGGCTGAGCGCCCAGTCCAGAAAGATGCTGCGGCATTCGGGCATAGAGATACCTTCGATGTTATACGCCTCGCGGATCAGGCCCTTGGGGTCGTTTGGATCAGTGCTGCGCGCCATCTTCATCCTCTTTGATTACGCTGCCGATGATTTCGGCGGCGGTGGAATAGCTGTCCTGCAATGCGGATTGCAGCGCTTCGACCTGTTCGAACCCGGTGGCACGGCACAGGAAGGCCGCTCCGCCCTCGCCGATTTTGTCCGCCTCAATCACCTTGCCCGAAAGCAGCCGCGCCGCGCATTGTACCGACCAGCATAGATCGTAGCTGTCCTTCAATGTTTGTGCCTGCGCGACATCCAACAAACCGGCAGCGACCGCCCCGTCGAGGCCAGACATCACATCCCGGTTTGCGAGGCCTGCCATCAGCGCTCCGGTCTCGGCCATCAACTCGATATCCATCATTCGGCCCGGGCCGTTCTTGGCATCCCAAACGCCCGCCGGGGCCTTTGCCGCCGCCAGACGCGTCCGCATTTCGGCCACTTCGCGCAGAACTTTGCCTGCCTCCCGAGGGCGCGATAAAAGCTCAGTTCGGAAGGCTTCGATATCCTGAGCCAAGCCCGAGTCTCCGGCGACGACATGAGCGCGGGTCAGGGCGAGATGTTCCCACACCCACGCCTCTTCCTGCTGGTAGTGCGTGAAACTTGCCCAACTGGTCGCCACCGGCCCCTGATTGCCCGAAGGGCGCAGGCGCATGTCGACCTCATAAAGCCGCCCCTGAGACATGGGAGCCGAAAGCGCCGTGATCAGCGCCTGCGTGAACCGAGCGTAGTAGGTGCGCGTGGCCAGCGGGCGGGGACCGTCGGACATGTCCTGATCAAGCGGATCGTAAATCACAATCATATCCAGATCGGATTGCGAGTTGATCCGCCCTGCCCCGAGCGACCCCATGCCCAGAATGGCGGCTCCGCGCCCCGGTGCCGGGCCGTGTTTGCGGGCGAAGGCGTCGGTCACAAAGGGAAGGATCGCGGCGATAACGGCTTGCGCCAGCTCTGTATATTGTCGGCCGGCTTGCGCCCCATCGATCAGGCCGCGCAGGTGGTGAACGCCAATGCGGAAATGCCATTCCTTGCACCAGCGCCGCGCCAGATCGAGTTGCGTTTCATAGTCGGCTTCCTGCGCCAGTGCTTCCACCAACTCGGCCTGCAAAGCCTTCAAACCGGGCCAATCGCTGAAAAAACTGCCTCCGATCACCGCGTCAAAAACGGAAGCGTTGCGCGACAGGTGGGACGCCAGCGCATGAGAGGTGCCGACGATGTCGATCAACAGGTCGTTCAGATGTGGGTTGGCCTCAAAGAGCGAGAACAACTGAACACCCGCAGGCAGGCCTGCCAGAAACCCATCCAGCGCCAGCAGCGCCTCGTCAGGTTGCGCGGTTTTGGCGAGGCGCGAGAGGAGCTCGGGCTTCAACCGGTCGAAGATGCGCCGCGCGCGCTGGGACCTTAGGGCCGGATATGTGGCCCAGCGGGCGAGGATATTCTGGTCGAACGTCACCTCAGGCGTGGGCGTCGGCGCGGGCCCTGCACCCGGTGCAAAGAAGCCTTCCGTCAGCTCATGCACTTCGGTCAGGCGGCGGGTCAGACCCTTGGTCAGATCGCCGCTACTAAGCGCCAGCAGACAGGCGACCCGTTCGATCCCATCGTCAGATTGAGGGACCTTATGGGTCTGAGCGTCGTGGATCATCTGAATGCGATGTTCGACCTCGCGATGCGCGCGATAGTGATCGGTCAGCTTTTCCGCAACCTCTTCCGGCACCCAGCCCTTTTGCGCCAGAGCCGCCAGCCCGGGCACCGTGCCGCGCACGCGCAGATCGGGGTCGCGCCCACCTGCAATCAACTGCCGGGTTTGGGTGAAAAACTCGATCTCGCGAATACCGCCCTGACCCAGTTTCATATCATGACCAGGGATCGAGAGGCTACCGCCCGTCCCTTTGTTTTCTCGTATGCGCAGGCGCATGTCATGGGCGTCTTGAATGGCGGCAAAGTCCAGATGCCGACGCCAGACAAAGGGTTTCAGCGTATCCAGAAACCGCTCTCCGGCCGCCAAATCACCCGCACAGGCGCGTGCTTTGATATAGGCTGCCCGCTCCCATGTGCGGCCGAGGCTCTCATAGTACCGTTCGGCCGCCTCCGTCGCCATGCAGACCGGGGTCACCGCCGGGTCGGGCCGCAGGCGCAGATCGGTGCGGAACACGTAGCCGTCGGCGGTCTTGTCACTGAGCGTGGCGCAGAAATTGCGCGTGGCCCGCACCATCCCGTGCCGGGCTTCGTAGAAGTCATCCGGGTCAAAGCGTGTTTCATCAAACAGAACGATCAGGTCGATATCCGAGCTGTAGTTCAGCTCATGCGCGCCCATCTTGCCCATCGCGAGAATGACCATCCCGGCTGCGGTTTCGACATCATCCTCAGTCATTCCGGGCAGCTTCTTGCGGCGGATCAAGGCGGCAATCTCGGCCTTTGCGGCCACATCTGCCGCCAGCGCACCAAACTCGGTCAACGCTGCCGTGACCCTTTCCAGCGGCCAAGCACCTGCAATATCCGCCAAAGCGGTTAGTACCGCCATCCGCCGCTTGGCCAGCCTTAATCCCGGCTTGAGCAGATCTGGTGCCAAGGCGCGCGCGGCCTCCATCACCTCTGCCAAAGCGTGGTCCGGCTGGTGCAAGGCCTGCGGCAGCCACTCCCTCTCTTGCTCGATCAGGCCCTTCAGATACGGGCTGGACCCGGCGGTTCCGGCGATCAAATCGCCTTGTTCGGGCGTCAGGTCGGCAAGCAGAGCGCGGGTTTCATCGCCCAAAGACTGGTCGAACGCGCGCGGCAGACGGTTGATGGTCAAACTCTCAGTCATACCCGGACCCTGCGCACCGCTGGGCGGCAAGGTCAATGCGGCAAACGCATTATTCCTGTTCGACCGGAGTGTCCTGACTGAAACTGTTGATCCAAGCCCCCGCCCGACGTTCCCAAAGGGAAGATATGAGCATCGCCTCCCACTCCTCCGCGCCCGGTCGCACATAATCGGCCCGATAGGACAGCAACACGATATCCGGGGTCAAAATCCGCAGGTGCTCTTCGCTCAACTTGAATTCCGCCATTGTCGGAGCCTCAGCGAACTGCCCTACATGGTCGTCCCGATTTGCAAAACCCGACGGGTAGACACCCAGAAAATCGGCGCTCAGAAGCGCCCTGTCAGCCTGGGCGTCGCCTGTTGCCAAAGCAGACCATACCTGTTTTTCCAGCTCCAAGATCTCAACAAGCGTTGACGCATTTGCGTTCTCATTCATCATGTCCGCACCCTGCTGCCCGAGGCCTGCGTCGTCAACCAAATCCGAAAATGTAAATCTTTTTCACATCGACCCCTTGCAACCCCGCAAGCGCTCCCCATCTAGATCATGTGAAAGGAATTTACATCAACCCCAGGAGAGACCACATGACCGCATTGTCCGAACCCGCCGCACCCGCAAATCCGGGGTGGCTCTATCGTGCCGAGGCTTGGATGGACGACAAAGGCAAAGGCGCCTGGATCGCCGCCATGGTTCTTGGGTTCATCTTCTTCTGGCCCGTAGGCCTCGCCCTTCTGGCCTATATGATCTGGAGCAAACGCATGTTCAGCAAGTCCTGCAGCCGCCGCAAATCCTGGCACAGTCACATGAGTGCAATGAAGCCATCAGGCAACAGCGCCTTCGACGCCTACAAGGCCGACACTTTGGCCCGTCTGGAACGTGAACAGCAGGATTTCGAAGCCTTCCTGCGCCGCCTGCGCGAAGCCAAGGACAAAGCCGAGTTCGACCAGTTCATGGATGAACGCGCACGTGAAAACCACGAAGACGATGGCAAAGGCGAACCGGCCTGAATTGACTTGCCCTGTCCCGACCATTCGGGACAGGGTAACACGACCTACCCTTTCGGAAACCTGACAATGAACCATCTGCCCGATCCCGATACTCAACCCGAGTTCTACCAGTCCGTCGCAACCAAGCGTTTTGTCGCATGGTTGTTCGACATCGCCTTTATCTCACTTCTGTGCATCGTCCCCGTCTTCCTGACACTTGGGGCCGGGCTGTTCTTCTTGCCGCTGATCTATGCCGTGATCAGCTTTGTCTACCGGGTCATCACAATCTCGAACGGATCTGCCACGCTTGGCATGCGGTTCATGGGGATCGAGCTGCGCGACGCGTTCGGCGAACGGATGGATATGGGCAAGGCCGTGGCCCATACGGCCGGATACTTCATCAGCATGGCGTTCTTCGTTGTTCAGATCGTATCTGTCATCATGATGCTGACCAGCGCGCGCTGCCAGGGTCTGACGGATGCCTTCCTTGGCACAGTCATGATCAACCAGCGGGCCTGAACGCAACACACTTGAATCACTTGGCGGCTTGAAAATCCGTTGCTATCATCCGGTCCGAGGCTACATGGGACCTTCATGCGACACACGCTGCCAATTGCGCCACAATTCTATGTGACGGCCCCCCAGCCCTGCCCTTACCTTGAGGGCAGGATGGAGCGCAAACTCTTCACCGCTCTGCAAGGCGCAGGCGCGGATCAGTTGAACAATTCGCTGTCCCAACAAGGGTTTCGCCGGTCGCAGAACGTCCTCTATCGCCCATCCTGCACTGATTGCGCTGCGTGCCTTTCCGCCCGGATCGACGTCTCGGCCTTCCGCCCGACCAAAAGCCAGAAACGCGCGGCCAAACGTAATGGTTATCTAGAGCGCCGCGCAACCTCGCCCTGGGCCACCGATGATCAATACGAGCTGTTCCGTCGCTACCTCGATACCCGCCACGCTGATGGCGGCATGGCCGATATGGACGTTTTCGAGTTCGCCGCGATGATCGAGGAAACCCCAATCCGCAGCCGCGTTGTGGAGTATGCCGACCCCGAGACTGGAAACCTGATCGCCGTCAGCCTGACCGATGTTCTGGATGACGGCCTCAGCATGGTTTATTCCTTCTACGACCCAAACCAGCCGCAGAACTCTTTGGGCACCTACATGATCCTCGACCATATCGAGATCGCGCGTGAGGCCGGCCTGCCCTATATCTACTTAGGCTACTGGGTCCCGGGCAGTCCGAAAATGGGCTACAAAGCCAAGTTTTCCGGGCTAGAGGCCTATGTTCGGGGGCGCTGGGAGAAAATCTCCAACCCCGAGGCTTTCGCAGATGCCTCGCACCACCCTCTCGCCTCGGCCCCTATAGCCGAGCAAGTGGCAAACATCCAACTGCCTGACCGCCACCCCACTAAAGGCTGATCCTTTCATGAAACAGAGCCTGCACGCTGTCACCCTTGTGGTGCCTGACTACGATGCTGCGATCAATTTCTACACCGAAAAGCTAGACTTCACTCTTTCCAAAGATATTGATCTGGGAGGCGGAAAACGCTGGGTCCTCGTCACGCCGCCGGGTTTAGGAGAGGCCTCCTTACTGCTGGCCAAAGCCGACGGTCTTGAACAAGAAACTGCTATCGGCAACCAAACCGGGGGGCGTGTTGGGTTCTTTCTGCAAACAGATGACTTCCAACGCGATCACGCAGCAATGCGGGCAAAGGGTGTCCATTTCGAAGAAGAGCCCCGTGTTGAACCCTATGGCACAGTCGCGGTATGGCAGGACCCTTTCGGAAATCGTTGGGACCTCATCCAGTTCGCATGATCCCGTTCATCCGGCCGAAGATAACTCTTTTAAAGTCCGCGCAAGCTCTTCGCCTTAAACCTAAAATAAGAAAGTAAAAGGGGGCCTTCCAGGCCCCCTTTTTCATTTGGACTACACTCAGTGATCAGTTCGGAATCAGATCCGGCACGATGGTCACAATGGTCGGGAAGAACCATAGGATCGCAATACCGACGACCTGAATGATCACGAACGGTACGACGCCACGATAGATATGGCCCGTCGTCACCTCTTTCGGGGCGACCCCTCGCAGGTAGAACAAGGCGAACCCGAAGGGTGGCGTCAGGAACGAGGTCTGCAGGTTCACCGCCACCATGATGGTCACCCATTTCGGATCGAACGACCCGCCATAGATCACCGGCCCAACAATCGGGATCACGATGTAGATGATCTCAAGGAAGTCCAGCACAAAGCCCAGAATGAACAGCACCAGCATCACGATCAGGAAGACCGTGAACTCGTTGTCGAAGCTGCGCAGGAACTGCTGGATGTAATGCTCACCCCCGAAGGAGATCACCACAAGGTTCAGCAACTGCGACCCGATCAGGATGGTAAACACCATCGAGGTCACCTTCGCCGTCTCGCGCACCACCGGCGTCAGAACCCCGCTTGAGAACAGGACCCAGCAGCCGAACAACAGACCGAACAGAGCGTACAGGTACGTCGCATAAGCCAGAATGAAGGCGATCCAGGTCTCAACCGGGACATTGCCCTGATTGATACGCAGATCGAAATTCACACCCATCAGCAAACAGATGATGACTGCAAAGGTCGACCAGATGATCACACTTCCGGACCGGCCCTGATCCTGCAGCTTGCGGTACGCAGCCAACATGATCGCACCACCGGCACCCAGTGCCGCAGCAGGTGTCGGATTGGTAACACCGCCAAGGATCGAACCCAGCACCGCGATGATCAGAACCAGCGGCGGGAACACAACTCGTATCAGATCGTTGGTGGCACAACGCGCGGCAGCCTCCTTACAGCCGTAGATCGCGATGGCGAAGGGAATCGCCAGCAACACGAATGTCGCCCCGGATGAGGTTGTTGGCTGGATGAAGAGAATATCCACCAACAGCATCAACAACAGGCCAATCGCCCCAACGATCAGAGGTTGCGGCGAGCGTGAAGGCGCGATGCCACGACCCAGAACCAAGGTCAGCGCCAGCAGCACCACAACAATCGAAACGCCGGTTCCGATCGGAGCCGCATTGGCGATCTTGGCGTCACGGGCGGCGGCGAGTTCTTCGTCGCTCAGGCGCTCAGCGCTGGCAACGCCACCGGCGGCGTCGATTGCCTCTTGCTCGGCCACAGCTTGATCCCAGGCGGATTGGCCATGCAGTTCGATCATCGAGGCCTGACACTCAGCCGAGACATTCGTGCGCAAAGACGCGCCCTGCCCCACATCCGAGAAGGCCGAGACCGAGATGTTCTGGCTACCGATCACACCCGCGCTGCCCAGAAGCACCGCACCCACGATGATCGCAACCGGCGCACCCAGCAGCCAGGTCAGACCCTCAGAGCGGGTGATCGTCTCACCAGAGCCACCCGACAGCTCAACCGCAGGAGCCTTGTCCGGGTTCAGCAGTGCATAACCAAAGGCATAAAGCGCATAGAGCAGCGCCAGCATGATCCCCGGCAACAAAGCCGCTTGGAACAAGGTTCCAACCGAGACCACCGCAGGTTCGCCCAAAAAGGTCAGGGCATCGGTACAGCCTGCCTCGACCGCACGCTCTTCCTGCGCCGTCGAGTACAAGTCACCCGCCAAAGTGCCCAACAAAACGATCACGATCGACGGAGGGATGATCTGCCCCAGCGTGCCCGAGGCCGCGATCACACCTGTCGCCAACTCGGGCGAGTAGTTGTTACGCAACATCGTCGGCAGCGCCAGCAGGCCCATGGTAACCACGGTCGCGCCAACTATACCGGTCGAGGCGGCCAGAAACGCACCCACAACAACAATCGACACGGCCAGACCACCGGGCAGCGGGCCAAAGACACGTGCCATCGTTGTCAACAGGTCGTTTGCGATCTTGGAACGCTCCAGCGTGATGCCCATCAGAACGAACATCAAAACGGCCAGAAGGGTCTCAATCGACTGACCGGCCAGAACCCGTTCGTTCATGCGGTTGACGATGAAGGAAACGTTTCGGTCCAGCGCGGTTTCCCATCCCGAGGGGAAGACCGGCTCGCCTATCCTTGGTAAGTCCGGGTATCGGAAGACCGAGACCGTATCGGGTTTGACCCCCGAATTCACCAGGTCTCGGTAAGCTTGTGAACCAGTGTCAATCGCCTGGTGGATAAGCAGTCCAGCGCTGTCCAGCGCGGCGATGATCCCGAAGGAGATCACACCCGCTCCACCGATGGCGAAGGCCACCGGGAAGCCTGAGAGAATGCCTCCGAAAAGGCAAAAGAATACGATAATGAGGCCTATCTCGACGCCATCAAGTCCGAATAGCATTGTCTTGGTCTCCGTCCTTAATGTGCGCCTTCGTAGGCTTCTTCACCCTCACCAAGGCTATCCTTGTCGAGGTATTTTCCGGCGCTTTCCGGCCCTTCCACGTATTCCAGATACGACCGCCACAGGAAGGCAACCGCGTGCAGGAACACCATGCCCGCAAAGATCACGAGCAGGATTTTGAACAGGAAATACGCGTTGAAACCGTTCGGGCTGAAGCCGATGGTTTCCACGTTCCAGCGCAGGGCGCGCGACTTGGCCACCAGCCTGTCCAGTGTGTCACTGGCAGAGGGTTTCGGTACGATCAGGTGCCGCCACATGAAGTACCAGCCATACATCCAGGTCAGCACGGCCATCGGCATCATGAACAATACCGCTCCGCACATATCGACCACCCGCTTGGCGCGGTGGCTGATACCGGCATAGATCAGGTCAACCCGCACATGCCCGCCCTGCACGAAGGTGTAGGTGCAGCACAGGCAGACGACCATCGCGTTATAGAGCTTCAGCTCTTCGGCAAACCAACTGATGTCCTGATTGAAGGGAATACCCAGGCCAAAGGACATGTCAGGCCGGGCAAAGACCCGCTGCATGAACACGATAACGATCTGCTGGATCACCATAAGCAAACCCGCCCAGGCAAAGAAACGTCCGGTCGTGTTGGCGAAAGCCTCCAGTCCGCGCACCATGCCCCACATCACGTTTCGGTAGTAGAGGCCGATGGCCGTAAGAACCAGAAACAGCGTGAACACCACGAAGAAGAACTCGACCGAGCCTCCGTAGTAGACAAAGCGCATGATGGATTCTTTGTCGGACCAATCCAGCCACAGCTGCGGATGCGTGATCGCATATCCAAAATTATAGAAGGCTTCGGCAATGTTCTGAATGAACCAGATCAGTCCATTCCACAGGGCGCCGAAAAACGAGATACCGTTATCGTCCTGCATGTTGTCCCCGGGTCACGTCAGTTGCACTGCAAATTATAGCGGCATGATGGGTCCGCGCATATGCAACAAGAAAGGCTCCCCCGCGATTGCGGGGAAACCGTTTTGTCAGTTCACTTGGGATTAGCCGCGAACGCGGTCGCGCTGAGCGGTGTAAGCACCCGACGACAGGTTCAACCAGCCCGAGGACGATGCCATCGATGCCATTGCACTGTCGTGGATCTTCTTGAACAGCTCGTCGCCCATGTTCTCGTCCAGAACCTCTTGCGAAGCCTGACCGAACGCATCCCAAACGCTGTCTGGGAATTCCATGACCTTCACGCCACCCGACTGCAGACGCTGCAGAGCTGCACCGTTGTTGGCCAGGAACTGCGCCAGGTTCCACTGGTGCGCTTCGGCCGCTGCGATCTCGATGATCTTCTGCTGGGCCGGTGTCAGTTCGTCGAACACGTCGCGGTTGGTCGCCAGCGACAGACCTGCGCCCGGCTCGTGGAAGCCCGCGGTGTAGTAGGTCTTGGTGATTTCCTGGAAGCCCGCTTTTTCGTCCGCCCAGGGGCCGATCCACTCGGTGCCGTCAATCGCACCCGAGGACAGCGCCTGATACACTTCGGAACCCGGAATGTTCTGAACCGATGCGCCCAGTTTGCCAAGTGCCTGGCCACCCAGACCTGGCATACGGAACTTCAGACCCTGGAAATCCTCGGGGCCGTTGATCTCTTTCGAGTACCAGCCGCCTGCCTGCGCGCCGGTGTTACCCGCCAGGAAGGACTTCAGGCCGAAGATCGAGCCCAGCTCGTCATGCAGCTCCATGCCGCCGTCGTGGTAGTACCAGTTCACCAGTTCCTGCGCGGTCATGCCGAACGGAACAGCGGTGAAGAAGGCATAGCCTGGGTGCTGACCCACAAAGTAGTAGTCAGCCGCGTGGTACATGTCGGCCTGACCGGACGAAACGGCGTCGAACACTTCGAACGCGCCAACCAGTTCGCCTGCGGCCTTGATTTCTACGTTCAGGCTGCCATCGGACATCGCGTTGATGCTATCGGCGCAGCGCTGTGCGCTGTCGAACACCCCGGCCAGACCACGACCCCACGAGGTAACCATGGTCAGGGTCCGCTGACCCTGCGCATAAGCCGGTGCCGCCAGTGCGGTTGCCGCAGCAGCCGAGCCGCCCAGAGCAGATTTCTTCAGAAATGAACGACGATCCATATGAGTGTTCCTCCCCTTCATAAGTCATCACCCGGAGGTGTCCGGGCCTGTCGCTTTCAATGGATCGGAGCCTAGAGGCAGGGATATGAAAGGGAATACCTACTACTGCGTAGAAACCCGAATTTCTGCCCGTTTTTCGCAGATAAAATCGGCAAAAAAGCCAGCCATCCCACGTTCCCGAGGGCATTTACCCCCAGAAACGCTCAATCTTTTTGCATTTTCGCCGCCGCTTGCGTATCGATTCGACCATGCAAAGACTCCGACATCTGGTTTCGCTGACCTATGCGCAGAAACTGTCTTTGGTTGCGGCCATCCCTCTGGTCGTTGCCGTCGCGGCCATTGCCTTTCTGGTCGCCTATCAGGCCCGAGCGACATCCGAGCGCGAAATACAGGCGCTGGAGCTACGCCTGATCGAGGCCAAGAAGGAAGAACTGAAGAACTACGTCACACAGGCGCGCAACGGGTTTGCCTATATCTACGGGCGCGCTGAACCTGACGATGACGTCGCCAAAACGCTGGTAACTCAGATTCTGTCGGCGATGATCTACGGGCAGGACGGGTTCTTCTTTGTCTATGACTATGACGGCACGAACTTGGTCAGCCCCCGCCAGACCCAGTTCATCAACCGCAATTGGGACGGTCTGACCGACAGCGACGGTACTCCGGTCGTGGATGAGTTCATCCGTCTCGCACGCCAAGGTGCAGGCTGGCACAGTTTCATGTGGGAAAAGCCCTCGACCGGGGAAGAGGCGCAGATGATCGCCTATGTTGTGGGCCTGCAGGATTGGCGTTGGGCCGTGGGCACCGGTGTCTTCATCGACGACATATTGGCAACCGTCGCCAATGCCCGCGCGGAGGTCGAGGACCGGGTCCAACGCACCTTCATGTATATTGGCGCCATCGTTGTAGCCTCAGTCCTGATCGTCTTTGCCTCGGGCATGTTGCTGAACATACGCGAGCGGCGGCTGGCCGATGCAAAGCTGAAAGAGCTGACCCAGCGAGTGTTCGACGCTCAGGAAGAAGAACGCGGCCGGGTCGCGCGCGAGCTGCATGACGGGATCAGCCAGATTCTTGTCGGTGTCCGCTATGCTCTTGATAATGCGCGAAGGCGCTTGTCCCGAGGCGATGACGCGGGCGCGCAGGCCCCATTGGACAAGGGCATTGATCATCTCGGCACGGCGATCACCGAAGTACGCCGCATCAGCCGCGACCTACGCCCCGGCGTGCTGGATGATCTAGGCCTCGGCCCGGCCCTCAAGGCGTTGACCGATGACTTCCGCGAGCGCACAGGGATCGAAACCGAGTTTTCGACCGTTGTCTTCCGCAACCGGCTGGATCAGGACAGCAAGATCGCCCTCTACCGCATCGCTCAAGAAGCTTTGACCAATATTGAGCGCCACGCAGACGCCTCGCATGTTACAATCGACTTGCGCGGGCACAAGAAAGGCGCGACCATGCGGATCACTGATGACGGGCGCGGGCTGCGCTCTGAACCGGATCAGAGCGGCACCGGCATCGGGCTACGCAACATGCAGGAACGGATCGAACAGCTTGACGGCACGTTGCGTATTCTGTCATCACGCGGCCCGCACGGGGGCACGGTGATCGAAGTCAGCCTGCCCCTCAGCCACCTGCTGCCGCCGCAGGAAGACGCAACACCGAACCGAAAGGCCGGGACATGACCATCCGAGTCCTCATTGTCGACGATCACCCCATGGTGGCCGAGGGCATCCAGTCGATCCTCGAAAGCTATGATGAGATAGAGGTCGTCGGCACTCTGGGCAGCGGTCAGGCCGCGGTTGATCACGCGGCCGAGTTGACACCCGACGTGATCCTGATGGACCTCAACATGCCCGGTCTCGGCGGCCTGAGCGCGACCGAACTGATCCTCGAACGCCTGCCCGAAACCCGCATTCTGATCCTGTCGATGCATGACAGCCCCGAATACATCTCAACCGCGCTCAGCCACGGCGCCAAAGGCTATGTGCTGAAAGACGTCCCCACGGATGAGATCAAAGAGGCGATTGATGCCGTGATGAAGGGCGAGCAATATCTATGCACCGGCGCCAGCGGGTCCTTGAAGCCCAAAGGCGACAGCGCCCGCGAAGCCCTTACCGGGCGCGAACAGACCATCCTTCTTGAACTTGCGCAGGGAAAATCCAACAAAGAAGTCGCCCTGGCACTCGATATCTCGGTCCGGACTGTCGAGACGCACCGAAAGAACATCAAACGCAAACTGGGCATCTCCTCTACAGCAGGCCTGACCCGTTATGCGCTGGAACATGGCGTATTGCAGGGTACCGGCGTCGGCTTCTGAGCCACCCACAGCGCGGCACGCGCTGCCCGGCCCAACCAGAGGAGGCGCGCCGCAGGCGCGTTGACGATGGGCGGGAGGGCTACCCGCGCGGCCTGATATCCTCGCCGAAAAAGATCAATGTCCCATCCTCGTCAATGACGTGAAACTCGCGTTGCTGGTACGGCTGATCAAACGGAGAGCGCACACGTCCGTCGGGCAGATCTTCCAACCCCGGTTTGAGGCTGTCATACAGCGCATCAACCCCCTCGACATCTATGTAGAAGGACTGCTCTTCCCCCAGCAGCTTGCCATCGTCTCGCGGCGGGCATTCCAGCAGCCGAATAGCCAACGGTCCGCGCGAAAGAAAAGCATAATTGTCCTGTCGAAACCCGCAGCTGAATCCCAAGCGCTCACAATAGAAATCAATCTGGTTCTGCAACGACGAACACAAAACAAACGGAGTGAGTTGCAGTATACGCGCCATGCCAAAGCCCTCCCTGAATGGGCCCTAACCTACCTGTGTCGGCAACTCAGTCCAATAATTCATCGGCCCGGCGGCCCTCTCGCGCGTAGTGATGCGGCAGAACCCGACCATAGAGCTGCCGCGTCCTCTCAACCCCGCCACACATGCCTTCGGTGTCCACAAATGAGAAGATGCCAACGTAGCGCTTGCGCGCGCCTTCAACCGGCGCAACACGATGCAAGGCATAGCGACCCTTGAATATTTGCAGATCACCGGGCTGCAAGTCGATCCGGTGAACGGCCTGCATATCGCCATCCAGAACTCTTCTTACCGCCGAAAAATTCTCATCCTCAGAACTGCGTAGATCCGGGGCATATTCAAACGCGCCGCCTGTCTCGGCGTTCTGAATGGCCAAGGTCACCGTGTAGTTGTTGGTGTCGAAATGCCAGGGAAACCCCTGCCCCTCTTCCACGACGTTGATGATGACATCCGCCAGCGGATCATCATAGCGAAAGAACCGATCCTCAGGCTCATCCAGCGCATCGCGAATGAACGGCAGAAAACCGTCAAACTCATAAATACGCCGCAGAGGACCCGATCCGGGGAAATTGTCTGCAGGTACAAACGCATTCGACCTATCATAGAACCGACGCACCGGATGCCCGATCCCATAGCTGGGGTCATCCTTGGTGAAATAAACATTCGTACGGTTGAAAGACCGATGAGCCTTGGGCGCGACGGCATCTGCCTCTACCAGTAACTGCTCCAACCCGCCCTCATGCACAAATCCCGGCAGAACCGCGCAACCGTCATGCTCAAGCTCTCGGCGCAGATCACCGATCAACTGGCGGTACGCGGTCGAGTCCGGACGATCAATCGGATAGCGCCCCAAATCCACGAGTTCCTGCAGCAAGGCCGACCTCCCTATTTGCCCCTCATAAAAGGCAGCCTGCCGCAGCACATGACGCGCTTCTGGTTCATTTCAGACATCGCGTTGGCGGTTTTGGACAAGTCGGAAATCCGTCAAAACACCGCGCGCGCCCTATGGTTTTACCGGAAATTCCCGACATGCGGCATTTTGCGCAACAAAATGTCGCAAAATTCATCAATCCGGTCATGAAATTCATACGATTGACTGTTGACGCTCCGTCGTGCCGAACATAATGTCCCCTGCAAGCTGATAAGGAGCCTCTGGCGATGAACACGCTAGTCGTAATCGTAGGAAACACGCGTATGGGCCGGTAACGGAAAACCACAATCGAACCCATGCGCCTCCGAAAAACTCGGGGGCTTTTTTTTGGCAAACGCAAGACACATGTCGCGAACGGAGCAAAGCAGATGACACGTGAGATGACCGGCGCAAAGATGGTGGTTCAGGCCCTCAAGGATCAGGGCGTGGACACAGTATTCGGATATCCCGGTGGCGCCGTCCTACCGATCTATGATGAGATCTTTCTGCAAAACGACATTCGCCACGTCCTGGTGCGGCATGAGCAAGGCGCGGTCCACGCGGCCGAAGGCTATGCCCGCTCGACGGGCAAACCCGGCGTTGCGCTTGTGACATCCGGCCCCGGCGCGACCAATGCGGTCACCGGTTTGACGGATGCGCTGATGGACTCGATCCCGATCATTGTTCTGACCGGTCAGGTCCCGACCTTCATGATCGGCTCGGATGCGTTCCAAGAGGCCGACACCGTTGGCATCACCCGCCCCTGCACCAAGCATAACTGGCTGGTGAAGGACACGGATTCGCTGGCCGAAACCATGCACGAGGCGTTCCACGTCGCCACCTCGGGCCGTCCGGGTCCGGTGCTGATCGACATTCCCAAGGACGTGCAGTTTGCATCCGGAGACTATACTGGCCCCAAGACCTCGACCTCTCGCTATCAGCCTGTTCTGAAGGGCGATCTGGAAGAGATCACCGAACTGGTCGCTGCGATGGAGATCGCCAAGAAACCCGTTTTCTACACCGGCGGCGGCGTCATCAACTCGGGCCCCGCAGCCAGTCAATTGCTGCGTGAGCTGGTGGATGCGACGGGTTTCCCGATCACCTCGACCCTGATGGGCCTTGGCGCTTACCCGGCCTCGGGTGAGAACTGGCTGGGCATGCTGGGGATGCATGGTCTCTATGAGGCCAACCTGGCGATGCATGACTGTGACCTGATGATCAACATCGGCGCTCGGTTCGACGACCGGATCACCGGCCGCATCGACGCGTTCTCACCGAACTCGAAAAAGGCGCATATCGACATTGATCCGTCTTCGATCAACAAGGTGATCCGCGTCGACATCCCGATCGTCGGCGATGTTGCGCATGTTCTGGAAGATATTTTGAAGGTCTGGAAATCGCGCGGTCGCAAGACCGATGCGGCCTCGGTCGCCAAGTGGCAGGAGCAGATTGCCGACTGGCGCAAGGTCAACTGCCTTGCCTACACCAACAGCGAGAAGACCATCAAACCGCAATACGCGCTGCAACGCCTTGAAGAGCTGACGAAAAACCACGATCGCTACATCACGACCGAAGTTGGTCAGCACCAGATGTGGGCCGCGCAGTACCTTGGGTTCGAGGACCCCAACCGCTGGATGACCTCAGGCGGTCTGGGCACGATGGGCTACGGCACTCCGGCTTCGATCGGTGTGCAGATGGCGCATCCGGATGCGTTGGTCATCAACGTCGCGGGTGAGGCTTCGTGGCTGATGAACATGCAGGAAATGGGCACCGCCGTTCAGTACCGCCTGCCGGTGAAACAGTTCATCCTGAACAACGAACGCCTCGGCATGGTCCGCCAATGGCAAGAGCTGCTGCATGGTGAGCGCTACTCACATTCGTGGTCCGAAGCCCTGCCCGATTTCGTCAAACTCGCCGAGGCCTTCGGGGCCAAGGGCATCCTGTGTTCCGACCCAGCCGATCTGGACGACGCGATCATGGAGATGATCAACTATTACGGCCCGGTGATCTTTGATTGCCTTGTAGAAAAGCACGAGAACTGCTTCCCCATGATCCCGTCGGGCAAAGCTCATAACGAGATGCTGCTGGGCGAGGCCGAAACGCAGGGCGTGATCGATTCCAAAGGTTCGGTTCTGGTTTAACAACATTCGTCGGAATTGACCGGGCGCCCGACGCCCGGTTTTCGCAAGATGATGAAAGGGACATAAATGTCTGCCCTACATATCAAAAAAGGCTCCACCCGCCACTCGGCCTATAACCTACGCCCGACCTTTTCGGACGTGCAGGAGCGCCATACGATTGCGGTTCTGGTAGAGAACGAGCCAGGCGTTCTAGCCCGCGTGATCGGCCTGTTCTCGGGCCGTGGTTATAACATCGAAAGCCTGACCGTGGCCGAGGTCGACCATACAGGACACCTCAGCCGCATCACCATCGTGACCACCGGTACCCCGCAGGTGATCGAGCAGATAAAGACCCAATTGGGCCGCATCGTACCAGTTCACGAGGTCCATGACCTGACAGTCGAAGGCCCTTCGGTCGAGCGGGAACTGGCGATCATCAAGGTTGTTGGCGAAGGCGACAAGCGGGTCGAGGCGCTGCGTCTGGCCGATATTTTCCGCGCCAATGTGGTCGACAGCACGTTGAACTCGTTCATATTTGAGATCACGGGCGCGCCCGACAAGATCGATGCTTTTGCTGACCTCATGCGCCCGTTGGGGCTCGTCGAAATCGCCAGAACTGGCGTGGCCGCCCTGTTGCGCGGCGACTGACAGTTGCAAGGTCCCGGCAGGGTACCGCTGGGACCTTTCGCTTTTTACAACAAGTACCCATTTGATACTTCATTACAAAAAAGCCTGCAAATAAACCATAAAGATCACCACCAGCAGACAAATACCTATTGCCTTTACCCTACGTCCGATTAGCATCTCAAGTGCAACGCGGCGTGGGGAAACGTTGCTTTGGGGTCATCTTTACGATTTCGGTCACACATCCGGTCCGCCGGTCCGCACCGCTGTTTTCACGACTGAAACCGCCGATGCAGGGGGAACCGATGCCAGAGGATACGCGCAGCCCGGACGAACTTCGCGCCATGTTCGGTGCAAACCTCAGACGCTTGGCACGAAACTACCCTTCGATTTCGGCATTGTGCCGCGAACTGGGCATCAACCGAACTCAATTCAACAGATATCTTGCGGGCGAGAGTTTTCCGCGCGCGGATGTTCTGGACCGGATGTGTCGCTTCTTTGATGTGGATGCCCGCATCGTTCTCACCCCGCTTGACGACATCCCGGATGCCAATACGCATCATGTGAACGCCACTCTGACGCAATTCCTCGGCTCGGGCGCCCAGGCCACACATGACTGCACCTTTCCACCGGGTTTTTATGCGGCGACGGACACCCGAACGTCCATCGTATTGCACGCGAAAAGGCTGCCGCAATGCACGTTGATCCGAGGCTTCACACCGCGCAGCGCCATGCCCGGCAGCCCATCCATTGCACGAGAGGTGCGCGGCATAGCAAGCTGTTCCGGCGACTATGTCTACATGCTGATTTCCGGTCGTAACGGCCAGAACAGCCGGGTCTATGTGGTCAGCAAGAAAGATACCCTCTGGCAAGGCACAAGCTACACCCGCCCGGACAAAGACGACGCGCGCGCCGTGACCCTGACCCGATTGGGGCAGGATGCAACAGATGCGCTTGGTGTCGCGCGCAAGCTGATGCGGGCCAACAGGCCCGACGAACGGCGCTAGCTCGGGCCATCCTCGCAGATCAGGCGATACAGGTGCCAGCTTGCATGACCTAAAAGCGGCAGCACCAGAAGCAGTCCCAAGAACCATGGCACCATCGCGACAAACGTCAGCACGGCGATGAAAATGCCCCACCCGATCATGACCGGAAAGTTGTCCCTCACGTAGGAGAAACTTTCGATCATTGCCGTCACAAAATCCAGTTCGCGGTCCAGCAGCATCGGGATCGACAGTACGGTGATCATATAGAGGATGGTGGCAAAGACCGCCCCGACGGCCGACCCTACGGCCAGCATCATCAACCCGTTTGCCGTCAGATACACTTCGAGCGAGGAGGACACGTTCGTAAGCGTCGACAGCCCCATGAACAGGGCAAAGATCATGTGGCCCAGAAAGAACCAGAACAGAAACATAACCACAATGATCGCGCATATGGAGGGCAGCTGGCGACGGCTCTGCTGCAGCACAACCCCGAATATCGCGTTAAAATCAAGCTCCTCTCCGGCCTCCAAACGACGCGACACCTCATATAGCCCGACTGCCGCAAACGGACCGATCAGAGGGAACCCGATCGCGGCGAGGACCAACCAATAGCTTGTTCCTGTCCGGAGGGTCACCCAAGCGATCGCCCAGCCCGCCAACACATAGAACCCCGCAAATATCAAGCCGAACAGCGGCGCCCTGCGAAGGTCAACCCACGCCCGCCGCATCGCCTGTTTTAGCATCCCACTGTCAACAGGGCGCATCTGAGGCGCTCCGAAAGGTCTTTCCATCTGTTTCTCCTCCCCGTCTGGCCCTATCTCATCGCGGGCCTTTTCTGCGGCCATGTCGTTGCCTCGTGATACGCCGCCCCCATGGACAGCAGCCGCGCATCCGACCCTTTGGGTCCCAATAGCTGAAAGCCCATTGGCAGGCCTTCCGCTCCGAACCCGGCAGGCGCAGCCAGACAGGGCAAGCCAATCAGGCTGACCGGCACTGTCACCTGCATCCAGCGATGATAGGTATCCATCACTCGCCCCATGATCTCACGCGGATACGGCGTCTCGATATCGAAGGGCCAGACCTGTGCGGCCGGCAGAACCAAAACATCATAGTCCTGAAACAGCCCAGCCGCCCGCCGGAACCACTCCGACCGGGTAACGCTGGCCTCGTGCACCTGCATGGCGGATAGCATCAGGCCACGCTCCAACTCCCACTGTGCGCTGTCCTTCAAGGCCTCTGATTTGCCCTGCAACGGCTGCAATCCCGCCGCCACCGCCCAGGACCGCAGGGTAATCCAACTGTCCCACATCTTTTCGGCATCGAAGGGCGCAGACACATCTTCGACCACTGCACCCAGGTCTTCGAAAACGCTTAGGGCATCGCGGCAAAGGTCCAGAATGCCGTCCTCAAACGGAAATGCGTCGCCCCAATCTCCCAACCACCCAATCCGCGCCCCGCGCAGATCAGCGGCTTGAACGGGACTCACGTGCCCGGCATCCGAGACCAAAGGTGACCGGGGATCAGCGCCCGAGATCACGTCGAGCAAAAGCCCCAAATCCTCAGGGCTGCGCGCCATTGGCCCCAGAGTCGACAACTGATGCAGAAACCCTTCTCCAACGGGTTCCGACGGCACCCGCCCCCAGCTGGGGCGAAATCCGTAAACGTTGTTCCACGCGGCCGGGTTGCGCAGGCTTCCCATCATGTCCGAGCCATCGGCCAACGCGACCATCCCAGTCGCCAACGCAACCGCCGCGCCACCAGACGACCCCCCACAGGTACGCGCCCCATCATAAGGGTTCCGGGTTGCTCCATAGACAGGGTTGAACGTGTGCGAGCCAAGCCCAAACTCGGGTGAGTTAGTCTTGCCAATCAAGATTGCCCCAGCCGCGCGCATCCGCGCCGCGATCAGATCGTCCTGTTCGGGCACAAAATCACGAAACAGTGGCGATCCCTGCGATGACACTATCCCGGCGACATTGACCAGATCCTTCACCGCAATCGGCAACCCATGCAATGGCCCCCGCTTGGGACCCGTATCCATTGCCGCCGCCTCGGCCATCAGATCATCCGCATCGCGCAGCGCCACAATCGCATTGACCGTTCCATTCACGGCCTCAACCCGCTCCAGCGTCGCAGCCATCACCTCGACCGCTGAAACAGCACCAGATGACAACTGATCGACCAGCGTCTTTGCGGAAAGCTGAGTGATATCCATCCGGGTTTCAATCACCTCGATCTGTTTGGTTCAAATCCAGCCTAGCCGCGCACCCCGACCAATAAAACCCATTGTTTAAATACATCTTTTCCCGAATGGCTAAGCACCACCCGGATCCCCTTCATCTGGCTAAAAATATCTCGGGGGAGTCGCGGCTTGCCGCGGCGGGGGCAGCGCCCCCTGCCCAGACTTAGTCGCCCTGCGCCTCGGACCGGCTTTTGCCCGCCACGTTCAACGCCAGCGTCGCCGCCATGAACCCATCCAGATCTCCGTCCAAAACACCTTTGGTATCCGAGGTCTCATGATTGGTCCGCAGATCCTTCACCATCTGATAAGGCTGCAAGACGTAGGATCGGATCTGGTTGCCCCAGCCCGCATCCCCCTTTGCCTCATGCGCCGCGTTGATATCGGCGTTCCGACGGTCCAGCTCTTGTTGGTAGAGGCGCGATTTCAGCGCTTTCATGGCAATATCGCGGTTCTGGTGCTGCGACTTCTCGGATGAGGTCACAACAATCCCGGTCGGGATGTGCGTGATCCGCACCGCCGAGTCCGTGGTGTTCACGTGCTGTCCACCCGCTCCCGAGGACCGATAGGTATCAATACGAATATCGGCTGGGTTCACCTCAATCTCGATATTGTCGTCGACCACGGGGTAAACCCAGACCGAACTGAACGATGTATGCCGCTTGGCCGCCGAGTCATAAGGCGAGATTCGCACCAGACGATGCACGCCGCTTTCCGATTTCAGCCAGCCATAGGCATTGTGACCCGAAATCTTGTAGGCCGCCGACTTGATCCCGGCTTCTTCGCCGGCTGTCTCGGATTGCAGCTCGACCGTGTAGCCCTTCTTTTCCGCCCAACGCACATACATCCGCGCCAGCATCGAGGCCCAGTCACAGCTCTCGGTCCCACCCGCGCCCGAGTTGATCTCGAGGAAGGTATCGTTGCTGTCAGCCTCGCCATCGAGCAGAGCCTCCAGCTCTTTCTTGGCGGCTTTGTCCTTCAGAGACTTGATCGAGGCTTCGGCGTCCTGAACAACCTCTTCATCCTCTTCCATCTCGCCCAGCTCGATCAGCTCGATATTGTCGCTGAGATCGGTTTTGATGGACTCGTAGGTCTCGATCGCGTCGACCAGCATCTGCCGTTCGCGCATCAGTTTCTGTGCGTTCTCGGGGCTGTCCCACAGGTTCGGATCCTCGACCCGCGCGTTGAATTCCTCAAGCCGATGGGGCGCGGTTTCATAGTCCATGCGCTGCGCCAGCAGCTCTAGTGACTTTTCGATTTCCGCCACGATATTCTGGGTTTCGGCGCGCATGGTCTTGCCCCAACTTGGTCAAACAGGACTGCGTGATAGCAAGAGCGGAAGGCCACCACAAGACGGGCCAGACGGGATTGCACGTCTGGCCGAAAGAGATTTCACGAAGCGATCAGTAAAGGCCGCCGGTACTCAAATCCCCTTGCGAGGCTTTGGGGCCAACAGTGACAGTGCTGCCCGTCGAGGTCTGCACCTGAACGCCCGCGCGTTGCGCCTCTTCGAACAGCGGAAGGTCCGATCCGATGGCAAAGCCGCCGTCATAAACGCGGTCGATAAACCCATCCACACCATCCCGGAAGAACTCGGCCACGACATATTCGCCGGATGCGTCATCAGGCAGGCGCGCGCCACTGAAACGGTCGATCTTGATGAAGTGACCACCCTCGGGCACTTCGAACGGACCACCGCCGTATTTCTCAACGGCTTTTTCCATGAAGCTCTGGAAGACCGGCCCGCACATGGTGCCACCATAAGCCCCCCGGCCCATCGGACGCGGACGGTCATAACCGATATAGCAACCGGCCACGATGTTCGAGGTGAAGCCGATGAACCACGCATCCTTGGATTCGTTGGTCGTTCCGGTCTTGCCCGCCGTCGGCACCGGCAGGTTGACATAGCGCGACGCTGTCCCGCGATCCACAACACCCTTCATCATCGAGGTCAGCTGATAGGCGGTAATCGCATCCATGACCTGCGAGCGGTTGGTCTCGATGGTCGGCGACTCGTTTTGCTCCAACCAGGTCGAGTTGCAATCGAGGCACTGGCGATCGTCATGGCGATAGATTGTCTTGCCAAAGCGGTCCTGAATCCGATCGACCAGAGTAGGTTCGACCCGCTCACCGCCATTTGCGAACATCGCGTAGGCCGCAACCATTTTATACAGTGTGGTTTCTTCGGACCCGAGCGAGTTGGCCAAGAACGCACCCATCCGTTCATAGACACCAAACCGTTCCGCATAACCCGCAACGACGGGCATCGTGACCTCTTGCGCCAGACGGATGGTCATCAGGTTCCGCGACTGTTCGATCCCGGTGCGCAGCGGTGTCGGGCCGTAGAACTTGTTCGACGAGTTCTTGGGGCGCCACAGGCCCTGCGGTGTATTCACCTCAATCGGCGCGTCCACAACGATCGTCGCCGGGCTATAGCCACTGTCGAGCGCGGCGGCGTAAACGAACGGCTTGAATGAAGACCCCGGCTGGCGCTGCGCCTGCGTGGCGCGGTTGAACACGGTATCTTGATACGAGAACCCGCCCTGCATCGCCAGAACACGGCCCGAGTTCACGTCCATCGCGACAAAGCCACCCTGCACTTCGGGCACCTGACGGGCGGACCATTGGCCCTCTTCCCCGGCCATGACAAGGATCACGTCGCCACGTTTGAAATTGTCGAAGAAGTTGCCCTGCATCCACTTGATGTCAGAGCGAGGAATGGTGCCATCGGCGGGGCCATCCTCGATTCCGACGGTCAATTGTTGCTCAGCCACATCCAGCACAACGGCCGGGTACCACTGGGTCGGCAGGACGACGTCACGGGGGATCTCCATCTGCGCCAGCGCATCGCGCCATTGGGCCTCATCCGCCAGCTGTTCTTCTGCGATCACCTCGCCCGTGCCACGCCATCTGCCGCGTGACAGGTCGTATTTCTGCAACGCCTCGCGCAGCGCACGCGCGGCCTCGACCTGCATTTCTTCGTCAACCGAAGCGCGCACGGTGAAACCACCCGTAAAGAACTCACCCTCACCAAAATCCTCGCTCAGCTGGCGGCGGATTTCGTCGGTGAAATAGTCACGTGGCGGCAGTGCGGTGCGGAAGCTTTCAAAATCCCCGTTCTGGACTGAACGCAGAGGCATCTCGACCTCGGCTTCATAGGTCGCCTGATCAATGTAACCGTTCTGGTTCATCTCGCGCAGAACATAGTTGCGGCGAGCCAGCAGGCGTTCCTTTTGGCGGACCGGGTGGTAGTCCGACGGCGCCTTGGGCATCGCGGCCAGCATCGCGGCCTCATGCGGGGCCAGTTCCTGCAGGGTCTTGTTGAAATAGGTCTGCGCCGCAGCGGTCACACCATAGGAGTTCTGACCCAGAAAGATCTCGTTCATGTAAAGCTCGAGGATCTGTTCCTTGTCGAGCGTATCCTCAAGCCGGGTGGCGAGGATGATTTCCTTGATCTTGCGCTCGGCCCGACGGTCGCCCGACAGCAGGAAGTTCTTCATCACCTGCTGCGTGATGGTCGAGGCACCGCGAACAGTTTCACCTTTGGTGCGTACAGCTTCGACACCAGCAGCGATGATGCCGCGCGGGTCATAGCCCTGATGGGTGTAGAAATTCTTGTCTTCCGCAGAAATAAACGCCTGTTTCACCAGGTCGGGGATTTCCTCGGACGGGGTGAACAGACGGCGCTCCTGAGCGAATTCGTCGATCAACTGCCCCTCGCCGGAATAGATCCGGCTGATCGTGGGCGGTTTATATTGGGCCAGCGACTCGTGGCTGGGCAGGTCGCGACCATACATCCAGAAGACCGCGCCGATCACCAGCGCAACCATGAAGATACCCAAAGTCACGAGGCTGAAAACTGCCCCGAAAATCGATAGAATGAACCGGATCACGTCACTGCCTTTTTTTCGCGCTGCCGCCTATATAGGGATGCCAAGCCCAAGGGTCAAAACATGCGTCAAAACCACAAGCGCATTCTAGCCGTTTTGCGTCGTCAGGTCACTGTCCAATCAGGGATCGTCTGATCACATCTTGCTGCCGCCAGTCCTCGAGCCCCTGATAAATCCCCAGCGCCATCTTGGCGCGCCATTCGGGATTTTTGATGTTTTTCAGGTCTCTGGGGCTGGAAAGAAACCCAAGCTCCACCAGAACCGATGGGATATCCGCCGCCTTCAGCACCGAAAACGATGCGGTGCGCAGCGGTTTACGATTCATCGGCCCGCCCTGTTGCGCCATGCCATTGGCAATCGCGCCAGCAAGTGATGTGGTGCGGGGTTTGGTCTCCTGCCGCGCCATATCCAGCAGCACATCGGTGACCTGATCATCTGCCCCGTTCAGATCGACCCCAGACAAAAGATCGCCCCGATCATGGCGCTCGGCCAGTTTGACGCTGGCCACGTCCGAGGCATCCTCGGACAAGGTATAGACCGCCGCGCCGTGGGCCTGCCCGTCGGAGAGGGAATCGGCATGCAGCGAGATAAACACATCTGCACCCGCCCTGTGTGCCAGAGCGATACGACGCTCTAGTGAGACGAACTGATCCTCGACCCGCGTCAGCACCACCTCGTAACCACCTGACCTTAATAGTAATTCACGTAGTTCACGCGCGAAGGTCAGCATCATGGTTTTCTCGTCAATGCCACCGAATTCGGCGCCCGGGTCGATACCGCCATGGCCGGGGTCCAGCATCACCCGCATGACCTGCGCCACATTGCGCGGGACCTCGGACGTGGTGACGGCGGGTTCTGGAAGATCCCAGCCGTGGTTCTGCGGCACGCCAGCGGACGCGTTGAACGTGTCAAAATCGGTACCGACCAATTGAAGGGTCAACAGCGCCGCGCCCGAGGCCTCATCCAAACGCAACTCGGCCGCGTCCACCGCCATAGGGGCGCCCAGTTCCAGCACCATACGGGACCAGCCGGGGACATAGGCCCCGAACTGCACGCCACTGATCCGGTCGGTTTGTAGGAAGTCGTCGGCGTTGAGGCCGGTCCAGTCGACCTCTTGAAAGTCGAGGACCATGCGGTAGGGATCGCGCAGCGTGAAGATGCGGTAAGGCACACCCTGACTGACGCCAAGATCGACCTGAACCGCCGTGCGACCAGAATCGATGATGCGGCTTTGGTCCGGCTGCACGCGCGCCAACGCAGTGAAGTCCTGCGCCAATGCGGCACCGGACAGCGCCCAGATCAGCGCGATGCAAAAGAAAATCCTGCTCATGGCCTCAAGTTTTCCCGAGATCGTTTGAGCGTGACCCTAGCGCATCCGCCCCCTCTTGTGAACGCTTTACACCGGCTGCAACGCGCCGCGTTCGGCCATGAAGCTGCGCAGACGCTCTAACCCGTCCTGAATATCGGCAGTGGCCCTTGCGTAGGAGAATCGCAGGGTCGTATGTCCGCGCTCGGGATCGAAATCCAAACCGGGCGTGACGGCGACGCCGGCCTTCTCCAGAATCTCGGCGGCAAAGACGCGGCTGTCATCTGTAAGGTCAGAGACATCGGCATAGACGTAGAACGCCCCATCAGGTGGCGCAATATTCGTGAAACCGGCCTTGGGCAGCCCTTCGAGCATCAGCTCGCGGTTGCGGCGGTAAACATCGAGATTGGCCTGCAGCTCCTCGTCGCAATCCATCGCGGCCAAGGCGGCCACCTGGCTGGCATGGGGCGCGCAGATAAACATGTTCTGGGCAATCCGTTCAACCACGCGAACCTGATCCTCGGGCACGACCATCCAACCGACCCGCCAACCGGTCATCGAGAAATACTTCGAGAACGAGTTGATCACATAGCACTCATCCGTCAGCTCCAGCGCAGTGACGGCTTTGGCCTCATATTCCAGCCCGTGGTAGATCTCATCACTGATGAACGAGGCACCCTGCCGCTGCGCGGCGTCGATCAACGCGCCCATCGACGCGTGATCCAACATAGTGCCGGTCGGATTGGCGGGGGACGCGACCATCAGGCCCTGAAGATCAAGCCCGGCAAAATCCGAAGGCACCGGTTGCAGCCGATTCTCGGGCAAGGTCGGCAGGTCGACGGGCACCAATCCAAGCGCCTTGAGGATCTGACGGTAGGACGGATAGCCCGGCGCGCCGATCCCCACGCGATCCCCGCTGTCGAACAGCGCGGTAAAGGCCAGCAAGAACCCGCCGGAAGACCCCGGCGTTACCACCACCCGTTCGGGGTTCAGATCGACATTGTACCACTCGCCATACATCTGCGCGATCCGCTGGCGCAAGGCGGGCAGGCCAAGCGCAACGGTATAGCCCAAGGGGCCTTTTTCCATTGCTTTGGCCAATGCCGCAGTCGCGCCCTTCGGGGCGCCGGTTCCGGGCTGGCCGACCTCCATATGAATGATCTGGCGTCCGGCCTCTTCGGCTTTGCGCGCGGCCTCCATCACGTCCATCACAATAAACGGATCGACCCCGGACCGGGTTGAGTTTCTCATGCCCATCTCCCATGTTGCAGCCATGGCTTTTGAACGCGTATCCCGGCTGGCGTCAATCCCGGCCCTGATACTTGCGGCTGTCCTCTGGCTGACGGCGGCAGCGCAGAGCCACGCCCAAAGCCTGATCCGCGACCCTGATATCGAGTTCGGACTGCGCGAACTGGCCTTTCCGGTGCTGCGCGCCGCCGGGCTAAGCACCAATCAGGTGCGTATTCTGGTGGTCAACGACAACACCTTCAACGCCTTCGTGATCGACTACAACGCGATCTACCTGAACTACGGCCTGATCCTGTCGGTCAACAGCCCCGAAATGCTGCAAGCCGTCATCGCCCACGAGGCCGCCCATATCGCCAACGGTCATCTGGCCCGCCGTCACCAAAACCTGCAAGACGCGCAGCGCAAAGCGAGCCTAGGCACGGCGCTTGCTCTGATCGCAGCCGCCGCGGGCGGAGGGGAAGCCGCTGCCGGGATTGCAGCTGGCACGCAAGGCGCGGCCATTCGCGGCTTTCTGGGGCACACGCGGGCCGAGGAAGCCTCGGCCGATCGCAGCGCGGCCAGCTATCTGCGGTGGGCCGGAATCTCACCCAAGGGGATGGTCGCGATCCACCGCAAATTCGCAGGTCAGGAGTTGCTGAGCACGGCCAATCAAGACCCCTATATGCGCTCGCACCCCACCAGCCGGGACCGCTTGCGCGCGGCTGAGGCGTTTCTGGACGAGTTTGGCGATCAGACCCAACCCAATGAAACCGCCGACTATTGGTTTGCACGGGTGAAGGGCAAGCTCTCGGCCTTTCTGCGCTCTCCGAGTTGGACAATGCGCCGCGCGAAAGAGGAAACGGCTTACGACATCAGAATGATGCGCGAGGCGTCGGCCCATCACCAGAATCGCGATCTGGCCCGTGCGCGCGCAGCGATAGATGAAGCCTTGAAAATTCGACCCGAAGATCCCTTCTACTATGAACTGAAAGGGCAAATCCTTCTGGAAAACAGGCAATTATCCGAGGCTGTTAATGCATATGCCCAAGCGGTTGAAATGGCGCCGCACGACGCGCTGATCCTTGCCGGATACGGACGGGCGCTGCTGCTACAGGGCCAGACCGACACGGCGTTGGAAGCGCTTGAGAAAGCCCGCGCCCGCGACTACCGCAACGCGCGGCTGATGCGGGATTTGGGAGTGGCCTATTCCAAGGTGGGCAATAAAGGGATGGCCTCGACCGTCACCGCAGAACGATACGCCTTGCAGGGCCGACTGGCCGATGCAGGCATTCACGCAAAACGGGCCATCGGGCAACTTCCCGAAGGCTCACCGGGTTGGCAAAGGGCACAAGATGTGTTGATTGCCTCGAAACGCGCAGAGAAAGCGAAAAGGAAACGCAAATGATCCTGAAACATGCAGCCCCCGCCCTTTTGGGGCTTTCCCTGATATCGACTTCGGCGCAGGCGCTGGACCTGAACGCGCTCAGCGACGCCGAAAAGGCAGAGTTCGGAGCACAGGTGCGCGAGTATCTGCTGGAAAACCCCGAAGTGATCATTGAGGCGATCACCATTCTGGAGGAGCGCAACGCAGCGACCCAGGAGCAGGCCGACCGCGATCTGGTCGCCTCGAACGCGGATGAGCTGTTCAATGACGGCTATAGCTGGGTGGGCGGCAATCAGGATGGCGACATCACCTTGGTCGAGTTCATGGACTACCGTTGCGGCTATTGCCGCCGCGCCGTGCCCGAGGTGGCCAGCCTGTTGGCCGAAGACGGCAATATCCGTCTTGTGATCAAAGAGTTCCCGATTCTTGGCGATGCCTCGGTTCTGTCCTCGCGTTTTGCCGTGGCGACCAAACATGTCGCCGGGGATGACGCCTATAAACAGGTCCACGACGCCCTTATGGAATTCAGCGGAGAACCCAGCGAAGTGACCCTGCGCCGTATCTCAGACGGGCTTGGGCTGGATAGCGACGCCATCATCGCCGCGATGGACAGCAACCAGGTCACCGAAGAGATCACCCGCACCCGAGAGTTGGCACAACGGATGCAGATCACCGGCACGCCCTCGTTCGTTTTGGGCACCGAAATGCTGCGCGGCTTCCTGTCTGCAGATCAGATGCAGCAGATCGCAGACGGCGTGCGAGCTGAACAAGGGTAACTTTCACGGGGCGGTCATACCGCCCTTTTCTCTATACTAATCGAAGGGATATGGCGCGTCGCATTTCATGGACACGACCCATGTCGGCGTGCCGTTCGACTTGAACTCAGTTGCCGGAACCGCTTCGCCCTTGATACCGGCGGGAATAACATCGCGTCCCTGCCTTTGGCTTTCCGTCAGGATTGCCTCCAAATCTTGCGGATTGGTGTATTTGCGGATTCCGGTATTTTCAGTGATTGGCCCAGACGGGCAATAGGTGCCCCGGGCAATCTGTTGCGCAAACGCAAACGCCGCTTTTGCATCGCGACCATCGCGCAACGACAATGCAACCCGAGACGTCAACTGCGGATCAACTGTCATGATCGGCGTGAGGCTGCCCTTTGGTTTGCCCCTCCCGCCCGGGCTGATACGCACATCGGTGCGCGTCGTGGTTCCGTTCTCATTGAACCCTGATACGTTGACGGACAAGTACCCAAGCAGCGTTCCCTGCGTTGGCGGAACCGGGACATGAAAGGCGCCCGGCCGCTTGTTATAGTCGCTTGAAGGGCTGCTACACGCAGTCAAAGCGGTGGAAAAAAGCCCCGCGCAAATCGCTTTGAGTTTCAATACTCACTGCTCCTGAAATTCATTCCTTTGCCGCTACTAGTAGCGGCAAATCGGGCCAGAACATGGCATGATGCTATGAATCTCAGAAACTACTCGGCGGCCTCAGCCGTTGCATCTAATTCGGCTGCCTTCTTCTCCACCTCTTCCACGATGTGATCGATCATCTGATCGTTCGACATCTTGTGGCTGGCCTTGCCCGCCAGATAGACCATGCCCGACCCTGCTCCGCCGCCGGTGAAGCCGACATCGGTCATCAGCGCCTCGCCCGGGCCGTTGACCACGCAACCGATGATCGACAGGGACATCGGCGTTTTGATGTGTTCCAGGCGGTGCTCCAGCGCCTCGACGGTTTTGATAACGTCGAATCCCTGTCGCGCGCAGGAGGGGCATGAGATGATGTTGACGCCGCGATGGCGCAGGCCCAGGGATTTCAGGATTTCAAAGCCAACCTTGACCTCTTCGACCGGGTCGGCGGACAGGCTGACGCGGATCGTATCTCCGATCCCCATCCACAGCAGGTTGCCTAGACCTATGGCGGATTTGATGGTGCCGCTGACCAACCCTCCGGCCTCGGTGATGCCTAGGTGGATGGGGGCATCGGTGGCCTCGGCAATGCCTTGATAGGCCGCCGCAGACAGGAACACATCGCTGGCTTTCACGCTGATCTTGAACTCATGGAAATCATTGTCCTGCAGTATGCGGATATGTTCCAACCCGCTTTCGACCATCGCCTCGGGACAGGGTTCGCCGTATTTTTCAAGCAGGTGCCGCTCTAGCGAGCCCGCATTCACCCCGATCCGAATCGAGCAGTTATGGTCCCTTGCAGCCTTGATGACCTCTTTCACGCGTTGTTCGTTGCCGATATTGCCCGGGTTGATCCGCAGGCAAGCGGCGCCGGCTTCGGCCGCTTCGATGCCACGGCGATAGTGAAAGTGAATGTCAGCCACGATGGGAACCGGGCTTTCGCGCACGATCTCTTTCAGCGCCTTGGCCGAGTCCTCGTCCGGAACGGAAACCCGAACAATATCGGCCCCGGCCTCAGCCGCCGCCTGAACCTGCGCGACCGTTGCCGCCACGTCGGTGGTCAGGGTGTTGGTCATGGTTTGCACAGCGATCGGAGCATCGCCGCCGACCGGCACGGTACCGACCATGATCTGACGGGATTTGCGGCGGTAAATATCGCGCCAGGGACGTACGTGGTTGAGCGACATGAAGAGAGGTCCGCATCTGCCTAGGTTGCCTCATAGATAGTTCGGCAACCGCAGTTGAGCAATGGCAAGACTATTCGGCAGGCTCGTCCGCTGCTTGCGTCTGAAGCTCGGCCACCAATTGCTTGAGGGCGCTGTTCTGTTTAGCCTCGAGATCGGCGACGGCATAGGTCTCTGCCACTGCGTCCTTGGACAGGACGACGCCTTTCGCCACAGTGCCCGGCGCACCAACCGGACCAAAATGTTCACCGTTCATCGAGAAGAACACCGAACCCGACGCCCCGGCCCGCAACAGCGGGGGTTCTTCGGTCAGCGGCACTTCGAAAACACTGCCCTGTTCTACCGTGCCCAGCGTGCCTTCGAAGATCACACTGCCATCGGCGGCCGTGACGCGCATCCACGCAGGGTTCACGGCGACAATTTTCAACGTCGTATCCAACTGCTCGACCACCTGCGGCAAGGCCGGTCGTTCAACCGTATGCAGTTCGGCCACCTGAACCTCAGGCAGTTCCGGCGGACGGAACGTGCCGACGGTCCGTGGGTCAAGCGTGGAAATCGGAGCATCCCGCGCGACCATCACCGGAACATCCAGCGCTTGCGGGCGATAGAGGCGATCCAGTGCTTCGGTTGAAGCAGTCTCGGCAGTTTCTGTGCTACGTGCCGCATCAAGGGGGTCGAGGTCCGACAGAACAACAGGTGCTTGCTCAACCGGGCTGACCTGCACCTGCTGGATCTTGTTCAGCACGGCCCAGCCGCCATAGCCAATACCGCCGATAACGGCCAGCAACACTAGGGATGAGCCAATCGCGCGCGGTTCAACCTGACTGACAAAAGATTCTTTGCCGGGGATATATGGCGTGTTCGGAGACACAAACGGATCTCGCCCCATCGGGCCACGGGCCGGAAGATCTCCGGTCGGTTTGCGCACGACCGAGGCCTCGGCGGACATGCCATGCGCGACCTCAAAGCCGCTTTCCTTGCAAAAGGCGGCAAAGGTCTCATCCGGGTTCATGCCCAGATACCGTGCGTAAGAACGCACATACCCGGCGATGAAGCCGGGTGTATCGAACGCATCAGGATCGGCGTTTTCGATGGCAGCGATGTAGTTGGCTTTGATCCGCAGCTCGCGCTGAACATCCAGAAGGGATTTGCCCATGGTGGCGCGTTCGCCGCGCATCTGATCACCAAGCCGTACTTCATAGTCGTCAAAACCCTTTGGTCTGACTTCTACACCTTCTTCGGAATCGCGCTGTGATCTGCGCCCAATCATTCCTGCCGCCCCATTTTGCCTGTCGCGTGTTTCACGCTAATGGCGAATCGTCCCCATAACGATTCGTCCACTTATTTTGTTAGCGTAAGCTTAACACGCGGCAAACACGTTGCACACTTTAGCGTGAGGTTAACCGGCAAGTTCGGCGCGATTTAGCGCACAATGTGACCAAAGTTCGTCCATCGCCTGAACCAGACGGTTCATCTCACCGGGTCCATGGACCGGAGATGGGGTGAAGCGCAGGCGTTCCGTACCGCGTGGAACGGTCGGGAAATTGATCGGTTGCACATAGATACCGTGATCATCCAACAACCGGTCGCTCAGGATTTTGGTATGAACTGGGTTTCCGACGATGACTGGAACGATGTGGCTGCCATGGTCGATCAGCGGCAGGCCCAAGCCTTTCAGGCGTAGCTTCAGGATTTTGGCCTGTGTCTGATGCTGCTCGCGCAGTTCCGGCGTCACTTTCAGATGCGCGACCGAGGCCGCCGCACCAGCCGCAACAGCGGGCGGCAGAGACGTGGTAAAGATGAACCCCGGCGCGTAAGAGCGCACGGCGTCACACATCTTTTCGCTAGCGGCGATATAGCCCCCCATTACGCCATAGGCTTTCGCCAGAGTGCCATTGATGATGTCGATGCGATGCGCCAGACGATCACGTTCCGTCACACCACCACCGCGCGGGCCGTACATGCCAACCGCGTGGACCTCGTCAATATAAGTAAGCGCACCGAATTCATCCGCCAGATCGCAAATCTCTTCGATTGGGCCGAAGTCACCATCCATGGAGTAGACCGACTCAAAGGCGATAAGCTTGGGGGCTTTAGGGTCGTCTGCTTCGAGCAGCTCACGCAGGTGCGCGACATCGTTGTGGCGGAAGATACGCTTGGCGCCGCCATTACGCCGCACGCCTTCGATCATCGAGGCATGGTTCAGCGCGTCCGAATAGATGATCAGACCGGGGAACAGTTTCGGCAAGGTCGAAAGCGTTGCGTCATTGGCGATGTAAGCGCTGGTGAACAGCAGGGCGGACTCTTTGCCGTGCAGATCGGCCAGCTCAGCCTCAAGGCGCTTGTGATATACAGTCGTGCCCGAAATGTTGCGTGTCCCGCCCGAGCCGGCGCCAGCCGCATCGACGGCTTCGTGCATTGCGTTCAGGACAACCGGGTGCTGGCCCATGCCAAGGTAGTCATTGCCGCACCACACGGTAATGTTCTGTTGCGTTCCATCGGGACGGGTCCGAACGGCATGCGGGAAGTGCCCGTTGCGGCGTTCGATATCGATAAAGGTCCGGTAACGTCCTTCGTCATGCAGCCTGGCAATCGCTGAATCGAGCTGAGCAGTATAGTCCAACGGACCCTCCTTGATCGCCTCGGGCAAACCCCTCACCCAAAGCCTGTATTCCGCCACCCGAAAGGGCATCGCCCCTAAAGCAGCTTTGTGTTCGCACGTTCGACCTTTCTAATGCCGCTCGTTAGAACCCAACTTTGATTTGCATCAAATATAAGCTTCATAGCCGCGCAGCAAGTAAACTTACGTCTAAAAGACGCGGGGAAACGACGCAGGTACAGAAGCTTTAATTCGGCCACTTACTACGGGGCGGTGCGGCACACTCTGCTCTGGACGGCAGCGCCAACACTGCTAGGGTTCGCGCAAATCATTCCCAAGCAGGAGCCCTGTTATGTCGCTAGACGCCGTGCTGAGCCGGATCGACTCTGATCTGCAAACCTCGATCGACCGCCTAATGGAGCTGTTGCGCATCCAATCGATCTCAACCGATCCCGCTTTCAAGGCCGAAGTCAACAAGGCTGCCGACTGGCTGGTCTCGGACTTGCAGAGCATTGGTATTGCAGCAGAAAAGCGCGAAACTCCCGGACACCCGATGGTCGTGGGTCATGTGGGTGAGGGTAACGAAGGCCCGCATGTGCTGTTCTATGGGCACTATGATGTACAACCCGTCGACCCGCTGAACCTGTGGAACCGCGATCCGTTCGACCCCGCGATTGAAGAAACCGAAAACGGACCAGTCATTCGCGGCCGTGGATCATCCGATGACAAGGGCCAGCTGATGACTTTTGTCGAGGCCTGCCGCGCTTGGAAATCTGTCCACGGCACCCTACCATGCCGCATCACTTTTTTCTTCGAAGGTGAAGAGGAATCAGGCTCGCCCTCGCTGGTGCCGTTCCTCGAAACGAACAAAGACGAATTGCAGGCCGATCTGGCCCTGGTTTGCGACACCTCGATGGTGTCACGCGGAGTGCCTTCTATCGCGTCGCAATTGCGAGGCATGCTGAAGGATGAGTTCACCATCGTCGGCCCCCGCATCGACCTTCACTCCGGCCACTACGGCGGCCCCGGCCTGAACCCGCTGCGCGAATTGTCCAAAATCGTGGCTTCTTTCTATGACGATGAGAGCGGGCGCGTCGCTGTTGAAGGTTTCTACGAAGGCGTTCACGAGGTCCCGGCAGATCAGCTGCGCCAGTGGGAGAACTGCGGCTTCGACGAAGCTGAATATCTGAACTCGGTGGGCTACAGCCAACCGCATGGCGAAAAAGGCTATTCCACGCTGGAACAGCAATGGGCACGCCCCACACTTGAGGTCAACGGCCTTTGGGGCGGCTACAATGGTGCCGGATCTAAAACGGTGATTCCATCGGAAGCTCACTGCAAAATCACCTGCCGCCTTGTTGGCGACATGGACCCCGACGCCTTGCGCGACAAAATCCGCAAACACGTAGAAGAGCGCCTGTCCCCGGATGTCAAAGTTGTCTGGGACAATGACCTTGAAGGGTCACCAGCCTCGGTCATGAACCTGGATCGCCCTGAATTCGAAGCGGCCCGCGCGGCACTGTCTGACGAATGGGGCCGCGAGGCCGTGTTCACCGGAATGGGCGGCTCAATCCCGGTTGTTGGTTATTTCGACACCGTTCTGGGCCTGGATTCGATGCTGGTGGGTTACGCCAATGACGACGATGCCATCCACTCTCCGAACGAGAAATACGATGTCAAAAGCTTCCACAAGGGCATCCGCTCTTGGGCCCGCATTCTGGATGCTTTGAATTCATAGGAGTCTTTTGCGAGGCTCTGCCTCGCGCTCCGGGATATTTTCGGCCAGATGAAGGACGGATCCCATGCTTCATCTGGCTATAAATATCCTGGGGGAAACGCGGCTTGCCGCAGCGGGGGCAGCGCCCCCTAACCCCTTACATATGGATCACGCGATCATACGCATCCAGAACGCTTTCATGCATCATTTCTGACAGTGTCGGGTGCGGGAAGACGGTGTTCATAAGGTCTTCTTCTGTCGTCTCCAACTGGCGACCGACCACGTAGCCTTGGATCAACTCGGTTACTTCCGCGCCAATCATGTGTGCGCCCAGCAGTTCGCCGGTCTTGGCGTCGAAGATCGTCTTGATCATGCCATCAGGCTCTCCTAGCGCAATCGCCTTACCGTTCCCGATGAAGGGGAAGCGGCCGACCTTGATGTCGTAGCCCAGCTCTTTGGCTTTGGCTTCGGTATAGCCAACCGAGGCCACCTGTGGGTGACAGTAGGTGCAACCTGCAATGCTTTCGGGTTTGACCGGATGCGCGTGTCTGCCTGCGATTAGGTCGGCCACCATGACGCCTTCGTGGCTGGCTTTGTGAGCCAACCAAGGCGCGCCGGCGATATCGCCAATCGCATAGAGACCATCAACGCCGGTGCGGCAGAACTCATCCGTCACAACATGCGTACGGTCGATTTTCACGCCAAGTGCTTCCAGTCCCAGATTCTCGACATTGCCGACGATACCAACGGCCGAGATCACTGTGTCGAACTCGTGCTTCTCGACCTTGCCTTTGACCTCGATATGCGCGGTGACCTTACCCTTGCCGCGATCAAGCTGCTTGACCATCGCCTTTTCCATGATGGTCATGCCCTGCTTGGTGAAGGCTTTCTTCGCGAAGGCGCTGATTTCAGCGTCTTCGACGGGCAGCACGCGGTCCATCACCTCAACCACGGTCGTATCCGCGCCCAGCGTTTTGTAGAAGCTGGCAAATTCGATGCCGATGGCGCCCGAGCCGATGACGAGCAGTTTCTTCGGCATCCGCGGTGGCTGCAGTGCATGTTTATAGGTCCAGACCAGATCGCCATCTGCTTCCAGCCCTGGAAGCTCACGCGCACGTGCGCCGGTGGCAAGGACGATGTTCTTGGCGGTCAGCTCTTCGGTGCCCTTCTCGGTTTTCACCGAAACTTTGCCCTTTGCGGTAATCGTCGCCTCGCCCATCACGACACTGACTTTGTTCTTCTTCAGCAAATGGCCGATCCCACCCGACAATTGGCCAGCAACGCCACGTGAGCGTTTGACCACCGCGTCCAGATCATAGCCGAACTTGTCCGCCGTCAGACCAAAGTCCTTCGCGCGCTCCATCAGATGGAAAACCTCTGACGAGCGCAGCATTGCCTTGGTTGGAATGCAGCCCCAGTTCAGGCAGATGCCGCCCAGATGCTCTCGCTCGACCACGACGGTCTTGAGGCCCAGCTGCGCCGCGCGGATTGCGGCCACATAGCCGCCCGGACCAGCACCGATTACGATCAGATCAAAAGATTTTTCAGCCATGTGTCCCTCTCGGCCCAGGTCGGTTTGAAATTTAGTTTAGCATTAAACTATTTTTCACAGCGCATCAATATAGACATACCGCGACAAAAGCGACGTCGGTACGTTATGGTCGATACGTGCAGTTTTCAGCCTATACCCAAGCTTTTTCAAAGGCTAGAAAAGAACAGCCGGGGCCTCCGCCCGTCTTATATTCACAAAACATTCGAAAGACTTATCATGGCCAAGACCCTCAAAGACCTTCTCCTTGCACTTCTGAATGCAACGCTGATCCTTGTCGCGCTTTGCCTGTTTTTGGGATGGAAACTGGCTTCGACCGTCGAGGATGCCACCTCGGGCCTGTCGGAAAAGCTGCAAGTTGTTACTCCGTTGAAGGACGAAGCACAGGGTATTCGCGAGCAGCTATCAGGGCTGCGCAGTGATTTGGCCCGCATTCAAGAGGATGGTCTGGTGAGCAACACCGTTGTTTCACTGCGAATGTCCAATACGCTGGATAAGCTGGAAATGATAGAAACCAAGCTGCAGACCGTTCAGACGCGGTTTGCACAGTTGGCGGAATCACCTGACCAATTAATTGACCATGCAATTGAGACCTTGGCCGACGTGGTAGCCGACCGGATCATTGCTATTCGTGGATGCGGGCCCGAAGGTTAACCGGCTGCCTGCAACTCACGCACAGTGGCGCCGTAGCCGCCCATGTCGACATAGGCGGTCTCATGCACGGTTGGGGTGCGTGACAGGGCCTCATTCCGATAGGGGAAGCGTCCGAATTTCCGGATCACCTCACGGTGCGCGCGCGCGTGCAGCAGGTTGCTGGAGTCCTCGCTGCTGAGGTTCTGGCAGATCAGACGCACGCAGCGTTCCTGATCACACAGGTTTTCGGAATGCATCATCGGCAAATAAAAGAACTGCCGCGCGGGTTCGTCGATTTTCATATCCCAGCCCTTGTCCACCGCGCATTTCGCAGCGGCCAGAGCCGCCCGATCCGACGAAAAGGCCCGTGCCTCACCCCGGAACATGTTACGCGGGAATTGGTCTGTTAGGATGATATAGGCCAGCGACCCGCTGGGATATGTCAGCCAGAGCGAAAACTTGCCCTCTGCCGCGGCTTCCCAAGTGGTCAGGAAACGGTCGCGGATCTGCTGATCCAGCGCGTCGTCCTGCATGTACCACCCCTTGGGGCCGACCTCATCCAACCAAAAACTCAATACGTCTTCAGGACCAACCATTGCCCTTAACTCCGTGTGTTGCCCTCCCCAGGGACGTAAGGTCATTTAAGGCTGTTTTACAGATTTGTAACAGTAAAATATTACTACATTTCGGACATATTTAGGCGTTAGCGGAAACATCTTGTGCGTCTTCCTCGGCCTCGGCGGCTTCGATGGCCACTTCCTGGGCCACCTCAAGCGCAACGGGGGATGCGGACGGGTACAGAGGCGACATGGTGCCGGTTTCGTCGACTGGGATCGCCGCGCGCTGCGTCATGCGATACATTGCGTAGCCAGCCATCGCGAACAGCAACGCCGCGATGAACAGGAAAAAGCCCGGAGGTCCAAAGATCCCGTCCCCCATCAACCAACCTGTAATCAGCGGGCCAGCAATCGCGCCCAATCCGTTGATGAAAAGCAAACCCCCAGATGCAGCGGCCATGTCTTCGCGATCCAGAAAATCGTTCGTATGGGCGATCAGCAGGGAATAGAGCGGGTTTGACATACCGCCAATAAAGAAAGCGGTAACCAGAAGGATCGGGAAATTCACGCCGAATAGCATGCCAGCAACGGCGCTGGCACCACCTATGGCTGCCGCCAGCAGGATCAGGAAACGCCGATCCATTCGGTCCGAGAACCATCCCAGCGGGTATTGCAGCACGATGGCGCCGATGTAGAAGGCGGCCACGAAGGTCGAAATCTCGATCAGGCTCAGCCCAGCACGCGCGCCATAGACCGCCGCCATGCCGAACTGCGCCGAGAACACTCCACCCAACAGGAACATGCCCACACAGCCCAAGGGGGATTTGCCCATCAGCTCGCGCAGGGTCATGGGTTTGGTGGTGTCGAATGCAGGGGTCGGAGAAATCGACAAAAGGATCGGAGCGAACGAGACAGAAACGAGGATCGACGCGATCACAAACGTCTCATACCCAGCCGGATCGCCCAGCAAGACCAATCCCTGAGCCGAAATGATCCCCAGCATCTGCACAATCATATAAAGCGACAGCGCCTGCCCCCGGTTCTCGTTACTAGCCGCATTGTTCAGCCAGCTTTCAGCGGTCACATAAACGCCCGAGAAACAGAAGCCGATCACGGCACGCCCCAGGAACCACGCGATCGGGTCGGTCAGCATCGGATACATGATCATGACCGCGGAAATGAACGAGGCCAGGGCTGCGAAGACACGCACATGGCCGACCCTACGGATCATCTCGGGCGCAAGGCGCGATCCGCCCAGAAACCCCATGAAATAGGCCGACATCACAAAGGACATCTCGAGGGTCGAGAAACCTTCGATTTCACCGCGAACACCCAGAATCGTGCCTTGCAGGCCGTTGCCGACCATCAGCAGACCCATGCCGAGAAGAAGCGCCCAAGCGGTGGACAGAACCTGAATCATTTGGGCCTCCGGGATGTGCCAAGCTGATTTGCGAGTCGTTATGTGATCAAAACAAATGCAGATCGCGCCTGTCTACGACATTCCCTGTCTGACAGTGTCGCGGCTGAAGGTTTTAGGGGATCAGAAGGGATGAATCCCCATACGAAAAAAAGCGATATTTCTGTTCAATCGCATGGGCATAGACGGAACGCATACGCTCTTGCCCCATCAGGGCCGAAACCAGCATCAGCAGGGTCGATTTGGGCAGGTGGAAATTGGTCATCAGCGCATCCGTAACGTGGAACTGAAAGCCCGGATAGATGAAGATGTCGGTTTCCCCTTCCCAAGGCGCGATCTGCCCACTGCGCGCCGCACTTTCGATCAGACGCAGTGCGGTGGTGCCGACCGGGATCACCCGGCCCCCTGCCTCTTTGGTGGCGCTGATCTCATCAGCGGCCTGCTGGCTGACCCGGCCCCACTCGGCATGCATCTTGTGGGTTGTCACGTCCTCGACCTTGACCGGCAAAAACGTGCCCGCGCCCACATGCAGGGTCACGTGGCTGAACTCCACCCCGCGCTCTGCCAGTGCCGCCATCAGCGCATCGTCAAAATGCAGCGACGCGGTTGGTGCGGCCACAGCGCCCGAGTTGCGCGCCCAGATGGTTTGGTAATCCGTCTTGTCCTGCTCATCCGCTGGACGTTTGGCGGCGATGTAGGGTGGCAAGGGCATCGCACCGGCCTGTTCAAGGGCGGCGTCAAAATCCTCACCACTGAGGTTAAACTGGAGATAGGCCTGCCCGTCCTCTACCCGGTCCAGAGTCGCACTGAGATCGTCCGAGAATACGATCTCTTCGCCCGGTTTGACCTTTTTCAGCGGCTTGATCAGCGCGGTCCATGATCCATCCGCCTGAGGCTCGAGCAACGTCGCCTCAATCGCGGCGGAAACCGGCCCTTGGGCGCTGTCACGGTGCCGCCGCCCGCTGAGCCTCGCCGGGATCACGCGCGTGTCGTTCAACACAAGCCGATCGCCGGGGCGCATCCAGTTGGGCAGATCGAACACACGGCTGTCCGAGATCGCCTCGCCCTTGGCCACCAGCAAACGCGCGGACGAGCGCGGGTTGGCGGGCCGGGTCGCAATCAGGTCTTCGGGCAGATGGAAATCAAAATCGCTGAGTTTCATGGTCGCGCCATACAAGGCCGCAAGAGATTCGGCCATATCCCCTAGCGGTCGCTTTTCGGGGCGCCGTAAGTACGCTTGGGTTCGTCAGGTTTACGTGGTTGGGCATTCGGCCCATCTGAAACCGTTGGGGCTGGTGGACGCAGCAGGTTGCGCAGGAACAGCGGCGCGAGGCCCGACAGCGGGTTCACCGAGACCTTCGGGTCTGCCAAAGGCCCCGTAAGGGAATAATTGAACCCGATGACCCCCTCGCCCTTTTTGGTAAAGACGCTGCCGACCGCATTCAGCAGGTAGATCGGGGAAATAGCGCCTCGCAGGTTCAGCGTCCCAGCCACCGTATTCACCGTTCCATCAAAAGACAGCCCCATTGACGGGCCGACCGCACTGCCGCTGAGGATCTTGACCTCGGTCGGGGTGATCCGCATCCGGCTGTCGATGGACGAGAAGAAAATGCCCTGCCCGGCCATTTCATCCAGCAGTCCGACCAGACTGATCGCGTTCAACAGCGCCGCCATGGCCGGGGCATCCTGAATGCGAGTACTCACGATGCTGAGGATCACATCATAGCTGCCTGCGGTTGCGACCGGTTCCAACTGTACGTCCAACGTTCCGCCCCGTGCCTGCGTCAGCAAACCCGCCGAGCGCAAGACGGCACCGGCATCGTTCGAGGTCAGCTCTACCGCGCTGCGCGCGCCCCGCGGCGTGAGGCGCCCTTGCATGGCAGCCCCTCCGTTGACACGGGCTTTGAAGGTGCCGTTGACCCCTCCGGTCGTTTGAAACGTGCCCTTGAAGCCGGTCAGCGCCACGCCCTCAGTGACTTGGAGGCGGTCAAGCGTTACGTCGAGATTCGGGCCAGCGCCCGACCCGCTGCCGCCGCCCTCAGACCCGCCAAATGTGGCGCGGCCCAGGTTTAGCACCCCCCCGAGAACGCGAATGTCGGGTGTGGCGTTGCCCCGCCCGATCAGCTCGGCCGGAACCGCCAGCCAGTTACCCAAATCGAAGGAACTGAAGGAAACACGGTCAAACTCTCCCTCCCGGAAGGTGATCGACGCCGCAGTCCGCAACCCCGCCGCCTGTAGGTTCAGGGCATCAACCTTCAGCCCCTCGCCCAACGTTGCATCAGCGGTCAGAGTGCCACTTGTCGAAGCGGGTTTGCGCCATCCCAGCTCGGGTATGGCCAGCGTAACGCCCACCAGATCGGAGGAGGCCGACAGTTGCGGCGGCGCGCCTGCACCGATGCCCAGCGTAAAACCAGCCGTGCCAGACCCGCTGAGGAAGCTTTGCGGCAATCCGGCCTTCAATTCGGCCATGAGAAGCTGAGACAGCTCAATCTGCCCCGTCACGGTGCTGCGCTGCGCCGTCTCGCCATCAATCGGCTGTTGCCATTTGGCCTGCACGGGCACATCGCCGAACAGGCCCTGCCCCGCGATTTGCACGCCGGTTTGGTCTCCGGTCAGCTCCAGCATCGGTGCACTGACGGAAAATCCCGGCACCAGACGGTCGCTCCGCAGGTCGCCGAGGGTGCCTGCAAAGTGAAATTGCGTGTCCTGAAACTTTAGGCCCTTGATTAGCGGCAAGGACAACGTGCCCGAAAGCGCCACATTTCCCTCTGCCATCTCGACCGGCAGCCCTGCCTTGCTGAGCAGGCTGAGAGGCGGGCGATCCAGCAGGGATAGCGCAGCAGTGACACCCCCCGTCGCACTTATCCGTGCAATACCCGGCGTATTTTTTTTGATTTCGGTATCGGGAATAATGAAGGACGTACCCGACGCATCCACGGCCCCGCCCTGATCGGCCATCACCACTCCCTGCTGCGCGGTTGCGGTAAAGCGGTCGTCAATCAGACTGGCCTGCCCCTGCGCGCCTTCGACCGGAGGCAGGGTCTTGGCGAAACGAATGGTGGCATCCTCGAATCCGAAATCCAGATAGATGTCGGGTTTGTTGTCGGGCCGCAGACGCAGAGCGAAATCCATATCCGACAATGCCCCTTTGGAGAGGTTCTTTGTCACCCATTCACGCGGCTTCGGCGCAAGACGCTCGGGCCAATAGTTCAGAACCTCTTCAGAGTTCATTTGGTTGAGATGCGCATCCAGATCGGCCGACCAGCCATCTGCCAGCCCGACCAGCAGACCCGAGGCCCGCACGCGGTGGCCGCCATCCTCGATCGTCATCTGACCGACGCGCAGCCGGAAAGGGGCGAATTTCATCTGAACGTCCAGATCGGCACTTTTCAGGTTCAGCGGCTCGGGGAAGAGGTTGGCCGGGTTGACGTTGATCCCCGTCAGGCTCCACTGCCCATCCAGGCTGTCGAGCGTCCCGTTTTCCACCCCTTGCAGATAGGCTTTGCCCGCGGCCTGCACCGATCCCCAGGCGGAATCAATCGAGACCTCGTTGAAGTCCAGTTCCTGCCGGATTGGATCATAGGTGAAATAGGTGCGAGCGGAATCGAACGGGATGGCACGTGTCTCTGGATTCGGCTGCACCGCCCCGGCGCCCAGATTGAGCGTCGCGAAAACAGGGCCGAAAGCTCCTGAGCTATCGACACTGCCCCGCACCGCGCCTGAGATCGGCGTTTTCAGAACCTGCAACCACGCCAACGCCGGGCTTTGGCCGTAGATATCCTCGGCTGGAAGATCGGTGATCGTCACGCCAAAACGTGCCTCGGGCGTGCCCAGAATGCTGGTGTAATTGGCCTCGATCTGGCTGACAAAATCGCGCCCGGACAGGACCGAGAACCCGGTGGCCAGCCGCATGTCGTCGTCATTGCGGGTCAGCTGAATATGGCCGCCGTCTAGTATCCAGGACCTCCCCAACCGCAGATCGCGATAGTCCAGCGTGATCGCGTCCAACTGCACCGAGGTCAGCGCGGACAGGACCGGAGAAAGGAACACCTCATCCCCGGCCTCGATCAATTCGGCAAGGTTCGATGCGCTTTGCACGGGCGCGCTGCCAGTGCCCACCGTCAGGGTCAGCGCACCGTCCTCACCCCGCGTCAGGGCGATCTGTGCCCCACTGAGTATGATCCGCTTGGGTCGCACATGACCGCGCAGCAAGGGCCGCATCGCCAGGCTGGCCCGCATATCCGACACTTGGGCGATCTGTTGTCCGGCCTGATCACTGATGGACACATCCGTCAGACGCAAACGGGGCCGCCAACCTTCGTGAATGATAAAGCTGACATCGCCAAAGCGGATCTGGAGACCGCCCAGATTCTCCTCCAACCGCGCCTCAACGTGACTGCGCAGCCAGGCCGGGGCGTGCATGCGCTGACCCAGCACCATGAACCCTGTGACCACAGCCAGAACGACAAGCAAAACAACGCCGCGCAACGTCCAGATGCCCGCCGTCCGACGGCGCGAGCGGCGACGTTTCGGTTTGCCGACCTCTTCGCTATTGTCCTGATCCTGCTGCACCAATTTGCGTTCCACGCCTTTCAACCCGTCCGCGTTGCCCTATGATATCGGGCAGCGTTTAAAAACCTTTAGCGGAGTTTCCAATGCCCGACGTTTCAGACACGGCCCCTGACTTCACCCTTCCCCGAGACGGCGGTGGTGAGGTATCCCTCGCGGATCTGCGCGGCAATGCCGTCGTTTTATTCTTCTATCCCCGCGATGATACGCCGGGCTGCACCAAGGAATCCATCGGTTTTTCGGAGCAGCTTCAGGCCTTTGCCGATGCGGGCGCTCAGGTCTTCGGCATCTCGCGCGACAGCGTTGCCAAACATGACAAGTTCGTCGCCAAACACGACCTGACTACGCCTTTGCTGTCGGATGAAAACTCGACCGTCTGCGAGGATTACGGCGTCTGGGTCGAGAAAAACATGTATGGCCGCAAATCCATGGGCATCGAACGCTCGACCTTTTTGATCGACGCCGAGGGCCGCATCGTGCAGGTCTGGCGCAAGGTCAAAGTGCCGGGCCACGTGGATGCGGTACTTGAAGCCGTAAAGGCGATGTAGCCCCCTCGACCCCGCGCGCCATCCGGTCTATCCCCTGCCCCGACACGACAAGGTGGAGCGTACCAGTGCCCAAAACACTGACCCAGATGGCAACCGAGGTTCTGACCACAGCGGACGGGCGGGAGAAAACCGCCCTGTCCAAACGCCATGCCGCCGCTTGGTTCGCGTCGCGCAAGGGCGAGGGTGACGCGATTGAAATCGGCACCGCCACCCCGCCTTTGACCCCTGCACGCCCTGAAAAGCCCGAGCTGCTCTCACCGCGCGAAGTGCCAAAGCGCAAACCAGGGTCCGAGGCCGGGCGGATCGCGCTTTTGCACGCCGTTGCGCATATAGAGCTGAACGCGGTGGATCTGCATTGGGACATTCTTGCCCGCTTCGGTCACGTGCCCATGCCGATCGGATTTTACGATGACTGGGTCAAATGCGCCGAAGAAGAATCGCGCCATTTCGAGATGGTCTGCGATTGTCTTGAACGGATGGGCAGCTTTTACGGTGCCCTACCCGCCCATGCAGGCATGTGGTGCGCCGCCGAAGACACCGCCGAGGATTTGATGGGCCGCCTTGCTGTGGTTCCCATGGTGCTAGAGGCACGCGGGCTGGACGTCACACCCGGCATGATCGATATCTTTCGCAAGGCAAAGGCGGAACAGGCCATCGCTGCGCTCGAGGTGATCTATGCAGAAGAGGTCGGCCACGTCGCCTATGGCTCCAAGTGGTTCCATTTTCTATGCGGACGCGAAAACGCCGACCCCAAGGACGTCTTCCACCAATTGGTTCGGCGCTATTTCCACGGTGCCTTGAAACCGCCCTTTAACGAAGAGAAGCGCGCCGAGGCAGGATTGCCGCCGGACTTCTACTGGCCGCTAACCGAGGACATGCCCGCGCCGGGTCAGGTCTCAGACTGAGGTTAAAGGTTAATTTCGGCAGGTTTTCGCCGATCCGTAGGGGGAAATCTGCACCTTCGACAACAAATTGGTCAACAAACTTGCCCGAATGCTGAGACCCTATTAAGCATCCCGTCCAAGGGACGGCTATTGCACCACGACCGGTCCCGATCTTGGGGATGAGAGGTAAGACGCGTGAGAACACGTCTGGCAATTAAATTTCACTCGCTGCTCGAACGGCACTTCCCGGAACGCCGGGTTTTTCTGAAATCTGACAAAGACACACGGTACATCCGACTCAGCTCGGAAACGCAGATCGCTGCGGTGGCCGGTGTTGCAGTCATGGTTGGCTGGACCGCTGTCGCCACTGCGATCCTGCTTATGGACAGCATCGGATCTGGCAACTTCCGCGAACAAGCCAAACGCGATCAGGCCACCTATCAAGAACGTCTCAACATCCTGTCCGCCGAGCGTGACGCCCGCGCGCAGGAAGCCTTGGCCGCGCAGGACCGGTTCAACGCTGCACTGGCGCAAGTCTCGGCGATGCAGTCCGAGCTTTTGGCCTCGGAAAACCGTCGGCGCGAGTTGGAGACCGGGATCGAAGTGATCCAGACCACCCTGCGCGCCACGATGAAGCAACGCGAAGAGGCCCGTGGCGAGCTGGAGAAGATGCAACAGGATGCGGATTCAACGGACGCCTATGTCGTGGCCGCATCGGCCCCGGCGCAGATGGAATTCATGACCGACGCTTTGACCCGCACTGCGCAAGAGCGGGACCAGATCGCAACCGATGCGCGTGATGCGCTGGACCAGCGCGATGATCTGGAGTTGGAAATCCGACTGATGCAGGAACGCAGTGACGAGATTTTCCGCCAGTTGGAAGAGGCGATGGTGATCTCGGTCGAGCCTCTGGACAAGATGTTCCGTCAGGCGGGCATGCCCACAGACCGCATCATCGAAGAGGTGCGGCGCGGATATAGCGGTATGGGCGGTCCGCTAACCCCTTTATCCTTGAGCACCCGCGGCGAGGAGAGTGACATCTCCGCCGACGAGGTGCGCGCAAACCAGCTTCTGCAACAAATGGATCAGTTGAACCTGTATCGTCTGGCGGCCGAAAAAGCGCCCTTTGCGAACCCGGTTCATTCTGCTGTGCGATTCACCAGCGGCTACGGCACCCGCCGTGACCCCAAAACGGGCGGACGTCGGATGCATAACGGCGTTGATTTCGCGGGTCCCCAAGGCACCGATATCTTTGCAACCGCAGATGGTGTGGTCACCCATGCCGGTTGGCAGTCCGGCTTTGGACGCCTTGTGAAGATCAAACACGCCTTCGGGATTGAGACACTTTACGCTCATAACACCAAGATCCGTGTGAAGGTCGGCCAAAGGGTCTCGCGCGGGGATCATATTGCTGATATGGGTAGCACCGGACGGTCCACCGGCACGCATTTGCACTATGAGGTGCGCGTGAACGGAAAACCTGTAAACCCAATGACTTACATCAAGGCTGCGAGAAATGTTTTCTAAAAGCAAAATCAACGAGCCCGCATCCAAGGAGTCTGAGGCGGCAAAACCTGCTGCTCCGGCGACTCCGGCGGCCCCTGCCCCTTCTGAACCCAAAGCCAGCACGGCGCCCAAGCCGAAGCCACCCGCATCGGTTCTGTCTTCGGACCTGCACATCACCGGCAACATCAAGACAACCGGTGACATTCAGGTTGAAGGCACTGTCGAAGGCGACATCCGCGCGCATCTGCTGACCATCGGCGAAACCGCGACCATCAAAGGCGAAGTCACTGCAGACGACGTTGTGGTCAACGGCCGTATCGTGGGTCGCGTGCGTGGCCTGAAAGTCCGCCTGACCTCGACAGCACGGGTCGAAGGCGACATCATCCACAAGACAATCGCCATCGAAAGCGGCGCGCATTTCGAAGGCTCGGTGCAGCGCCAGGACGACCCACTGAATCCTGGCCGCGGCGCGAAACCGGGTGCCAACCCGGCTGCGGAAGTCAAACAGTAAAGCAAATCCAACCCGGATTTTCCAAACGCCGCAGGTCATCCTGCGGCGTTTTCGATTCAACTGCAGGCGTTCTTCTGAATCCAGTTCCAAGCTTGAGCTAGTACGGCTAAACTCTGTCCATGTGGATGTTTTTTGCTCTTGTCGCAGCCGTCGCAGGCGCGTTTCTATACTGGTCCTGGTCCAAGAAAAAGGCGCGCGCTGCGCTTCTGGCCGAGCCATTGAGCGAAGACGGCCGGCGCATCATTGCAGCACAAGTCCCAATCCTCCAACGCGTCCCATCCGACCTACGTGAGAAATTGGATGGCAAGATCAACCTGTTTCTGGAACAGGTGAGCTTTTATGGCTGCGACGGGCTCGAGGTCACCGATGAGATGCAACTCTCCATTGCCGCGCAAGCCTGTCTGCTCGTGGTGAACACGGATACCTGGTACGACAATCTGACAACCGTTCTGATCTACCCCAACGCCTTCAAGTCTCGGCAACAAAGGCGCAGCGGTTATGTGATAACTGAGAAAGAGATCATCCGAACCGGCGAAAGCTGGGACCATGGGCCGGTGATCCTGTCATGGGCGCATAGCAAACAGGGCGCGATGAATGACCATGACGGGCACAACGTGGTGTTCCACGAGTTTGCGCATCAGATCGACGACCTGTCAGGTGGCACCAACGGAGTTCCGGTTCTTGCAAAAGGACAGAGCTATGCCGAGTGGGAACGTGTCTTCTTGACGGCCTATTCCGACCATGTCGCAGCAGTAGAGGCCGGGCATCGCACCGTCATCGACCCCTACGGTGCCGAAGGCCATGAGGAGTTTTTTGCCGTCTCGGTCGAGGTGTTTTTTGAGCGCCCTCACGCCCTGCAAAAGGCGGCACCTCATGTCTATGAACAGCTTGCCGCGCTGTTCAATCTCGATCCCGCAACATGGGGCGAAAGGCCTAACTGATGCGCAGGCCGTGAAAATTCCCCCAAACGCAAGTTTCACAAATCACGGTTTTTGAATTACTCTGGTTCTCATTGATTAATGGAGGACTATTCATGTCATCAAAACTCATGGCCGAATTCTTCGGCACGTTCTGGCTGGTTCTGGGCGGCTGCGGCAGCGCAGTTCTGGCAGCAGGGGTCGCTGATGTCGGCATAGGATGGCTTGGTGTATCCTTCGCCTTCGGCCTGACCGTTTTGACCATGGCCTACACAGTGGGCCATATCTCGGGCGGGCATTTCAACCCTGCCGTCAGCCTCGGCCTGATGATCGGAGGGCGCTTCCCCGCCAAAGACCTACTGCCTTATTGGGTCGCGCAGGTGCTGGGTGCAATTGCGGCAGCGGTGGTACTGTACGTGATCGTCAGCGGCGCGCCCGGTTTTGAAGGCGTGGGCGGGTTTGCCTCAAACGGCTATGGCGAGGCGTCACCCGAAGGGTATTCCATGATGTCCGCGCTGGTGATCGAGATCGTGCTGACCGCGTTCTTCATCGTGATCATTCTGGGGGCCACCTCCAGCGGAGCACCTGCGGGCTTTGCCCCGATCGCCATCGGCCTGGCCCTGACCCTGATCCACCTGATCTCAATCCCTGTCACCAACACGTCGGTCAACCCAGCGCGGTCCACAGGCGTGGCCCTGTTTGCGGATGGCCCTGCCCTTGCACAGCTGTGGCTGTTCTGGGTCGCCCCTCTGATCGGCGGTGCAATCGGAGCGTTGATCTGGAAAGCAATGGGCGACGACTGATTTCAGTCCCTAGTCCACAAGAAAACCCCGGCGCATGACTTGCGCCGAGGTTTTTCGTTACTCGGTCACTGTGACCTTTTTCATCGCGTCAGGCTGGCCGACAACGGCACCGTTCTGACCCGCACCGCGCTTGATCGCGTCGACCACGTCCATCCCGTCCGTGACCTGACCGACAACGGTGTACTGGCCATCCAGAAATGGTCCCGGCTCGAACATGATGAAGAATTGCGAGTTCGCGCTGTTCGGGTTCTGAGACCGCGCCATGCCGACCACACCGCGATCAAAGGTGATGTCCGAGAACTCGGCCGGCAGGTCGGGACGGTCCGAGCCACCACGACCTGCATTCGCAGCGTTGAAGCTGCCCTTGGTCTGGTTGCCGAACTGAACATCTCCGGTCTGGGCCATGAACCCTTCGATCACGCGGTGGAAGACGACGCCGTCATATTCACCCGCATTGGCAAGCGCGGTGATCTGCTCAACGTGCTTGGGTGCGACATCTTCGAACAGGTCGACGGTGATGGTGCCATTGGCTTCACCCTCAACCTCGATCTGCAGCCCGGTGGCCAGCGCGGGGCTGGCCAACAGGACAAAAGCGGCGGCGAGCTTATGCATCTGCCGCTACCTTGACGCTGATCATGCGGTCCGGGCTCGCAGGCGGCTCACCCCGTACAATAGCGTCTACATGCTCCATCCCGTCGATCACGCGGCCATAAACCGTATACTGACCGTTCAGGAAGTGGTTGTCCTTGAAGTTGATGAAGAACTGCGAGTTTGCCGAATCCGGGTTCTGCGAGCGCGCCGCGCCCAGCGTTCCACGGTCATGTGGCAGTTTCGAGAATTCAGCCGGAACGTTCGGCAGCGACGACCCGCCTGTGCCCGCCATGCGGATGTTGAACCCGTCTTCCATGTCACCGTGCTGGACATCACCGGTTTGGGCCATGAAGCCGTCAATCACACGGTGGAAGGCCACGTTGTCATACTCCCCCCCACGGGCCAGCTCTTTCATCCGGGCGCTGTGCAGAGGTGCCACGTCGGGCAGCAGCTCGATGACGACATTGCCGTCTTTCAGCTCAATGATGATTGTGTTTTCGGGATCCTTGATCTCGGCCATCTGGCCCTCCTGTCGTTTGTCTTGCGCAAATACCTATGCGCCAAGCGCCTGAATGCCAAGTGACGCATTGACCTGAGGGCAAAATGCAGGAAAAGAACCGCCCAAAGGGTATCAAAACACGAGGATTGCGCGATGAGCTGGAAAACACTGGACGATATGGACCTGAACGGCAAACGCGTGCTGGTGCGCGTGGATATCAACGTGCCGGTCGTTGACGGTGTTGTGACCGACGCCACCCGTATTCAGCGCATTGTGCCCACGGTGCAGCACATTCTGGCATCCGGTGGCAAACCCATCCTTCTGGCCCATTTCGGCCGTCCTGGCGGCGAACGCCGCGAAAGCCTGTCGCTGAACCAACTTGTCCCGACCTTGGAGTCTGCTTTCGGAGCAAAAGTCCTGTTCGCCGCCGATTGTGTGGGCACTGAGGCTGAACTGGCCGCTGACGCCCTGCAGCCCGGTCAGGTGCTGCTTCTGGAAAACACCCGTTTCCACGCGGCTGAAACCAAGAACGATCCCGATCTGGCCGCTGGCATGGCGCGTCTGGGCGATGTCTACTGCAATGACGCGTTCTCGGCCGCGCACCGCGCCCACAGCTCGACCGAGGCGCTGGCCCGTTTGCTGCCCGCCTGCGCCGGTCGCCTGATGCAGGCCGAGCTTGAGGCGCTGGAGGGCGCTCTGGGCGCGCCTAAACGCCCTGTGACGGCCGTTGTTGGTGGCGCGAAAGTATCCACCAAGCTGGAGCTGTTGGGCAATTTGATCGACAAGGTCGACTATCTGGTCATCGGCGGCGGTATGGCGAACACGTTCCTTGTCGCCAAGGGCGTCGATGTCGGCAAATCGCTGGCCGAAACCGCGATGAAAGACACCGCCGCAGAGATTCTGGCTAAGGCCGAAACATCCGGCTGCACCATCGTGCTGCCCGTTGATGTGGTCGTCGCCGAGAAATTCGAGGCAAACGCGCCGCATCAGGTTTTGCCCGCCGATAAGTGCCCCCCAGACGGCATGATCCTTGACGCAGGCCCTGAAAGCGTCGCCGCCATCACTGAGATCTTCGGCAAAAGCCAGACCCTGATCTGGAACGGTCCGCTCGGCGCGTTCGAGTTGGAGCCCTTTGACGCCGCCACCAACGCCGCCGCCCTGAAAGCCGCTGCGCTGACACGCGCCGGTCAGTTGATCTCGGTCGCAGGTGGAGGCGATACCGTTGCCGCCCTGAATGCTTCGGGCGCGGCCCAGGACTTCTCGTATATCTCGACCGCAGGCGGAGCCTTCCTAGAATGGATGGAGGGCAAGACCCTACCCGGCGTCGCAGCACTGGACCAGTGACCTCCGCGGCACGCTCAAAACCAGGCCGCGAGACAATCTGACTCAACCACGCAATTTTTGCGAATCAGGGGATTCACATCCCGAATCACCTGTGACATAGTGTGTTCAGAGGCCCACAAAGGGCCCGTTATTGAGGCAGACTTCATACGGCGGTCAACAGAGTGTCCCGTTCCCATCGGCCCGGTTTGGGCGCAGTTTTTTTCTTTTCGGTGGCTTTTATGCTGGGTGTATATTTCACCTTCGCCGCCGTGCAAGGAGACTATGGCCTGTTTCGACGGGTCGAGATTTCGGCGGAACGGGACGCCCTGTCACGCGACCTCGCGGCGCTAAAAGCTGAGATCACCGAGATGGAAAACCTCACCCGCCGTCTTTCGGACAATTACCTTGATCTCGACCTACTGGATCAACAGGCCCGATCCGTACTGGGCATGATCCGCGCGGATGAAATCGTCATCCGCTAACCCCCTTCTCCCACTGCATGAATTGCGCAAAGCTACGCTGCGTCATATTTACGCTCGCCAGATCGCAAGAAATGCTCTAAAAGATAGTTTAACGCTAAACTATCTGTCCGAAAGGGGGAGATCGCCACAATGGCTGCGCGAAAAACCACAAAGAAACCAAACGTTTCTGCGAAAGAGCTGAAAACCTACTACCGCGAAATGCTGTTGATCCGTCGATTCGAAGAAAAGGCGGGGCAACTTTACGGTATGGGTCTGATTGGCGGTTTCTGCCACCTCTACATCGGACAAGAAGCGGTTGTTGTCGGCCTTGAGGCTGCAGCAAAAGAAGGCGACAAACGCATCACATCTTATCGCGACCACGGTCACATGCTGGCCTGCGGCATGGATCCGGGCGGCGTCATGGCCGAACTGACCGGGCGTGAGGGCGGCCTGTCTAAGGGCAAAGGCGGCTCGATGCATATGTTCTCGAAAGAGAAGCATTTCTACGGCGGCCACGGTATCGTTGGCGCTCAGGTCCCGCTGGGCGCGGGTCTGGCCTTCGCTGATAAATACAAGGAAAACGGTGGCGTGACCTTCACCTATTTCGGTGACGGCGCGGCCAACCAGGGTCAGGTCTACGAGACATTCAACATGGCAGCCCTTTGGGAACTTCCCGTGGTTTTCGTGATCGAGAATAACCAATACGCTATGGGCACCGCCCAGGCGCGCTCGACCTCTTCGGCGGATATCTATCACCGTGGTCAGGCCTTCGGTATCCCGGGCGAAATGGTCAACGGCATGGATGTTCTGGCGGTCAAAGCCGCGGGCGAGAAAGCCGTCGCGCACTGCCGCGCAGGCAAAGGCCCCTACATCCTTGAGGTCAAAACCTACCGCTACCGTGGCCACTCAATGTCCGACCCGGCCAAGTACCGAACCCGCGAAGAAGTTCAGAAGGTCCGCGAGCAAAGCGACCCGATCGAACATGTGCGCGAGCTGCTGCTGACTGGCAAACACGCGACCGAGGATGACCTCAAGGCGATCGACAAAGAGATCAAAGAGGTCGTCAACCAGGCCGCCGAATTCTCGAAAGAAAGCCCTGAGCCGTCGGTGGATGAGCTCTGGACAGATATTTACGCCTGAGAGGACGAATAAGACATGGCAACCGAAATTCTCATGCCCGCCCTTTCGCCCACAATGGAAGAGGGCACGCTGGCCAAATGGCTGGTCAAGGAAGGCGACACCGTATCTTCCGGCGACATCATGGCCGAGATTGAAACCGACAAGGCCACGATGGAGTTCGAGGCCGTTGACGAAGGCATAGTCGGCAAAATCCTAATCGAAGAAGGCACCGAGGGGGTCAAGGTCAACACCCCCATCGCGATCCTGGTTGAAGAAGGCGAAGATGCCTCCGCCCTGCCCGCGGCTGCCCCCGCAGCCGCAGCGGTGACCGAGGCCGCCCCTGCGGCGGTTGAGGCCCCCGCTCCCGCAGCCGCCGCCCCGGCCGCTCCGGTCGTGGACCTGTCGCCCGATTGGCCAGCTGACGCGGAAATGAAAACCGAGACTGTCCGCGAAGCGCTCCGCGATGCGATGGCCGAAGAGATGCGCGGCGACGAAGACGTTTACCTGATGGGTGAAGAAGTCGCCGAATATCAGGGCGCCTATAAAATCAGCCAAGGTCTGCTGGACGAATTCGGCCCCAAACGCGTGATCGACACCCCGATCACGGAGCATGGCTTTGCCGGTATCGCGGTTGGTTCAGCCTTCGGTGGTCTGAAACCCATCGTCGAGTTCATGACTTTCAACTTCGCAATGCAGGCGATTGACCAGATCATCAACTCCGCCGCCAAGACGCTCTATATGTCCGGCGGCCAGATGGGCTGCCCGATCGTGTTCCGTGGCCCCAACGGTGCCGCCGCCCGCGTGGCCGCGCAGCACTCTCAGGACTACGCCGCATGGTACATGCAGATCCCTGGTTTGAAAGTCGTGATGCCATACTCGGCCGCCGACGCAAAAGGCCTGCTGAAATCGGCGATCCGCGACCCCAACCCGGTGATCTTCCTGGAAAACGAAATCCTCTACGGACGCACTTTCGACGTGCCGCAAGTGGATGACCTAGCCATTCCTCTGGGCAAGGCCCGCATCTGGCGCGAAGGCTCGGACGTGACCATCGTCAGCTTCGGCATCGGCATGCAGTATGCCCTCGAAGCCGCCGACAAACTGGCCGAAGAGGGCATCAGCGCCGAGGTCATCGACCTGCGCACTATCCGACCGATGGACACAGGCGCGATCATCAACTCGGTGATGAAGACCAACCGTCTCGTGACTGTGGAAGAAGGTTGGCCACAAGGATCGGTCGGTAGCTACATCAGCTCGGTCGTGATGCAGGAAGCGTTCGACTATCTCGATGCGCCGGTCATCAACTGCACGGGCAAGGATGTTCCGATGCCCTATGCCGCGAACCTCGAAAAACTGGCCCTAATCACCACGGATGAGGTGATCGCTGCCGTCAAACAGGTGACCTACCGGTAATGGAGATCAGGGGCCGCGATCCAGCAACCGAATGCTACCGTGTCGAGATTGACATCGACAACCGCATCGTACGGGCGCTTGTGCCCGAGCGACTGGCGGCGGATATGCGGTTGATAGGCGCGCGCCCCTCGCACCAGACCGCCTATGTCTGGATGGCAGAGAACAAAGAAAAAATCGAGGCCGCGATTGCGACGCTCGCACGCGGCACCGGGCGCCCCAAGGCGCCCTTTGACCAAATTACTCTGATTGAGGAGCGCTGAAATGCCCACCGAAATCCTAATGCCCGCCCTGTCTCCGACCATGGAGGAAGGCACCCTTGCCAAATGGCTGGTCAAAGAGGGCGACACCGTCTCCTCCGGCGACCTGCTGGCCGAGATCGAAACCGACAAAGCCACGATGGAGTTCGAGGCTGTTGACGAAGGCACCATCGGCAAGATCCTGATCCCGGAAGGCTCCGAAGGGGTTAAGGTCAACACTGCCATCGCAGTTCTGCTGGAAGATGGCGAAAGCGCCGATGATATTGGCACAACACCAGCCGCGGCCCCAGCGGCTGCACCTGCCGCCGCCGCGAGTAACGAGGTCGCCGCGCCAGCGGCATCCGAGGCGCCCGCCCCTGCCCCGGCAGCGCCTGCCAAAGCCGATGGTGGTCGTATCTTCGCCTCACCGCTGGCCCGTCGCATCGCGGCGCAAAAGGGCCTTGATCTGGCACAGATCACTGGCTCCGGCCCGCGTGGTCGCATCGTCAAAGCGGATGTGGAAAGCGCAACCGTAGCGCCAGCAGCAGCCGCTCCGGCCCCTGCAGCAGCCGCCGCCCCCGCAACGGCGGCACCGGCTGGCCCATCGGCAGATGCCGTCGCCAAGATGTACGAAACTCGAGATTACGAGGAAATCAAGCTCGACGGCATGCGCAAGACCATTGCCGCGCGCCTGTCCGAAGCCAAGCAGACCATCCCGCATTTCTACCTGCGCCGCGATATTAAACTGGACGCGCTCCTTAAGTTCCGCAGCCAGTTGAACAAACAGCTGGAAGGCCGTGGCGTGAAGCTCAGCGTCAACGACTTCATCATCAAAGCTGTCGCCAACGCGCTGCAGCAGGTTCCCGAATGCAACGCAGTCTGGGCGGGCGACCGCGTGCTGCAGTTGAAACCGTCTGATGTGGCCGTTGCGGTTGCGATCGAAGGCGGTCTGTTCACTCCGGTCCTGCAGGATGCCGACACCAAGTCTCTGTCTGCCCTGTCGACCGAAATGAAGGACCTTGCCGGTCGCGCCCGCGAACGCAAGCTGGCTCCGCATGAATACCAGGGTGGCACATTCGCGGTTTCGAACCTGGGCATGTTCGGCATCGACAATTTCGACGCCATCGTGAACCCGCCACATGCTGGTATTCTTGCGGTCGGCACAGGCCTGAAAAAGCCAGTTGTCGGCGAAGACGGAGAGCTGACGGTTGCAACCGTGATGTCCGTCACGATGTCTGTGGATCACCGGGTCATCGACGGCGCGCTTGGGGCTCAGTTGCTGCAAGCCATCGTCGAAAATCTGGAAAATCCGATGGTCATGCTGGCCTGATCAAACTCTACCCGCCGGGGTCCGACCTCGGCGGGTGCTCTCTCGATTACGGCCACGAAGTGAGCAAGCGTGATAGCCCCAAAGGTTGCCGCAGCAACCGCGCTTTCCCAGCTTTTAAACAGACGGTTTTGAGAACCAAAGGTGGCCCATGCGCTTTTCCGTTTTGACCAAGATATTGCTTTTCGTTGCCGCGTCCTCAACTGCTGCTGACACGGCGCTGGCGAAACCCAACAGCTACCCGGGCGAAAACTCCAGGTTCAAATCCAGTGACCCAGCCGTCATCGCCCAGCAAAGAGCCGAGCGCCAGCAACGCATCGACGAGCGTAAGGAACGGCGGGAGCAAAGACGGCAAGAGCGGTTGAAAAGAAAGAACAACCGCTCGAACTGAGGTTTACTGGTCCTTGCCCAGCATGTGGTCCATCGAGATAGAGGGCTGATCGCACCCCGCCTCGCCCACTATTTTGGCCGGAATGCCGGCAACTGTCTTGCAAGCGGGAACCTCTTGCAGCACCACCGATCCTGCGGCGATCCGGCTGCAGTGGCCGACCTCAATGTTGCCAAGAACCTTGGCCCCGGCACCGATCAGAACTCCATCACCGATCTTTGGGTGGCGCTGCTCTTCTTCCTTGCCGGTTCCGCCCAACGTCACAGAATGCAGCATCGAGACATTGTCACCAACCACGGCAGTCTCACCAATCACGATGGAATGGGCGTGGTCGATCATGATCCCTTTGCCAATCCTGGCGGCGGGGTGAATGTCGATGCCGAAAATCTCAGACGAACGCATCTGGAAGAAATAGGCCAGATCATGCCGTCCCTTGCGCCACAACCAGTGGGCCACGCGATAGGCCTGCATCGCCTGATAGCCTTTAAAATAAAGGATCGGCTGCAGAAGGCGGTGGCAGGCTGGGTCACGCTCATAGACGGCCATCAGGTCGGCGCGCGCGGCCTCAATCAAACTTGGGTCGTCGGCATAGGCCTCGTCCACGATCTCACGCAGGACCATCATCGACATCTCGTTCGAACACAGCTTGGCCGCCACTCGGTACGACAATGCCCTTTCAAGACTGCGGTGATGCAGAATACAGGCATGCACCAGCCCGCCCATCAGGGGCTCTTGCTCAACGGCGGTATGGGCCTCAGTCGTGATCCGGTTCCAGACCGGATCGACGGGGGTCACGTGGCTGCGCTTTTCAAACATGGCTTTTGATCCTTTGCTGCGCCTAGCATGCCATTTAGTGGTAAAAACGCCAAACGCAAACCCGTGATCTTCAACTTAACCAAAATGAATGTGTTCCAAGTGGGTGCTGGTGCCTTTCGGCTCTCTAAAAAGTCAACCCAGCGCCCGCCGAGCCTGACGTAGTATAAGTTGGCGCAAAACCATCTCAAAACACTGGCAATAATCAAGATCGTCAAAGCCCGGTTCATCCGCCAGCACCCGAGTGCGGGCGGCTGTCATCAGGGATCCATTGCCGTAGAGCGGGTGCAGCCGACCAGTGCGCTGGACATGGCGGTCGGCCAGTTCGGCCTCTGCCACCATCCTGATACAGAGGGTTCGACGACAACGCTGCGGCACAGCCAAGAGGGCGCGTGCCGCAGCGCTGACGTCTCCGTGGAGGACGGGGCGCACAGGTCTTACGCGACTTGAATGCGAGCCGCCGGACCAGCGCCGTATGTGGCTGAGATTTGCGCGATCTCGACCTCATATCCACCTGTCAGGCCATCGGCGGACTTCACGGCTGCGGTATAGGCCCAGCGTGGTTCGGCCACGATCTGTTCGCGGACTAAGGCACCGTTGGCCCGGACACGTATGAGGTAGGACTCGTTTTCCTCACCTAACGGTACATCCAACCCCGCCCAGTCATCCCCTGCGATCCGCGTGCGCCTGATCCAACTGAACGTGTCCGCGTCCGGCAGGGTCTGCACAGACACATGCACCGGCGCATAGGGGCGTAGGCCGTTCCCGTCAAAGGCCTCGACCATATACTCGTAGGATGGGTCGTCATACCCGCGCGAGGCCGGGCCGATCCGAAAATGCCGGGCCACGCGCCGCTCGCTTGGCAACAGGCTGGTCTGCGCCACACGCTCATCCAGCAGGACGAAGTTTGATCCTTCGGGCCAGACGTCTAGCATCAGGGCATCCGTTCCTAGCTGACCGCGTAGACGTCCGGACAACGCATAGACCCCCGGCTCTTGCAGGGCGGCGTCAGAGAACTGGAACACCTCCCAATTGCCCGGTGTTCCGTCACCGATGGCCGCCAAATTGGCCCCATTCAGCAAGGATGTGCGCGGACGGGACTCCAGAATGCCGTCAATCAGCTTGACCCGCAGAGGCGCGCCCTCATCCCAGGTCCCGGCTGAGGCGCGATGCAGCGGCGTTTCCGTAAAGCCCATCACCGCCTGGTCCAAAATGACGTCGCGCAGCGCATAGTCCTCATCCCTGGCCGAGGCATGAACGGCGACGCTACCGGGCCAAGGATCGGCCGAGACAGCGAGATACGGCGCGTGCGGAGCCTCTGTCCCCGTCAACAGCGGCAGGTCCATGAACACCGGCACGACGGGCACAGGGGCGACGAAGGGCCGGATCGCTACTGGATCGTCCTGCAAGCCGTTGGCCGTGTAGACACCGCGTTCGATCCGCACGGCCTCGGCCAATTGCAGATCCGCTTTTTCCAACCGGTCGATACGGTAGAGCGCACTGCCGTCTTGTTCAGACAGGCGAACCACATCTCCGGCCCCCAGATGCAACAGGGAGGGAGGCAGGGCAAACCGGGCGGTGTCGCGGGACACGCGCGCCTCGCTGAGCCAGCGCTCGGCGGTCTGGCGACCCTCGGCACGGGTCATGGACAGGGGCATCTCATTGACCGCAACCGCATGGGTCTGCGCGTCCGGCAGAACGGCCTCTTCCGCGACCAGATCGTGATCGGCATCCGATTGAACAAAGCGCAGGCGAACACGTCCAGTCATCTCGGCCTCGGCCTCGCGGCGGTATTCGACGGTGCCGTCGAGATCGGAGCTGACAGCCAGATGATCCGGGTCCAGCGCCACAGCACCAAAGCCATCACGTGTCTGGAACCGCAGGACACCGTCCCTTTCAATCGCGTCAAACCCATAGCGCAGCATTAACGGTTGCAACGCCGAACGCGCGTCCGAGATATCCTCGACCGCATAGCCCCGGACCACGCCATAGAGCTGCGAGACGTCAATATCCGTGACCCCTGCCCCATGGCAGATTTCGGTCACCACTGAAGCCAAAGTACGCGCGCCAGATCGACCGTTCAGCCAATGCCCTCGGGCGTAGTTTTCGCCATCGTCCCATTGGCTTCGCAGGTTTGGAAAGGTGGGATAAGGCCGCGCGTCCCAGGCCCAGACATAGGCGTTGGAGAGGTCCAGCATCGGGCCGTCATAGATCTCGGATACCGGGTTGTTCTGCGGCTCGGACCAATAGCCCAGCGTTGCCGTCAGATATTGCACCTGAATGAAGTCATCCCTGAGGCCGTTGGAATGCGGCGGCAGGCTCGATTCCGAGGATTTGGGGTCGAGAAACTTGTTCGGCTGGTTGGTACCTTTATCCACGGCAGCACAGCCCAGTTCCGTGAACCAGATCGGCTTGGACCCTGGCACCCAGTCCGTCGGGTCGTTCTGCCGGAGGCCACCAATCCGTTCGTGGTGCCAGTTCGACCACCAGTTGCGCAGATCCTTGTAGCGCCAGATCCACGGCTCATAATGGGTGCTGTCTTCGATCGGAGTGCGAATCTGCGCCTCGGCCTCCTCGGGTGAGGCATAGTACCAGTCATAGCCTTCGCCGCCTTCGACATTGGCGCGCAGGTAGTCCAGATTGTAGATCGACCCGGCATCGGCGTCCTGATGATCTTCACCATCGCGCCAATCGGACAGAGGCATGTAGTTATCGATACCAACGAAATCGATATTGTCATCCGCCCAAAGGGGGTCGAGGTGAAAGAACCTGTCTCCTGTCCCCGAGGGCTGATAGCCGAAATATTCGCTCCAATCCGCAGCGTAGCCGATTTTGGTATCCGGGCCGAGAATTTGGCGCACATCCGCAGCCAGCTGGCGCAGCTGCTCGACGGCAGGAAAGCCGTTTTCTCCGCGAATTTGCGTCAGCCCCCGCATTTCGGAACTGATGCAGAAGGAACTAACACCGCCTGCGATCTGACAGAGGGTGGCATAGTGCAGGATAAAGCGCCGCAGCCCCCATTCCTGCGGGCCGGAATAGGTCACCTGCCCCGCGCTGATGCCAAAGTCGCTGACCTGAGCCACCCCGAAAAACGCGGCCACTTGCGCATCGGCGTCGGCTGTCTGGTCCGGCGACCCGGCGCGCCCCGGAGCCACGTCCAGCGTGATCCGTCCGCGCCAGGGCAGATGCGGCTGCTCGCCATCCGACCAGGGGTCTGGCAAGCCGTTCTGCTGCAACTGATCCATCAGGATGAACGGGTAGAACATCACATCTTTACCGCCGTCCTTAAGATGCTGGATCGCCTGCACAACCGCGCCATCCGCCGGAGTGCCACCGTAAACGGGCCGGTCATCCTGATGCTGGACCACCTCGGCCGTATGGCGCCGAAGGCCCGACACGACCCACGGCATATTCACACCATCTATGTCATCGCGCACCACCTTGGGCGTGATCTGACAGTCTCCGCAGCGCAGGTCATTTCCGAACCACGACACAATCAGGGAGGCCGCCTCGCAGCCCGGCAGCTCACGCGCCAGCGCTTTGGTCGAGGTGACCAGATCCGCCTCGCCCGAGGCCGAGTTGACATTGGCCGCCCAACTGCGCCCGCGCCCTTGGGAATAGTTCACCTGAGTGCTGGCCAATGCATATTCGCCAGTGCCCGGCATCAGGGCCACGCCCTTGACGATTTGGCCCAGCGCGGACACGCGATCCGGCATTTCGGGCTGTGTCGGACGCACCACTTCGAACGAGAACTGAGGCACCCGGTTGCCAAAAGACGCCAGCTGGAAGTCCTCAATCACCACATAAGCCGTACCGCGATAGGCCGGGACATTGCCGGTGCCCTCGACAGCCTCGATCAGGGGATCGGGGAGTTGATCCTGTGTCCCGTGATAGACACGGATGTTCAGGCTCGCGCGCTCTTGCTCCTCACCATCGGCCCAAACGCGCGTGACATCGGCGATCTCACCTGCGCCAACCGCAATCGCCAGAGAGATCGAGTAGCTGTAGGTGGTTGTCGTCACTTTGGGCGGTTTCGGCGAACCCTTGCCGCCCCCGCCCGAGGATTGCGTGCTAGTGGTCCGGGTCTCCAGAAAGTCCGAGGCCCAGATCACCTGACCACCCACGCGCATACGGCCAAAGACCGTGGCCACGGGGGCGCCCTCGGCCGTTTCGGTCAGGCGGAAACGGTCCATGCGGCCGGTCTCGACCACTTCGCTGCCGCTGCCCATGACCGATTGGCTCATCATGCGTTGGTCGATCACGCGGCCCAGCGTGGCCCCGACCGCCCGACCGACAATGGCAGTGGACAAACCGGCCACCGTGCCGCCGATTGAGCCGCCCAGTGCAGCCCCGGCTGCGGAAAGAAGAATAGTAGCCATCAGCGACCCTCCAACGGGAATTCAAAACAGGCGACCACCCGGCGGCGCCAGGGGTCGCTCAGGGCGTTTTCGACGACGCCATGTCCGGAATAGGCATGGATGAAACGCGGCACCTCGCCGATGCTGCTGACAATGCCCAGATGTTTTGCAACGCCGCTGTCCCGCATCCGGAACAGCAGCACATCTCCGGCGGCCATTTCAGCTGAGGGTTTTTCGCTCAGGTGTCTGCGCGCAGCTGCCCACATGCGTTCTTCACCCTGCGGTTCGGACCAGTCCATGCTGTAGACGGGAACCGCCTCGGGTTCGCGCCCGATCACCTCGCGCCACACGCCGCGCAGCAGGCCCAGACAATCCGTCCCCGCCCCGCGAACCGAGGCCTGATGCACATAAGGCGTGCCCAGCCACGCGCGTGCGGTGTCCACGATCTCTTGCTTGCTTTTCGTCATCGTCTGCTACCGCCTGTATTCGCGTTGCCTTTCTTGGGCACCGCCATCACCCAGTCTTCACCCGGAAGATCAGGAAAGCCCTGAAAGTTCAGAAAATTGTTGAATTTCAACCGGCAGGTCTCCATCCGCTTGTCGCAACCAGCGATCAGGCGCACCTGGTCCCCAACGGCCAATCCACCACCGATGCTGGCCCACAGGGTGATCTCGCGCCCGTCTTCCGTCCGGCGGTCCTGCTTGATCGACCCCCATAGCCCATTTGCCGAGCCCGAGGTCACATCCAACCGCCCCCGTTCGAACCAGGCCTCGTCCGAGGAGGCTCCACCAAGCAGCCGAAGCGACGTGCCTCCGTCAAAACCGGAGACCTCAGCCTCGACCTGATAACCGGGCAGGCTTACGGCAAATCGGCACGCGGCATCCCCCAAAACGGCTGTGCAGGGCTTTTGATAGATCCGCCCCAGCGGGCGGTTCAGCAGATCGGTCAGTCCGCGCAGTTCTGCATGAAAAGCTCCACTTGCCCGGCGCAACTCGCCAATCGAGCCGCGAAACTGCAACACACGCTGCTCGGGCGCGGCCCAATTGACCAGCCAGGCGCGCACTTCGGCCCCGTCAAAGCGACCGGCCTCAATATCATCCTCACGGACCGAGGCATCGGACAGCGCGCCCATCGCCTCGGAATTGTCGATCGACAGCCCGGTGGCCTGTTCGATGGCGGCTGCGGTCAGGCCAGTGCTGGCCCGAAAGGCCAGCCCGTCGAACCGCAGCTCCATATCGTGATCGGTGAAGCCAAAGACCTGACCGTCCTTGCGGGTGATCGCCCAGCATCGGCAGACCGTGGTCAGACCGCTTTGCAGATGGGCTTGAAGTGCCTGAGTATCCCCGCTCATCAGACGCGCACCTCGACCACAGGGACATTCGGCACATCCCCGGCCTGAAAGCTGGCCACGCTGGTCTGGATCTTGTCGGTGTCGAAACGCACCGGCACGTCAAACTCGAACCCCGCCGTGATCTCGACTTGCTCGGGCGGAGGGGCGACGAATGTGACCACCCCACGGGCCAGATCGACCTCATAGTCGACGCCTTCGCGCATGGCGTCCTGATCAAGGCCCAGACGCACCGTACCAAGGACAGGCTTGGTGATCGGTCGCACATAGCTGACCCCGCCCGAGCTATAGGTCTTCACCAGTTGAAACTCGGTGCGTTCTCCGTCGCCGCGCGCTATGACCTGATCGCCGTGTTCGACGTCAGCCGTGGCCGAGCCGGACTTGTAGTCCGACCAGTCCTTCCAGCGGAATCCGAACATCTGGCCCTGACGCGCCTCGAAGAATGAGATCATCGTTTCGATGTCATCCAACGACCGCATCCCCAGCCCGGCATCATAGCGCCTGCGCGAATGCGCCCAGGGCGTGTTGCGTTCTTCAAACCCGTTGGCCAGCGTTACGATATCCGTGCGCCGTTCCGGACCGCCAACCGAGCCAAAGCTTAAGCTCGCGGGAAATCTCACCTCGTGGAAATTCATCTTCTGCTCCCCTTATCTGTTGCGATTGCCACGACCCAAGGCGCGGCTCATCTGCGTCGCGATCTGGCCTTGCGACCGGCGGAACCCCTGCACGTCGGGCGTGGAGATATTCATCACCACGTTCACGGCACGCCCGCCGCCCTGCGTCCGAACGCCCAGCTTTCCGTCCGCGCCGCGCGCCAGAGGCATGATCGCCTCAGGCCCAGCCTCACCCATCAGCCCAGTGCCGCCCCGCATCGGGAACATCGTCGGGCTAGTGACCACGCCGCCATTGGCAAAAGGCATCACCCGGCCCTGGCTAAAGCTGCCTCCATCCGCAAAAGGCAATATGCCCTGCACCAGACTGCCAACCCCATTGGCCAGCATGCCGCCGAAATGATCCGTCACCGGCTTGATCGCCGCCGAATAGGCCGTACGGATCATCGAGTTCTTCAGCACATCCAGCGCATCCGACAGGTTCATCCCGTCCAACACCACGCCGTCAAATGCCTTGCGCAAACCGCCGGACAGGCCCCGTTCCAGAGTCGCAACGTCCTTCCCAGTCTCTTCAAAGGCGGCCCTGACCCGCTGCAAGTGACCATCAAACGCCGCCGCCATACTCGCCGCGTCACCCAGCGCATCGCCCAGCGACTCGCCCCGCTCCTGCAGGTCGTCAAAACCCTCACGATCCGTCATCACGCTCTCCTTGTTCCTTGTCCGGATAGGCCGCCAGCAAAGCGTCGAGGCCCTTCCGGTTCATCGCAGGCATCGCCGCGCCCTGCCCCAGCATCAGCCGCAACTCAGCCGGGGTCAGACGCCAGAATTGATCCGGCGTCAGCCGCAGGCCGAGGATCCCGGCCCGCATCAGCGCGGGCCAGTCGAACCCGCTCACTGCTCCGGCACCATGAAGGCGCGGGCCAGCAATTCGGCCGCCGCTTTGGCACCCGCCATCGGTCCACCAGCGATTTCGGCATGCAGCAGGTCATCGCGTGTGACCGGCGCGCCGCCGCCGCGTAGACCTGCGACCAACAGCGCCAGCACGTCGCCGCTGGAATACGCACCGCCTTCGAACCGCTGCACCAATTCGACCAGAGATCCGGCCCCCAGTTGCTGTTCCAATTCCGCCAAGGCACCCAATGTAAGCTTGAGCACCCGCTGCTCCCCATCGATGGTCAAAGCCACCTCGCCCGTCCACGGATTGGCCATCAGAGCGCCGTGAAGCTCAGCGCACCGGCGCTTGCCATGCTCATCTCATAGGTCGCCTCACCGTTATGCGAGCCCGCATATTCGATGCTGCTGACCTGAAACGGCCCTTCGACAATGCCGAAATCGGGGATGATCACCTGAAAACCGGGCGTCTCGCCGTCAAAGAACAGCTGACGCGCCCGTTCATCCGTGCCTTCATCCTTGAACACGCCCGAGCCTGAGATCGAGGCCGACTTGACCCCCGCCCCCGACAGCAGCTCGCGCCACCCGCCCTGACTTTCCAGGCTGGTGACATCGACGCTTTCCGCGTTGAAACTGATCCGCGTGGCGCGCAGGCCCGCGATGGTTTCGAACAGGCCCGTGCCGTTCATATCCACTTTGACCAACAGGTCTTTTCCGTTCTGGGCAGCCATGTGCTCTCTCCGTTGATTGCTTAGTCGTCTTCCACGCGGGCGCGGAATCTCAGGTCGATCTGGCGGATCGCGCCGCCAGTTCCAGTGCGTCGAGCGCTGGCCCGCTCGAACCACAAGCCCACCAGATGACCCCGGTCCAAACTCAGCGCCGCGCCTTCAAGCGCGTCACACACCGCGCCGGCCAGCGTCTTGGCGGCACCAAAGCCTGCCGCCTCGGACACCACCGAGACCGTGAAACGATGCACAGCCCCTGCGTTTGCGCGGTCCGAGGCCTCTCGCACCTCTTCCGGGCCCAAAGTCACGTAGGTTTGCGGCATGGTCCCGGCAGGCACCGCGTCATAGATCGCCCCGCCCGACAACGTGCTTACCTGCGCGTCGCCTGAAAGCTGTTGAAACACCGCCGCCTGCAAAGCGGCTGATACGCCGTAACTCATGCCGCCACCTCTTCATCTGCAAAACAGGTCAGGTACTGGCCCCGCGGATCCCGCTCGGCGACCGCGCGGATCACGAACCGCCGGGCACCTTCGCGGAACCGCTGGTCCGGAGCGGGCCGCATGCTCGACCCTTCAGGCGCGCCACGCACAACGATCCGGTAGCCAACGCGCGAGACCGAAGCCCCGCCGACCGCGCGTTCCGATCCGCTGCGCGCCGTCACCTCGGCCCAAAGCGAGCCCAGCGCAGCCCATGTCTCAGTATACCCCCCCGCGCCATCGGCACTCCGGACCGGAGCCTCCAGCACCAGCTTGCGGTTCAGTCGCGGCGCGCTCATTGCGTCACCCCGGCGCCAAAGCGCACCGTGCGATAGCGCTGGACCAGGCTGGTCACGCCAAAAGGCATGCAGCCCGCGCCCAGTGCCGTCTCATCACGATATTCATAGTAATGCGCCGCCAGCAGCAGCACTGCCTGACCCAGATCAGCGGGCAGCCCGCCCCAATCCGCAGCCATCCCGGCCGTGAAGACGATCTTCACCGATCCACCAGTCTGAATCGACGGCAAACAAGATCCCGCCGGACGCAACCGAGGGCCTTGACCATAACGTTCCAACCGGTAAGCAGCCGCTTCCATAACGGTCTCGACCCCCGCCGCATCCGTCAGCGTCACCGCACTGATCACCCCGACCGGAGCCACCGGCAGCACTTCGCCCGCCCCATCACGCCAGCCATTCAGGCCCCACGAAAAATCACGCTCGATCAGCACCTTGCCAGTGCGCGCCTCAATCGCCGCAATGGCCGCACGTAAAAAGCTTTTCAGCACCTCGTCCTGCACATTGTCTTCTGCAAAACCAGTGCCCAGCCTCAGATGCGCCTTGAACTGATCCACCGGCAGCGCCGCATCCGCGATGGCGGTTTCTTCGATCAACATCATCCATTCACTCCGCAATCTCGGACCCCTCCGGGGCCTCTCTCATGAAAATGACGGGCACGCGCCGCCCCACGTTGCTCGGACGGAGGGGAGCAGCTAGACAACGCGGGGGATCTCACCCCGGCCCGCGCCCGCCGTCCGAGGGGCCGATAGCCCCCCGGATCCGTCACCGCTTAGGCAGTGCCGAATTTCAGCAGCTTGATTGCAGCAAAGTCGCTCACGTCGCCGCCCACGCGCTTGGTCGCGTAGAACAGGACATGCGGTTTGGCGCTGAACGGATCGCGCAGCACACGCAGATCGGGACGTTCCGCAATGGTGTAGCCCGACTGGAAGTCGCCAAAGGCAATCGAATAGCTGTCGGTTGCCGCATCCGGCATATCCTCGGCGATCAGCACCGGATACCCCATCAGACGCGCGGGCTCACCGGCGGCCAGACCATCGGACCACAGGAAGCGGCCATCGCTGTCCTTGAGTTTGCGGATCATACCGGCGGTTTTCGAGTTCATCACGAAGGTGCCGTTCACGCGGTACTGCGCACCCAGCGCATATACCACATCCACGATCGCATCCGCATCGACTCCACCCGCGGTGCCGGTCGCAACGTAGCCCAGATTGCCCCAGGCCCAGACATCATTATCGACCGCCGGGTGGTCCAGAATACCCTTGGGCTTGTCCGCCCCGTCACCACCGATAAACGCGGCAGCCTCGGCGCGGGCGAATTTGTCGGCGATACGCCCGGCCAGCCAGCCCTCGACATCAAACGCGCTGTCATCCAGCAAGCGCTGCGAGGCTTTGGGCAGCGCGCTCAGCTCGTGCAGCGGAATGGAAATGCGATCAATCGACGGGGTGCCGGTTTCTGCCGTAGCCGCGTTTTCACCCGCCCAGCCCGCGCCAACATCGGTATGGTCGATCAGCACATCAAACGAGTTCGCCTCGACATTCACCACCGACGCAATCGAACGGATGGAGGCGGTCGAATTCAGAACCGACTTGATCGTCTCGGCGGTCTGCGGATCAACCAGATAGCCGCCATCGCTGTTCACCGCGCTCGACAGAGATTTCGACTCCATTTCAAGCCCGCGCAGTCCATCATCCTCGCCCGAACGCACATAGGCGTCGAAGGCCTTTTGATGTGGTGCGCCGTCCTGGATCGAGGCCGAAAGATGCGGGCGCGCCGCGATGGTTGATTTACGATCCAGCATGGTCAGTCGCTCTTCTGTCTGTTGCAGTTGTGTTTTAACTTTGGCCTTGAGGTCCTTGAATTCATTAACGAAGCCAGCCATCGCCTGCTTCACCTCCTGAACCAGGGGCGCACCCTCTCCGGTCAAGGCCGGGGTTTCGGTCTTGCTCATCAGCACTTCCTTTTTGGGTAGGATTGAGGCGCGCTAGGTCCGCGCCAGCTCCTGCCGAGCGTCGTCGAACGCCTCGGCAATACTGCGCCAGGTGTTCTCGGCCTCAGGGTCCACGCCCTTCGCCACCACCCGCGCACTGGACAGCATCGGGAAGGTCACCAAAGACACTTCCCAAAGCTCCAGTTCAGTCAGGACCCGCTGGCCCTTGTCGTTCTTCACGGCCCGCTTGGTGCGATAGCCGATCGACAGGCCATCCATCGCGCCCGCCCGGATCAGTTCCGCCGCCTCACGGCCCTTTTGCGTAGCCTCCAGCAGACGCCCTTTGACCCAAAGGCCCCGGTCGTCCTCGCGGACCTCGTCCCAGACACCGATGGGCTGCGCTGGATCGTGCTGCCACAGCATCTTGACCCGCTGCCCAGCCTTTGCCAGCCCGTCAAGCGAGCCGCGATACGCCCCGCGCTGCACCACATCGCTGCCCTGATCGACCTGTCCGAACAGGCTGGCATAGCCTTCGATCACGGCGTCATCGGTGACGGACAACCCGTCTCCGAACCGGGCAAATTTACGCTCTAAATCCATGAACTTCTCCATGTAAACTACTGAATTCAAGGCGTTACAACCAAGATGGATTGAAACGCCTGCGCCAGGATCACCGCGACCACGCCATAGACCGTCAGCCACAACCGGCGCTCCAGCCGCTCCATCATCTCTTCGATCTGATCCAGCCGCCTGCATAGATGCGCGTGCTGGATCTCGACCACCCGCTCATGCGCGGCCAGACGCAGGCCCGGCGCGCATTCGAACGGAGGATACCCTTCAGACATCGGCACGCTCTGGCAACCCTAACAACGCGCGTTTCTCGGCATCCGTGAGGAAATCAGCCCCGTTGACCCGCGCCCATTGCGCATCGCGTTCCGCCGACAGCGCGGGCACTTGATCCAGATCGGGTTTCAGCATCAGATCCTCGCCGGTAAAGCCAACCAGCCACTCCGACACCGCCGCCGCCACCCGCGCCACCAGGGGCAGCACGGTCAGGCGATAGAACGCCCGGTTGGCCTCCTGATAGTTCGAATAGGTCGCGTCGCCTTGTATCCCCAGCAGCATCGGTGGGACCCCAAAGGCCAGCGCGATTTCGCGGGCGGCGGCTTCCTTGGTTTTTTGAAACTCCATATCGGACGGAGAGAACCCCATCGGCTTCCAATCCAGTCCCCCTTCCAGAACCATCGGACGGCCCGCATTCCGCGCCCCGCGATAGTTCTGCTCGATCTCATCGCTCAGACGCCGGAACTGATCCTCCGCCATCACCCCATGGCCATCGCCTTTCCACACCAGCGCCCCCGAAGGCCGCGCCGCATTGTCGAGCAGCGATTTCGACCAGCGCGACGCGCTGTTATGCACATCAATCGCCATCGCCGCAGCCTGCATCGGCGAGAATCCATAGTGATCATCCTGCGGATGGAACGACTTGATATGGCAGATGTTTTCTGCTGCAAACCGGTGCTTCTTGCCACCCACCGCATAGTCATACGCCTTGGGCCACCCATCCGCGCCCGGCACGACGCTCATGCGATCCGAGCGCAAAACATGCAGCTCAACCGGCAAACTTTCATCAGTCTGGACAGCCTCCACATAGGCATTACCCGACAGCAGCAACTGCCCAAACAGTGCCTCCATCAATTCTGCCCGCCCCTGCGCCGCATTCGGACGCCGCATGAGGGACAGGATCGGATGCACGTCATAGCGCTGCGTCTGATCCTGCAACACCAAAGGCAGGGCCGCCGCCGCCTCGGCTATTAGCTTGACCGAGCGGAACCCCACCGGGTTCCCCGAAAATCCCGTCCGCGTCAGCGACACCGCATCCCGAGGGCTCCACGCCACGCGCCCGCCCGTCTGCCAAGCCACCACGGGGCCAGCCGCGCTCGCCTTCGCCTCGGGCGCTCCACGACGCAAGAAATCGAATACCATCTGTGCTCCTTTCTGCCGCCGTTGTGTCCGGCTTGTTGAAAGGAGTTATGACGGAAAGAAGTTTAAAGCTTGGGAATGGAGCGCGCGGAGGGAGAGCAACACAAGCACCCAAAATCATCTGTGGCCTGAGTAGTAGACAGAATTGGTGACGAGCCTGATACTCTATTGAGGCAACCTTTGTTACTTTTGGATGACCATTTCAAATTTGCGCAGCTTTATGGATCGGGAAGGAAAGCAAAATGTTCAACGACGCAGTGAATCATGGTGGCGTTGCGGTTGTTACCGGGGCGGCAAGTGGGGTCGGGCGTGCTGCGGCACTACGGTTTGCGCAGGCGGGTTTGGGCGTCGTTCTAGCAGACCTAGCCGGAGCACAACTTGACGCAGCTGTTCAAGAAGCACGCCAATTGGCGTCCGCTGACGCACCTATTGAAGGCATACCGACTGATGTGACATCAGATGAAGAGGTAAACAGACTTGCCGATCGCGCATTTGAGATAGGTCCAATTGCTGCTTTAATGAACAACGCGGGGATAAGTCTGCCGACAACCGCTTGGTCAGAAATGAAAAACTGGCAACGGCTTTTGCAGGTGAATTTTTTCGGCGTTCTACGAGGCGTGCAGGCCTTTATGCCTCGCATGATCGAAGCTAACCGCCCTGCTGTAGTCATAAATACCGGCTCGAAACAGGGTATTACAACACCACCGGGCAACCCCGGCTATAATGTCACCAAGGCCGCGGTCAAAGTGCTAAGCGAACAATTGGCTCATGAGTTGCGTGAAGCCGGAGCACCAATTTCTGTTCACTTGTTTGTGCCAGGTTTTACATACACTGGTATGATTGCGTCTTTCCTCCCGGAAAAACCGCCCGCGGCGTGGACCAGTGAACAAACGGTTGATCACTTGTTCAATCGAATGGCCAATGGTGATTTTTATATCCTTTGCCCGGACAACGATGTCGACGAGACACGCGACCGACGTCGAGCACAATGGGCTATTCAAGACATTACCGAAAACCGCCCTCCACTCTCTCGCTGGCACCCCGATTACGCAGAAGCATTTGCTAAATTCGAGAAAACTGGTGAGCAATAACTAAAGGCACCACGCCCAAGGCCGCCGATACGCCCCCGCGGGCCCCACCATCAACTCGTGCAGCGCCCTGTCCGGCGCGTCGAGCCGGTCGTGTGAGCCCTGCCCTGAATCCAAAATGGCCAATTGTAAGAATTGGCCGCTCGTTGAAGTTTGAGCCAAATTCCTTTTCAGTCGCAGCCAAAGTCTTTTGAATTCATGCCAGAGATGTTGTTTGCGTCTCACTTGCCCCCCACGTGCGCTTCGAGTGCAAGAGGCAACACAATGAATGAAAATGACCCTATCCCGTCCATCTACTACGATGCGCACGATATCTGGACAAACGAACCTACCGCTGCTGACAAACACGTCTACGAGGCGTTTGCGTCAAGTGTAGTCAATCTTGTGCAGGTGCTTGATGACTACAAAACAATGATGTCACCGGATGTCTATGCAAGGCTGTTTTCTTCGCTGTTGGCGTTGTCCCGATTGCTCGGTGAATATGAGGATAGTTGGAGCCAAGGGAAGCCGATGTCCTGAACCTGAGTGCTTCCAACAAGGGATCAGTCCGCTATGCAAAATGTGATTGATGGCAAGCAAACTTCTTAGAGTTCACAAACTCCGCACCCTTGGACGCCGATACACTCCCGCCGGTCTCACAACCAACTCATGCAGCGCCCAGACCAAAGCGTCGACGCGGTCGGGTGAGCCCTGCCCCTCGAACCCGCGCGCGGTCATCTGGCACATCTGCTCTTCCAGCGCGTCCAGCCCGGCCACATGGCTCACCCGCCCTTGCTCGTACAGAGCCGCCACAGGCTCGGCCCGCGCGACCTTGCCGCGAGAGGCTCGCACAGCGCGGAACGGGACCAAAGGGTCCACCTGCCGCACCACCTCATCCACCAGCTGCCCGCCCTGGTTGACCTCGGCCACCAACCGCTCAGCCCCGAATTCATCCATCGCGTCAATCGCCGCCAGCGCCCAGCCCGCCGGGCCGACGCCCTGCACAGTGCGGTCGGCCAGCACATAGGCGCGCCACTCCTCGGGCGGCCCTTGTAGCTGCGCGCCCACGACCACGATCCCGCAGGCATCCGCATTCGAGCCTGCTGTCACCGCCGGGTCAAGTGCAACGACCACCCGGTCCAACTCGGGCAGATGCGCGCAACGCGCCGTCTCCAGCATCGAGCCCGTCCAAAGCGCCCCCTCGGCATCCGACAGCAGCACCCCATCCAACTCCTGACGCCCCAGCCGTGTGCCCGTGTAGCGCGCGCGCACCTCCTCGAGGAAGGACGCGGCCAGATTGGCGCGGTTCGCCTCGGTCGGCGCGTGGGTTTGAACGGTGGAGGGCGACGCCAGCAACTCTTTCAGAACCTTCACATTGCGCGGCGTGGTCGTCACACAAACCCGAGGCTGATCCCCCAAACGCAAAGCAAATTGCAGCATATCCCAGGTCTCACCGGCCTTCTTCCATTTGGCCAACTCATCCACCCAGGCGGCATCGAACTGAGGGCCGCGCAACCCCTCGGGATCATACGCCGAAAATGCCTGCGCCTCGGCCCCGTTGGGCCAGATCAACTTGCGCTCCGAAACCTTCCATGTGGGCCGTCGATCGGGCGGCGAACACTGCAAAATACCGCTATCGCCAAAAATCATCACATCACGCACCTGATCAAAGGTCTCACCCACCAGAGCCACACGAGACGCAGCGCCCTTGTCCAAAGGCTTGGACCCTTCGACCATCGACCGCACCCATTCGGACCCCGCTCGCGTCTTGCCAGCCCCGCGCCCGCCCATGATCACCCAGGACCGCCAGTCGCCATCGGGCGGAAGCTGATGCGGCAGCGCCCAGAACTCGAAAAGAAAAGGGAGGGCACAAAGCCCCCCCTTCCCGATCTCACTCAGAAATCTGTCCTGCACCGCAACAGGTGCGGAGGCGAGCCAGCCTGCACCCGACCTCAAACCGAGCCCGGTCAAGGTCGAGTGCGTATCCCCCTTGGGCAATTCCGGCTTGTCTGTGATGTTGTTCGACAAAGCTTGTCTCCACTTTCTGGCAACTGCGGATCAGCCCCTCTAGCTGGCCGAGTTGTTTGCCTGTTCCGGCAAGGTCTGCATCCTCCCCGGCTCCGATCTGCTGGCGCAGTTCTTCCGCTGCATGGCGCAGATCGCGAATGGACCTCTCGAGCGACTGCAACAAGTCAGCCGTCTGGGAAATCCGCTCTTCCGGGGTAATCAAAGTCATGTTTGCCTGTGACCTCATGCGTGAGTTTTCTCCGCACGAGAGAAACGAAAAAACGGCCGCCGGGTTGCCCCGGGGCCGTTGCCCACTTCTTCTAGCATGGCACAACTTATACGAGAATAAGTGCGCAGTGTCAAGTTGGGGCGCAACGGGTCGCAACACCTAAGCCGTTCTTTTTATTAAACTTTTCACAACCCTCCGCGAGCGTTGTCCTGCACGAACCACCTTTTCGAAAGAAAATACCCCCAAATACAGCCTGCATACCCAGATTAAACACAGACTTATTCCTCAATTTCGTTTCCGATTTTGAGAAAAAGAAGGATTTATATCCTCTTTTGTGCTATTTTGACCATTATGCTCATCATTTTGTGAGCATGATTCAACCTAGAACGAAGTTGTTTATTTTTTGGAGTAGTTATGTCACGCCAACCCCATGGGCTTAGCCGATATGAAACGCTGGTAAAAGAATGCGCGGATACCCCACGCCCACCGCTGCCGGATACGTTTGGACGAATTGGGCATCGCAACCCTCTCTCAGGTATCGCCCCAGGCGGTGAGCCCTTTGATACCGCTGATGTCCTCGCCGCGTTTGATGCAGCGGTCGACTCAATGAAAGATACCAATGACCCACAGGGGCATGACGTCGCCGCCGGCATGACTTTCTTCGGTCAATTCGTTGACCACGATGTAACGCTGGACGCGACCTCAGCCATTGGGACAGTTATTGATCCAGCCACCATTCGCAATATCCGCACCCCGACACTGGACCTCGATTGCGTTTACGGTGATGGCCCCGAAGCATCGCCGCACCTTTATCACCCGCACCATCACGGTTTCCTTCTTTTTGGCAACGCTGACAATCATCTCGATCTTGCCCGAACCAAGCAAGGTACAGCGCTGATTGGCGATCCTCGTAACGACGAAAACCAAATCGTTTCGCAATTGCAGGGCGCTTTTATCTGCTTACACAACATCGTCATGACAGCCTTGGAGGCAGACAGTGGCATGGCGCGCAAAGCCTTGTCCGGCATCTCAGCGGCAGCCATGCATACCTTCAAGAAAAGCGAGGAGCCTTTCCAGGTTGCACGCCGTATTTGTCGGCTGCACTATCAATATCTCGTAGCCCATGATTTGCTTCAGGCATTCGTCGACGCCCACACTCTAAAACATGTGCGCGATCATCTCGAAGGCGGGACACTTCCAAAGCCTTTCAAAGATGACTCTCCGGTTATGCCGATAGAATTCTCCGGCGCTGCTTACCGCTTCGGACACGCAACAGTGCAATCCAAATACCAACTCAATCATGACAATCTGGATTTCGACCTGTTCCAGTTAGGACGGCCCGAGTTCTCCTTCCGGCCGTCAGACCTGAACATTCATTTCGAGAAATTGTTCGACTATCCCGGTCAAACTGCAGGCAAGCGTGCGCGTCCCATTGGGCGCAAAATGGCGCAATCCATTTTCGCGCTCCCCTTCATCAGCGGCACGGCCGATATCGGCGGCGCCACAATGACCGAGGATCAGAACCGCAAACTTCCTTTGCGCAACCTGCTGCGCGACCGCCTCACGTTGGAGCTTGCCTCAGGTCAACAAATGGCGCGTAAGATGCATGTGCCCGAACTTGCGGCTCCGCCTGAGCTGTCAGACCACGGCGTCACTAAAACACCGCTGTGGTATTACTGTCTGCAAGAGGCCGAAGGCAATGGCGGTCGACTTGGGCCGGTGGGCGGCACGATCGTCGCGACGGTGTTGCTGCGGCTTCTGTATCTTGACCCGGAAAGCCTTGTCTGCTCGACCCATGACTTTAAGCCGTGGAAAGAACTTGGCGCAGATGACGACGGAACGTATTCGATGGGGCATATGCTGAAATTCGTTGAAGCCAATCGCGATAGCATCGCCCATGCGGGGGATCTTCGCACCTAAACTTGCCCTGCCCTGATCCGATAAGCCGGATCAGGGTTTTCCCAAGACCAAGGAGCTATCACTGACAAGCCTTGACAATTCAGTTGCCACGCATCATGTGCCTCTGACCAGCGCTGACGCGTGAGCCTCGGCGGGCACCATCTGCCCCACAGCGCCACAGATTTTTCCAGTTCCCCATCACGCAGGGTTCTTAACGCGACGACCAGATAGAGCAGGATTCGCCTGCCTGTCCCGAGGTCCCGCTTGACCCTATCGGTCGCGAATGCGGCCCATCACGACTTGCCCGTTGGCGAATGCTGCGGGCGGCAAAGGATAAATATTGTTCGACTTCGATATGCTGGGCCTTGCACCAGCGCTCAACGATGCACTGAAAAGTGCGAATTTCTCACAGCCCACGCCGATCCAGAACCAGGCGATCCCGCTGGCTCTAAACGGGCATGATATTCTGGGGCTGGCGCAGACCGGTACCGGCAAAACGCTGGCCTTTGGCCTGCCTTTGATTGATCACCTGCTAAACCAACCCGGCAAACCTGCGCCCAAAACGGCCAAGGCTCTGATCCTCGCGCCCACGCGCGAGCTTGTGAACCAGATTGCCGACAGCCTGCGCGTTCTAACCGGCAAGACCAAATTGCGCGTGGCAACTGTTGTGGGTGGTCAGTCCATCAACAAACAGATCGCCTTTCTGGGCCGCGGCACAGATATTCTGGTGGCCACGCCGGGGCGTCTAATCGACCTGATGGAGCGGAAGGCCGTCGACCTTGGGTCGGTTCGCCACCTTGTTCTGGACGAAGCCGACCAGATGCTGGATCTTGGCTTCATCCACGCGTTGCGCAAAATCGCGCCTGCTCTGGGCACGCCGCGTCAGACCATGCTGTTCTCGGCCACGATGCCAAAGCAGATGGAAGAGATCAGCCGGGCTTACCTGACCAATCCGCAGCGGGTGCAAGTCTCGCCTCCAGGTAAAGCGGCGGACAAGATCACGCAATCGGTTCACTTCGTCACCAAACCCGAGAAACCTGGCAAACTGCGTGAGATCCTGTCGCAGGACACCGACGCCCTGACCCTTGTCTTCTCGCGCACCAAGCACGGGGCCGAGAAGCTGATGAAGGGGCTGGTTGCCGATGGCTACAACGCAGCCTCGATCCACGGCAACAAAAGCCAGGGACAGCGTGACCGCGCCATCAAGGCCTTCCGCGCCGGAGAGATCAACGTGCTGGTCGCAACCGATGTCGCCGCGCGCGGGATCGACATTCCCGGTGTGGCCTATGTGATCAACTACGACCTGCCCGAGGTGCCCGACAATTATGTCCACCGCATTGGCCGTACCGCCCGGGCCGGTCGCGAAGGCGAGGCGATTGCGTTCTGCTCGGCGGAAGAGGTCGATCTGCTGCGTCAAATCCAAAGGCTGATGAAGATCGACATCCCGGTTGCCAGCGGCACACAGCCCGAACCTGTTGAGGCGGAACGTAGCGGACGCCGCCAGAACAATCGGCGTTTCAAGCCGAGATCGGCGAACGGAAGTGCGAAGCCCGGGCAAAACAAGCGCCGGCGCCCCCGTCGCAAACCCGCGGCCTGATCAAAAAAACAGCGCCGAAAGCGGCGCTGTTTTTCGTTTTAACTTAGTTGCCCGAGTTTCGTTCGGCCTCAATCTCGCGCCATTTCGCGACATTGCGGTTATGTTCCTGCAACGTCTCGGCAAAGGCATGACCTCCAGTGCCATCCGCAACAAAGAACACATAGTTCGTGTTGTCAGGCGCAACGGCTGCTTCGAGGCTCGCCAGACCGGGGTTGGCGATCGGGGTCGGTGGTAGCCCGTCGATCTGATAGGTGTTCCAAGGTGTTGGCCGGTTCAACTCGCTGCGCCGTAGGCCACGTCCCAACGTTCCCTGCCCCTTGGTGACGCCGTAGATCACCGTCGGGTCTGTCTGAAGGCGCATGCCTTGATTCAGACGGTTCACAAAGACGCTGGCGACCTGGCCCCGCTCTCCGGGAACGCCCGTTTCTTTTTCGATGATCGAGGCAAGGATCAGCATTTCCTCAGGGCTTTCCAGCGGCAAACCCTCTTGGCGGTTTTCCCAGGCAGCATTGATCCGAAGCTGTTGTTTGTCCTGCATCGCTTTCAGGATGTCGTTGCGGTCCTGACCGGCAGCGACATCGTAGCTGTCTGGCGCAAGCGAGCCTTCGGCAGGAATCTCGGAAATCTCGCCGCTCAGCGCTTCAAAACCCTTCAACGCCTCAACCACCTGCCACGAGGTCACGCCTTCTGCGAGTGAAACACGATAGCGCGTGTCTGCCTCTTGGCGCTTCTCCTGATAGGCCGCCGGGGATTCTTCCTCGGCCATATCAAACTCGGCGATTTCGTCGAATTCCAGCGTGGCTGGGTTCAACTCACGCACGCGAGTCTGAGCGCGGGTCACGCCGATGCGGTATTCGATCTCCGAACCGCAGGTGCTCGCGCCGCTGCTGGTGATCTCGTAGATGATCTGCTCCATCGACGCGCCTTCACGCACCAAAAAGCTGCCTGCTTTCAACTGCTGCGCCCGGTCGGTGTAGTCGGCGGCCATGCGAAAGATCGTGGCGTTGGTGATCGCGCCCTGGTCCTCAAGCTCGCGGCTGACCCGCGTCATGTTCGAACCGCTTTCCACCCGCAGGCAGATCGCGGTTTCCAGCGGGCCTTCTGACTGATACTGGGTCTGGCCCCAAAGGATCAGACCGCCCACCAGAAACAGGCCGACCACCAGGATGGTCAGCGCGTTCGATGCAATGGCCCGCCACATTTAACTGGCCTTTCCGAAGATCACGCTGGCATTGGTGCCACCAAACCCAAACGAGTTCGAAAGGGCCACGTTGATCTCACGCTCGCGCTTTTCGTTCGGAGCTAGATCAATCGGTGTTTCAACCGCCGGATTTTCGAGGTTGATGGTCGGAGGAGCCACCTGATCGCGGATCGCAAGGATCGAGAAGATCGCCTCAATCGCGCCTGCAGCCCCGAGCAAGTGCCCCGTGGCCGATTTGGTCGAAGTCATGGTGGCATTCGCTGCATGGTCACCCAACAGACGCTCAACAGCACCCAATTCGATGGTATCCGCCATGGTCGAGGTGCCATGCGCATTGATGTAGTCCAGATCTTTCGGCTCCAGCCCAGCGCTGCGCAGAGCGGCTTTCATCGAACGCTCAGCCCCGTCGCCATCCTCGGACGGTGCGGTGATGTGATAAGCGTCGCCCGACATGCCGTAGCCCAGAACCTCGGCATAGATCTTCGCGCCGCGCGCCTTGGCGTGCTCGTATTCTTCCAGAATGACGATGCCTGCGCCCTCGCCCATAACAAAACCATCGCGGTCAACGTCGTAGGGGCGGCTGGCTTTCTTCGGATCGTCTGCATATTTGGTCGACAGCGCCTTACAGGCATTGAAACCTGCAATGCCGATCTCGCAGATGCAGCCTTCGCCGCCACCGGCCACCATGACATCGGCGTCGCCTGCGCGGATGATGCGGCTTGCATCCCCAATCGCATGGGCACCTGTCGAACACGCAGTCACGACCGAGTGGTTCGGTCCCTTGAACCCAAACCGGATCGACACCTGACCGGACGCCAGGTTGATCAGTGCGCCGGGAATAAAGAAGGGCGACACACGGCGCGGGCCTTTGTCACGGATTAAGTTAGCGGTATCCGCAATCGAGCCCAGCCCACCAATACCAGAGCCGATCAGAACGCCAGTGCGCAGGCGATCTTCCTCACCCTCAGGGGTCCAGCCTGCATCCTTGCACGCCATCTCCGCCGCAGCGATCGAGTACAGGATAAAGTCTTCGATCTTGCGTTGTTCTTTCGGAGGCATCCAGTCATCGGGGTTGAACGTTCCGTTTGTTCCGTCCCCACGCGGCACCTCGCAGGCATAGGTCGTAGTGACCCCGCTTGCCTCGGCATCGAAATGTGTGATTGGCCCTGCGCCGGACTCTCCGTCCAGCAGACGCGACCAGGTTTCCTCGACTCCGCTGGCCAAAGGAGTGACCAACCCCAGACCGGTTACGACGACTCTGCGCATGAAGTGCCTCTTGCCTGCTTACTGTTATGCGAACCGCTCATACCCCGGCCCGGGGTACGGGGGCAAGGGCCACGCTACATTCCCCGTCTGCATCTTGCGGTTTCAGCTTGATTTTGGGCGATCCTGCGCCTGCCAATCCCCCTCGCCCCGCTGACATCGCAGGGCGAGAGAGATTCATTTTCGGTACCGTTACTGGAACTGCGCCACTGGCTCATGCGCGCCAGCTGCTACGCCCAGAGCGTCGGACAGATCGACTGTTTTCCGGAACAAAGCCCTACCAACAATCGCACCCGCAATGTTCGGGATGTAGGACAGGCGTGAGATATCGTCCGCAGTACGCACCACGCCGCTGGCAATGACTGGCGTCCGCGAATGCTGCGCCAGACCGGAGATCAGGCCCAGCTGCGCCTCAACGTCTTCCATATCACTGTCGATATCGGTCACAACGATGGCTGCAAAAGGCGTGCCGTCAAAGGCATCAATAAACGCCTCGGGTGTGAACGCGCTTTGGCTGCGCCAACCGTCGGTCATGACAAACCCCTGCCAGACATCGACCGCAAGAACGATCTGATCCGGGTAGAGCTTGGCCAGCTCTTTCACCAAGTTGGGGTCCCGCGCCGCAAGCGTTCCGATCACAACGCGGCCCGCGCCCTTGTCAATCCAGTATTCGACCTGCTCGCGGTTACGCATACCACCGGCCAATTGCACGGGTATCTCGGCCGACCGAATGATCTCTTCCACCAGTTCATGGTTGGTATCTCGGCCTTCTACGGCATCGAAGTCCGTCAGATGCATCCACTCGGCCCCGGCCTCGGCCCAACCCCGCGCGGTTTCGACCGGGTTCACATGCCAGATCATCGCATCCTCCAGACGCCCTTTGTCCAAGGTGACGCAGCGACCGTTCTGAAGTTCCATTGTGGGGTAGATTCTCATGAGCTTTCTCCTCCGCCCAAGCGCCCTAAAATCTCATAGTAACATACACGCTCACTTCCGAGCCTGCTGCGACTAGGATCGGCATTGTTTGCGCTGTTTGCGGCATAGCGGTGTGTTGGCGGTATTACGCCCGCGCCGGAGGGCCGTTGCGACGAAGAAGATGGACCGGGGTGCCGTTGTACTTGGCCTCACGCATTACGACATAGCCCAGCTTTTTCGCCAGCTTCTGCGACGAGGCGTTGGCTGCGTTCACCATCGCCACCAATCGGCCCGGCATGATCCGATCAAACCAGTCATGGGCGGCCTGAGCGGCCTCATATCCGAGACCCAGCCCCTGAGCTTCGGGGGCCAGAACCCAACCGGCTTCGGGATAAGTGTCGAAATCCTCGCCCATTGCACGGTTTCCATAGAAGAAACCGGCCTGACCGATCAGCTTGCGATTCGATTGCTGCAGCACACCCCATTGCCCGAACCCGGCCATCTGCCAATGCCCTGCATTGCGCAGAAACGAGTCCCAGGCCTCACCGCGCGACCGCGGGGTGCCACCAATATGGCGCGTTACACACGGGTCGCGCCAGATCTCGGCGAACCGTTCAAAATCCTCAGGGCGCATCGCACAGAGTGTCAGACGTGCCGTGTTTATCATCGGGGTGGATCTTATCATGTCCTGCCCACCTTGAATTGTGCCTCAGTGGAAACAGTGCGAATCGAAATCGCCTCGTGCAACCCTGAATTTAACGCGGGCACAAAAAAGCGGCGCCTCCGTTGCCCGGAAGCGCCGCTTTTCTATCAGTACGATACGCTTAGGACGCTTCGCTGATGAATTTGACGGCGTCGCCAAAGGTCTGGATGGTCTCGGCTGCGTCATCGGGAATCTCGATGCCGAACTCTTCTTCGAAGGCCATGACCAGTTCAACGGTGTCCAGGCTGTCTGCGCCCAGGTCGTCGATGAACGAAGCGTTTTCCGCTACTTTGTCTTCTTCAACACCCAGGTGTTCAACAACGATCTTCTTCACGCGATCTGCGACGTCGCTCATGTCTATTCCTCATTCTTTCTTCAGGGCGATCCGCCCGGTTCTGCCCTTGCCCGCTCGGGATGGACTTGTTTTGCCCGTTCCGGGCGGTTTGGCTCCCGGCTGTCCGGGAAAGTCGAGGGCCGACCAAAACGACCGGCCCCAGCATAGATGCGCCGCCTATAACATAGTCGACGCGCAAGGCAAACGCTTTCGCACTGCCTTGGTTGAGGTCACAACATGGCCATGCCGCCGTTCACATGCAAGGTTGTTCCGGTCACATATCCGGCCTCGGGGCTGGACAGGTACAGAACAGCTGCCGCGATTTCCTCAGGGTCACCCATGCGACCGGCCGGAACTTTCAGCAACAAACCTTTTTTCTGCTCGTCCGTCAGCTTTTCCGTCATCGCCGTCGTGATAAAGCCAGGGGCCACTGCGTTCACCGTAATCCCACGCGTTGCGACCTCATGCGCCAGCGCTTTCGAGAACCCGATCATCCCTGCCTTTGAGGCCGCATAGTTCGCCTGCCCCGGATTGCCGATCGCTGCAACCACGGACGAGACATTCACGATCCGGCCCCAACGCGCCTTCATCATGCCCCGGATCACGCCTTTGCACAGCTTCATGGTCGAGGTCATGTTGACGTCAATCACGCTCTGCCATTCCTCGTCGGACATGCGCATGAAAAGGTTGTCACGGGTGATGCCCGCGTTGTTGATCAGGATATCGACCGAGCCCATCGCTTCAGCTGCCTGTTTCGGCAGGGCCTCGACGGCTTCGGAATCGCTCAGGTTGCACGGCAGCACGTGGGCGCGTTCGCCCAGTTCGTCGGCCAGTTTCTGCAGCGGTTCAACCCGCGTGCCGGACAGACCGACCGAGGCACCCGCGCCGTGCAGAGCCCGTGCGATATCGCCTCCGATACCACCCGAAGCGCCAGTGATCAGCGCGTTCTTACCTGTCAAATCAAACATTCTATTTCCCTCGTGAGACGCCCCGAAGGGCGCGTTCTATGCTTACGATTCGGCCTGTACGGCCTTTTGAACATCCTCAGGCGTACCAACGGCCTTGCCCGCAATTGCCCGGTCAATCTTGCGGATCATACCAGACAGAGCCTTGCCCGCGCCAATTTCCCATGTCTCGGTGACCCCCTGCGCCGCCATATATTGCACGCTTTCCCGCCACCGGACCGATCCTGTGACCTGCTCGACAAGCAATTGGCGGATCAGATCCGGATCTGTGACCGCCTCGGCCCGCACATTGGCGATCAGTGGAACGGCCGGTGCCTTGATCTCAACTGCGGCCAGGGCCTCGGCCATCGCATCCGCCGCGGGCTGCATCAGCGCGCAATGAAACGGAGCGCTGACGGGCAGCATAACCGCACGCTTTGCACCCTTTTCCTTGGCAATCTCAGCCGCACGTTCCACAGCAGCCTTCGCGCCGGATACCACAACCTGGGTCGGGTCGTTGTCATTGGCTGCCTGACAAACCTCACCCTGCGCGGCTTCTTCGGCAACGGCGCGCACGGCATCGAGATCCAGCCCCAAGATCGCGGCCATCGCACCTTCGCCTACCGGAACGGCGCTTTGCATGGCTTGCCCACGGGTCCGCAACAGGCGAGCAGTATCAGCCACCGTCAACGCACCAGCAGCAGCCAGTGCGGAATACTCACCCAATGAATGCCCGGCCACAAAAGCGGCATCGGTGACCGAGACGCCTTCGGCCTCAAGCGAGCGCATCGCCGCCATCGAGGTCGCCATCAGCGCCGGTTGTGCGTTCTGCGTCAGGGTCAGATCGGCAATATCGCCTTCCCAGATCAGCTGGCTCAGCTTTTCGCCAAGCGCGTCGTCCACCTCGTCGAAAATGGCCTGAGCTGCCGGGTATGCCTCGGCCAGAGCCTTGCCCATGCCTATGGTCTGGGCACCCTGCCCTGGGAAAACGAACGCGCGTGTCATTGCAACCTCTTGGATGACGTTAGGTTGCGGCGGGGTGTAAACCGTGTGAGGACGCGGCACAAGTAGGGCCTGCGCTCTGCATTCGGGCACCATCTCTGTGCGCGGGTCGGGCTTGTGCCGAATCCGTCTGGCTTTAGGTTCAAGACAGCCAATCGAATCCGGAGCGTGCAAGAGATGCCCTCGACCAATACCTTTTCCACCTATGGCAGCGTGACCAAGACTTTCCACTGGTTGACCGCCCTGCTGATCCTGACCGCCCTGCCCTTGGGCTGGTTTGCCAATGATTTGGCGCATGCCATTTATGACCCGAACATCCCGACCAGCGAATCCGATATCGCACGGGCCGCAACGCTGTTTTCCCTGCATAAAACGATCGGGGTCACCGTGTTCTTCGTGGCGCTGGCGCGTATCCTCTGGGCGCTGACCCAAACCAAACCCGGCCTGCTGAATGCCGACAACAAGCCCGAGGCCTTCGCAGCCGAAACCGTTCACTGGATGCTCTACGCTTCGCTTGTTCTGGTGCCCTTGACCGGCTGGATACACCACGCCGCGACCGAAGGCTTTGCGCCCATCTGGTGGCCCTTCGGCCAAAACCTGCCCTTCGTGCCCAAATCCCTCTATTTGTCCGAGGTGACGGCAAACCTGCATTGGCTGTTCATCTGGGTTCTTGGCGGGTCGCTGGCGCTGCACATCGCGGGCGCGCTGAAACATCATGTCGTGGACAAGGACAGCACCCTGCGGCGGATGCTGCCGGGACGCACTGACGCGCCCGAGCCTCCGGCCCAGCACCACTCACCCGTACCTGCATTTGCAGCCCTGGCCATCTGGGGTGCCGTTCTGGTCGGTGGCTGGTCCATCGGAGTGTTCGAGGATCACGCAAAAGGCGCCGTGGATGCGGCCGAGCTTGGCGATGTGCAATCCGACTGGAACGTCGAAGAAGGCACCCTGTCGATCACCATCTCGCAGTTGGGCAGCCCCGTCACCGGCAGCTTCGGCGAATGGACGGCCGCAATCGCGTTTGAAAACCCCGCCCAACCGGGCCCTGCGGGATCGGTGGATGTGACCATCGCCATCGCGTCGCTCAGCCTCGGGACGGTCACAGACCAAGCCATGGGCGCTGATTTCTTCGACAGCGCGCAATTCCCAACGGCCCAGTTCAAAGCTGACCTGTTCAAAACAGATTCAGGCTACGAGGCCCGAGGCCCCCTGACCATCCGAGACAAATCGGTGGACGTCGTACTGCCCTTCTCCCTGCAACTCGAGGACAACACGGCAACCATGTCCGGCACATTAGAACTGAACCGCATGGCGTTCGATGTCGGCACATCCCAACCGACCGAGGAGTCTCTGGGCTTCAACGTTACGGTCTCCGTTGACCTGACGGCGAAACGTTCAGAATAAAAAAAGAAACCGCCGGGGGTTTTGGCCCCCGGCGGTTGTGATCCAAAGGATCAGAGCAGATTTACTCGGCTTTCTGAGCCTCGACAGAGATCTGCACCTGAACTTCATCGCTCACGAAGGGCGCGAACTGACCCAGGTCGAACTCGCTGCGCACCAGCGTCGTTGTTGCGTCGAAGCCGGCCCAGGGCTTGTTTGCCATCGGGTGGCTGTCAGCCTTGTTCAGCTTGGCATCCAGAACAACCGACTTGGTAACGCCGTTCATGGTCAGGTCACCGGTGATATTGGCGGTGTTCTCGCCGGTCACTTCGATCGAGGTCGAGGTGAACGTGACCAGATCCCCTTCAGAGGCACCAAAGAAATCTTCGGTCATGAAGTGATCTTCACGCGGCTTCCAGCCCGTGAACATCTCCAGAACCGGCATCGAGACCGAAACGCTCGACGCGGCGGGGTCTTCCTGATCGAACATGATCTCGCCCTCAAAGCCCGAGAACATGCCGTAAGTGGTCGAGAAACCAAGGTGATCGTAGCTGAAAAGCACCTGGCTATGGCTGGGGTCCAGAACGTATTTTTCGGCGCTGGCGAAAGCAGTGGTTGCCGTTAGGGCAAGCGCGGCAGCAAGGAGGGTGGATTTCATGACTGTCTCCGGGTTTGTGGACTATACGCAAACATAGTGCGTTTGCTCGGAAACAAAAATGTGCTGCCCAAGGGCAGCACACAAGTCTTTTTGATTCACAATTTCTGTGCCTGGTTGAACAGAATAAATCTCAGGCGAAAATTGTTACACTTTGGCTGAGTTGCCCTTTCAGCGCTCGGCTGACATCCGCCGATTGCAGCGGCAGTTTCATCAGCAGGCTGCCGTCGACATCGAACAACTGCACCTCGTCATCCTCGAACTTTGCACCACCCAAGCTGTCATAGCTGCGACGCAGAACGGTCTGAGGGCGTCCGTTTTCATTCTTCTGCAGAACGCGCACCTCGCGGCGGATCGGGTCAAAATAGGCATCCGGGCGGCTGTCCATCACTTCGATCGTCAACAGGCTTACGCCAACGATCAGGAACACCATCGAGGCCACCATTTTGATCGGCCAAACCTCGGCACCCAACATCGAACCGGGCATCAGCCACATCGAAAAGGCGGAAACGATCAGGAAGGCTCCGACGGCGCGCGCCAAAACCAGCCGCGCTTGCCAGTTCGCTTTGAACGTGATCATGACCGGAACGGAATGCTCAAAGCTCGTACCCGTCGCTTTATTGTCGAGCGTATTTGTCTGTATCGCGGTCATAACATCCATACCCTTGTTAAGGTTACCGTCGTGAGTCTGTGCTATCCGGTTATTTCCGGGTTGCTTATCAACTTCGGGGCGAAAAGCGTCAGGAATTGGGCGCGGCAGTGGAAATTGGGCGACTTCACAGAGGCATATGTGGCAGGGCTTGCCCCGCCCGCTCAAACGTGTATACGGGGCCATCCTTCGCAGGAGATATGAATCGCGCAGCCTCTCGTGGCAGGGTCGCGAAGGACCAGATGGCCCCGCCTTTGAAATGCGCCTTGATATAAACAGGAGTGCACATGCCACTGTATGAGCATGTAATGATCGCGCGTCAGGATCTGTCCAACGCGCAGGCAGAAAGCCTTGTCGAACATTTCGGCACCGTTCTGGCTGACAACGGCGGCAACGTCGTCGAAAGCGAGTACTGGGGCGTCAAGACGATGGCTTACAAGATCAACAAGAACCGCAAAGGCCACTACGCCTTTCTGAAAACCGATGCCCCTTCGGGTGCGGTTCAGGAAATGGAACGCCTGATGCGCCTGCATGATGACGTTATGCGCGTTCTGACCATCAAGGTCGACGAGCATGCCGAGGGCCCCTCGGTCCAGATGCAGAAGCGCGATGAGCGCGAAGGCCGCCGCGAGCGCCGCTGATCAACGCCTGACGAAAGGACATAAACCATGGCCGCAAAACCATTTTTCCGCCGCCGCAAGGTCTGCCCGTTCTCGGGTGAGAACGCGCCGAAAATCGACTACAAAGACACCCGTCTGCTGCAGCGCTACATCTCTGAGCGTGGCAAGATCGTACCTTCGCGCATCACCGCCGTTTCGGCGAAAAAGCAGCGTGAACTGGCTCGTGCTATCAAGCGCGCCCGCTTCCTCGCCCTGCTGCCCTACGCTGTGAAGTAAGGAGAGACTGACATGCAAGTTATCCTTCTGGAACGCGTTGCGAAACTGGGTCAAATGGGCGACGTCGTTGACGTTAAGCCTGGCTACGCCCGCAACTTCCTGCTGCCCCAAGGCAAAGCCCTGAGCGCATCGAACGCCAACATCGCGTCGTTTGAAGCCCAGAAAGCACAGCTGGAAGCGCGCAACCTGGAAACCAAGAAAGAAGCTGAAGCCCTGGCTGAAAAGCTGGACGGTCAGCAGTTCATCGTGATTCGCTCGGCATCGGATGCTGGCGCTCTGTACGGTTCGGTCACGCCTCGTGACGCCGCAGACGCTGCGACCGAAGCAGGCTTCACTGTCGACAAGAAACAGGTCGTTCTGGTCGCTCCGATCAAAGAACTGGGCCTGCACGTGGTTGCAGTTCGCCTGCACCCTGAGGTTGAAGTCGAGATCAAGATGAACGTTGCTCGTTCGGAAGAAGAAGCCGAACTGCAGGCATCGGGCAAATCGATTCAGGAACTGGCTGCTGAAGAAGAAGCCGCTGCTGAATTCGAAATCGCCGAACTGTTTGACGACATCGGCTCGGCCGCGTCGGAAGACGAAGATCTGGCGCCCGAGGCCGCTCCGGCGGACGAAGACGAAGCCAAAGCCTGATCTGGCTGACGCAACAAGATTCAAGGGCTGCGCCACTCGCGCGGCCCTTTTTCGTATCGGAACCAGCAAAATTCAGCCAAACTTTAAAGCTAAGGTTGCGACAAGACCCGTGATCCATATGATCGCCGCCTGAAGTTCGGAGTAGTTTGATGGCCCTATTCTCTCGTCGCAGCATCATCGCTTTCCTTGCCCTGTCTGCCCTCGCCGCGTGCAGCGGTGCCGAGGTTTCACGCGGTGACGCCGATCCCTTCGATCCGCCGCTCTACCCCAACGAAACGCCCGAGCTGAGGGCCTCAATCAACAAATGGGCCGATCACTACGAACTCCCCAGAGAGCTGGTCCACAAACTTGCGATACGCGAAAGCACGCACAGGCCATGGGCTGTAAACCGGCCGTATTACGGGCTTTTGCAGATCCTACCCGCTACCGCACGTTCGATGGGATACAAGGGAAATGCCCAAGGTTTGCTGAATGCAGACACAAATCTTGAATATGCAGGCAAGTACCTGAAAGGTGCCTGGATGCTGGCGGACGGAGATCAACAACGCGCGATTTTCCTTTACGCCAAAGGGTTTTACCCCGAAGCAAAGGCGCGCGGAATGCTCGTAGAAACAGGGCTACGACCCGCGCCCTAGACCCTAGACGCTGTTAGCAGTTTGGGCAAAATAGTGACAAAAATGCTCTATAGCTTGAAACAACACGCCAAAAGCTTAGACATTTCCTGCATTGACTTGTCATGTTTTGAATTATGTGATGTCCTGATTGCCGTGAGGTAAGTTGGGTTCCACTCTAGGTAAATTGCAAGTCCGGCCACACCACTGGACTTCAAGATAAGCCGCAGGTCGTAGGCGAAAGATGGAGATCGTTGATCTGAGCACTCTGCCGGACTCAGAAACTCGGTACACCGAGTTTCTGAAGCAAGTGTGCGAAAAACACGATATGGATCACGCCGCCTACGCTGGGATGAACCCCGCTGCGGGCAAAGTTGCTGGCTTTGTGACCTATGATGATGCCTGGAACGAGCATTACCAGAAACAGGGTCTGGTCATGATTGACCCGACACTTCACATGGCAAAACGCAGCATCGCCCCCGTTGATTGGAGCCGCCTGGAACGCAGCCCCGACTTCCAACGCGTATTCCGCGATGCACATGATTTTGGCTTGTCCAATCAAGGCGTTACGATACCGGTTCGCGGCCCATACGGGGATATCGGGTTCCTGAGCGCGACGCGGGATTGCTCCAAGGAAGAATGGCGTAAGCTGTATACCCATGTGATCAGCGATCTGCAGTCCATGGCCGTGCATATCCATGACAACGTGGTGACCTCGGATGAGCTGACAGGTGCGCTTTATCACCCGAACCTCTCGACCCGCGAGGCCGAGATCCTGCAATGGGTGGCGGCAGGGAAATCTCAGCAGGATATCGGCGACATTCTGTCGATCTCGCACCGCACGGTTGAGGTTCATCTGCGCTCCAGCCGCGAAAAACTCAGCGCTTTGACGACGCCTCAGGCCGTTGGGCGGGCGATCGCGATCGGGCTTATCACCCCGGGATAAACACAAAAATCACACAATTCGGCCAAAATACGGGAAACCCCCAATAGAAATCTCCCTTCAAACGAGTAACGATCGGTTTACCGAACAACCACTCGAAGGGGGAAACCATGATCATCGTAGTAGATGGGCTGAACAGACACCAATTCAGCGACGTTCTTGACGAAATGTTTGAACTGCGCGCGCGCGTATTCGGCGAGCGCTTGGGCTGGGACGTCAAAATCGAAGACGGCAAAGAAATCGATGAATTCGATCATCTTGATCCTGCATACGTAATCGGACTCGACGACGGGGGGAATGTCGTCGCAGCCGTGCGCGCCCTGCAGACCACCGGACCGCACATGTTGTCGGACGTATTCTCGGCCATCCTTGACGGCGAACCTCCGATCCGCAGCGCGACAATGTGGGAATCCACCCGCTTCTGCGTCGACACCCAACGGCTGAACCGCGGCAAAGACAAGAACTCGGTTTCTTACGCAACCTGTGAGCTAATGATCGGTTCGCTGGAATATGCAAAGAACGCCGGTATTCAGGACATCATCACCGTGATTGACCCGATCATGGATCGGGTTCTGAAACGGTCGAACTGTGCGCCCTATGACTATGTGGGTAAAACCGTGCCGATGGGCAAAGTCTCGGCCCTTGCCGCCCTTCTGGATTGCACCGATGAGCGCATCGACGCCATTCGGGACTTTGCAGGCATCAAAACCGACGTTTTCCTGGAAGAAGACAAGGCGCTCGAGCTGTTCAACAGAAAGAAGCAGGTTGAACAGAACCCTGCAAATCGCGACCACAAGCCGCTCACAGAGCTTGAGAAGTACTTTGTGGAGCAGATGAACGCAGCGCGGAATGAGGCCGAACGGCAAGATGTTCTGAGGCTGATAGAGACGCTCTCCAACACCTTCACGCCAGAGCAGAAGACCGCTCTGCTACATACCCCCCGTGCTTTTGCTCATGAGGCCTGACCCCCTCACCTCATAGTACAAAGCCACCCTAGCGGAGTCGCCCTGATCAGGCGGCTCCGCTTCTATTTTGGCGCCCCGAAAGGGGGGAAGAGGATTATTCCTCTTCCAATGCCTCAACGGCTTTTTGCAGGTCGTCCTTGCTGACTTCTTTGTCAGATACCTGAGCCAGTTCGAACACGTAGTCGACGACCTTGTCTTCAAAAATCGGCGCGCGCAGCTGCTGCTGCATCTGTGCGTTCTGCTGAACGAACTCAAAGAACTGACGCTCTTGCCCCGGGTACTGACGCGCCTGGTTCATGATCGCTTGGGTCATCTCGGCGTCGGTGACTTCAACCTCAGCCTTCTGACCCAGCTCGGCCAGCAGCAGACCCAGACGCACGCGGCGCTCGGCCAGTTTGTTGTGCTCATCCGAAGGCTCGATCTCGCCGTGGTCATGGCCTTCCACATCCGGGTTTTCCTCGTGGAACAGCTGGTGTGCGATTTGCTTGGCTTCGGCTTCAACCAGCGACGGAGGCAGATCGAACGACACTTTGGTGTCCAGCGCGTCCAGCAGGCCACGCTTCATGACAGCGCGCGCAGCACCGGCATATTCAGCTTCCAGACGCTCAGAGATCTGGCCCTTCAGGGCTTCCAGATCTTCCGCACCGAATTTGGTTGCCAGCTCGTCGTTGATCTCGGCTGCGACCGGCTCTTTCACTTCTTTGATGGTGCAAGTGAAAACAGCGTCTTTACCGGCCAGGTGCTCGGCGCCGTATTCCTCGGGGAAGGTGACGTTGACGTCTTTTTCTTCCTCGGCTTTCACGCCAACCAGTTGCTCTTCGAAGCCAGGGATGAAGCTGTTGGAGCCCAGAACCAGCGGGTAGTCCTCGGCCGAGCCACCTTCGAATTCTTCGCCATCAACCTTGCCAACAAAGTCGAATACGATCTGGTCGCCGTCCTTGGCTTTCGAACCCTTGCGGCGTGCTTTGAAGTCCTGCGCGGTCTCGGCCAGGTTGTTCAGCGCTTCTTCAACGGCTGCGTCGTCCGCTTTGACAACCAGCTTTTCCAGCTCCACCGATTTCAGGTCGACCTCGGGGATTTCCGGCAGCGCCTCGTAGGACATTGCGACCTCGACATCGTCGCCTTCTTTCCAGTCCTCGTTGGTCATCTTGACCTCGGGCTGCAGCGCAGGGCGGTCGCCGCTATCTTCAAAGTGCTTGTTCATCGCACCGTCGATGGTTTCCTGCATGGCTTCGCCCAGCAGACGCTGGCCAAACTGCTTTTTCAGCAGCGCCATCGGCACCTTGCCTTTGCGGAAACCCTTCATCTCGACTTCGGGCTGCGCTTCGGTCAGCTTCTCGTTGACCTTGTCGTCCAGCTCGGCTGCGGTCACAACGATGTTGTAGCCGCGTTTCAGACCTTCGTTCAGCGTCTCGGTAACCTGCATTATGGTAGTCCCCATAGGATTCGGGGCGCGCAAAACGGCGCGCCGGGCAAATTTGACGCCTTCTATTTGCCCAGCCGCCCACGTGCAAGGGGGCAATGCCCGGATCACCCCGGTTTTACCGTCTTCAACAGCAAAAAAACGCCCCAGTTGGAACCAGAGCGTTTTGTGAAACATCTATCGCTGATCAGAACTGCCAGCGCGCGCCCAAGACCCAGGCTTCGTTCTTGTCGAACGACGTCCCATCTTCGAAATCGTGGTTGCGGTATTTCAGGTAGGCATCCGTGTTGATCGAGTCGATCCGCTGCACGACTGCGATACCCCACGCTTTGGTGTCCGACCCATCGTTGTTGAAGTCTGAGCCATCGTAGTAGTCGATGCCCACACCGGTTTTACCCCAGGCCACCCAGTCGCCCTCGTAAGCAATTTTTGCATACCAGAAGCTTGGGTCCGATGCGCCACTTGCGGTGTCGTCCCGCGACCCTGCAGCAGCGGTAAAGCTGAACCCGCTGGGCAGCAGAACCGAGGCAGACCCTATGGTATCCTTGCGCTCACCCGAAACATTGTCGAAATCTCGCACGGCATAGGCCACGCTGGCAGCAAACTCGACGCCACCGGCAAAGGTGTTGTTATACGCGATCGCAAAGTCGTAATACGTGTCATCGTCGCTGCTGGAGAGCGCGTTTTCACCATAGGCGACAGCTGCACTGAACCCGTTGAAGTCAGGCGTATCGTAGCGCACGCGCGTCCGGCGGCCACCGTCAAAGTTGCTGCTGGAGTCACCGACCGTAATGTCGCTGAGTACCCCATCGGTTCCGCGATAGAAGAAGCCCGAGTTTTCATCGTTGGTGAACGAATAGAGCGCCGTTCCAACATAAGACAAGTCCGTCTCAGCCGCCCCGTCCGAAGCCATGCTGCCCTGCCCCGCCGAGAACTTGCCGTAGCCGCCCTTCAGCGCGAAATCCACGTGACGGATATCTTCCCGCGTCCAACCGCTGAAATCCGTACCCAACTGGTTCCATTCGCTCGAGTTTGGCAGTCCTAGTCCGGTTTCGAGCCGAAACGTAAACTCGTTGTCGCCGTAGGGCTGCATAAGGCGCAAGCCGACACGGCTGTTGGACAGGTCGTTGTCCAGCAAACGTGTCTCGGTGTCTTGTCCGTCGTCAACTGAGATCAGCGCCGGGTTGAACTGTCCGTAGAGCTCTACATATCCGCCGCTATTGTTTTCGTATTTCAGCTCAGCCGCAGCTGGAATGGCCGTGGTCGCCGCCAAAAGCGCCGCAACAGACGAGGTTTTCAGGTTAAGGGTCATGTCACTCACCTTGAAATAGTTTGTTATTTGGTCTTGCTCACATGCTCACCACACCGAGCCGTTCCAATGGGGCGCGCCCTACGCCGAAAGAAGGTGACGAATCCGCAACAGAATACCTTGGCGCAATCAAGATAAGTTGTTTTAATTCAATCATCTAACTGCCTTCCCGCAAAAACAACGGGCTGCCCCCAAGAAAAATCCGATAGCTTCTCATGAGCGCAGCAAATAGCCGCTATGCGCACAGGGAAATTCCTGTAACGAACGCGCGATCAGATGTGATTTTCGCATCCCGATCGCGCAAGACGCACTTACATATTCATACACTTATAAACATCAGGCAAGACCTCAGGCAGGTCTTCAGCGATTAATCCAGGACCGAACCGACGCGCGCATTCCACGTGAAGCCACGCCGCCGTCTCCGCCGCGCCCATCGCGTCGAACCCCCGAGCCAATAATCCGGTGATGAAACCGGCTAACACATCCCCGGACCCGGCCGTCGCCAGCCAAGGGGCCGCGCGCTCATACTGCGCCGAATGAACCGAACACCGCCCGTCCGGGGCGGCGATCACTGTATCTGGCCCTTTGAACAGCACCACACAGCCCGCACGCTTTGCAGCCTCACGCGTTGCATCCACCTTAGAAAAGGCAGGACCACGGGTCGGTGGGGCGGAGAGCTTCTCGGCAATATCAGGAAACAGCCGCGCAAACTCGCCGCCGTGAGGCGTCAGAACACAAGCCACATGTAGCTGAGCGAACAAGGCCGAAGGGTCTTCGGAAAATGCCGTTAGCGCGTCCGCGTCCAACACCGTCGCGCGCTTCGCCGCGAGGGCAACAGGTACCAGATCCGCCGCCCGCTCAACACCCATTCCAGGACCAAGACACACAGCGTTAAGTCGATGATCCGTCAGAATGTCGCGCAAGTCGTCGCCCCCCTCGACCCGCATCATCATCAAGGCCGTGATCTGAGAGGCCACCTCCATCTGCGCCGAGGGCGGCACACCCAATGTCACCAACCCTGCCCCAATCCGTAACGCCCCCCGCCCAGACAGTCGCGCGGCTCCAGTTTTTCCAAACCCACCCGTCAGAATCAAAGCATGCCCATGCGCGTATTTGTGGCCCGGTACACCTTTCCCTAGCTCCTCGCCAGACGGCTGCCGAACCGCCGTCACCACCTCGGATGCGCTCGGCTCACCCTTAAGCCCGATATCCTTGACGACCAGCTTCCCGCAATAGGACGCCCCATCCTCCAGCACATGCCCAAGTTTGCGCGAATGAAACGTGACCGTCAGGGCCGAGCGGGCACAGCGCCGGCCATGTGCCGGAAACGCACCCCCCAAAACCTTTCCTGAGTCTGAACAAAGCCCCGAGGGCAGATCAATCGCGACGGTCCGTGGTGGCACGATATCTGTACCGCGCCCCTTCCGCCGCAAAGCCCAGGCATCTGCTGCATCATCATGCGCCCAAAGGTGTTCCCAAAGCGCAGCATCGTCGATTGGCCGCGCCAACCCTGTCCCAAACAGCGCATCAATCGACACATCCGGATGGCGCAAGTCCTCATCCCCCAAATCCGCAGCCGCGCGTGTTGGTCCACCCCACCGCTCATAATTCGTCCGCGCGTCCTCAGGCAGTTTTGACGGGTCGCCAAACAAGACCACCTCAACCGCCCACCCCCGTTGTCGAAGCAGCCGCGCCACCACAAAACCGTCGCCCCCATTGTTCCCAGGCCCGCACAGCACCATGGCTCGCAAGGGATCCCCTTCATCTGGCCTTAAATATCCCGGGGAGCTCGAGGGGCTTGCCCCTCGATCCCTCAGCTCTGGCCATTCCTCGAAGATCGCGTCCACAACGCCCTGACCCGCGCGCTCCATCAGCTCCAGCCCGGTCACCTCGCCCGAGTCGATGGCCGCCCGTTCCAGCGCACCCATCTGCGCAGCCGTCAGCAAATCAACCATCTCAATTCCTCACGCGATTCAATTTCGATTACTTTTTGTGCAAACCGATCAAAATTTGACCATGCGCCTTTTTTCAATGCACCAGATCACGCCGAAGCGCGCAATCGGATTGCTGCATCCCTTTAGACGTGATCACTGCACCTCAGACAACCATGCAAGGTGAGCCGGAATGAAAAAGATCGAAGCGATCATCAAGCCGTTCAAACTGGACGAAGTGAAAGAGGCACTGCAGGACGTTGGCGTCCAGGGTCTCAGCGTGATCGAAGTCAAAGGCTTTGGCCGCCAGAAAGGTCACACCGAGCTGTATCGCGGCGCGGAATATGTCGTCGACTTTCTGCCCAAAGTAAAAGTTGAGGTCGTACTCGACGACGATCAGGTTGACGCTGCGATCGAAGCCATCGTCTCGGCCGCGAAAACCGACAAGATCGGTGACGGCAAGATCTTTGTCTCACCTGTCGAGCAAGCCATTCGCATCCGTACCGGCGAGACCGGTTCGGAAGCCCTGTAACACACACATCTTCAACCCAGAGGAATCAAGAGAATGAGCAAGGACGCAGTTCTTCAGCTGATCAAGGAAGAAGGCGCAGAGTACGTCGACATCCGTTTCACCGACCCGCGCGGCAAGCTTCAGCACGTGACCATCATGGCCGACCAGGTCGATGAAGACTTCCTGGAAGAAGGCTTCATGTTCGACGGTTCGTCCATTGCGGGCTGGAAGTCGATCGAAGCGTCGGACATGAAACTGATGCCCGACACCGAAAGCGCCTATGTCGACCCGTTCTATGCGGAAAAGACCATCTGCTTGCACTGCTCGATTGTTGAGCCCGACACCGGCGAAGCCTATGAGCGTGATCCTCGCGGCACCGCTCAGAAAGCTGAAGCATACCTGAAATCCTCGGGTATCGGTGATGTCGCCTACATGGGCCCCGAAGCCGAATTCTTCCTGTTCGATGACGTCCGTTTCTCGAACAGTATCAATAAGGTATCCTACGAAGTTGATGCAACCGATGCGTCGTGGAATACTGACACCGAGTACGAGATGGGCAACATGGGCCATCGTCCGGGCGTCAAGGGCGGCTACTTCCCCGTGAACCCCGTTGACGAAGCACAAGACCTGCGTTCGGAAATGCTGTCGACCATGAAGCGTCTGGGCATGAAAGTGGACAAGCACCACCACGAGGTTGCGTCCTGTCAGCACGAGCTGGGCCTGATTTTTGACAGCCTGACCAAGCAAGCCGACGAGCTGCAGAAGTACAAATACGTCATCCACAACGTTGCACACGCCTACGGCAAATCGGCCACCTTCATGCCGAAGCCGATCGCAGGTGACAACGGCACCGGCATGCACGTGAACATGTCGATCTGGAAAGACGGCAAGCCTCTGTTCGCTGGCGACAAATACGCCGACCTGTCGGACGAAGCATTGTACTTCATCGGCGGCGTTCTGAAGCACGCGAAGACCCTTAACGCCTTCACCAACCCATCGACCAACAGCTACAAGCGTCTGATCCCGGGCTTTGAAGCACCTGTTCTGCGCGCCTACTCGGCCCGTAACCGTTCGGGTTGTGTCCGTATTCCGTGGACCGAAAGCCCGAAAGCCAAGCGCGTCGAGGCTCGCTTCCCTGACCCAGCTGCGAACCCCTACCTGGCGTTTGCCGCACTGCTGATGGCTGGTCTGGACGGCATCAAGAACAAAATCGATCCGGGCGAAGCCATGGACAAGAACCTGTACGATCTGCCTGCCGAAGAGCTGGCCGACATCCCGACCGTTTGCGGCTCGCTGCGTGAGGCTCTGGAAGCTCTGGCATCCGATCACGACTTCCTGCTGCAGGGCGACGTGTTCACCAAAGACCAGATCGATGGCTACATCGCACTGAAGATGGAAGAGGTCGAAACCTACGAGCACACACCGCACCCGGTAGAATACGGCATGTACTACAGCTGTTAAGCCGGTTGCAGACCTACCATTCCAAGGGCGTCCATTCGGGCGCCCTTGTCTCATATGGCGTGATCTTTCAAACTGGCCGTCAAAACAGGTTGGGAGAGAGCGCATGTCACCCGATGACCCGTTCGCGCAATTCAACGAATATGTGACCTCGGCTGATCAGCTGGAAGGCATCACCGGCGCGCCATTGCCTCAGATCATCGCAAAGGAACTTTCGGCTCTGGATCAGATGTGCCGGGACTTCATCGACAGGTCCACCTTCTGCCTGATCGCATCAGCCAACCCGGACAGTTATCTCGATATCTCGCCGCGTGGCGACCCAGAAGGATTCGTGCATGTCATCTCGGACCAGATGCTCGCCATCCCCGATCGCCCCGGCAACAAGCGCGTCGATACCTTTCACAACGTTCTGAAGGACCCACGCGTTAGTGTGATCTTCTTCGTCCCCGGCAAGATGGAGACGCTGCGCCTTCGCGGTACGGCGCGTATCTGTGTCGATGAAACGCTCTTGAGGACCATGGCCATCAAAGGCAAAGCGCCCAAGTTGGCGCTACTGGTCCATGTCGAAACCGCTTTTGCCCACTGCCCTAAATGCGTCATCCGCTCCAACCTCTGGCAGCCGGAGAACTGGCCTGACTCCTCGGATCTGCCGAACATGAACGCGATGATGGTCAAACACGCCAAGATCGGCAGAACGCCTGATGAATGGTTCGAAGACCTCAAGCAAGCTGGCGAGTTGGACCTGTATTAAACCCTTTTCGAAGCAAGGGCTGGCGTTTAGCCTTAATGCAGATTGTATGAGGGAATTGACCTGATGTTGCGCATTCTAACCCTGACGCTCGCTCTGTCTGCACCGACGCTTAGCCTCGCGGCCCCTTGTGGGAACACCAGTGCCGGGTTCGAGGCCTGGAAAGCTGATTTTGCCAAGCAGGCCAAGAAATCCGGGGTAAAGAAGAAGGGTCTGCAAGCCCTAGCACAGACGCAATATGCGACCGGAACCATTGCCGCGGATCGCAACCAGAAAAGCTTCAAATACTCGCTGGATAAATTCATGCGCGTGCGCGGGGCCGATACCATCGTTGCGCAGGGACGCAAACGTAAGGCAAGAAACCCGGAATTCTATGCCGCGTTGGAACGCCAATATGGAGTTCCAGCAGGGGTTCTGATTGCCATTCACGGTATGGAAACCGGCTTTGGGGGTTTTATGGGCGACAGTCAGGTTGTGTCAGCAATAACCACTCTGGCCTATGATTGTCGCCGATCCGAGTTCTTCATTCCTCACGCAATTGGGGCACTGAAGCTGGTCGATCAAGGCAGTATTACCATGGCGACAAAAGGGGCAAAACATGGCGAGTTGGGCCATACTCAGTTTCTACCCGGCAACGCGCTGACCTATGGTGTCGATGCCACTGGGGACCGGCGTGTCGACTTCTACAACATGACGGACGCGCTGGCCTCAACCGCCAATTTCCTGCGCAAGAAAGGCTGGAAACCCGGTCGCGGCTACCAGCCGGGGCAACCCAATTTCAAGGTTATCCAGCAGTGGAACGCCGCCTCGGTCTACCAGCAATCTATCGCGATAATGGCTGCCCGAATCGATGGATAGCCCGGCCGCGATCCCGCCGCGCACCCCTCACAGTTCAGCCACAATATCGCCATAGTTGCACGGAAAAAGCCTCAATCGCTTGGTTTCCAAAGCGTAGTCAATCCATCTGAATTTCGATTTTTTTTGTAGTTTCGTCAAATTCTGCCCCACATCGCGCTTTAGAATGATGCCCAAGACGACTTGCGGCAAAGGAATGCGCAGTGACCAAAAAGCACAGCTATCATGGCGGCTTGCAGTTTGCAGGCGACACCGACGGCGCGGTCGAGCGTTTCGGAACAATTGTCGCCGCGACCCTTGAAGATTACGGCCACCTCGTTGAGCGCAAGGCCCTGCTGAGCAACACTGAGGCGAGCATCGTCTGCAGCCAGTATCTGGTGCGGTTGACGCTCGAGACAGAGGAGCTGCAGCCCGACGACCGGCATGATCGCCTGGACCGCGCTGCCGGGCTGAAGACCCTGGTCAGGCCGTCTGCGTCGCGTCCTCGCAACCGGTTGGTTATCAACATCTCCCCAGTGTCCCCCTTGCTGGATGATTCCGAAATCTCGGAGTTGATGCTGGTGGTTATCCTGTATCGCATGGTCGACATCTGCTCATCCCAACGGGTGGAGTGGCTGTCGCCTCATACGGTTCTGACAGTCGAGCAGTTCATGAGCGCCTTTGACACGCTCGCACCGACCAAACCAAGAAATCGCAAACAGATCTTTCAGTCGGTCAGCGGACAGTTTGCAGGGTTGAACTATCCGGAACCCGAAGAGTCCGAGATTGCCAAACCTGCCCCCCGCCCCATCCAACTGACCGATGAGCAATTGCTGAGCATCGCCTTTCGAACCGAAGATGACCCAGTGGCGCAAGCGACACCTGATCCGCAAGAGTACACATCCGATCGCCCAAGCGACGCCCTACGGCTGAGTAGTTGGTGCCTTACTGGTGTCGTCGCCAGCATGTCGGCTCCGATTGCTGTGTCGATGGCCGCAGTCAACCTGATCCGGGGCGAGGATTTCCGCCTGAACACTCAGGTTCTGGTCTTTACCTTTGCCATCGTTGCGCTGAACGCCAGCAATGCATTTGCCGATGTCGCCACCGCGCTCGGCATGTAACCCAACTACCGAAGACCCTCCTTGGAGGCCCCGCCATCAGGCGGGGTTTTCCATTTTTGGCACCTGGTTTGCGGCCAGAACGTATGTATGGATCGAAAACACAACTGCGCGCGTTTCCGGCAGACGCAGAAGGGTCTGACGTTCGCTGCGCAAATATGGGGCGCGACCATGATCTCGGGTTTCACGCCGATCGTTGGCGCTACGGGGCTGGTGCAGCTCGGGGTCGTCATACCAGAGGGCATTGAACCGCCAAAGCGGTCGCCCCGGTTGTATCCCGTCAAACAGACGCTGCACGCGACGGGCGATATTGTCATCGTAGCTGTCCACGGGCACATGAATTCCCACCAACGGCCGCATGAACTTTTCACGCAAGAGCCAACTGGCCGGAAAGCACAGGATCGCACCGGTCAGAACATGCTCATTCCCCTGCTTCTGAAGGATGCAGAAATCCTCTTGCACCAGATTGCACAGCGTATCCAACGGGTTTGCAAAATCAATCGGCACACGCACGCCATCCGGGCGGAACGCGTAGTCCGTCGCGTCTGGATAAGTTTGGTGCAGAACAAACTGCAACAGCTCTTGCGCGGCGGGTTCCGCCTCGGGGGACAGGGCCAGAACATCGTCCCGCCGGTTTTTCAACAGGGCGGCACGGTGCGCCATCTGCGCGGCGAAGACATCGTCCTGGTGCAACCATTCCGCCATATCGGTGGGCTGAATGCCTGGCAAGGCACGGGTTTGGCTCGGATCGTATGGGATACTGGACTGTAAAATGGCAACCATGCCATCCACTTATCATCAGCCTGACCGACTGTCGGTAAAAAAGCGACCAAGAATCCGTCGTATTCTTCTGGGACACCCCAGACCGAAGTTTGATACCTCTCGGGTGAACCAGCAGAGGCCAGTCATGAACCAGCATTACCGCGATACGCGTAAAATCGACCCGACCCGAGGCGCAACGCTCGGCGACGGTACGCCGAATGACAATGACCGAATCGAAATCGGGCCCACCCAGCTTGCCTTTGAAGAATGGGCCGAGGCCGGGCTGACCCTGCCCAACCTCGAGCGTATGCGCGAGCATCGCTGGAAGCGTCTGACCCAAGCCATCGTGGATCGTGGATATGGCGGGCTGCTGATTTTTGACCCGCTCAATATCCGCTACGCAACTGACAGCACGAATATGCAGCTGTGGAACACCCACAACCCATTCCGCGCCGTTCTGCTGTGCGCTGACGGGTATATGGTGATCTGGGACTACAAGAACTCCCCCTTCCTATCCGAATTCAACCCGCTTGTGCGCGAGCAGCGCTCTGGCGCGGACCTTTTCTACTTCGACCGAGGCGACAAGGTGGATGTCGCGGCGGATGTGTTCTCGAACGAGGTGCGAATCCTGATCGATGAACATAGCGGCGGCAACAAGCGTCTGGCCGTCGATAAGATCATGCTGCACGGTCTGCGCGCGCTTGAGGCGCAAGGATTCGAGGTGATGGAAGGCGAAGAGCTGACCGAGAAAACCCGCGCCATCAAAGGCCCGGATGAGATTCTGGCCATGCGCTGCGCCAGCCACGCCTGCGAAACAGCCGTGGCCGAGATGGAGAAATTCGCCCGCGCCAATGTAGGGAACGGCAAGACCTCGGAAGATGACATCTGGGCGGTTTTACACGCCGAGAACATCCGTCGCGGTGGCGAGTGGATTGAAACCCGCCTGCTGGCCTCGGGCCAGCGCACTAACCCGTGGTTCCAGGAGTGCGGCCCACGCATCACGCAACAAAACGAGATCATCGCCTTTGATACCGATCTGGTCGGTTCATACGGGATCTGCATCGATATCTCACGCACATGGTGGATCGGTGACCAGAAGCCGCGCCCGGACATGGTCTATGCCATGCAGCACGCGCATGAGCATATCATGACCAACATGGAAATGCTCAAACCCGGCGTCATGATCCCTGAGCTTACTGCCAATGCGCACAAGCTGGATGACAAGTTCCAGGCCCAGAAATACGGCTGCCTGATGCATGGTGTCGGTCTGTGCGATGAATGGCCTTTGGTTGCCTATCCCGACAAAGCGGTCGAGGGCGCCTATGACTACGCGCTCGAACCCGGCATGGTCCTGTGCGTCGAGGCCGCCGTTGGTGAGGTCGGTGGGGACTTTTCGATCAAGCTGGAGGATCAGGTTCTGATCACCGAAGACGGCTATGAGAACCTGACCAAATACCCGTTTGATGCCCAATTGATGGGTCAGGAATAAGCACTCAGTCCGGCCAGGTTGAGCGCCGGACATTCCCGTGCCAATCCTCGGATGGAAGGGCGGCTTCGACACTGGTCGGGGTCGCCCTTTCCCAATTTTGACCCAGTGAAAAGCCCAATACCCCGCTTAGCATTATAAGGATCAGCAGATCAGCGCGGAGGTTAGGCTGGCGAGGGGTGCATAACGTATGTGTCATCTCGGTCTCCTTGTCTTGCTTGGTGTGACAGCTGCAAGATGGGGGGAAGAGATCAATTATGAAAACGAATATTTGATGTGTGTATCATCACATTTCGTGAATATCGAAATATTCACTGGTTTTTGCTCACCTTCCCGTGACGCTTCCTACAATGGGGTTGAGACATCCGGCACAACTGCACACTATTGATCCCATACCGAAATCCAAGGAACTGCCATGCCCACCGAACGCATCACTTTTGCCGGTCACGACGGCGGCCGTCTGGCCGCGCGACTCGACCTGCCGGAAGGACCCGTCCTGGCGACCGCTCTGTTTGCGCATTGCTTCACCTGCTCAAAGGACATTCCTGCCGCGCGTCGGATCTCGGCTCGTTTGGCGGCAATGGGCATTGCCGTTTTGCGTTTTGATTTCACTGGGCTGGGCCATTCCGAGGGCGAGTTCGCAAACACAACCTTCACCTCGAATGTCGAAGACCTGATCGCGGCAGCGCATTACCTTGCTGGCCGAGACATGGCCCCTGCATTGCTGATCGGGCATTCCCTGGGCGGTGCTGCGGTTCTGCGCGCGCGGGCGGGCATTCCCTCGATCAAGGCGGTGGTAACGCTTGGGGCGCCAGCCGATCCGGGGCACGTCTCGCACCATTTCGAACAGGCTCTGCCCGAGATCGAACAAGAAGGCAGCGCCGAGGTTTCTCTGGGCGGTCGCCCGTTCCGCATCGGCAAGGCCTTTGTCGATGATATTTCGGAGGCTGCGCTGACCCCCTCGGTCGCCGACCTCAAAGCCGCGCTTTTGATCCTGCACGCGCCGCGGGATGAAACGGTGAGCATCGACAATGCTAGCACGCTCTTTATGGCGGCCAAACACCCTAAAAGCTTCGTGACGCTCGACGATGCCGATCACCTTATCACTCGGGCAAGCGATGCCGAATATGCCGCTGACGTCATTTCGGCGTGGGTGTCGCGCTATGTCGACCTCCGCCCGCCTGCTCCGCCTCCGGGCGCGCCCGAAGGGGTTGTCCGGGTGACCGAGGCCGATCCCAATGGCTTCCTGCAGGATATCCAGGCCGGGCCGCGCCATCACGTCGTCGCGGACGAGCCCGCCTCATATGGCGGCACGGATCGGGGCATGTCGCCTTATGGATTTGTCTCGTCAGGGCTTGGGGCTTGCACGTCAATGACGATCCGCATGTATGCGCGGCGCAAGAAGTGGCCGCTGACCAGTGTGTTGGTCGATGTTTGTCACAACAAAGTCCACGCGCAGGATGCGGGGCTGAACGGCGATGCCAAGGTCGATCTGTTCCGCCGCAAGATTCGGCTTGAGGGGCCTCTGGATCAGGCCCAACGCGATCGTCTTCTGGAAATCGCCGACAAATGCCCGGTGCATCGCACGTTGGAGGGTTCGGCACATATCACAACCGAACTCCTCCCCTGAGCGTGACGATTCTCAGCCCCGACGAGGCGCGGGCCGATGGATCGGAGGCCGCGCTGCTGGCGGCCGCGCAACCGGAGGCCGTGGCCGCGCCGGAGGCTTTGCGATCGGCGGCGTCGGACGTGCCGGAGGTCTGTTGACCGGCGGTCGGTCCGGCCTGTCCGGACGGTCGATATCGATATCCACATCCACGTCGTGGTAATAATCGTTCCACAGCATCGAGTCGTAGAAGGGATCATACCCGTATCCGACCCCTACCCCGACGCTGACGCCATCACAGGCCGCCAACGTCAGGCTAGAAATCCCCAGACCCAACACAAGCACGGATCGCTTCATCAGTTTACGTGTCATCTGAGCCTCCTATTGCAACGACCGGAACGACGCGAACACGGCGTTCAGATCATCCACATAGGCAGGATCGGCCCCATTCCGCAGGATCGTCACGGCAATCGCAACGCGCTCACGGGGCAGATCAATAATGGTGGCAGTGAAACTCACCCCTCCGTCTCGCGTGCCGGTGCCCCGGATCACCTTGGCAGGCAGTCCTGCAATCCGAATGTCGCTGGTGCTGTAAACCGTGGGATCATTCACCAGAAACTTGTCGATATCATCCAGATACCGCAACCCGTCCTGAATGCTGTTAACTCCTGCCGGCGAGACAAAGCCCATCCAGACCGAGTCATCCGTGACCGGCTTGAACCCCATCACACGCGCCACAGCGCGGGGGTCGCCCAGCTCCGTGTCTTCAATGTCGCGTGGTCCGCCTGTGCGCAGCACCCAGAAATCCGGCACCGCAAAGCTGAAGAGCGCACGCCCGGCGTCGGTATAAGTCACCGGGGTATCTGCGGCAGCTGGCACAGCCGCCCCGACCCAAAGGGCCGCGCAGGCCGCCAGAGCCGTCTTTAAACGAATACGCATATCTCAATTGCCTAATTATTTCACTGATCGCAGATTGGCCCGTCGCGGCTGGTCTTGTCCAGCACCCCCTTGCCTGGAAAAGAAAAAACCCGCGCCTCGGATCTCGGGGCGCGGGTTAGAATTTCAGCAGGCTCAGGCGCTTAGCTGCGCGCCTCTCCGACCAGTTTCCAAACGGCGGGGATCAGCAGTGCCGCCAGACCCAGCTTGATGGCGTCGCCCAGCAGGAACGGTGTCAGGCCCCATTCCAGGATCGGCTTGTCCCAACCGTAGAGCTGACCCAGCCACAGCAGGCCCGGTACGTAGATCAGAACGTTGGCCAGCAGTAGCGCCAGTGCCAGTTTGGTAACCGAGCGGTCCCAGCCGCGCGCGGCTAGAGCGCCCAGCAGAACGGTCGCCATAAGGTAGCCGACCAGATAGCCGCCGGTGCCGCCCATCATGTAGGTCAGACCGAACTTCTCGGCCGAGGAACCTGCGAACACGTCAAAGCCCAGCGCGCCAACCAACAGGTAGCCAAGCATGGTGATCAGACCCAAACGTGCGCCATAGGCGGTGCCGATGGTCAAGACAGCAAAAGTGCCCATTGTGATAGGAACAGGCCACATCGGCACTTTGATTTTCGCAGCAACCGCCAGGGCCACGATGCCCAGAACGACCAGTACAACCTGCTTTACAAGCAGCGCCGTACCTTCACGCGGGCCAAACGCATTGGCCAGAACGTTTACATTCATCTTAACTTCTCCCAATTCGGACCAAGATTTCTGCACCAGCAATGCCTTGTCAGCGCTCAAACTGCAACATGATTACGCTACCGCAGCATAGTCTGTGGTCATTTCGTAGGATTTTCGCGGCCCATTCACCGTCCATTGCACCGACCAGCGGGGCCAGTCGTGGAAATCATAGACCGCATCGTAACTGTCAGGCGCACAATCATGGTGGTCCGAGGCGTTTTGGTCGCCCAGCGTCAAGGCATGGAAAAACCGCCCGTCGTCAAAATGGATCAACACGCGATCTCCACCGTCGTGCCAAAAATACTTGCGGGTCCCTTTCATCGAAGGCTGTCCGGGGATGTCGAGCGTCACCTCTTCGGTGTAGATCAGCCCGTCCTCGGATCGCTGCAGCAGGGCCTCTCCCTCTGCCTGCACGACCTGCCCGGCCCGAGCATCGCGGATTATGCGCGTCAGGCGCCAGCGCCCTTCGAAATCGGACAATGTTGTCGGTAAGGTCGTCATTTCCACTATCCCGGCCAGATCGCCGCAATCAGGCACTCATGCCTTGTTCCCATACGCCTGCGGCGTTAAACCCCGCCGCAACGCTCTCTGCCAAATCACAATAAGGTCCTGCTGCCAATGATTCCTCGTTATTCCCGCCCCGAGATGGTTGCCATCTGGTCGCCCGAAACCAAGTTCCGCATCTGGTACGAGATCGAGGCGCATGCCTGCGAAGCCATGGCTGATCTGGGCGTGATCCCGCGTGAAAACGCCGACGCGGTGTGGAAAGCCAAGGACGTGGAATTCGACGTGGCCCGCATTGATGAAATCGAAGCTGTCACCAAGCACGACGTCATCGCATTCCTGACGCACTTGGCCGAGCATGTGGGCAGCGAAGAGGCCCGCTTTGTGCATCAGGGCATGACCAGCTCAGACGTTCTGGATACATGCTTCAACGTACAGCTGACCCGCGCCGCCGATATTCTGATCGCAGACCTCGAAGGGTTGCTGGCCGCTCTGAAACGCCGCGCCATCGAACACAAAGACACGGTTCGCATCGGCCGCAGCCACGGCATCCACGCTGAGCCGACGACAATGGGCCTGACTTTCGCCCGCTTCTACGCCGAGATGGACCGCAACCTTTCCCGTATGCGCGACGCGCGTGCCGAAATCGCCACCGGCGCGATCAGCGGCGCGGTCGGCACCTTCGCTAATATCGACCCCCGCGTTGAAGAGCATGTCTGCGACCAGTTGGGCCTGGTGCCCGAGCCGATCAGCACTCAGGTCATTCCGCGTGATCGCCACGCGGCCTTCTTTGCAACTCTGGGCGTCGTCGCCAGCAGTATCGAGAACATCGCCATCGAAATCCGCCACATGCAGCGGACCGAGGTTCTTGAGGCCGAAGAGTTCTTCTCGAAAGGCCAAAAAGGCTCCTCGGCGATGCCGCACAAGCGCAACCCGGTTCTGACTGAAAACCTGACCGGTCTGGCCCGTCTGGTCCGCATGGCTGTCGTACCCGCGATGGAGAACGTGGCCCTGTGGCACGAGCGTGACATCTCACACTCGTCGGTCGAGCGGAACATCGGCCCCGACACCACCGTTACTCTGGACTTCGCGCTGTCGCGCCTGACCAGCGTGGTCGACAAGCTGGTCGTTTACCCAGAAAACATGCTGGCCAACATGAACAAATTCCGTGGTTTGGTCATGAGCCAGCGCGTTTTGCTGGCCCTGACCCAGGCCGGTGTCAGCCGCGAAGATGCCTACCGTTTGGTGCAGCGCAACGCGATGAAGGTTTGGGAAGAAGGCAAGGACTTCAAAACCGAACTTCTGGGTGATGCCGAGGTGACCGCCGCCCTCAGTGTGGAAGAGATCGAAGAGAAATTCGATCTGGGCTACCACACCAAGCATGTCGACACGATTTTTGAGCGTGTCTTCGGCGAATAAACCATCTCAGAAAAGCGCCCGGCCCCTCATCAACCGGGCGCTTTTTACATCACCACGCACTTCGTGAACAAAAATTCTGTCTGCTTTGTGAATAAATCGAAAAGCTCCGGTGTTAGCTTTTTTGAAGATCACACTATGATTTCAATGAGCAGACCTGACCACGGAGTTAAAACTATGCGCATTCTTCTTGCATCCGCGATTGCACTGACCTCTTTTGCCTTTTCCCCCATCGCAGCCCACGCGGCCGGTGGCGGCGGTGCCAATCCCCCCAAGCCCACCAACACGACAAAAAAATGCCTGTTCGGCCGGGTCTGGAGCGAAGACCGCGGGCGCTGCGTCAAACCGAGTGCTACGAATTTCACCGATGAGGACCTCTATGAGGCCGTGCGTGAGCTGGCTTATGATGGTCAGTTGGAAAACGCCCAGAGCATCCTGCGCGTGATGAGCGATCAAAGCGATGACCGCGTTCTGACCTACTGGGGCTTCACGCACCGCAAGATGGGCAACATTGAGCTAGCGAATGCCTATTACGAGCAGGCCATCGCAACAAACCCCGACAACCTGCTGGCACGCAGCTATATGGCTCAGGGTTTTATTTCCGAAGGGAAAACTGATCTGGCCATTGCGCAATGGCGCGAAATCAAGGCCCGTGGCGGCGAAGGCACCTGGGCGGAGGCGTCTCTGCGCGAGGCCATCAAGACCGGGCTGACCTACAACTACTGAGGTTCAGCCTTTCTTTACCTGATTCCCGCTAACCTGCCTGTGGAACGCAACTTTGGCACCGCAGGCAGATGCAAGACATGAATACTTTGGTTCAGGTGGCACCGGGGGCTCAGCCCTCGGGCGCAGGTCAGGCGGGCGACGCGCCCCGCGTCGTCCCACGCACACTTAGCAATCGCCAAAAGGCCGCTATCGTGGTGCGTCTGTTGCTGAATGAAGGAGAGGACATTCCACTAGAGGAACTGCCCGACGAATTGCAGGAAACACTCACGCATCAACTGGGTCAGATGGGTCTTGTAGACCGTGTGACGCTGGATGCCGTGGCGCAGGAGTTTGGCGACGCGCTGGATAGCGTGGGCCTGTCCTTCCCCCATGGCCTCGCCAGTGCGCTGGATGCGGTAAACGGCAAGATTGCCCCCGCCACCGCAGCGAGATTGCGCAAGATCGCCGGCGTGCGTCAGATTGGTGATCCGTGGCAAAGACTGCGAGAAATTTCGGCCGAGGATCTGGCCCAGATGGCGCAGGCAGAAAGCACTGAGGTGGCCGCCGTGATGTTGTCCAAGCTCGACACGGCCAAAGCCGCGCAATTGCTAGGGCACCTGCCCGGCCCCATTGCGCGACGCATCACCTATGCTATCTCCAAAACGGCCAATGTGACCCCCGAAGCGGTGGAACGGATCGGCTGGTCGATGGCTGCTCAATTGGATCAACGGCCTTCTCAGGCCTTTTCCGACGGCCCCGGCGCGCGTGTGGGGGCGATCCTGAATCAATCGGCGGCCTCGACCCGAGATGGTTTGCTGACGGCCCTGAACGAAGAGGATGCCGAATTCGCGGATATCGTGCGTCAATCCATCTTTACCTTCGCGCATATCCCGGCCCGTGTCGCCGCACGCGATGTGCCCGCCATTCTGCGCGGGGTGGAACAGACCAGCCTTATCACCGCGTTGGCGGGGGCCCCTGCCGATGATGAAAAGGCCTCGGTCGAATTTATCCTCTCCAACATATCTTCTCGTATGGCCGACAATCTGCGCGAAGAAATGGCTGAGCGCGGGCGCGTCAAACAGTCCGAGGCCGAAGAGGCCATGACTGAGATCGTAGGCGCAATACGCACGTTGGTGGACGACGGCACGCTTACACTGGTCGAGCCGGAAGAAGACGAAGACTGACCTAAATCGGCTGAGTGCTTGAGCTTGCCGAGCCGGGCCTGTATGTCAAACCCAGCAAAACGCAACACGCCGTGAGACACCTCCATGCCTGCCGAAAAGTCAGAGCTCAGCCGGTTTGAGCTTGGGAAATACTATGTCGCCAGTCTGTTCTTGAAAGGCGTGATCGGTGGCATGCGGCTTCTGCCCTATGGGACCCGCATCGCGGCAATGGGGGCCTTGGTGCGCGGATTGGCACCTTTGGTCGGGTTTCGCAAACGGGTCCGAAACAACCTGAAACTCACCTGCCCCGAACTGTCAGAACGTGACATTAACCGTATCTCTGCCGAGGTCTCGGACAATGCAGGTCGGGCCTTGATGGAACATTTCTCACCCGAAGGGTTCACGGCGCGCCAACGCAACGCCAAGCTTTCCGGCCCTGGTGTTGCCGCTTTTGATGCTGCCGCCGCCGAAGGGCGACCGGTCATGATCATCGCCGCGCATTTCGGCCACTACCTCGCAACGCGGATCGCGCTGCAAGCCCGCAGCGGGCGCCCGCTAGGCTGCCTCTACCGTCGCATGGCCAACCCCTATTTCAACGAGGCCTACGTCGAAGCCTTCTACAAAACCGGCTCACCCATGTTCGAACAGGGTCGGCGCGGGATGGTTGAGATGGTGCGCTCCCTCAAAGGCGGTGAAATGATCGCCATCGTCTCTGACCTGCATGTTCACGGCGGCGAGGAGTTGATGTTCTTTGGCAAGCCCGCCGTCACATCCGTTCTGAATGCCGAACTCGCGATGAAGTTCGACGCGGTCATGATCCCCTGCTACGCGGTTCGCCAACCCAATGGTCTGGATTTCGAAATCGCGATGCACGACCCGGTGCCGCATTCCGATCCCAAGACCATGACCCAATATATCAATGACGATTTGGAGCAGATGGTGCGCCAGCATATGGGTCAATGGTTCTGGATTCACCGCCGCTGGAAGGCCTGGAACGGACTTGGTGTTCAGCCCGAAGATATGCCCTGATCACTTCACATGCGCGGCCGCGATGATTGGCCCGTGACCTGCCCGCTGCACCAGAACAACCGCTGGCAGGTCCGAGTCCAACTGCGCTGAAAACGCCTGCTCGTTGCCCCCATCCCAGCGCCCGGCCATCTGCCAGCTTTCCACCACATTGGCATAGTCGAGATCATGGCCCGCGAGCTCTCCACGCCGGATCGAGGCATGACGCAGCGGCGTGTACTGGACGATCCGCACGTCGTAGGTATCCCCAGCTGGCAAGTCGATCGGCGTCACGCGCACCGTCACCTCTTGCCCCGAACGCTCGGCTTCAACTTCGGCTGTGGGCGCGGCGATCAGATGCGCCTTGATCAGCCGATCCAATTCCTGCGCCTTCGCACCAACCACATCATGCTGTCCGTTGATCACCATCTGTGGCGTGTAGATCATCGACCGGCCACCATTGCGAGCATAGGCCCGTTGCCGCGACGTATGATCAGGAATGGCGTATTCGTCCTTCCAGCCGATGTAATCCCAATAGTCCACATGCAACGCCAGCCCGATCACGTCGTCGCGCTTGACCAGCTCATGCAAAAGCCGATCCGCCGGGGGGCAGGACGAACACCCTTGCGAGGTGAACAGCTCGATCACAACCGGATCCTCTTGCGCCGATACTGAAAAGGCGGCACAGGCGGATAGAATGGCGGCTGCTACGGCGGATTTGAACATGAGTCCCCTCGGCTTGAAAATCTTGCAAAACGGATAATCGTTTTGCTCTTCAAGCTCCAATCAAGGTTTCTTGAGACGAGGCGACCTCCTGCCCTTGAATTTGCATACCACAGTATACACTTTCGATTTGTCACTAACTGACGCTTGAACCCCGGACAAACGTGATCAAGATAAACCGCAGCGAATCCCATTTTCCAAGTTATTTGAGAGGGAGGCCACAGGATGCCTATCAAAACCGGACAGGATACCGCCAAAACACGCCGCAGCCTGAGCGTGAATGGTAAAACCATTTCCTACTACTCCATCCCCGCCGCTCAGGAGGCCGGTCTGGGTGATTTCTCCAAGCTGCCCGCCGCGTTGAAAGTGGTGCTGGAAAATATGCTTCGATTCGAGGATGACGGATTCTCTGTCTCTGTCGACGACATCAAGGCCTTTGCGGAATGGGGCGAAAACGGGGGCGAGAACCCGCGTGAGATCGCCTATCGCCCTGCCCGCGTGCTGATGCAGGATTTCACCGGTGTGCCTGCCGTGGTTGATCTGGCGGCGATGCGCGATGGGATCAAAGCTTTGGGCGGAGATGCGCAAAAAATCAATCCGCTAAACCCGGTGGATCTGGTCATCGACCACTCGGTCATGATCGACGAGTTCGGCAACCCGCGTGCGTTCCAGATGAATGTGGACCGTGAATATGAGCGCAATATGGAACGCTACCAATTCCTGAAATGGGGTCAGAACGCGTTCAACAATTTCCGCGTCGTACCGCCTGGCACCGGCATCTGCCATCAGGTGAACCTAGAATATTTGGCCCAAACCGTCTGGACGGATACTGATCAGAATGGCGAAGAGGTCGCCTATCCCGACACCCTTGTCGGTACAGACAGCCACACCACCATGGTCAACGGCATGGCCGTTCTGGGATGGGGCGTCGGCGGGATCGAGGCTGAGGCAGCGATGCTCGGCCAGCCGATCTCGATGTTGATCCCCGAGGTCGTGGGCTTTGAACTGACCGGCGCGATGGTCGAGGGCACTACCGGCACTGACCTTGTGCTGAAAGTCGTCGAGATGCTGCGTGAAAAGGGCGTGGTTGGAAAATTCGTCGAATTCTACGGCGATGGTCTGGATCGCCTTCCGCTGGCCGACCGTGCCACGATCGCCAACATGGCCCCCGAATATGGCGCAACCTGCGGCTTCTTCCCAATCGACGGCGAAACCCTGCGCTACATGCGCAATACCGGGCGCGACGAAGAGCGACTTGCGCTGGTCGAAGCCTATGCCAAGGAAAACGGGCTGTGGCGTGATGAGAACTACGCGCCGATCTATACCGACACCCTGTCACTAGATATGGGCACCATTGTGCCTGCGATCTCGGGGCCGAAACGTCCGCAGGACTATGTGGCGCTGACGGAAGCGAAGGCCGCGTTCCTGAACGAGATGGAGAAGACCTTCAAACGCCCGATGGGCAAGCAGGTCGAAGTCAAAGGCGAGAACTACGGTATGGAATCAGGCAAGGTCGTGATCGCCTCGATCACCTCCTGCACCAACACCTCGAACCCCTATGTGATGATCGGAGCGGGTCTTGTAGCCCGCAAGGCCGCCGCGCTAGGTCTGGACCGAAAGCCATGGGTGAAGACCTCGCTTGCGCCGGGATCGCAGGTGGTTTCCGCCTATCTTGAGGCGGCGGGTCTGCAAGACGATCTGGACAAGATCGGGTTCAACCTTGTGGGCTATGGCTGCACCACCTGTATCGGTAACTCGGGTCCGATCCAGCGAGAAATCAGCGAAGCTATTTCCGAAGGCGATCTTGTCGCCACCTCGGTTCTCTCGGGCAACCGCAACTTCGAAGGGCGGATCTCGCCGGATGTGCGCGCCAACTATCTGGCCTCGCCGCCTCTGGTCGTTGTCTATGCGCTGGCAGGCGCCATGGATATTGACCTGACCTCCGAACCCATCGGTCAGGATCGGGACGGCAATGACGTCTTTATGAAGGACATCTGGCCCAGCCAGAGCGAAATCGCGGAGTTGGTCGAAGCAACCGTCACCAGCGAGGCGTTCCAGTCGAAATATGCCGACGTTTTCAAAGGGGATGAGAAATGGCGTGAGGTCGAGGTTCCGCAGCAGGAAACCTATGACTGGCCGCCGACCTCGACCTATATCCAGAACCCGCCCTATTTTCAGGGCATGGGGGCTGAGCCGGGCACGATCTCGAACATCGAGGGGGCCAAGGTGCTGGCGATCCTCGGCGATATGGTCACGACCGACCATATCTCACCCGCTGGATCGTTTGCCACGACCTCGCCCGCCGGTCAGTACCTGATGGAACGTCAGGTGCAGCCGCGTGAGTTCAACTCCTACGGCTCGCGCCGGGGCAACCATGAGGTCATGATGCGCGGCACCTTCGCCAATATCCGCATCAAGAACGAGATGCTGGACGGGGTTGAAGGTGGTTACACCAAGGGGCCGGATGGCGCGCAGACCTCGATCTACGACGCGTCGATGGCGTATCAGGCGAATGGCACCCCTCTGGTCGTTTTCGGAGGTGAACAATATGGCGCGGGCTCTTCCCGTGACTGGGCCGCGAAGGGGACTGCTCTGCTGGGCATCAAAGCCGTGATTGCAGAGAGTTTTGAGCGCATCCACCGTTCAAACCTCGTGGGCATGGGCGTGATTCCGTTTGAGTTCACCGGTGGTGATACCCGCAAAACGCTTGGGTTGAAGGGGGATGAGACGGTCTCGATCCATGGTCTGGACACGATTGAGCCGCTGCAGGAGGTGCCCTGCACCATCACCTATGGCGACGGGACAGAGAAGACCATCACCCTGAAATGCCGCATAGATACAGCCCCTGAGATCGAATACATCGAGAACGGCGGTGTTCTGCACTATGTGCTGCGCAATCTCGCGAAGGCGGGTTGACGTGGTGTTGATCCACAGACTGAAAAGGACGCCGGTCGGCGTCCTTTTTTTATGCGAGGCTCTGCCTTGCGCTCCGAGGTATTTTTGAACAGAAGAAGTTGATTGTGTCCTGAGTGGACTATCAACCGTGCGCGGGAGGTTGGTATGGAGAAAGTGGCTTTGGTAACCGGCGGCGCGCGGGGGATCGGGCGCGCCATCGTGGAAGACCTACGGCGCGATCATCGTGTTGCTTTCACATGGCTGTCCACCGAACCCGATCCGGTGTTGGAAGGGGAAAGTTTGCAACCGATACGGTCCGATCTGACGCAGGACGGACAGCCTGAAGGGGTTATACGCGACGTTGTCGAACGTTTCGGGCGGCTGGACATGATCGTGAACAATTCGGGTTTGGTCAGGTCTACTCCGAAAGAGGTTTTTGACCTGGAAGATCATCGTTCCATTTTAGATTTGAACCTGCTGGTCCCTGCCGCTTTGTTAGCGGCTGCTCTGCCCCATTTGAAACCGGGCGCGGCGATTGTCAGCATTTCCTCGATGAACGCCGTTTTGCCGCCGAAGGACGCGGTGATCTATGGGGCAAGCAAGGCAGCCCTGAACCTTTGGACACGCGGGATGGCAAAGGAGCTTGGATCTCAGGGTATTCGGGTCAACGCTGTGGCACCGGGGGCGATTAATATCCCCGAAGACCCACGCCCCGAAGACTTGACCGCTTTGTTCGTCGAGAACACAGCCATGGGGCGGATTGGGAAGCCAGACGATATCGCGAAGGCCGTGCGGTTCTTGGCGTCAGACGACGCCGCATTCATCACGGGTGAGACCTTGGCTGTGACCGGTGGCTACAGGCTCTAACCGCCAGCCGCTTTTTCAAGCGCCGGGCGGATCGTGCTTTCGATCACACGTTGGGTGATCGGACCGGCGAAACGCAGGACCACGGTGCCTTCCCCGTCGATCACATAGGTTTCGGGAACGCCGTAAAGCCCCCAATCCAAAGCCATGCGGCCCTGCTCGTCGCGACCGATGCCGGTATAGGGATCGCCCAATTCAGTCAGAAAGCTTTGCGCATTGTCCAACTTGTCTTTGTAGTTGACGCCGTAGACCGGGATGCCTTCGTTCGACAGCGCCTCAAGGTTTGGATGCTCTGCGCGACAGGGGGCACACCAGCTGGCCCAGTAGTTGACCAGCTTTACCTGCCCGTCCCGCAGGGTCGCGTCGTCGAAAGGCGTTTTGCCCGGAAACTCAGTCAGGACGACCGGAGGAGCGGGTTGCCCTTCGCGGGCGGATGGCAGGGCGTTGGGGTCGTCTCGGAACATGCCGATACCGGCCAGAACGGCAAAAGCACCGAAGATCAGCGGCGGCGCGACCATCAAAGGCGAAATCTTAGCCATTGCGCGACATCCTTTGTTCGATTTTCTCCATTTCGGCCCGCACTTTGCGTCCCCGGATCACGCTGAAGACGACCAGCGCAACGAGCAGCAGGATCGAAGCAGCGTAGGACGACAAGACAGCGTCTGCGTATTTTCCAAGATCAGGCATCATGCGCCCACCCTTTCACGAGCCAGTAGCGCTTTGACCCGACGCGCACGGATTTCAGTGCCGGTACGATACAGAACCAAAGCGATGAACAGCAGAACGAAGCCAATGATGCAGGTCAGCAATGGATAGAAGAACACGTTGCTGACCTTCTCTTCAGTATCCGTGCCCGTGACCGCTCCGGCCCGCATGACCGAGGCGCCCTGATGCAGCCCCTGGTTCCAGAAGTTTACCGCATAACGGCTGAGAATCGCGAAAACCGATCCCACAAGACACAGGACCGAGGTCAGGTCGGCGGCGGTGTCCGGGTCCTCGATGGCCTCCCACAAGGCGACGTAGCCGAGATAGAACAGGAACAGGATCAGGAACGAGGTCAGGCGTGGATCCCAGGCCCACCAGGTGCCCCACATCGGTTGGCCCCAAATCGCCCCGGTCGCCAATGCGATTAGGGTCATCACGATGCCCACAGGTGCGGCGGCACGCGCGGCCAGAGCGCTGACGTGATGGCGGCGCACCAACCAGACCAGCGAGGTCACCAGCATCATCAGCCAGCAATTGATCGCCATCAGTGCAGATGGGACGTGCAGGTAGATGATCTTTACGGTCGAGCCCTGTCGGAAATCATCGGGCGTGAAGAAAAAGCCCCAGACCAGTCCGACCGCCAGAAACAGGGCAGAAGTGATCCAGAAAAACGGCAAGACACGCTCACTGGTGGCAAGAAACTTGCGCGGGTTGGCATATTCCCAGAGGGCGTTGGCTTTGGCTGCGAGTGTCATGGGCGTTATTTAGTCTGAATCGGATGCGGTCTCAATTGACCTTGGTCAAACTTGTGGCGCTTCACCGCAGATTGATCCGCAGGACCGCCGCGCTGGCGAAGGGCAGCAGCGCAATCGTAGCCATCGTGATCCCCGCCAGCATCAAAAGTGGGGTTTGGGTCTCCATCCCGACGGCGCCCCGACGGGCGACTTCTGCACCAAAGATCAGGGTTGGGACATAGAGCGGTAAAACCAGCAGTGACAACAGAAGGCCACCGCGCTTCAGTCCGACGGTCAGGGCTGCGCCGAAGGTGCCGATGACGCTCATGGCGGGCGTTCCGAGCAGGAGCGAGATCACCAGCCAGAAGAAGCCCGGCGTGGGAAGGTTCAGCAAGACGCCCAAAAACGGTGCTGCAAGAACCAGAGGCAAACCGGTCGTGATCCAATGCGCCAGCGCTTTGATCGAGACGACGGCCTCTAGCGGCAGAGGAGCGGTGGCCAAAAGGTCCAGCGAGCCATCCTCCCAATCCAAGGCCAGAAGACGGTCGAGGGACAACAGGCAGGCCAGCAAAGCACCCAGCCATAGAATTCCCGGCGCGATGGTCGAGAGTAGCGACGATTGTGGACCTACAGCAAAAGGCACCAGAACCGTTACGATCAGGAAGAAGGCAAGGCCGAGACCAAAGCCTCCGCCTGCGCGGAAGGCTAGCTTCAGGTCGCGCAACAATAGGGCGATCACAGGAAGCCTCCGTCGAAGTCATCGATGGGTTGCGGCTTGGCCTTATAGGGGCCGACGTCCAGAACCTCTCCGTCGAGGCCGAGGTCGATATGGGTCGCGATCAGGGCCGAGCCGCCCTGCCCCAGATGCCGACGCACGGCGCTGGCGAACATCTGAACGGCGTTTTTGTCGAGTGAGACGGTTGGTTCGTCCAGCATCCAGATCGGCCGCCCCGTGACCAGCATCCGTGCAAGGCCCAGCCTGCGCTTTTGCCCTGCCGACAGATTGCCCGCATGGCGGTCGGACAGGTCATTCAGCGCGAAGGCGTCCAGAGCCGGCTGTATGTCATGGGTCCCAAAGACCGACGCCCAGAAAGCAAGATTTTCAACCACTGTTAGGGTTGGTTTCAAACCATCGGAATGCGAGGCGTAGGCGATCTGGTCCTCTGCCCCTTCGATGTGCCCCGCCAAGGCAGGTTGTAGCCCCGCCAAAGTGCGCAGGAGCGTTGTTTTTCCGATTCCGTTTGGCCCGCGCAAAATGAGCGCCTGACCGGGGGTGAGTTTGAAGCTCACCCCCTCGAGCACGGGCACGCCACCACGGGTGATGGTCAGATCGGAAACGGATAGTGTCATAAGACTCGCTTATCCGATTGGGGACGCAGGCAAAAGGTTGGATTTGACGCAGGGAGCTAGGGCAGTGCGCTTGGATGGGTTCGGATGCGAGGGGCCAGCCCCTCGCGCTCCCTGGGATATTTTTGGCCAGATGAAGCGGATCCCGTCAAACAGGGATCAGAGCGAGCGCGATGCGGCGACCTTCTGATAGAAGGACGTTGTAGGTGCGGCAGGCGGCGGGGGAGTTCATGATCTCGACTCCGATCCCAGCAGATTCGAGAGTTTGGCGCAGCTCGGGCGGGATGTGGGCCAGATCGGCTCCGGTTCCGATGAACAGGACATCGACGACCTCGGACAGTTCGCGCAGTGGCTCGTCGTCTGAGTATCCGCCCCACGCCTGCGTTCCCGTCGGGCCGATCAGCACGGCGCCTTGATGAACGCGCCCTCCGATCCGGAAAAAGCCGGGGCCGTACCCGTCAACGGGTTCGGCGTTGGTATAGTTGATCTCATTCAGTCGCATGCGTTGTGTTTACCCCCAAAGCGGCAGGCCGGACAAGGCCGCCAGGGCAATCACCATATAGGCGGCCGCGCGGTAGAGGCGTTCTCGGTCTGGTCGGAAAAGCCACCCGCCAAGCCAATTGCCCAGCAGGTTAGGTAGCGCCAGAAGCAGTCCCAGCCCAGCAGCGGCAAGGGTGACCTGCGCCATGCCGGTCAGGTAGCCGAGCAGCAGGAAGTCGAACCCGAACAGAAACAACAGGATTGTCGCGCGAATGACATCCACCGGCAGTGGACGCGACATGTAGAACAGGATGACGGCCGGACCAGGTAGCCCTGCGACACCGCCAAGGAACCCGGCGGCTCCGCCGATACCCGTGACCATCACGCGGCTGACATGACCGTGATAGCGCAGGCCGAGGATCAGAATGGCCAGCATCGCAAGGGCCAGACCGCTGACCGCATAGCGGAAAACCTCGGGCGCGACCTGCGTCAACACCCATAGCCCCAGCGGAAGAACCACTCCGCAGCCCAGCAGGAGGCGCATCAGATCGCCCTTGTTGACTGCACCCCATGCCTGGCGCAGATTCGGCAAGGGGCCAAAGATATCCATGATCGTCAGGCCGATCAGCGCTCCGAACGGGCCGAGATATGGGGTGGCGATAGGCAGGAAAACCAAAGCGGTGCCAAACCCCGAGAAACCGCGAACGACGCCCCCAAGAAAGGCTGCAAATAAGACAACGGCCAGACCCTGTGGGGACTGGCCGAAGATCTCAGGCATCTACGTTGGCAAACTGGTTGCCCGCGTTATTGGACGGCTTGGACCAGTCACGCTTGACACCCAGCCACAACAGGATGGTCGAGGCCACGAAGACTGACGAATAGGTCCCCACGATCACACCCCAGATCATCGCGAAGACAAAGCCTCGGATCACGTCCCCGCCAAGCACATAGAGCGAGATCAGCGCCAGAAGGGTCGTGACCGACGTCATCACCGTCCGGCTGAGGGTTTCGTTGATCGAGATGTTGAGCACCTCTTTGAGGTCTTTCTTCTTGTACTTCCGCAGGTTCTCACGCACGCGGTCAAACACGACCACAGTGTCGTTCAGTGAGTATCCCACGATGGTCAGAAGCGCCGCGATGATGGCCAGATCGAAGCGGATTTGAAGCTCCGAGAAGATGCCGATTGTCAGGATCACGTCATGCACAAGCGCCGCGACCGCGCCAAGAGCGAACTGCCATTCGAACCGCAGCCAGATATAGACGAGCACCGCTCCGATGGCCAAAACGATGGCGATCACGGCTGTCTGGATCAACTCGCCCGAGACTTTGGGGCCAACCGACTCCACCGATACGAATTGGATATCGGGGATCACGGCCTGCAACGCGCCCTCAACAGCTGTGATGGTCGAGGCTTCGACAGCTTCTGCATCTGCCTGCGCCTGAATACGGATCATTGCGACGTTGTCTTCTGGTCCGAAGGTCGGGTCGAAAATCTCGGTGATTGAGACGTCGCCCAGTTCGAGAGGTGCAATTGCGTCGCGATAGACACCCACGTCAATCGGCTGGGTGCTTTCGGTACGGATCGTTGTGCCACCACGGAAGTCGATACCGAAGTTGAGGCCCTGCAACATGAATGAGGCGAAGGCCACAACCATCATCAGGGCCGAAATGCCGAGCCAGAGCTTCCAGCGGCTGAAGAAATCGAACGAGGTGCTTTGGGGTACGAGTTTCAGTCTCATGATCAAACCTCGATCGTTTTCGGACGGCGGCGTTCGAACCACATGACGACCATCAGGCGCGTCACGAAGATCGCGGTGAAGACCGAGGTCAGGATACCCAGGCCCAGAGTGATGGCGAATCCGCGCACGGGGCCGCTGCCCATGGCAAACAGGATCACCGCCGTGATGAAGGTGGTCACGTTGGCATCCGCGATGGCCGACAGAGCCTTTTCATAGCCCAGCTCAATAGCACGCGCGGGGCCTTTGGCGGATTTCAGTTCCTCTCGGATACGTTCGAAAATCAGCACGTTAGCGTCCACGGCCATACCGACCGTCAGGACGATACCAGCAATGCCAGGCAGGGTCAGCGTCGCACCGATCAGCGACAGCAGACCGAACAAGAGGCCCACGTTGATGATCAAGGCAATGTTGGCGAAGAGGCCAAACAAACCATAGCTGAGCGCCATGAACACCAGCACTGCGGCGAAGGCTACCATAGTGGCGACTTTACCGGCGTCGATGCTGTCCTGACCCAATTCAGGGCCGATGGTACGTTCTTCGAGGAACTCCAGCTCGGCAGGCAAGGCCCCTGCCCGTAGCAGGATGGCAAGGTTGGTGCTTTCCTCGACCGTGAAATTGCCGGTGATGATGCCAGAACCACCGGGAATGTGGCTTTGGATCACAGGGGCCGAGATCACCTCATCATCCAGCACGATCGCGAAAGGCGCGCCGATATTTTCCAGCGTATAGTCACCGAATTTCCGCGCGCCTGATGTGTTGAACCGGAAACTGACGGCGGGACGTCCGTTCTGATCAAACGACGGCTGCGCATCAACCAGTTCCTCCCCAGTCACGACAGGAGAGGATTCAAGCGTGTAGTACACACCGCTTTCGTCAATCGACGGCACCACTTCTTCACCGATGCCTGCAACGGCATCCGGGTCCGTGCCACGACCGACAACCGGGTTGAAAGTCAGCTGCGCCGTCGTGCCGATGATCTCTTTCAGCTCGCCTGCACTTCCGATCCCGGGAACCTGAATCAGGATACGGTCTGCACCTTGGCGCTGAATGGTGGGTTCACGCGTACCAACCTCGTCAATCCGGCGGCGCACGATCTCAAGCGATTGACGCACGGTGCGATCATCCGAGGCCAGCTTCTCCGCCTCGGAGAGCTGCACAACGATTGTATCGCCATCGGCAAAGGCCTCGATATCAGTCGCACCGACACCAGTCAGCGTCTGAACCTGACGGGCTAGACCGCGAACGGTTTCGAGCGCGCGCGCCATCCCCTCGGGCTGGCTGATGCGGACGCGAATCTGATCGGGGTCCGAGTCCTGACGGCGGATCGTGCCAACGGTGGAACGCTCATCCCGCAGGGCGTCGCGGATTTCGGGCCACATCGCTTCCATGCGGGATTCGTAGACATCCTCGACCTTGACCTCGGCCAACAGATGCGCACCGCCCCGCAGATCGAGGCCAAGATTGACCAAGGAGGACGGCAGCCAGTTCGGCCACTGCGCCGCCTCGGCCTGATTTTCGGGCGTATCCGCGCCAAGCTCTATCGCAGCTTTAGCGTCGTTGGATTGTTCGACCCGCGTGTAGAACGCATTCGGCAGAGCCAAGAGCAGGCCGGTCACACAGACCAGCCAGATCAGAACCCGCTTCCAGGTATCAATTTGCAGCATAACCCTGCCTTTTCAAGGAATTGTAAGGCGAAGTTACTTCGCAGGTTCGGTCTTATTCAGAACCTGAGCGATGGTCGATTTGACCACACGAACCTTAACGCCCTCGGCGATCTCGACCTCGATCTCGTTGTCGCCTTCCTTGACCTTCGACACCTTGCCGATCAGACCACCCTGTGTGACGACTTGATCGCCACGGCGCACGGCCTCGACCATGGCCTGATGTTCTTTCATCTTCTTTTGCTGCGGACGGATCAGCAGGAAATACATGATCGCGAAGATCAGGATCAGCGGGAGAAACTGGGCGATTGCGCCACCTTCCATGGGATATTCCTTTTTCTTTGACCTGCGGCACCGTTCCGCAAATTTGGCGGGAACCTATGCGCTGATATGCGTGTTTGCAAGCAATGGCGGCAGCGTGACCCACCTGAACGCACACCTGCCGCCACAAGAACCGTCAAAACGTTGCAGATATGTCCTAGGAACGCTGTTCAAACCGGGTATAGTTCCAAACAAGGGGGACACATGGCACGGCAATTCAAACCCTTCCATTTGCTACGTTATTTGCTGACTGCAATGGCGGCAGCTCTTTGGCTAAGCCAACCTGTCGAGGCACAAGAGTCACCGACCGATGCGCCTGTGACAGAAGCTGCAGAATCAGAAACTTTTATGGCCCCAGTTATAATCGACGGGGACGTTCTGTTTCAGGTTCGAGGCTCAAGCGCACTACCCGCCCCCGAGCGTGCCGAAGAAGTTCAAGACAAGATCATAGAAATCGCCGAAGCGTCGGACGCGTCCGAGGTCACGATCAGCTTTGAGGAAACCGAGTTCGGCACCTGGGTTCTGGTTGATGGTGAACGGGTTTCGATCGTCACCGAAGCCGATGCAGAATTGGACCAGATGGAACTCAGCGTTGTCAGCGTTCTGCACGGCAATGCGATCAAACAGGCTATTGAGGCCTACCGTTTGAATCGAACAGAACAGGCGCGGGTTTCAGGTGCTATCGAAGCCGCGGCTTGGACCTTGGGCTTCGTTGTCTTTATCGTGATGATCTTGTGGCTGCACCGCAGAATCCGGCGGCGGACACTGAGATTCGTAAAGCGCTATCTGAAGGACGTGGAAACCGCCACTGCCAAGAGCGTTCAAGCTGAGGCCATTGCAGCCTTGGTGCGCTACGGTCTGAATTTCGTCCTTTTGGTGATTTTCTTCCTGGGTTTCTACTACTACCTGTCTTTCGTTTTACTGGCCTTTGCCGAAACTCGGTATTTCGCGCAATTGCTGCTGACCTATCTGACCGAGCCGGTCCTCCTGATCTTCAAAGGCATCCTCAGCTATATCCCAAACATGATCATGCTTGGCCTGATCGCCTGGGTAACTTTGTATATTATCAAGGGCATGCGGGTCTTCTTCGACGCGGTCGAAGCGGGATCGTTCGATATGGGCGATTTTGAGAAGCATTGGGTTAACCCGACCTTCAACATTGCCCGAGTGGTCGTGATACTGATCGCGCTGGTCTTTGCCGTGCCCTACATTCCAGGCTCGGATTCGGCGGCATTTCAGGGCCTGACCATTCTGGTCGGTGCCATGCTGTCGCTGGGCGCAAACTCGGTCGTATCGAACATGCTGGCCGGGCTGTTCGTGATCTATCGCCGCTCGACCTCAATCGGGGACCGTATTCAGATCGGAGACCACATCGGCGACGTGGTGCAGATCAAGCTGATGGAAACACATCTGAAATCCATCAAGAACGAGTTGATCTCAATCCCCAACGCGCAGCTGATGAATTCGGACGTGGTGAATTTCTCGAAGAAGACAGATGGCAGCGGGCTGTTGCTGCACACAACTGTAGGGATCGGCTATGAAGAGCCACCCGAAAAGATCGAGGCGATGCTGATCGAGGCCGCCAATCGCACCAAGGGCATCAAGTCCAAGCCCGAACCCTTTGTCCTGTGGACCGCGCTGGCCGACTACGCGATCAATTATCAGATCAACGGATACACGACCCGGGGCAGCATTATTCCCAAGATCCGGTCAGATCTGCATCGCAACATTGTGGCCGTATTCAACGAGAATAACGTGCAGATCATGACCCCCTCCTACATCGCTGATCCGCCCGAACCAAAGATCCCGACCGGGGAATGGGACGGACATCTGGCTCATCACGATGAGGAGCCGGACAGTTAGGCGCAGTTTGGTTAACCAACGCTACACCCTCCGAGATATATGGTGCATAAGCAGTCGCAGTGATTCACTGCATTCAAGGATCTGAACTATGCACGACATCCGCGCCATTCGCGAAAACCCAGCCGCTTTCGACGCCGCACTCGCGCGCCGTGGGGACGCGCCGGTGTCGTCAGACCTGCTGCGGCTGGACGAAAGCCGCCGCGCCAAGATACTGGCCGCAGAAACCGCTCAGGCCGAACAGAACAAAGCGTCTAAAGAAGTCGGTGCTGCCAAAGCCCGCGGTGATGAGGCCGAGTTTGAACGCCTGCGCGCGCTGGTGGCCGAAAAGAAGGCCGAAATCGCCCGGATGCAGACCGAGGCCAAGGATCTGGACGCTCTGCTGGCGGACCAACTGATCCGTATTGCCAACCTGCCCGCCGAGGATGTGCCAGAAGGTGCCGATGAGAACGACAACGTCGAGGTCAGCCGCTGGGGCACCCCACGCGAGTTAGACTTTGCCCCGAAAGAGCATTTTGAGATTGAGGCCGTTCAAAACGGTATGGATTTCGAAACCGCCGCGAAACTCTCTGGCTCGCGCTTTGTGCTGCTGTCCGGCGGTGTCGCGCGTATCCACCGTGCGCTGGCCCAGTTCATGCTGGACACGCATATCAACGAAAACGGACTGACCGAGGTCAACGGCCCGGTTCTGGTTCTGTCCGAGATGATGCAGGGCACCGGCCAGCTGCCGAAATTCGGCGAGGACAGCTATCAAACCCGCGAAGGTTGGTGGTTGATCCCGACCTCCGAGGTTTCGCTGACCAACATCGTCAACGACACAATGATCGAAGAAAGCTACCTGCCCCGCCGTTATACCGCGCATTCGCTCTGCTTCCGGTCCGAGGCCGGTTCGGCGGGCAAAGACACCCGCGGAATGCTGCGTCAGCATCAGTTCGAAAAGGTCGAGATGGTCTCGATCACCCATCCCGAGACCTCGGATGACGAACAAAAACGCATGGTGCGCTGCGCCGAGGGCATTCTGGAAAAGCTGGGCGTGCCGTATCGCACCGTTATCCTGTGTACCGGCGACATGGGCTTTGGCGCCCGCCGTACCTTTGACATCGAGGCATGGCTGCCCGGTCAGGACACCTATCGCGAGATCAGCTCGGTCTCGACCTGCGGCGATTTTCAGGCCCGCCGCATGAATGCACGTTTCCGGCCCGAAGGTGGCGGTAAACCGGAATACGTCCACACGCTTAACGGCTCTGGCCTTGCGGTGGGTCGCTGCCTGATTGCCGTGCTTGAAAACGGTCAGAACGCAGACGGCACCGTTACCCTGCCCGATGTCCTTGCCCCCTATCTGGGTGGCAAGCTGACGCTGCAACTGGACGGCACGCTGGTATAAGAAAACCGGCATCCGCGTTGCGCGGTGCCGGTCCGAAACACTTGAAAGGGCGAAGAAAGGCTACTTCTTCGCCTTTTTCTTATCCTTCTTCTTGTCAGATTTTTTGTCCGACTTCTTGGCATCCTTTTTGCCAGTATCTTTCTTCTTTTCGGCCTTTTTGGACTTGTCGTCCTTCTTGGATTTCTTCCCCTTCTTGGACTTGGCCTTCACCTTGTCCTTGGCCTTTGAGAACGCAGCCTCCATCTCGGCCCGCTTTTTCGCGGCTTTCTCAGCCTTGGCTTTTGCCTTGGCTTTCTTCTTGGCCTTCGCCTCTGCGGCTTCTGCAGCGGCTTTTTCCTCGGCGGCTTTGCGTGCAGCTTCGGCGGCGCGCTTCTCGGCAGCGGCGGCGACAACTGTCTTGCGTGCAGCGGGGCGTCGGGCCGCCGGTTTACGCGTAGCGGGCTTGCGGGCAGCAGGTTTGCGAGCGGCCGCGCGACGCGGGGCTGGCTTGGCAGCCGCCGGTTTCGCAGCGGTCGCCTCTTTTGCAGCGGCAATCAGGACCGCTGCGCGCGCCGCACCGACGCGGGGGACCTTGACCAGATCTTCCGGTTTCGCTTTCGCAACGGCTTCGGCGGTCTTGAGACCGTTATCCGCCAAACCTTTAGCGAGAGTATCGCCAACGCCTTTTATCTCGGTCAATGCGGTCATTCTGGGTCCTTTCTCTATCTCCCTGGTCACCTGTATATACACAGGATATACATTCTTCAAGCGGAGCTGCGCCTATGACGATCCATGGGCCAAGTCAGCAGTCTGCCCTTTTTTCGGAAAAGGCACCAGTCGCTTGGCGTCTTCGTCCCATAGTTTCAGGTTCAACGCTGCCACGGCTTCGGGGAACTTGATCCGACGCGGGGTGTACTCGAGCGGCAGGTTATAGTGGCATTCGCGCAACCGGTAGGACGGGATACGGGCGTTGAAATGGTGAATATCGTGCAAGGTGATGCAGGCCACCGCGTTGTCGAACCACCACCCGAAATCCAGCGCTGACGAGCCCTGAAGCGCCGCGATCTGCGGGTCCAGATCCGGGCGACGATCCCAATATGTGTCCTCGAAATTGTGCTGCAGGTAGACGAGGAATACGCCCAGCATCCCACCCAGCAAGGAAAACACAAGCCAGACCAAAATACCGGTCGTCCCGGCGATCAGGTAAAGCAGCCCGAGAAAAACGACGATCGAGAGGTTGTGCAGAACAACGCCCTTTACACCAAACCGCACCGTGTTTTTGGGCCACCGGTAGCGAATGAAATAAGTGAACAAAGCACCGACCGGCACCAGAATGAACGGGTTGCGGTACAGGCGATAGACAAGACGTTTGAGCCAGTCCGCCTCGTTCCATTCCCGCAGGGTCATCGTGTGGATTTCACCAGTCTCCCGATGCTCGAGGTTGCCGATCCCCGCATGATGCAGATTGTGGTTCTGCTTCATCACCTCAAAAGGGGCAAAGGTGAAAGGCGACAGGCCGTGCCCGGCCCATTCATTCTGCTGGCGCGTTTCGAACAGGGAATGATGGCCGCAGTCATGTTGCAGCACGTAAAGTCGCACTGCGGAAAACGCGAAAACAATCCCGGCTGGGACCATGACATACCAATGGTCGGCGTTCACAACCGCTAAGGCCAGCGATGCAAAATAGACGGCGAAGGTTCCGAAATAGCTCAGGGCTGCAAGCCTGTTGTCCTGAACCGCGTATTGCCGCGTGTAGTCTCTGAGATTCATCAAGCCCTCTCCCACGATGGCCCGGTTCAATGAGAAGCAAAAGGAATTCAGACCCGCCGCAGGACGGGCCGCGCACAGGAAACAAATGCACGCTCCTGAATGCTAGCGTGCAGAAAAGGCGCTGTCACGCCCTTGCGCTGAAAATGCTGAAAATTGGCGCAGTTACGCGCGTCCCTTGAGGTGTTTGGCCAAGGCACCGGCGTTTTTCTTGCGCCGCCCTTTGTAAGGGTTCTTGTCACCTTGCCCGCGCAACGTCAGGCGGATCGGCGTGCCGGGCATGTCAAAATCCTCACGCAGGCCGTTGACCAGATAGCGGGTATAGCTGGCCGGCATCTTGTCGGGATGCGAGCACATAACGACAAAGCCCGGCGGCCGCGTTTTTGCCTGGGTCATGTAGCGCAGCTTTATGCGGCGGCCTTGCGGGGCTGGCGGCGGGTGCTGCTCGAGCATGGCGGTCAGCCAGCGGTTCAGCGCGGCGGTGGGTACCCGGCGGTTCCAGATATCATGCGCACGCAAGATGGCGGCGCGCAAACGTTCCAGCCCCCGGCCCGTTTTGGCCGACACGGTGATCAGAGGTGCGCCCCGCAGTTGCGGCAGCAGCCGGTCGAAGGACTCTTTGAGTTCGCGCAGCTTCTCCTGCTTGTTTTCCTCAACGTCCCATTTGTTGACCGCGACCACAACCGCACGGCCTTCCCGCTCGGCCAGATCGGCGATGCGTAGGTCTTGTTGCTCGAACGGAATTGCCGCATCCAGCAGGACGACGACCACTTCGGCGAATTTCACAGCACGCAGACCGTCCGAGACCGAGAGCTTTTCGAGCTTTTCTTGAACCTTGGCCTTTTTGCGCATGCCCGCAGTGTCGAAAATCCGCATCGGAGTGCTTTCGCCATCCGGATCGGCCCAATCGACCCGAAGACTGATCGCGTCACGGGTGATCCCAGCCTCTGGGCCGGTCAGAAGGCGGTCTTCACCCATGATTTTATTGATCAGGGTGGATTTACCTGCATTCGGTCGACCTACGACGGCTACCTGCAACGGTTTGGCTGCGGTGATCAGAGGGGTTTCGCCCTCTCCATCCTCATCCAGCTCAATCTCGACCACAGGGGCGTCGTCTTCGGCCTCTTCCTCAGCCGCATCCGCCAGAGGCATCAGCTGGGCGTAAAGGTCGGTCATCCCCTCGCCATGCTCGCCGGAAAGGCGCACTGGTTCGCCAAGGCCAAGGTTATAGGCTTCAAGAACACCGGCATCAGCAGCCGACCCTTCGGCCTTGTTGGCAGCCAAAATCACGTGTTTGGAGCGTTTACGCAGGATCTCGGCAAACATCTCGTCGGTCGGAGTCAGGCCGGTGCGCGCGTCGATCATAAACAAGCAGACATCTGCCATATCGACCGCGCGCTCGGTCAGACGGCGCATGCGGCCCTGAAGGCTATCATCAGTTGCGTCCTCAAGACCCGCCGTGTCGATCACGGTGAACCGCAGATCACCCAGCCGCCCTTCACCTTCGCGCAGGTCGCGCGTCACGCCGGGCTGGTCGTCGACCAAGGCCAGACGTTTGCCCACGAGGCGGTTGAACAATGTGGATTTGCCCACGTTCGGGCGGCCCACGATGGCGAGGGTCAGCGACATGATACTCAACTTTCAAGACTCAGACGCGCCCTTTAGCGCATCTTTTGGTCAACGGAAAGCGTGTAGATCACCTTTGGTCGACACGACATACAGTGTTTGTCCGGCAACGACAGGCGCGGTGGTCGCGCCTCCGGGGACTTCGACCTGATGCACAAGCGCCCCGTTCACCGGGTTGAAGAACCGCAGGAACCCGTCATTCGAGGCGATCACAATGCGCCCTCCGGCCAGGATCGGGCCATAATGGGCCACGATCGGACCGCGACGGTTTGGTTTGTCCTTTACAAAGCCCGGTAGGTCCTGCGCCCAGATCACCGAACCATCGGCGCTGTTCAAGCGGACCAGCTGGCTGCGATCGCTGATCAGGAAGATGCTGTTGCCTGCGGGCCAGACGGTATCAACCGCGCCTTCATCTGCAGTCCAGCGGCGCTCACCTGTTCCCGCGTCAAATGCAACGGTGCGCCCAGAGTGGTTACCGATGAAGATGGTATCACCGACCACCATCGGGCTGCCGGTCACATCGACAATTCGAGCTGTGGCGCGCCCACGACGCCCCCCTGCCACCGAGGCATTCCAACGGCTGATCCCGCCCCGCTTGAATGTTGCGGCGATATCACCCGAACCAAAGGCAAAGACAGCTAGGTCCGAGGTCACAACTGGCGCAGGTGCGCCCAGAACGTTGCCGACGCTAGGGGTACCCTCAATCTGCCATTGGATGCGGCCATCCTTTGTGTCGACGGTCCAACCGGTTTCATCCCCAGCGACGAGGTACAGCAGCCCGTTACTCACCAAAGGCGCGCCACTGCCAGTTGCGTTCAGGCGCTTCTGCCACCGGATCGCGCCGGTCTTTGCATCCAACGCCGTCAGACGGCCAAAACCGGAGGAGACATAGAGAACGCCCCCCGAATAGGCCATACCACCGCCCGTGGCATCCGCGTCTCCGTCGGTTGCTGGAATCAGATTGGTGCTCCAGGCGACCTGTCCCTGCGGTGTCACCGCCGAAACCGTCGCCCCTGCGTCAAGCGTGTAGACCAGCCCCCCCGCAACAACCGGGTCTGCCGTAATTCGTTGTTTGCGGGAATCGCCATCCCCAATCGAGGCCGACCAAATACGTTGAGGTGTCGCACGCAGCGAAGCATTTGACGTCCGGAAGGCGGGCGTTCCGGGACTTTGCGGCCAGCTTGCATTGGCGCTCTGCGATGGAAGACTAATCGGTTGCGAGCCGCTTTTGGCGACCGTTTCAAGGTCTGAGGCGGGTCGGATATCCTCACGCTCGCCGGGCAAGATCTGTTCGGGTTCTTCACAAGCGGCCAGAGCGGTCAGGGCCAGTGCCGCAATCGGCAGTCCCACGCGAGAGAAAAGTCTTGTTACCATTTTAATCCGAACTCGCCTGTCATTAACCTGTGTTCCGCCCGATCAGCCCTGCTGAGCGACCAATGGCTCGGGCTCAGCGCCCAGTGCAACAATCAATTGCGCCGCGCGTTGTTGCAGATCCACGCTGACCTCTGCGTCCTGACGCAATGCCTGCAGACGCTCCAGCGCGGCATCTGTATCACCCTCGGCGATGTCGATCAGGGCCAGTTGCTCTTGGGCCAGAAGGCGCAGCGGAGCGCCGGGTGCGGCCAAAGCCTCGAACTGTTGCCGACGGTCTGCTGCGGGCATCGTATCGGATTGAAGCAGCAGCGCCTTGAAGCTGGCAATGGCGCGGTAAATCTCGGGCAGATCGCCCTGAACGGCCACAGCATTCAGACTGTCGACCGCGTCCTGCCGGGAATCAGCATCGAGCTGTGAGGCGGACAGAAGCATGTTGCGCACAGCCTCACCACCCGGCGTCAACACGTCCACCTGCTCGAGGCCAGCGACGCGTGCGGCCGTATCGTTTTCCGCCAGCGCGGCCAGAATGTCATCGCCCAGCTTCTGAGCCTGCGACGTGTCCCGCGCCTTGCGGTATTCGTTGAAGGCGGCCCCACCGACGATCAGCACGACGGCAACAACACCGACCCAGCCCCAACGCCGCAAAAGCAGATACAGCCGGTCGCGGCGCACCTCTTCTGTGACCTCATCAATGAAACTGTCGGTATCGCTCATACCTGCCCCCGAGCTGTAATCCTGTCTTGGTGGGCCATGTCATACCCCGGCGCCACGGCCAAGCCAAGGGCCGGATTATACACAATTCCGCTGACTGCGTGTGCCCTTGCCAAAAAAAATAAACCGAACTAATCAGTTTAGCGTAGAAAATACACAAGCCGACGCCCATCTTTCACTATACTAACCCGGTCTAAGCCGGCGAATTTTTTAAGGAGACCAGCATTATGCGTCTGATTTCATTCATCAATGCCGCTTTGGTGATTGTCGCGCTGTATTTCCTTGTTTTTGAGCGTGATGCGCTTTTCGCCTTTGCTGGCCGGGGTGACGACGAGGAAAGCACTACGTCTGAGACCGAAGAGGCCGTGGTTTCGCCGGCCAATGAAAATGCTGTGCGCGTAGTTGCCCTGCGCTCGGTCGCGCGCGAGATTGACAGCGCCGTCCTGCTGCGCGGCCAAACAAAAGCCAACCGTCAAGTCGAAGTGCTGGCCGAGACGACCTCGACCGTGATCTCAGAACCCAAGCGCCGCGGTGCTTTTGTCGAGGCGGGCGATCTGCTGTGTGAGCTTGATCCCGGCACCCGCCCCGCTAGCCTGGCCGAAGCGAAGGCAGGCAAGCTTGAGGCCGAAAGCCGTATCCCTGAGGCCGAGGCGCGCCTGGAAGAAGCACATGCCCTTGTGGCCGAGGCAGATATCAACCTGAAAGCGGCCCGCAAACTGTCCGAGACGGGCTTTGGCTCGGAAACCCGCCGCGTCTCCTCCGAGGCCGCGATGAGCAGCGCCGAGGCAGGTATCAAATCGGCTGAAGCCGGGCTGGAAGCCACCCGCGCCGGCATCGAATCCGCCGCGGCAGAGGTCGAAGCCGCCCAACGTGAAATAGATCGGCTGACGATCGAAGCTCCGTTTCAGGGCCTGCTGGAAAGCGACACCGCTGAATTGGGCAGCCTGATGCAGCCGGGAACGCTCTGCGCCACGATCATCCAGCTGGACCCGATCAAGCTTGTTGGTTTCGTGCCCGAAACCGAAGTTAACCGCGTTCAGGTCGGGGCGCTGGCCTCGGCGCAGCTGGTCACCGGTCGTCAGGTCGAAGGCCGCGTAACCTTCCTCAGCCGCTCGGCAGATGAGACGACCCGCACCTTTGAGGTCGAGATCACCGTGCCGAACGAAGACCTGACCATTCGCGACGGCCAGACAGCGACAATCCGTATCTCGGCCGAAGGGGCCAAGGCGCATCTGCTGCCGCAATCGGCTCTGACCCTCAGCAACGAAGGGCAACTGGGCGTGCGCACCGTCGGCGCGGGCGATGTGGTCGATTTCTTGCCGGTCCGCGTGTTGCGCGACACGGCCGAAGGCGTCTGGATCGACGGGCTGCCCGAGACAACCGATATCATCGTGGTGGGGCAAGAATTCGTCGTCAAAGGCGTCACCGTGAACCCGACCTATCAGGAGGTCACGCAATGACGGGTATCGTCAGCTGGGCCGCTGACCGGGCCCGCATGGTTCTGGCTTTCATTCTTATTTCGCTGGTCATCGGCGGGTTCGCCTATGTCAATCTACCGAAAGAGGGCGAGCCGGATATCGAAGTCCCTGCCCTGTTCGTATCGGTCGTCTTCCCCGGAATCTCGGCCGAGGATTCCGAAAACCTGCTGGTCAAACCGATGGAGACCGAGCTGGCAGATTTGGACGGCCTCAAAGAGATGACCGCCACCGCCGCCGAGGGCTATGCAGGCCTGTTTCTTGAGTTCGAATTCGGCTGGGACAAAACCGCGATCACTGCCGATGTCCGCGACGCGATGAACAGCGCACAGGCCGAGTTCCCGGACGGCGCCGAGCAATACTCGCTGAGCGAGCTAAACTTCTCCGAATTCCCCATCGTCATCGTGAACCTGACCGGCGCGGTGCCCGAACGAACCATGGCGCGTATCGCCAAGGACCTGCAGGACGACATCGAAGCGCTTGATTCCGTGCTTGAGGCCGGAATCGCTGGCAACCGGGATGAGCTGCTTGAGGTCATCATCGACCCTCTGCGCCTTGAGGCGTACAACGTCACTGCCAATGAGCTGATTACGGTTGTGCAAAACAACAACCAGTTGATTGCGGCGGGCGAAGTGGACAGCGCGCAAGGGGCCTTTTCGGTCAAAATCCCCTCGTCCTTCAAAACCGCGCAGGACGTGTATGGCTTGCCCATCAAGGTCAACGGCGACCGGGTCGTCACTCTGGGTGAATTGGCCGAAATCAACTACACGTTTGAGGACCGCGAAGGCACGGCCCGGTTCGACAACGTGCCGACCGTCGCTTTGCAGGTTGTCAAGCGCAAAGGCTTCAACCTGATCGACACGGTCGAGCAGGTCAAAGCGACTATCGCCGAAGCGCAAACCAAGTGGCCCGCCGAATTGCAGGCAGCTGTCGACGTGGGCACCTCGAATGACCAAAGCCGGATCGTTGGATCCATGGTCAGCCAGTTGGAGGGCTCGGTCCTGACGGCGATTGCGCTGGTGATGATCGTCGTCCTGGCCTCTCTGGGGTCGCGGGCAGCACTGTTGGTGGGCTTTGCGATTCCGACCTCGTTCCTGCTGTGTTTTGCCTTTCTTGCGGTCATGGGCGTCAGCATTTCGAACATCGTGATGTTCGGTCTGATCCTTGCCGTTGGTATGCTGGTGGATGGCGCGATCGTTGTGGTCGAATATGCGGACAAGCGTATCAAAGAGGGCGTCGGCCCGATGCATGCCTATGTCGAGGCGGCGCAGCGCATGTTCTGGCCCATCGTCTCCTCGACGGCCACGACACTCTGTGCCTTCCTGCCGATGTTATTCTGGCCGGGTATTCCGGGTGAGTTCATGGGCATGCTGCCGGTCACGCTGATCTTTGTTCTCTCCGCATCGCTGATCGTGGCCCTGATTTATCTGCCGGTTATGGGCGGTGTCTCGGGCCGGCTGAGCCGCATCTTCGACCGCGCCTCTGACTGGTTGCGCGGTCGCACGCCTTGGTGGCTGCGCGCCGTTCTGGTCCCCCCGTCATTCTATCTGGTCTTCCTAGGCGCGATGCAGGTGCTGAACCCCTCCTATTTGGTCGAGGGCGGTGGTTCGCTCCTTGGGGCCGTGTTGATGATCCTCGGAGCTTTCGCCGGATCGGTCACGCTAGGCGCGGCCCGGATCGAGCGCAAACCCGCTACCAAGGTTCACACGGCGAAAGAACACACGCCTTTCGGCTATGTCATCAAGTTCCTCGTGGGCAATCCGGTGATGCCGATTGTCTCGATCGCTGCCGTTATCATGGCTGTGATGACGGTGATCTCAGTGTTCGGCGAAAACAACCGGGGCGTTGAGTTCTTCGTCGAAAGCGAGCCGGAACAGGCCACGGCTTACGTCCGCGCGCGGGGCAACCTTTCGTTGATGGAAAAAGACGCCATGGTGCTGGCCGCCGAACAGGTGATTGCCGCGCACCCGGCCGTGATTAACGTCTTCTCGTTTGCGGGCGAAGGTGGGCTGACGCAGAATAATGGCGGCGCGCAAGACCCGGCAGACACGGTTGGACGCGTCCAGTTCGAAATCATCCCATGGGAAGACCGCCCCAACGTCTCGGAGCCCATTCTGGGTGGGCTGTTTGACCGGCATTTCATCGCCCCCGAATATGATGGCGACTATGTTCTGGAAGAACTGAATACCCAACTGGCCGAGCTGCCGGGTTTCGAGGTTGAGATTCTGGCGCTGGAACAAGGCCCGGCCTCAGCCAAGCCCGTGCATCTGCGGATCAAGGGCGACGGGTGGGAGCCGCTAACTGCTGCTACTGTCGCCGCCCGAGAGGTTTTCGACACGACCCCCGGCCTGATCAAGATAGAAGACACTCTGCCCCTGCCTGGCATCGACTGGCAGATCGACGTTGACGTCGCCAAAGCAGGCCGATTTGGCGCGGATGTGGCCACCGTCGGGGCCATGGTACAGCTGGTCACACGCGGTATCCTTCTGGGCGAAATGCGCCCCGACACCACGGATGAAGAGATCGAGATCCGTGTCCGCCTGCCCGAAGAGGACCGTGTTCTTTCAACGCTGGACACGTTGAAGGTACGCACGGCGGACGGCCTCGTGCCCCTGTCCAACTTCGTCACCCGCCAGCCGGTTGCCAAACTGGCCGAAATCAACCGGGTTGATCAGGAACGCTACTATGACGTCAAAGCCGATGTCGAAGCTGGCCTGAGCAAAGCAGTGGTCGCTGGACCAGACGGTGGTGAAAAACGTTTGGCCGTTCTGCGCGCGGTTGAGGATGGGGCTGACCCGTCCTCTGCAGCGATCACAGCGCCCAATGGCAAGCAGTACGATCTGGTGCAACTGACCGAGGCCGAGACAACCGAGGAGCTGCGCACCGCCGTTGAGAATGGCGAGGCCAGCATCGCGCCGATCAATCCAAATGAACGTATCGCCGTCCTGACCGAATGGCTGAGCACCAACCCGTTCGACCCCTCGATCACGTGGGAATGGACCGGTGATCAGGAAGAACAGGCCGAAAGCCAGGCCTTCCTGTCCAGCGCGTTTCTGGCGGCTTTGGGGCTGATGTTCGTAATCCTGCTGGCACAGTTCAACAGCTTCTACAACTCGGTTCTGGTTTTGCTGGCGGTTGTACTGTCCACGACCGGCGTTCTGATCGGGATGCTGGTGATGGAGCAACCCTTCTCGATCATCATGACCGGTACGGGGATCGTTGCTTTGGCAGGGATTGTTGTGAACAACAACATCGTTCTGATCGACACCTATCAGGAGTACAGCCGCTACATGCCGCGGATCGACGCGATCGTGCGCACGGCTGAGGCTCGGATTCGCCCCGTTCTGCTGACAACGCTGACCACGATGGCCGGTCTGACACCGATGATGTTCGGCCTGTCGCTGGACTTCATCAATGGCGGCTACACCATCGACAGCCCGACAGCACTGTGGTGGAAACAGCTGGCCACCGCTGTGGTCTTTGGCCTCGGCATCGCCACCGTGCTGACCCTGATCGTGACGCCATCGATGCTGGCCCTGCGGGTCTGGGTGACAACCTATGCCATCTGGCTGGGCAAACTTCTGGCGCGGGTCACAGCAGGCCGGTACAGCCAGATTGCACAGGACATGGCCATCGGCCAAAGCGCACGAGCCGCGCAAGCAACCGAGATTGTCTGGGACGAGCAGCCTGCGCCTCGGCCCGAACAGCCCACGGGGACAGAAGAGGACCACCCCACCATCCCACCTGGGTCGCCGCTAAAAGCAGCCGAATAACCAACAAAAAATGGCGAGCCGATGGCCCGCCATTTTTCATTTCTTCAAACGTTTTTCTATTCCGAGAACGCGTATTCGCCCAGATCGCACAGGTCCAGGTCGTAGTCCTCAACCGCGCTGCCGTCATCAAACACGCCGCGAATATCATAGACGCAGGTCACAAGCCCATCCGCGATCAATACATCGATCTCATAGTCTGGCGCGAGGTATCCACCCTGCAGAAGGTTCCCCTCCCAGCTGCCGGATGAGGCCGGGGAGACATTGAATTCGACCAGATCCGCACTGGTTTCATTGACCAGCAGAAACTCCAGATCTTCGGCTGACGCGGCAGATGCTGCGAGTGTCAAACCGAGTGTCAAGGATGTGACGATTTTCTTCATTCTTTGCTCTTTCTTGTTCGATGGCAAACCCAAACTTGACGCGATACTGCGCTAGTTGGGGTTTCAACCAGCGGACGAGTCGCGTCAAACAGAAAATCTCAGGCAGCCTGTGTGTCGGCCTGCTGGCGGTTCCACAATTGGGCGTAGCGACCTTCGCGCGCCAACAACGAATCATGAGTGCCCTGCTCGATGATCTCACCGCTTTCCAGAACCACAATCTGGTCGGCCTCGGCAATCGTGCTCAGACGGTGCGCGATGGTGATCACCGTCCGCCCTTCGCCCGCTCGGGCCAAAGCATCTTTGATCTCCTGCTCAGTGTCGGTGTCGAGGGCCGAGGTCGCCTCGTCCAGCAACAGAATAGGCGGGTTCTTGAGCAGCGTCCGCGCGATGCCGACGCGCTGCTTTTCGCCGCCCGAGAGCTTGAGCCCACGTTCACCCACCTTGGTGTCATAGCCTTCGGGTAGAGAGGCGATGAAATCATGGATTTGTGCTGCGCGCGCGGCCTCTTCCACATCGTCCTGAGTTGCGCCGTCACGGCCATAGGCAATGTTGTAGCGGATGGTGTCGTTGAACAGCACCGTGTCCTGCGGCACGACGCCGATGGCCGCGTGCAGGCTGGTCTGACGCACATCCCTCACGTCCTGACCATCAATCTTCAACGCACCTCCGGTCACATCGTAGAACCGGAACAACAAGCGCCCGATGGTGGATTTCCCGGACCCCGTCGCGCCCACAATGGCTACGGTCTGCCCCGCAGGCACCGACAGCGACACTCCTTTAAGGATCTCCCGCTCCGGGTCATAGCCAAAGCGCACATCATGGAGGGTCACCTCGCCACCATTGACCTTCAGGTCCGGGGCGTCCGGCTTGTCTTTCACTTCGGCGGGCTGCTCCAGCAGGTCGAACATCTGACCCATATCGACCAGCGCCTGCCGGATCTCGCGATACACGGTGCCCAGGAAGTTCAGCGGCACGGTGATCTGAATCATGTAGGCATTCACCATGACGAAATCACCAACGGTGAGCGTGCCGTTCTGGACCCCGATTGCCGCCAGGACCATCACCCCGATTAGGCCGCAGGTGATCAGGAAGGACTGCCCGAAATTCAGGAAGGCCAGCGAATAAGCGGTTTTCAAGGCCGCCACTGCATAGGCTTTCATCGACACGTCATAGCGGTTCGCTTCACGCTGTTCGGCGTTGAAATACTTGACGGTTTCGAAATTCAGCAGGCTGTCGATGGCGCGTTGGTTCGCCTCGGTATCCTGATCGTTCATCTCGCGCCGAAGCTTCACGCGCCATTCGGTGACGGCAAAGGTGAACCAGATATAGAGCGCAATGGTGACGGCCACGACGACCAGATACCAGATATCGAACAACCACATCAGAATGATCGCGACAAGCAGCAGCTCCAGAATCAGCGGCCCGATGGAAAACAGCAGGAACCGAAGAAGGAACTCGACGCCCTTGACCCCACGCTCAATGATCCGGCTTAGGCCACCGGTCCGGCGTCCAACGTGATAGCGCATGGACAGTTGGTGGATATGCTGAAAAGTCTCTAACGCGAGCGCACGTAAGGCCCGTTGGCCAACGGGGGCAAAGGCTGCATCGCGCAATTGTTGAAAGCCCACGGTCATCATCCGGGCGACACCATAGGCCACAGTCAACCCAACAGCGCCAAGGGCCAGCGGGGGCACGCCCTCGCCCGCCAGACCGTCCACTGCGCCCTTGTAAAGGATCGGCGTATAGACGGCGATCAGCTTGGCCAACACCAGCATCGCCATGGCAATCACAACGCGACGCTTCACCCATGGCTCATCATCCGGCCACATATAAGGCGCGACCTTGCGGATCGTCCGCCAGCCAGAACGGCGTTCGTCAATTCCGGCCAATTCGTCCGATGTCATGGGGGGCATACGTCGCATTACCTGCCTAGTGTGAAGTGCAATATGGACCCCGGCCCGAGAAAAGCCAGAGCCTGAGCTTATTCAGGAATGGTGAACACCTGCCCCGGGAAAATCAGGTCCGGGTCGCGGATCAGTTCGCGGTTAGCGTCGAACAGGCGGACATACAACACGCCGTCTCCGAACCGCTCACGCGAGATGGCCCACAGGGTGTCGCCCGCCTGAACCGTGACCGACCGGATCGGCGCAGAGGTTTCTTGCGGTTGCTCCGAGATCTGCGCCTCAGCCGCCTGCAACACCTCGACGGGTTCACGTTTGAAAGGCGTTTCAACCCGGCTGAGGACTGTGCCGTCGGAATGCACCTCGTCCACTCGCAGGGTGTAAACGCCGGGATCAATCCCCTCGAGGTCGCCCCGCCAATTGCCATCCTCTTGCGGGGTCACATCCGCCACCAGACGGTTGTTGAGGTATATCCGTACAGCCGATCCTTCGTTGAGACGGCCTGTCAGTTGCACATCGCCGGTGTCTGAATAGCCGATTGTGTCCAGCTCAACCTGCTGGGGCGCGGAGTTCTCTTCGGACGGGGATTGCACCAACTCAACCCCATCCTCGCCTGAACGCAGGATGGCAACCTGTTGGTTTTCAGCAGGGGTTTCAGTTGCTTCTTCCGAGGTCGATTCAGCCTCAACAACGGCCTTTTCTGTATCCGCACCAGTGTTCTGGGTTTCGGCACCGGCATCTGCAATTTCTGTACTGGTGTTCTCGGCTTCCGTACCCGCGTCTGCAGTTTCCGTGCCGGCGTCCTCGGCTTCCGTACTCGCGTCTGCAGTTTCCGTACCGGCGTCCGCGGCTTCGGTACCCGCGTCTGCGGTTTCCGTCGACTGCTCGGGCTCAACATTTGCCACAGTCGTATCTTCCGCCTCAGGCTCGGGATCTTCAGCAACTTCCGGTTCCGAGGACGTTTCCTCAACCGTTGGCGCTGGCTCCTCGGGGGCGGGTACTGGCAGTGCTGCTATCAGATAGTCGTCAGATCGAACGGTTTCATCCCCATCGGTAGACTGCAAAACAAGGCCACGTGGATCATCGCTGAATGGGACCGCAACGAATTCGGCGAACTCGCCCGTCTCATCGACCGAAAACTGATGCACGATCTCGCCGTTCAGCACCACATCAACGTCACTGCCCGGCTCTGCCTCACCCGACAGCAACGCGCTCCCGTCCGGCGACACGAAAATCTGATCCAACGCGGGAGGTGTCGTGGGATTGGCCTCAACCGCGACGTCTTCGGGCTGGGATTCGGGGTCTTCGGCTGCGGGTTCCTCAGCCTCGGCCTCGGTGACAGCCTCCTTTGGCTCCGGTGCGGGGTCCTGCAGGGCCTCTTCTTCGGGTGCGCCCTGAGGCGCAAGGGTTTCCTCTGCAACCTCAGCCTGTTCCTGCACGGGTTCCGAGCTGCTCGAAAACACGCCTGACAAATACAGACCACCGGCCGCAAGAATTGCCACAAGGCCGACAAGCAGCCCCCAGATGAAGCTGCCCGAGCTTCCGCTTCCCGATGTGCCGTTCATTCTTTCCCTTTCATTCCGCCGCGAAACTGATGTGAGTGACTCGTGTTCCGGCGGACAGTTGAGCCAACCTATCAATCTCGCTATCAGGGGTCAAAACGTCTGAAACAAGCCCGGAGCGCACCTGTTATGTCCCAGAAATCCGTCTGTGTGTATTGCGGGTCACGCAATGGCACCAATCCCGCCTATTCTGACGCCGCCAAACAGTTGGGAACCGCGCTGGCGCAAGAAGGCTGGCGACTGGTCTACGGGGCCGGAGATGTGGGTCTGATGGGGGAAGTCGCGCGCGCCACGCAATCTGCCGGGGGCGAGACCTTCGGCGTTATTCCGGTGCATCTGGTCCAGCGCGAGGTCGGCAAAAGCGACCTGACCCACTACGTGATCACCGAGACGATGCACGAGCGCAAGAAAGTCATGATCATGAATGCGGATGCCGTCGTGGTGCTGCCCGGAGGGCCGGGATCACTGGATGAGTTGTTCGAGGCGCTGACATGGCGGCAGTTGGGCCTGCATGATAAGCCGATTGTGGTGGTGAATGTGGGGGGCTACTGGGATAAGCTCCGCGACCTGCTGGAACAGGTGATCGAACAGGGATTTGCCGATCAATCTCTTTCAAGTTTCGTGACTTGGGTCGAGGATGCCGACGCGGCCATCGCCGCTTTGCGGTAGGCAAAAATGTGGGCGGCTGAAGCCGCCCGTTTTCATTCAAGCCAGACGTGGCGCAGGGCGAAGGCGCTGTTTCAGCACCTGTTCGACCTTGTGAAGCGGGTGGTTGGTTAGGGTTTTATCCACCTCGGCCACAACTTTGGCCAGCACCTCACTATGCAGCCTGCGCCGCAGCAGGCCCAGAACGTGCGGGCTGGCCACCAGAACAAGCCTGCTGAATTTGCCTTTCAAACCCTTGCGGTTCAGAAGATTGGCAAGGTCCTGCACGAACAGCGATTTCGCATGGGATTTCCAGTCTGGCTCCTCAACCGCTGATTTCTGGTTCGGTCCTGGATCAGACCGCCGACCGGCCCGGTCTGTGGGGCGGTCTTGCGCCTCTTGCTCCTCAACCGAAACGACAACCAGATTGGGGTCTTCGGCATCAGTGATGTTCTCGACGAACAGTGCCTTTTCCCCATCCGCGATAACAACCCAGGTTCCCTGTTCAAGTGCAGCCATTATGCTCTCCCGTAGTGGTTTCCATGGCCGTCCCTCATGTATTGGGCACAAGTTCTTTGCTTCGCGGCCAGAGCGTTCTGGCGCGGTGTTTGCTTGTGCTTCCAATGGGTGCGGTTCTCTCCCTCCGCTGTATTTACTTAAGCACTGGCGGACCGGGTACAATCCCGTCTCATACCGAAACTTGACGTATCGGCAAGTTTTCACCTGCGCTTCATGTTCGAGCAGATTTCGGCCCTAGTGGATGCCTGCGGTCAGACCCCGCATCAACCATCGCTGCAGCCCAATCACCACAATAGCCGGTGGCACCAGCGCCAAAAGCGCCAGAACCATACCCGCCGTTCCACCAAAGCCCGAATAGGCCATGCCGCGCACCAAAGTGTCATGGTCCTGACTGGTGGTGGTGATCATGATCGGCCAGACATACTGGTTCCATCCCAGCACAAACAGGATCGCAAACACAGCCGCGATCATCGGTAGAGACAGTGGGATAATGATGTCAACCAGCACACGCAGCGGTCCGGCGCCGTCCATCTGGGCAGCCTCCATCACCTCACTAGGGATCTGGCGCATGTATTGGCGGAACACCAGCACGCCCAGCCCGCTGGCCGTGATCGGCAGGATCATCCCCGCGTAGGAATTGAGCAGCCCAAGATCACTGGCAACGGCGAAGGTCGGCAGGATTCGGGTCTCGATCGGAAAGAACATCGCGATCAGAATCACGCCGTAGATCAACCCGCTGCAGGGCAGTCGAAAGAACACCAGCGCATAGGCGGCCATCATCGACATCACGCTTTTCAAGATGGCAACGCCAAGGGCCAGTACCAGCGAATTCCACATCATCGCCCCTGCCCCAATCCCAGCGCTGCTGAGGCCACCACGCCAGACCCGCTGAACCAAGGCCCAAAGCTCGGGCAGATCAAGGGCCGTGAGCAACTGCCAAAGCAGCAGGCAGACCGGCCCGCACATCAAGGCAACGCCCGACAGAAGAATCGCGTGATCGAGGAGATGGTTTCCACGCAAGCTTGAGGTCCAATCGTCAAAATGGCGGTTTGCCAGTTGGTTACAGCAGGACTGTCACGGTTGAGGCGGTCTCGCAAGGTTTGCTGCGCGGATTAACCAACCGCGCAGCATGAAAACTATACCAATGAAAAAGGCCTGCCAGCGTCTCCGCCAGCAGGCCCCTGTTCCCGAAAGGGACACTCAGATCACATGCGCGATGCGACGTTTTCCCAGTTCACCAGGTTGTCGAGGAAGTTCGACAGGTAAGCCGGACGCTTGTTGCGGAAGTCGATGTAGTAGGAATGCTCCCACACGTCGCAACCCAGCAGAGCGGTCTGACCAAAGCACAGCGGGTTCACGCCGTTTTCGGTTTTGGTCACGGCCAGCGAGCCGTCTGCGTTTTTGACCAGCCATGCCCAGCCCGAGCCGAACTGACCAGCGCCAGCCGCGCTGAACTGCGACTTGAACTCGTCAACCGAGCCGAAGCTTTCGGTCAGCGCATTTTCAAGTTCGCTAGGCATCGCGCTTTCGCCAGGGCCCATCATCTCCCAGAACTGGTTGTGATTCCACAACTGGCTGATGTTGTTGAAGATACCGTTCTGTGCGACGGCGTTTGCGTCGTAGGTACCTACGATGATCTCTTCCAGCGACTTGCCGTCCCACTCTGTGCCGGCGATCAACTTGTTGCCGTTGTCGACATAGGCTTTGTGGTGCAGGTCGTGGTGATATTCCAGCGTTTCGGCGGACATGCCCTTGGCTGCCAGCGCGTCATGTGCATAAGGAAGATCAGGAAGTTCAAAAGCCATGTCGGCCCCCTGTAAAATAAAAGTTGCGGTTCCCAAGGGTTAAATGCTTTGGCAACCGCCGCAGGTCAAGGGGCGAGACAATAAAACCCGGAGGTCCGCGATGCTGACACAGGCGCGCAAGATGTTTTACCGCGCCCGCGGATACTATGCAGGGAACCTGAATGGTCAGACGTTCCGGCTGGATCCCTACCATTCGAAATTCTGGCGCAAAGCCTCGGCCGGAGATTGGGAGCCTGAGACCTTCGCAGTTCTCGATCAGTTCCTATCCCCGGAAAGCGACTATCTGGATATCGGCGCGTGGATTGGGCCGACGGTCCTTTACGGTGCGCGCAAAGCCCGCCATGTGTTTTGCTTTGAGCCCGACCCGACCGCGTTTCGCCATCTGGCCTGGAACCTGGACCTGAACGATATCCGCAATGTCTCGGCCTTTGGGGTCGCTCTGTCGGATCAGTTCGGAGTGGCCCGCATGGCCTCAACCCGAGGAGAGCCAGGCGATTCCACCAGTTCCCTTTTGCATGACGCGGCGCATGGAACGGATGCTTTGACAATCGCATGGGATCAGTTCCAGGCCGCCCAGGATTTAAGCCGCGTCTCGCTGGTGAAAATGGATATCGAAGGGGCCGAGTTCTTTGTCCTGCCTACGTTACTGGACTGGCTGAAACAGAAACGTCCCGCTTTGTTTCTGTCCCTGCATGCGCCACTTTTGGAAGAGGCGAACCGACGTTCCCGTATGGAAAGCCTGCTAGAAAGCCTAAGGTTCTACAACCATCTGTGCGACGAAAACGGACAGCCGGTGACGGTACAGGCGCTGTTGGAACCCGCGGCGCTCAGCCGCTTTCAAACGATCCTTTTACATGATTGAAGTGGGCGCCGTTCGGGCCTCCGATCACTCTTAACTGGTATTCCCAAGGTCGGAACGCAAAAGGCTCCGGCCAAAACCGGAGCCTTTTTTGACATCAGTCGTCGGTTCGTTAGTAAACCCCGACCTCACTGCCCGGCTGCGCCGCAACCTTGAGCAGTTTGAACACATAGTCAGCCGCCGAACGGAAGCAGACGATGCGCAGGGTCTCGGCGTCGTCCATCCAGAATGCACCAGCCACCTGAGCTAGACGCGAACGGCGAATTTGGCCGGGTTGGAAAGCCGCAGGTGACAGATCGACCGGAGCAACCTTGCCCAGAACTTCACGCGCGTTGCTGCCCGTGACTGAGAACACCGCACGGGCGTCCGAGACATTGACGGCCAGCGCATGCGTACCGCCAAGCGCGTTGGCCATCTCGGCCAGTTTGGCCTCAACCTCGGCATAGGGCACAAGCACCAGCAGCTCATCGGTGGACATCCAGCACACGCCGGTATCGCCATCGACCAGAGCCTCACGCTGGCCGGGCATTTTTTGCCCGGTTGCATCCTTGACAGCCTTGGCCAGCACCTTGTCGGACAGATCGCCGCGCAGGGTGATCATGCCCTGCAGGCCGACCTCGGCTACTTTGGCGATACCGTCATAGCTGGCGTGGTTCAGTGCACTGATGGGTTCAGACATTCTGCTTCTCCCCGTCCTTGTCGTAGAAGATCGGATCGACGATCTTGGCTTTGTAGGTTTTGCCATCGGTTCCGGGGAACTCGACAATCTCGCCCATGCGGTCAGGACCGTGCTTGATCAGACCCATCGCGATGCCTTTGCCCAGATTGGCCGAGTAGTATGTCGAAGTCACACGCCCGATCATGTTGCGCTGACCGTTGGCATTGACGCCCTCGCCCACCGCATAGGCTCCGTCCGGCAGAACTGATCCATCCACAGTCTCCAGACCGACCAGTTTCCAACGCTCCGGATCGGCCATATGGGTCCGCGAATGGGCGCGCTTGCCGAGGTAGTCCTCTTTCTTCTTGGACAGCGCCCAGTGCAGCCCCAGATCCTGCGGGATCACGGTGCCGTCGGTCTCGTCGCCGATCATGATAAAGCCCTTCTCGGCCCGCAGGATGTGCAGACATTCGGTGCCGTAAGGCATCACGCCGAACTCTTTGCCCGCGTCGAACAGAGCGTCCCAGAACGCCTGGCCCTGGCTTGCAGGAACCGCGATCTCATAGGACAGCTCACCCGAGAACGAGATGCGGTAGGCCCGCGCGTCGAACGCGCCGATCTTGCCGTCACGCCATTCCATGAAGGGCAGCGCCTCTTTCGAGACATCCATGCCGCCGCCTGCTTGGGCGTTCAGCTTCTCCAGCACCTTGCGGGCGTTGGGGCCAACCACGGCGACCTGAGCGTATTGCTCGGTCACGTTGGCGACATAGACTTTCCAGTCCCACCACTCGGTCTGCAGCCATTCTTCCATGTGACCATGGATACGCTCGGCACCGCCGGTGGTGGTGTGGCAGAGCCATGTGTCCTCGTCGATGCGGGCAACAACACCGTCGTCGATCAGGAAGCCGTTCTCGGAACACATCAGGCCATAGCGACATTTGCCAACCTTCAGAGTGGACATCATGTTGGTGTACATCATGTCCAGGAACTTGCCCGCATCGGGGCCTTTGACGATCAGTTTACCCAGTGTCGAGGCGTCCAGCAGGCCGAGGTTCTCACGGGTGTTCTTCACCTCACGATTCACCGCGTCATGCACGGATTCACCGGGACGGACATAGGCATAGGTCCGGCGCCAATGGCCGACCGGCTCCCAGTCTGCGCCATTCTGATCGTGCCAGTTGTGCATCGGGGTCTGGCGGATCGGTTGGAACACCTCACCACGTGCTTCACCACCAATCGACGCCAGCGAGATAGGCGTATAGGGCGGACGGAACGTGGTGGTGCCGACCTTCGGAATTTCCGAATCCAGCGCATCAGCAAGGATCGCCAAGCCGTTGATATTACTCAACTTACCCTGATCGGTCGCCATACCCAGCGTGGTGTAACGCTTGGTGTGTTCGACGCTTTCATAGCCTTCGCGCGCAGCCAGCTGAACGTCCGAGACCTTCACGTCGTTCTGGAAGTCCAACCACGACTTCATACGCAGCTGGATGTCCGCATTCGCAGGCATCAACCAGACAGCAGCCATCGGAGCCTCGGCCGTGGTTTCGCCCGTAGGAGCCTTGGTGCGTTTTGCTTTGTACCCGGCCGCCTTCACCGCTGCTTTGCCTGCGGCATCCGCGTCGGTCAGAACGTCGCCGAGAGCCAGCGGACCGTTGGACGAACCCGCGGCGATCACGAAGCCTTCACCGTCTGCGCCCAGCGGAGGACGTTCAGGGTCAGGACGGAAATGGGCGTTCGCCTCATCCCAGATCAGCTTGCCGCCGCAATGCGACCACATGTGAACAACCGGAGACCAGCCGCCCGACATGGCGACTGCATCGCATTCGACCTCTTCCCGCGCACCACCGATGCCTTCCTGGTTGCACAGCGCAACTTTCTTGACGCGCTTGCCGCCTTTGACCTTGGCGATGGCCTTGCCGGGATCGACACGGATGCCCAGTTGGCGCGCCTCTTCCGCCAGAGGTCCGGCGCTTGCGCGCGCATCGACCACGCGTAGAACATCAACACCGGCTTTCTTGAGGGCAATTGCAGTGCGATAGGCGTCGTCATTGTTGGTCGCAACGATCACGCGGTCGCCGGGGGTCACGCCCCAGTTCACCACATAATCCCGCATAGCCGAGGCCAACATCACGCCCGGAACATCGTTACCCGCGAAAGACAGCGGACGCTCAATCGCGCCGGTTGCTGTGACAACCTGTTTGGCACGGATGCGCCACAGGCGATGACGCGGGCCTTGCACGCCCGGAGTGTGGTCCGTCAGGCGTTCGTAGCCCAGTACATAACCGTGGTCATAAACCCCTGCCCCCATGCAGCGATTGCGCAGGATGACGTTGTCCATTGTTTCGAGTTCAGAAACTAATTGTTCCACGAACTTATCCACAGGCTCACCGTCGATCGTTCCACCATCAACAGGAGCACGACCACCCCAATGCGCAGTCTGCTCGATCAGCATGACCTTCGCACCGGATTGAGCCGCCGTTTTGGCCGCCTGCAGACCGGCAACACCGCCACCGATCACCAGTACATCGGTGAAGTGATAGAAATGCTCATAGGTGTCTGCGTCACGGTTGTCCTTGTCGGGCGCTTTGCCGAGACCGGCGGACTGACGGATGAACGGCTCGTAGACATGTTTCCAGAACGGCTTCGGATGAATGAACATCTTGTAGTAGAAGCCAGCAGGCAGAAAGCGCGACAGATGGGTGTTGATCGACCCGATGTCGAACTCGAGGTTCGGCCAGTGGTTCTGCGACACGGATGTCAGACCGTTGAACAGCTCGGTTGTGGTGGCGCGCTGGTTCGGTTCAAACCGGTTGCCTTCGCCCAAACCGACCAGAGCGTTCGGCTCTTCCGCGCCACTGGCAACGACGCCGCGCGGACGGTGGTATTTGAACGACCGGCCCATCATCATCTGGTCATTGGCCAGAAGGGCGGATGCAAGGGTATCGCCTTCGTAGCCCTGCATCGAGGTGCCGTTGAAGGTAAAGGTAACCTGTTTCGACCGGTCAATCAGCCGGCCTTGATTTGCGAGACGGGTGCTCATGTTGCGGACCTTTCGCAGGCGGAATTACGGATGGCTGGGCGGATCATTTAAACTCTCTCCACGTCCAGCCGGGACGCTTCGCGGTGATAGCGTCCTTGATCTCTTGCGGTGGCTCGGTGGTCTGGGCCGAATAGGTGCCGAATACCTCAAGAGTGTTGGTGCAGCGCGCCGCGTGGAACCACTTGCCACAGCCATTTGCGTGGCGCCAACGTTCGAAATGAACGCCTTTAGGGTTCTCACGCATGAACAGGTAGTCGTGGAAATCATCATCCGACGAGCCGGGGCCAAAGCGCTTCAGATGCGCTTCGCCGCCAGCGGCCAGTTCAGTTTCTTCGGCATCGACGCCGCAATAGGGGCAATTCAGGATCAGCATATGGTCATCCTTTTCTCGGTTGGTCGGCACTCGGGCCGACCAGAATTCTGTGTTGTGGCCACCTCGGGCAGCGCCCTTAGTGAGCCACCCCGGCGGCGACGCTTTCGTCGATGAAGCGGCCCTCTTTGAAGCGGTCCATCGAGAAGGCCTCGGTCAGTGGTGAATGACCTGTCGCCATCAGCTGTGCCATACCCCAGCCCGAGCCCGGAATGGCCTTGAAGCCACCGGTTCCCCAACCTGCGTTGATGAAACAGCCCTGAAGCGGTGTTTTCGACAGGATCGGAGACCGGTCGCCGGTCATATCCACAATCCCGCCCCACTGACGCAGCATTTTCAGGCGCGAGATCATTGGGAAGGTCTCGACCAATGCGCGGACGGTTTCCTCGATGTGATGGAAGCTGCCACGCTGGGTGAAGTTGTTGAACCCATCGGTACCGCCGCCGATCACCATCTCGCCCTTGTCGGACTGCGACATGTAGCCGTGAACAGTGTTGGCCATCACGACCACGTCCATGCAGGGCTTGATCGGTTCGGACACCAGCGCCTGCAGCGCAACGGCTTCCAGCGGCAAGCGGAAGCCAGCCATTTCGGCCAGTTGACCGGAATGGCCCGCAACGACGATCCCCAGCTTGTCGCAGTCGATCGCACCTTTGGTGGTATCAACGCCGACCACGCGACCATTGTCCGAGCGAACGCCGGTGACTTCGCATTTCTGAATGATGTCCATGCCCATGGCCGAACAGGCGCGCGCATAGCCCCATGCCACCGCATCGTGACGCGCGGTGCCGCCGCGTTCCTGCCAAAGGCCACCCAGAACCGGATAGCGCGGACCATCCAGATTGATGATCGGCACCAGCTCTTTCACGCGTTCGGGCCCGATCCACTCGGTCTGAACACCCTGCAGCGCATTGGCATGCGCGGTGCGCTGATAGCCGCGAATTTCGTGCTGGGTCTGCGCCAGCATGATCACGCCGCGCGGGCTGAACATGATGTTATAGTTCAGGTCCTGACTCAGGTCCTCATAGAGGCCCCGCGCCTTTTCATAGAGCGCCGCCGAAGGATCCTGCAGGTAGTTCGACCGGATGATGGTCGTGTTCCGGCCCGTGTTCCCGCCGCCCAGCCATCCTTTTTCGATGATGGCGACATTCTGGATGCCGTAGTTTTTACCAAGGTAGTAGGCGGTCGCCAGACCATGCCCCCCGGCACCGACGATGATCACGTCGTATTTTTTCTTCGGCTCAGGCGAGCGCCATGCGCGCTCCCATCCGGTGTGATAGCGCAACGCTTCGCGCGCGACAGCAAAGGCTGAATAGTGTTTCATAAGCGAATCCATCCGGTTCGGTGATTGGCGCAGGTATGCCGCGTCGACCGGGTATATCCACGCCGGTCAACGCCGCAATATAGCACTATTGCGACATGTGGCACATTCGCGGCCATTTGTCCCTTTTTTTAGGCGGCCCGCAGGTCTAAGTCAGGGCAGAATTTCAGGAGAGAGCATGACGTTCTGGGTCATTTCATGTCTGATCGCGCTGCTGGTCGCAGGGTTCCTCGGCTACACGCTTTTGCGCGGCCGCCGCGCGGACGAACCAACCGCAGCCTACGATCTGCGCGTCTACCGCGAACAACTGGCGGGTGTTGACCGTGATCTGGCCCGAGGAGTCATTGGCGAAGCCGATGCCGAGAGGGTCCGCACCGAGATCTCACGCCGCATTCTGGCAGCAGACGCCCAGATGCAGGGCGACCGGGTGGCCTCGGGCCCGTCGCGCGGGGTTTCCGTCGTCACCATCGCAATCGTGATGCTGGTCGTGATTGGTGGCGCGCTGGCGATGTATTACCGAACCGGTGCCGTCGGCCTGCCCGACCAACCCCTGACCGCACGGCTGGCACTGGCCGAGGAGGTCCGGTCGAACCGCCCAGCGCAGGAAGCAGCCGAAGTCCTTGCCACCCCGCCGCAGCCGCGACAACTGGAAGAAAGCTACGCAACGCTGCTCCAGCAACTGCGCGACACCGTGGCGGCCCGGCCGAATGACCTGCAAGGGCATATCCTGCTGACACAGCACGAAGCCAATGCGGGGAACTTCAAGGCCGCTTATGCCGCGCAGCAACGCGTTGTCGAGCTTTCGGGTCAGGCTGCAACAGCCGATGATTACTCGGATCTGGCCGAAAAGATGATCCTTGCGGCAGGCGGCTACATCTCGCCCGAGGCCGAGCAAGTTCTGGCCGCCGCGCTTGAGCGTGATCCCCGACACGGCCCGGCGCGCTACTACTGGGGGCAAATGCTGGCCCAGACCGGCCGTCCAGACCTCGCCTATCGTGTCTGGGTCGACACCGCGCGGAATGCGCCAGCGGGCGCTCCTTGGGGTGATGCGATTCGCGCCCAATTGGATGAGCTTGCCTTTCGCGCGGGGGTTTTCAACGGCCCCGACCCCAGCTCATTGGGGCAGCCCGGCCCAAGTCAGGACGATGTCGCCGCCGCAGCGGAGATGACCCCGGAAGAACGGCAAGAGATGATCCAAGGCATGGTTGACCGTCTGTCTGATCGCCTGGCGACTGAGGGCGGCCCTCCTCAGGACTGGGCGCGCCTGATCGCGGCGCTTGGCGTCTTGGGTCAGGCCCAGCGTGCAATAGATATCCGCGACGAAGCCGAGGTCCTCTTTGCCGACAACCCCGAGGCGCTTGAGATGATCGATGCAGCCGCCCTGCAAGCCGGTATTGCCCAATGATCCACGACGATTTTGAAGGTTTCGCCGCTTCCCTGTCGCCGATGACGGCGCTGATGGGGCTGGATCTGGGTGAAAAGACCATCGGCGTGGCGGTCTCGGACCGGATGCGCGGGGTGGCTAGCCCTCTGGAGACCGTGCGTCGCAAGAAATTCACCCTCGATTCCGCGCGCTTGCTTGAGTTGATCAAGGATCGTGAGATAGGCGGCGTCATCCTCGGGCTACCAAAAAACATGGACGGTACCGAAGGCCCCCGTTGCCAATCTACCCGTGCCTTTGCCCGCAACTTAACCCGCCTAACCGACTGCCCCATCGGCTTTTGGGACGAGCGTCTGAGCACAGTTGCTGCAGAAAAGGCACTTTTAGAGGCGGATACGACACGAAAACGTCGCGGACAGGTTATTGATCACGTTGCAGCAGGGTATATCTTGCAGGGAGCGCTGGACAGGCTGCGCTTTTTGTAATGGGTCGGAGACCACGAATGACGAACATGGTTTGGCAGCGCGATGAGGTCGAAAGCCCCTGTGTACGAATCTGTGTTGTCCACCCGACAGAGCAGATTTGCACCGGCTGTTACCGCACCCTTGATGAGATCGCGCGCTGGTCACGTATGGACAGCAGCGAACGCGCCGAAATCATGGAGGCTCTGCCCGCCCGCAAACCGCGCCTCGCCAAACGGCGCGGCGGGCGTTCGGCCCGCCTGAAAAGCTGACCGCTCAGTCCACCGCGCTGGTTTCATCCTTTGATTTGTCACACCTGCCCTGTTGTCGGGTCGCGAGTTCTTCCTTGAACAGGTCTGAGTATTCGGACCGGCTGGTTCTTGGATGTTTTGCAGGCCGTTCCATCGTGGTGTCGACAGTCACGGGTTGCGCGTGATCTCGCAGCTTGGAAAAGCGTTGTAGAAAGCTTTTGAAAGACATTAAGAACCAATCAATTAAGTGTGCCTGCTGCGGGCCGGACGCACGCCTCGAAAAAAAAGCGAGGCGAAAGCCGGTTCCGTGAGTGAGTGGCGACCCGCAGCGGCACGGTCTGGCTAAAGAGTTTTCAGCCGGAACGACGAAGAAAACGCCTTCCGTTGTATATTCATTGACTCGGCAATCAATAAACTTATCGCAAAGTGACCCCACGTCATTTTTCGTGACAGGTCGGGTTTTGAAGCCCAAAAGTTGCGAAACGGGCAGATGTGGGCGTGGTCTGCTGGGGTAATTCGCGGGAACCGTTTCCCTCACGAGACATCAGCGTGTTTCAATCCACTCCGCGACGCCGTTGGCGCATTCGGGGCGGAAATAGGCAATCATCCGTCCATCCGGCCCAGCGGTCGCCCCCTCCGGCCATGGCGCAACACCATGCAGACAATGGCGGTGCAGCAGATAGGCCTCGCCGGGTTTGGCAGGCAATTCGATCCTTGGGCAGGTCTCGAAGACCTCGCGGCGGGTCGCCTGATATATATCGGTGATGTCGACCTGGCTCAGATCGGTCTGGGACTGATCCGCAAAAGCCGCTCTAAAGGCCTCGCCCATTGGGATATGACTACCTTCCCACAACACCATGGGCGAGGCATCGGGGCTGGCTTCCGACAGGGGAATGCCCAAAATCCACGCATGCGGTTCATCCACGCGACGGCGGCGATCCGGACCCATAGGTCGCAACCCATCCACATGGGCCGCGTCGCGATTGCGCCTGTAGCGCCCGGCGGCCTCGCTTTCACCCTTCCGAGGGCGGGGATACCCCGGATAGATGATCGACACCTGCCCCGGATGCAGCGGCAAGCTGCCCAGATGCGCGGCGATGAAATCCATGGCCAACCCGGACAGCGGTTTTGACGACGCAACCTGCCCAAATTCATCATTGGGCAAGGCATCTACGCCAATGAACCACGTGCCCTCACAATCCAGCCACTCGGCATGTTCAGGTGCCGTCGCGGACCGCTGAGCGTCGGGCAGAACCTGCCCAACCCATTCTGCTAGGGCGGGGTCGAACGGGAATTTGACCCAACCCTTCGCCCAGAAATCCTCTACCATCCCAATGCCTTCCGCAGCATGTTCAAAGCGACCAGTGTCAGGAACAGTGCAAAGACCCTCTTGAGCGGCTTCGGGTCCATCGCATGAGCGAGTTTAACGCCCCACGGGGCGGTGATCATCGTCATCGCGACTACTATCCCGAAGGCCACCAAGTTCACGGCCCCGATCGTCAGCGGAGGCCTGTGTTCAGGGGCAATCTCCAGAAAGAGAAAACCCAATACAGATGGCACGGCGATGATCACTCCGAACCCTGCAGCCGTTGCCACAGCCCGGTGGATGGGCGTGTTGTAAAGGCTCATGAGGGGGACGCCGAAACTGCCGCCTCCGATCCCCATAAGCACAGACAGGAAGCCCACGGATGGGGACAGAACCGCGCGCTTGATCCCCTTGGGCATCGCATCCCCTAAACGCCATTCCGAGCGACCAAAGCCCAGATACGCACCAATCACCATGCCCAGAACGCCGAACAGCGCCTGCAAGGCTTCAGTCCGCAGGGCCGAGGCGACCAGCACGCCAACAACCGCCCCTACGACGATGCCAGGCCCCCAGCCTCGCAGGATCTGCCAATCGACTGCGCCTTTCTTGTTATGGGCCAGCACCGACCGGATCGAGGTTACGATTATCGTCGCCAGCGAGGTCGCCAGACATAGCTGCATCAACTGCGGCCCACCATATCCAAGCGTTTGGAACGCATAGAAAAACGCGGGCACAAGCACGATGCCTCCGCCAACGCCGAGCAGCCCTGCCAAAACGCCCGCAAGTGCGCCAATTACAAGCAAAAGGCCCAGCATCTGGGCCAGCAACATCGTCTCGGGCATCTTCCCCCCAAACCGGTCAGAGACCGGGCTTCATTCGTTCAAACCTCGGCCAGAGGCGCCACGTGATCGAGCGCCTTCAGCATCACTTCGGGCCCTGCCCCATCCCGCACCGCCCCTTCTGACAGCGCGCGCCGCCAAGCCCGTGCGCCGGGGCGACCGGCAAAGAGGCCAAGCATATGCCGCGTGATCTGGTGCAAACGCCCTCCGTTGACAAGGTGCTGCTCGATATAGGGCACCATTTGCCGGGCCACTTCGATCGGGTCCCGAGCGTTGCCGCTCTGGTAAATTCGCATATCCGCTTCGGAGAGGATGTCAGAAGGCTGATGATAGGCCGCCCGTCCAATCATCACCCCGTCCAGCCCGGCCTCCAGATGCGTCTGCGCCTCGTCCAACGAGGTGATGCCGCCATTGATCGAAATGTGAAGATCCGCGAAATCAGCCTTCATCTGATGAACGAGGTCATAGTCGAGCGGAGGGATATCGCGGTTCTCTTTCGGGCTGAGCCCCTGTAGCCACGCCTTGCGCGCGTGGATCGTCACCCGTCGGCACCCGGCCTGCTGTATCTTGTCCAGAAAGTCCGGCAGCACGTCGCGCGGTTCCTGATCATCCACGCCAATCCGGCATTTGACGGTCACATCGACCGAGACGGCCGCACGCATGGCGGCCACGCAGTCGGCGACACGCGCGGGGTCTTTCATCAACACAGCCCCAAACGTGCCCGATTGCACCCGATCCGAGGGGCAGCCGCAATTCAGGTTGATCTCATCATACCCAGCTTCGGCCCCAAGCCGCGCGGCCTGCGCCAGTTCCTCTGGGTCCGAGCCGCCAAGCTGCAATGCAACGGGATGTTCCTGTGGGCTATAGTCTAGCAGATGCAGCGCCCCACCACGCACCAGCGCGGGCGCAGTGACCATCTCGGTGTAAAGCAGCGTCTGCTCACTCAGCAGCCGATGCAGAAACCGGCAATGGCGGTCGGTCCAGTCCATCATGGGTGCCACGCTTAAACGCGCTGCTCGGTCCAAGTTTTTCACGTTTTTCTCTGTCACCTGACAAATCCCGGTCTGTGCCTGCGTGTGGCTATCACAGCGGAACGGCAAACTTGAGTCACATTTTGCAGCCCGAAGCCTCCTATTCGCTTGCGCGCTGAACGGGTTGTGCGTTTCATACGACCAAAAGCGGCGACGCGACGAACGTGCTTGAGAGAAACGCAAGCCAAAACAACAGGAAGGACCCGGCCATGAACAGCGTAGAGGTGATCGAAACCGTCTGGATTCCGATGCCCGATGGCACGCAATTGGCCGCGCGTTTGTGGTTACCACCCAATGCGCGTGAGAATCCTGTCCCCTGTCTGCTAGAGTACATCCCCTATCGTCGCCGAGATCGCACGCGCCTGCGCGATGAAACCATGCATCCGCGCTTTGCCGAGGCGGGCTATGCCTCCATCCGGGTCGATATTCGCGGCAACGGCGATAGCGGTGGGCTGGCCGAGGATGAATACTCGCACCAGGAAACGCAGGACGGCGTTGATGTCATCGCGTGGCTGGCCGAACAGCCGTGGTGCGACGGCAATGTCGGTATGTTTGGCAAAAGCTGGGGGGCCTACAACTCATTTCAGGTGGCCGCCAAACGCCCCCCTGCGCTGAAAGCAATCGCGCCGGTGATGGGCTGCGACGACCGCTGGCGCGAAGACATCCATTTCTACGGAGGCGTCCTGGCCGGCGACAATTTCTGGTGGGGATCGATCATGCAATTGCTGAACGCCTTCCCTCCGGACCCCGAAATCGTGGGCGAGGACAAGTGGCGCGACCTCTGGCGTGAACGCCTTGAGGCGATGGAGTTCTGGCCCGCCATGTGGCTGGAACATCAGACCCATGACGAGATGTGGCGACGTGGCTCGATCTGCGAGGACTATGACGCAGTCAATGTGCCCGTCTATTATTTCGGCGGCTGGGCAGACCTGTATCGCGACACGCCGTTCCGTATTTCGGAACAGCTGAATGTGCCGGTCAAGGTGATGATGGGCCCGTGGTCGCATCTCTACCCGCATGAAGGAAAGCCCACCCCTCAGGTCGATTTCATCGCCGAGGTTCTGCGGTTCTGGGACTATTGGCTGAAGGGGATCGACACCGGGATCGAGGAGGAGCCACCGCTGCACCTATACATGATGGACAGCATGCGCCCCGCTGGAACGCAAACGCACCGCCCCGGGCGCTGGGTCGAGGAGCCCAGTTGGCCCTCGCCCAATGTTTCGAGTGAAACCTATTGGCTGAACGCGGGGTCGCTCGACGCACAGGCGCAAACAGGCGCGCCGATGCAGATCACCTCTCCGCAGACGTTCGGCTCGGCCGGTGGGGTCATGTGTTCTTTCGGTATTCCGGGCGATTTGCCTCTGGATTGTCGGATCGACGCCGCTGGGGCGATGGTGTTCCGCAGTGACACGCTGGAGTCATCGGTGGACATTCTGGGCCAACCTGAAATCGCGTTGCAGGTCAGTGTCGACCAACCTCAGGCCTTTGTCGCGGCCTTGCTGATTGATGAAGCCCCCGACGGCGCGCAGACCCTGATCTCACGCGGGTTCTTTAACCTGATGCACCGCGAAAGTGACACAGAACCAACCCCGGTCGTGCCAGGAGAAGAGATGGAGATCTCGATCCAGTTGCACGCCATCGGCTACAACGTTCCTGTCGGTCACCGGATCATGGTGCAGCTTGCGACCGCCTATTGGCCCATCTTGTGGCCCGCCCCGAATCCGGTTTGCGCGACTGTCGTGCCCGGCTCCTCGGCCTTGTCGTTGCCCGTTCGCACAAATGCGCCGGATGCGCCGACCCCTCGGGACCTTCCGGTTCCGGCCCCGGTTTCGGTACCCGAGACCTCGACCAGAGGTCAGGGCGGGTCCGAGACGACGCTGACTCGAGACACCCACACTGGCAGACTGACGGAACGTGTCTTCATCGGTGGCGGCGTCATGGGGCCGTCGTCAAAGAAGGTGCTGGAAACAGGGACCGAGATTTCCGACATGTCCGAGCGGATTTACTCCATCCTGCCCGATGACCCCCTATCCGCGATCGCGACCATGCGGCAGGAAACCCGCTTTGAGCGTGGCGATTGGGATGCACGTATCAAGACCTGGTCTCAGCAGACGGCCACGGCAACCGATTTCGTGTTGAACGCCACGGTCGAATGCTGGGACGGAGACTCGCTGTTCTTCAAAACGGAATGGAATCACGTGATCCCGCGCAACGGCATGTAGGGGCCGGTTTGTCCGCCGTACGGCCTTGAACACTACGCAGTGTCCGGGCCGTATCTGCGCATCATCATCTCGACGCTGTTGTTGATCGTGTCCGCCATTTCCTGATGGCTGAGAACCGTGCCTGAGAACAACAGCGGCCAGAACGCCCGCGCCTTGATCAGGCCGATGAATTCACGACCGGCCTGTTCGGGGTCGTCGATCTTCAATTGCCCGTCCGCGGCGGCCTCACGCAGCATGTCGATGAACGAGGCCGTCTTGTCCAGCTTGCCCTGCGCTTGTTCGGCCAACGTAGGGTTGCGCAGGATTTCGCTGATCACCATGCGGGACATGGCCATCACATCGGGCAGCATCAGAATGCGCCCCTCGGCCCAGGCCAGCTCAGTCAGTTGTTCGCGAACATCGCGCCCTTTTTCGTACCTGATCTCAAGCACTTCCGCAAAGCGACTGGATAGTTCCGCCACGATTGAGCGGAACAGATTTTCCTTGCTTTCGAAATACTTATAAAGCGTCCGCTTGGACACCTCGGCCTGGCGCGAAATACGATCCATGCTGGCCGCCGCGAACCCCTTTTCCTGGAATTCGGCCACGGCAGCTTCGATGATCTGTGCATATTTGGACGCATTGGGTGCGCTGATCTCATTCATTCCATTGCTATAGACCCATTGACCGCGCCGGGTCAAACACTAGGTAAACGCGGGAGTTTACAGGCGCGACTTTCTGTGCCACATGTAAACCCGCCAGTTTACCGACTCAGGTAGCAAGCCAACACGGAGTGTCCCCTCATGGCCATCAATCTGAAACTGAACGGCGAGACGCATACTGTCGACGCCGAACCCGGCACGCCCCTGCTCTGGGTGATCCGGGATGAGCTGAAGCTCACCGGAACCAAATTTGGCTGCGGTGTCGCATCTTGCGGCGCCTGCACCGTGCATCTGAATGGCGAGCCCGTCCGCTCGTGTCAGACCTATATCGAAGACGTCGAAGACGCCGAGATCACCACAATCGAAGCCGTCGGTGAGGACAAGATCGGCGCAGCTGTCCAACAGGCCTGGGTCGAGCTAGACGTGGTACAGTGCGGCTACTGCCAGTCGGGTCAAGTAATGTCGGCCGTTGGCCTGCTGGCTGAGAACCCCAAGCCCAGCGCTGAAGAGATCGACGCATACATGTACGGCAATGCCTGCCGCTGTGCCACCTATCAACGTATCCGCGCCGGCATCCAGCGCGCATCTGAAATTCTGGAGGCCTGATCCATGACCATCAACACCTCTCGCCGTGGATTTCTGAAAGGCGCCGCTGCTGCTGGTGCCGTCCTGCTGGTTGGCGCGCGTCCGGATGGCGCGCTGGCGGCTGCTTCGTCCGAGACCGCTCAGTTCAACCCGTTCGTGAAGATCGACGCGGATGGCACCGTGACCGCCATCGTCAAGCACTTTGAGAAGGGTCAGGGCCCTGCGACCGGCCTACCCACGCTGATCGCCGAAGAAATCGGCCTGACGATGGACCAGATCGAATACGAATTCGCGCCCTCTGATCCCAACGTCTACAACAACCTGCTGTTCGGACCGTTCCAGGGCACGGGCGGGTCGACCGCGATGGCGAATTCGTGGTTGCAATACCGTCAGGCCGGTGCTGCCGCACGCGAGATGCTGATCAACGCGGCGGCCCAAAGCTGGGGCGTCGACGCATCGGGCATCACAATCGAAGAAGGCATTGTCAAATCCGGCGACAAGTCCGCTCCGATTGCCGAATTCGTGGCCGCAGCCGCTCAGCTGGACGCTCCGTCCGAGCCGCGCCTGAAGGACCCGTCCGAGTTCCGCCTGATCGGAAACGAAGCCGTTCGGCGTAAGGATTCGGCGATCAAGGGCAATGGTCAGGCCATGTATGCCATGGACGTTCACCTTCCCAACCAGATGATCGCCATGATCAAACGCCCTGAATCCAAAGGCGGAATTGCGCTAGGGTTTGACGATAGCGCCTCGAAAGAGGTCAAAGGCTACATCAGTGCCGCGGTTCTACCCAACCAAGCGGGTGTCGCTGTCTACGCGGAAAACACCTGGGCCGCGATTCAGGCGCGTGATGCGCTTGAGGTCGAATGGGATATGTCGGGCGCTGAAACTCGCGACTCGGATCAGATCAAGGCCGAGATCATGGACGCGCTCGATGCCGAGCCGACCTACAACGTCAACAAGGCCGATTTTGCCGCCGTCTCTGCCGCTATCGACGGCGCTGACACTGTGGTTGAGCGGACCTTCTACTTCCCGCTTCTGGCCCATGCGCCGATGGAACCGCTGAACTGCACCATCGAACAGACTGCAGAGGGCGACATTGTCCTGCATGATGGCGCGCAGATGCCGACCGGCCCACATATGGCCTACCAGCAGATATTTGAACTTCCGGCCGAGAAGATTCACATCAACACCATGCTGGCAGGCGGGTCCTTTGGACGCCGTGCGACACCTGATGCGGACTATCAGGTCGAGGCCGCGCTGGCCTTCGTGGTCACCGACCGCTCTCGCCCGGTCAAACTGGTCTGGACACGTGAAGATGACATTCGCAGCGGCTACTACCGCCCTGCCTTTGGTCACAAAGTGCGTGTTGGTCTGGATGGCGAAGGGAATATCGTCGGATGGCACCATCAAATCGCCGGTCAATCGGTCATCAAAGGTACGCCGTTTGAAGCCGTCCTGGTGCATGACGGCATCGACCACAGCTCGGTCGAAGGGGTTTCTGACAGCCCCTACGCCATCCCCGGCATGGCCGTGGGTCTGACGGATACACCGAAAGCGACGACTGTATTGTGGTGGCGTTCGGTCGGGCACACCCATACGGCCTATGCGATGGAGGCCATGATGGACCTGGCCGCCGAGGCCGCCGGTCGTGACCCGGTCGAGTTCCGCCTGGCGCATCTAAGCGATGACAGCAACGCAGATCAGGCCCGCAAAGCCGGAGTTTTGAAGCTGGCGATTGAGAAGGCCGGATGGGGCAACGCTCCAGCCGGGCGCGCGCAAGGCATCGCGGTCCACAAGTCCTTTGGCTCCTATGTGGCCGAAGTAGTCGAGGTGTCCGGCGATTTGGATAGCGGAGTTCGCATCGAAAAAGTCACCTGTGCCGTTGATTGCGGCATCGCGGTGAACCCCGATGTGGTCAAAGCACAGATCGAAGGTGGTGTCGGCTATGGCATTGGTCACGTCATGCGCGACCAGATCACGCTGACCAGCGGCGCAGTAGACCAGTTCAATTTCCCGGATTACGAGCCTCTGCGGATTGGTGACATCCAGGCGATTGACGTCCATATCGTTCCATCAGCCGAAGCGCCCACGGGCGTCGGCGAGCCGGGCACGCCTCCGTCCGCCCCGGCGCTGGCGAATGCAATCCGCGCTCTTTCGGGCGTGAAGGTTACGACCCTGCCCATGGCGGAAAACGGCGTAACCTTCGTCTGATCCTAAGAAACAGAGCGTCGGCGCAATTTGTGCCGACGCCTTTTTACTACCGCCGAAATTTGATCAAATTTCGTGACAAGGCCGTTTGGCTTCGCTACATCTCGGATAACCGAGAGGAGCTACAGCCCCAATGGACCTGAACGCCTTGCATAATTTCCGCGTTGCCGCCTGCGACCTGAACGGTCAGATGCGAGGCAAGCGCGTCCCGCCTACCTATGCCGACAAGCTGAGCAAGGGTGCCGTGCGCATGCCATTCTCGGCCTTGAACGTCGATCTATGGGGCGCGGACATCGACGGAAGCCCCCTCGTATTCGAAACCGGTGACGCCGATGGTATCCTGCTTCCGACCGAGCGCGGGCCTGTGCCAGTGCCATGGCTGGAAACCTCGACGGCCCTGGTTCCCATGAGCCTCTATGACGATGACGGCGTTCCCTTTTCAGGCGACCCGCGCCATGCGCTTGCATCCGTGCTGTCGCGCTACGCGCAGCGCGGCTGGTCAGTCGTTGCGGCGACTGAGTTGGAATTCACCCTTGTTGACGCATCCGGCCCCCAACCGTTACCGCCTCTCAACCCCATCACTGGTCGCCGCCTGACGGATGAAGCGGTTCTGTCCGTCGCCGAAATGGACGCGTTCGAGGCGTTCTTCACCGACCTCTATGACGGGTGCGCTGCAATGGACATCCCCGCACAAACCGCCATATCCGAAAGCGGTATCGGTCAATTCGAGATCAACCTCAATCATCAGGACGCCATGCGCTGCGCTGATGATACGTGGCTTTTCAAGGCTTTGACGCGCGGTTTGGCCCGAAAACACGGTTTTGCTGCGACCTTCATGTCGAAACCATATGCCGAGGACGCGGGAAACGGGATGCATGTGCATTTCTCGGTCCTGGACCAAGACGGGCGGAACATCTTCGACGATGGCGGGCCCGAGGGCACCGACCTGCTGCGCTCAGCCGTGGCCGGGTGCCTTGCTGCCATGCCTGCCAGCACTCTGATCTTTGCCCCTCATGGGAATTCATACGCGCGGCTTGTGCCCAGCGCTCATGCCCCCACCGGTGCAAGCTGGGCCTATGAGAACAGAACCGCCGCCATACGCATTCCGGGCGGTGCCCCCGTGGCCCGACGTATCGAACACCGCGTGGCTGGCGGCGACATCAACCCTTACCTGATGCTGAGTGCCGTTCTGGGCGCGGCACTGGTCGGCATCGAGGACGGCATGGTGCCCCCCGCCCCGATCTCGGGCAATGCTTATGAAATTGACGGTCTGCCTCAGCTTGCTGGCGACTGGTCCGCCGCCATCGACCTGTTCGAGAGCTACCCGATCATTGCCCGGCTTTTCCCATCGGAATTGATCCGCAATCTGTCGATGACCAAACGGCAGGAAATTGCACGTTTTGCAGACCGCCCGGAGGACGAACACTGGCTAAGCTATCTCGAGGCCGTGTGACCCCCTTGCCCGAAGGCCCGCTCTCGGGTATTTCTGAATTTGATCAAATTCGGTGACTTATGAAAATCGGCATTCTACAAACTGGCCACACCCCTGATGCGCTCATGCAGGATTTCGGGGACTATGACTCTTTGTTTCCGGCGTTGCTGGACGGACATGGGTTTGAATTCAAAACCTTCGCAGTCGTTGACGGGATCTTCCCAGACAGCGCAGAAGACGCAGATGGCTGGCTGATCACAGGCTCTCGCTACGGGGCCTATGAGGACCTGCCATGGATTCCCCCGCTTGAGGACCTGATCCGCCAAATTCACCAAAGCGGCAAGCCGCTGGTGGGTGTCTGCTTTGGTCACCAGATCATCGCGCAGGCGCTGGGCGGCAAGGTCGAAAAATACCAAGGTGGTTGGTCGGTTGGACGTACTGAATATGACTTTGATGGCGACAACGTCTGGCTAAACGCATGGCATCAGGATCAGGTCGTGGACGTGCCGGACGGGGCCGAGGTGATCGGCAGCAATGACTTCTGCCAAAACGCCATGCTGCGCTATGGTGACCAGATCTGGACCGTGCAGGCGCATCCTGAATTTTCCAACGATTTCGTCTCGGGCCTGATGCGCACGCGCGGCAAAGGGTTGGTGCCTGATGACCTCATGCAAGCCGCGGCGAACAGACAAACAGCACCAGACCATAATGCCCGGATCGCGCAGATCATGGCGGATTTTCTGAAGAAAGCGAGGGCCTGATGGCCGATTGGACAGACGCAGCACCGCAGGCCGCACAAGACTATATCGCCGGACATCGGCTGGATGAGGTCGAGTGCATAATCTCGGACCTGCCGGGCATTGCCCGAGGCAAGGCCGTTCCCGCATCGAAATTCGCGCGGCAATCCTATTTCCACCTGCCTGACAGTATCTTCTACCAGACGATCACGGGCGGCTGGGGTGAAGCCGCGGGTGAGGACGGATTCATTGAACGCGACATGATCCTGAAACCGGATTTCTCGACCACATCGGCGGCGCCTTGGACTGGCGACTGGACGCTGCAGGTGATCCACGACGCCTATGACCGCGACGACAACCCGATCCCCTACAGCCCGCGCAACGTGCTGAAACGTGTTGTGCAGCTCTATCACGACAAGGGCTGGAAGCCGGTGGTCGCCCCGGAGATGGAGTTCTTTCTAGTCGCCCGCAACGTTGACCCGGCGCAGTCGATTGAGCCGATGATGGGCCGCTCGGGCCGTCCTGCCGCCGCGCGTCAGGCCTATTCCATGACGGCCGTGGACGAATTCGGTCCGGTGATCGACGACATTTATGATTTCGCCGAACATCAGGGGTTCGAGATCGACGGGATCACCCAAGAAGGCGGCGCAGGCCAGCTTGAGATCAACCTGCGCCACGGCAATCCGGTGAAGCTGGCGGATGAAGTCTTCTACTTCAAACGCCTGATCCGCGAGGCCGCGCTGCGCCACAATTGCTTCGCGACCTTCATGGCGAAACCGATCGAGGATGAGCCGGGATCGGCCATGCACATCCACCATTCGATCATCGACATAGCGACCGGCCAGAACATCTTCTCCGGTCCGCAAGGAGGTGAGACGGACGCGTTTTATCACTTCATCGCGGGCCTGCAGACCCACCTGCCCGCCGGTCTTGCCGTGATGGCGCCGTATGTGAACTCTTACCGTCGCTATGTGAAAGACCATGCCGCGCCGATCAATCTGGAATGGGCGCGGGACAATCGCACCACGGGTATCCGGGTGCCGCTGTCCGGCCCTGAAGCACGACGCGTGGAGAACCGTATCGCTGGAATGGACTGCAACCCGTATCTCGGGATCGCGTTGTCACTGGCCTGTGGTTATCTGGGTCTGGTCCAACAGGAACGCCCCCGCCGGCAGTTCTACGGTGACGCCTATGAGGGCGAAGGGGATATCCCGCAGGTGATGGGGAATGCTCTGGACCTGTTCGACGGAGCCACGGAGCTGCATGAGATACTGGGCCCTGAATTCGCCCGCGTCTATGGCATCGTGAAACGGGCCGAGTACGAAGAGTTCCTGCAGGTGATCTCTCCGTGGGAGCGGGAACATCTCTTGCTGAACGTCTGAGCCTTTTGGGGTCACCAGAGATGAACCTTCTCTATTCCAACGATAGCAAAGCCGAGTATCCGGCAAGCTGGTATGCCGCGACAGCCAATCCGCTCGCGCGTTTTCCTGAGTTCAAAGGCGAAACGCGCGCCGATGTTTGCATCGTCGGCGGCGGTTATACGGGTTTGTCGGCTGCGCTGCATCTGGCCGAGGCCGGGATGGACGTTGTCCTGCTTGAGGCACACCGAGTGGGCTTCGGCGCATCAGGCCGCAATGGCGGCCAGTTGGGCAGCGCCCAGCGCATGGACCAGGAGGATCTGGAGCGGCTCGTCGGACAGGACGACGCCACCAAGCTTTGGGATCTGGCCGAGGATGCGAAAGCCTTGGTCAAATCGCTGATTAAAAAGCACAAAATTGACTGCGACCTGAAGCCTGGCATCGCCAACCTGGGCCTGTCAGCGTCCGAGCGCAGCGATCTGCACGCCCATGCCGCGCATTTGTCGGACCGCTACGGCTACGATCAGATCGAGCTGTTGGATGAAGAGGCGGGCCACGCCCTTTGCCCCTCACCCGCTTACAAGGGTGGGTATCTGGACATGGGAGCGGCGCATTTGCACCCGTTGAACTATGCGCTCGGTCTGGCCCGTGCTGTTGAGGCCGCGGGCGTGCGTATTTTCGAAGGCACCGAGGTGACAGGGATCGAACAAGGCGACCCGGCTACTGTTCTTACCGAAGGTGGGAATGTCCGCGCCCAACACGTCATTCTGGCTTGCAACGGATACCTTGGAACGCTGAACCGGCAGGTCGCGGCGCGGGTGATGCCGATCAACAACTTCATAGCCGCGACGGAGCCGCTTGGGGATGAGGCCGCACATGTACTGACGCAGGATGTCGCGGTTGCGGATACGAAATTCGTGGTGAACTACTTCCGCCTCAGCGCCGATGGGCGCCTTCTGTTTGGCGGAGGCGAAAGCTATGGCTACCGTTTCCCCTCGGATATCGCCGCCACCGTGCGCAAGCCAATGACCGAGATCTTTCCGCATCTGCGGGACGTCAGGCTCGACTACGCGTGGGGCGGCACTCTGGCGATTACAATGCGGCGGATGCCTTATCTTACGCGTGTTGCGCCGAATATCCTGTCCGCCTCTGGCTATTCCGGCCATGGCGTCGGCACCGCAACACATGCCGGTCAACTGATGGCATTGGCCATCCAAGGGCAGGCCGAAGGGTTCGATACAATGGCCCGTGTCCCGGCCCTGCCCTTTCCCGGTGGTCCGGCCCTGCGCAGCCCTCTGCTGGTGCTGGCGATGACATGGTACGCGATGCGGGATCGGCTGGGGATCTAGCCCCCGTTTTCCATACGACAATTTGGTGAAATTTTGCCGATCTTGCGATTGGGGGCTTGGCACGGGCGGGATGCTTGATTTAATAAAGTGAAAGTTAGAATTCGGGAAAACCAAATATGACGCTGCCACCCAACGTTCATGACGCCGAACCCATCCCCGCCGCCGCACGAGACGCAATTGACGCCCTGATGCAGTCAGGCGACCTGTTTCGTTACACCGCGCCGCAGGACGCGCCGGTCTCTTTGCTGGAATCCGAGTTCGCCACACTACTAGGCACGAAATACGCATTGGCTGTTTCCTCCTGCTCGGCCGCTCTGTTTCTGTCGCTGAAGGCACTGGGCCTGCCGCGGGATGCGCGGGTTCTGATCCCAGGCTTCACATTTGCAGCCGTACCATCTTCGGTCGTGCATGCGGATTGCGTTCCGGTTCTGTGCGAAGTTGGTCCGAACTACCGCATCGACATGGCTGATTTCGAGGCCAAGCTGGACGATGTGCAGGCGGTCATCATTAGCCATATGCGCGGCCATACCTCGGACATGGATGCGATCATGGCGCTGTGCGACGCGCGCGATATCCCGGTGATCGAAGATGCCGCCCATTCGCTGGGCACGACCTGGCATGGGCGCAACATTGGCACCATCGGCAAAATTGGCTGCTTCTCGTTCCAGTCCTACAAGATGATCAACGCCGGCGAAGGTGGCATTTTGATCACCGACGACGCCGATCTGGTGGCCCGCACCGTGATCATGTCAGGGGCCTATGAGCATAACTGGAAGAAGCACAAAACTCCGCATGGCGACAACTCACCTGAGTTGGAGCAGGCCTTTGCCCGCTGGCAGAACAAACTGCCGCTATATAACTTGCGGATGAGCAACCTCAGCGCCGCAGTGATCCGCCCTCAGATTCCAGAACTGGCGCGCCGCGTGCGCGATGGGCTGGCGAACCACGATTATGTGGCGGAACGTCTGAACAGCTCGGACTATATCGACGTCCCTGCCCCGCTTTCGCCCGAACGTCGTGCGCCGGATTCGATTCAGTTCAATCTGGTCGGCATGGATGAGGATGAAATCCGCGCCTTTGCCGCCGCATCCGAGGCGCGCGGCGTCAAAGTTCAGGTCTTTGGCATGAGCGAAGACAATGCCCGCGCCTTCTGGAACTGGCAGTTCCTGCCTGAGCAATTCGAACTGCCGCAAACACGTGCCATGCTGATGACAGCCTGTGACGTGCGCCTGCCCGTGCGCCTGACGCGTGAGGAACTGGACGTGATCGCCGATATCTTGCTGGCCTCGGTCGGTGAGGTGATTGGCCCTGTCCCCGCTTACGGTACCTGAACTCCGAGCACTGAGACGAACAACGCATCGATCCCTTCGGGGGTCGGTGCGATGCGGGACAAGATAGCAGCCACCCGCAGCCCGCCCGAGGTATTCACCAACAGCGGTGCGCCGGAATCCCCCATCATCACCGGGCAGATCCCATGCAGCATTTGGCCTGCATATATACGCATGGGGCAAGTCTCTGTCTGGCTCAGGACATGAGGTCTTAGCCCCGGATAGCCCGCGACGAAACCCGCCTCGACCTCTTGATCTGCCGGTTTCACGAAACCGACCTCGGCCCCGATCGGAGCGTCCAGCACCAGAATGGCCCAGTCCAATTCGGGTTGATCGGAGAAGCTGGCCGATACGTCTTGACCTGCAGGCAAGATATAGTCATCGGCTCGCGCAACCGAGACCGCCTCGCCCCGCTGGTACCCGGCAGCAAATCGAATACTCTCGGGTGGTATCCAGCGTTTGCGTGATCGATTGTAGAGACAATGCGCCGCCGTCAACACATGGTTTTCCGAGATCAGAACGCCCGTACAATGAGATCGTTGGTCCCGCCCTGCGTAGTTGACGCGACCAATCGCGCGCCAAGGGGCCTCGGACGCATCGAGTATCTCACGCGCCCGGATATCCTGACATCCGGCAGAGGTATCTGTCCCCAACCGACAGACTGCCGACCAGTTTTCAGAGAACTGCCCCTCGGCCCAAACGGCTTGCGACCAAAGAATGGCGATACACAGGACCAGCCAGCGCATCGCTTATGCCTCTAGTTCAGTTTCGAAAGCTTCTGCTGCAACTCGGCCAATTGCTTTTTGATGTCGTCCAGGTCCTCTTTTGGTTCGGACTCATCCTCTTTATCCGGGCCTGACCAGTTGCCGGACAACCCGCCGGTCATCGCCTTGAGGAACGCCTGTTGCTGCGCCTGCATCGCCTCGAATCCCGGCATCTGAGACATCGGGTTCATGGCGTTCATGTTCTCCATCATCTTGCTTTGGCTTTCGCGCAGCATGTCGAACGAGCTTTGTAGGAATTGCGGCATCATGCCCCCACCCGGCACCATGTAGCTGCGCACCAGATCGTTCAGGACATTCACCGGCAGGACGTTCTCGCCCCGGCTTTCATGTTCGGCAATGATTTGCAAAAGGTACTGGCGGGTCAGGTCATCGCCCGTCTTCAGATCAATGATCTGAACTTCGCGCCCGTCGCGGATGAACCCCGCAATATCTTCGAGCGTCACGTAATCGCTGGTCTCAGTGTTATACAGCCGACGGCTGGCATAGCGCTTGATCAACAGCGGTTTTTCTTTGTCCGACACCTTGTACCCTCCCCAAGGATGATGCGTTGCAGCAGAGGTTATGCGACTGCAGCACAAAAAGAAAGGGCAGGTCAATCGACCTGCCCAACGCGATGGCACCTATAGGGAGGATAAGATGCTCGTCGCGGACGTTCTTACTTGGCAGCTGCGGCTTTCTTGGCAGCAGTCGTCACCTCAGAAGTCGCTTTCTTGACAGCTGCGGTTGCTTCTTCAGCAGCGTCTTTGCCAGCAGCCATCAGCAGCTCAACGGTTTCCGACTGAACTTTTTTCGCGATTTCAGCGAAAGCAGCCAGGTTTTCAGCAGCAACTTCAGCCGACGCGCTTGCGAAGTCGGTTGCAGCTTTTGCGTAGTCAGCAGGCTCGGCCTTTGCTTTCGACATCTCGGTCAGCTTGGCCAGGGTGTCCTTGGTCCATTTGTTCGAGATTTCAGCCGATTTCTCAGCCGCGTCCAGAGCAACGCCCGACAGCTTTTCGTTCAGCGCTGCGGTCGATTTGAAGGCACCTTCCATTGCGGTGGTGTCTACCGGAAACGCGCCCATGACGTCTTTCATGATCGCGGTGAAGTCTTGGGTCTTTGCCATTGTCCTAATCCTTTTCACCGAACCGGGCCCACCCCGGTTTCCATCGGCTTGAGGACAATATGATTTCTGCATCGCAGCATTTCAAGTTTTTTCTTGCTGCAATGCAGAAAAAATCAAGTTTCATTTTGAAATCAGCGATTTGCTCAACGATTTGCCTTGAGCAAAACATAGCTGCCAGGCGCTGGACACAGGCTCGGATGCTCCGAATCACCCGTTTCGCGCGCCGGGATCTGCTTGCCAGACCGTTTCTTCAGCCAAGCGCCCCACATCGGCCACCAGGATCCTTCGTGAAAGTCAGCGTCTTTTAACCAGGCCTCGGCATCCAATTTCAGATCAGGGTTGGTGTAGTGGCCGTATTTCTTCTTGCTGGGCGGGTTCACAATTCCGGCGATATGGCCGGACTCTGATACGACAAAAGTCTTGGACTTGGACCCCATCTGCTGAACACCGCGATAGCAGTCTTTCCAGCGGGCGATATGGTCCGTCTCGCAGGTGATAGCCATCAGGGGGACGTCCACATCCCTGACACGCAGCTTGTGGCCCAGCATCTCGAAGCCGTCGCCCACGAATTCGTTGTGCTGGCACAGGCCGCGCAGATACTGCACCGCCATCTTCCCCGGCAGGTTCGAGCCGTCGCCATTCCAATACAGCAGGTCAAAAGCCGGAGGGGTCTCTCCCATCATATAGCTGCGGATTGCAGGCGTGTAGATCAGGTCGCGCGAACGCAGGAAGGACATCGTACGCCCAAGAATCCACGCGCGTAGAAGGCCATCTTTGGCGACCTGATCCTCGATCCCATCCACAAAGTCGTTTTGCAAAAACGGCGTGAATTCTCCTTGATCGCCAAAATCGGTCAGAGCCGTAAAGAAGGTCGCCGACTTGACCGATTTGTCCCCGCGCTGTTTGAGCAGTGACAGGGTCAGGCTGAGCGTGGTGCCCGCAATGCAATACCCGACGGCGTTGACCTGTTTTACTTTGCAGATCTTCTTGACCGTCTCGATCGCAGTCAGGAACCCGTCCTGAATATAGTCCTCCATCCCCACATCAGCGTAGGTGGAGTCGGGATTAATCCAGCTAACGACAAACAGGGTGTATCCGTGCTCGGTCACCCATTTGATCAGGCTGTTCTGGGTTTTGAGGTCAAGAATGTAGAATTTGTTGATCCACGGCGGGAACAGAACGATGGGCGTTTCGTGCACCGTCTCGGTTGCTGGTTTGTATTGGATCAGCTCCATCATGCGGTTGCGATAAACAACATCGCCGGGGCTGGTCGCAATATTGACCCCAACCTCGAATGCACTGTCATCCGCAAGCTTGACCACAAGCTCACCATCATTGGCCTCTAGGTCCGAGACGAGGTTCTCAAGCCCTTGGATCAGGGATTGCCCCTCGGTTTCGACAGCTTTCTCCAAGGCATCGGGGTTGGTTGCCAGAAAATTGGTGGGGGCCATCAGGTCAATGATCTGCTGCGAGAAATACTGAAGGCGCTGCTTGTCCTTCTCTTCAAGGTCCTCAACCGACGACACCGCCTGCGCGATCGCTTCGGCATTGGTCTGGTACTGCTGGCGGATCAAGCGAAAATAGGGGTTGGTGTCCCAAAGCGGGTTGGAAAAGCGTTTATCCTTGGGTTTGGGTTCGTCTTCATCGACTTCACCTGTGGTCAGGGCCTGCTGAGCCTCGGCAAAGTTCAAAACGGACTTGCCCCAGTATTCGATCTGCTGCTCCAGCAGTTTGGCAGGATTCTGCAAGGCGTCGGCCCAATAGGCCGTTGCCGCACGTGCATAAAGCTCTTGATTCGGGCCGTCCAATGCCGGGACATGAGACTTTTTCGAAGCCATGACTTCGATCAGGCGCTTGGAGAGAGCCTCAACCTTCTCCATATTTTCTTTAATGCGTTCAATATGTTCTTCGGTAACTTGGCCCGTATTGTCTTCACTTGTTGTCATTTTAACAATTCACCCCTACTCTCGCTGCTATGCAGAATAACGTCGCGGACGTTGGTCGACAAAGCGACGAATGGTCCGAACTCTTAGGTTGATACTCCGGAGGATCCTTCGATGCGCTACATGATGACCTACGATCTGATGGAAACCATGCGCAATACGAACCAATGGCTTGGTTCGACGGCAAATGCGATGGCCTCCTACCCGCTGTTTTCGATGGTTCCCAACCCGGCGTTCAGCTGGATGGCCGCTTGGGGTGAAGTGACCGAGCGCACCTTTCAACGCATGGTCGCGAAGCCCGATTGGGGCATCCGGACGTTCACGTGTGAAGATGGCAAAGATCATCTGGTCGAAGTCACCTCGGTTCTGGAGCGTCCCTTTGGGGACCTTCTCCATTTCAAGGTAAACGGGCGCGAAACGCAACCTCGCAAGGTGCTTTTGGTGGCTCCAATGTCCGGTCACTACGCCACATTGCTGCGCTCGACCGTCAAAAGCCTGCTGGTCAATTGCGAAGTTTACATCACCGATTGGCATAACGCGCGCGATATCCCCGTGTCCGCCGGAAAGTTCGATGTCGAGGATTACACCCTCTACCTTGTCGATTTTATGAAGGAACTTGGTCCGGACACCCATGTGGTCGCTGTGTGCCAACCTGCGCCACTGACACTGGCCGCGACCGCCTATCTGGCCGAGGTCGAACCAAAGGCCCAGCCCAGCACCCTGACCCTGATTGGTGGCCCGGTCGATCCCGACGCCACCCCGACTGACGTGACCGACTTTGGCCGTCGCGTGACGATGGGCCAGTTGGAAGAGACCATGATCCAGCGCGTTGGTTTCAAATACAAAGGCGTGGGTCGAATGGTTTATCCCGGCCTGTTGCAGCTGGCTTCGTTCATGTCGATGAATGCCGAACGCCACTCCACAGCCTTCACGGATCAGATTCAGCGTGTGATGCGGGGGGAGGCCTCGGACCATGACGCCCATAATCGCTTCTACGATGAATACCTCGCTGTCATGGATATGCCGGCCGAATTTTATCTCTCCACGGTCGAACGCATTTTCAAAAACCGCGAGATTGGGCGGAACGAATTTGTCGTCGCCGGGCACAAGGTGGATATGGGCAAGATCACCGATGTGGCCGTGAAAACCGTGGAAGGCGCGAATGACGATATCTCGGCCCCCGGACAGTGTATCGCCGCGCTTGATCTGTGTACCGGTCTGCCGGACAGCAAGAAAGCCAGCCATGTTGAACCCGGTGCGGGGCATTACGGCATCTTCGCTGGCCGCAGCTGGCGCGACAATATCCGCCCGCTGGTCATCGACTTCATGAACGAGAACAGCCGCAAACCGCGTCGTCGGGCGGCCAACAGCAACAAAGTCGCGTAAGGGCTTTGGCGTCAGAGGCTGACCTCACCTTTTCTTGCGCCTGCAGGAAACTGACAGGCCGCATCACATCTGATGGTGCGCGTCTGGGTACCCATGCCGAATGTTTTTGCCACGACTGCCGTGCGGCCCAGCTTTACTTCGGCCAACCCGACCCGGCCCCCGGCCCGGTTGAGGTGTTTCAAATCGCCCCCGACGAGGCCACGATTGACAGCGGCGCCGAACATTTGGCGGCGATGTCACTAAGCCCGAAGGGTATGCTGCGATGGTATGCCAAATGCTGCAACTCATCCTTGGCTACGACACCACGCACCGCCAGATTTCCCTTTGTGGGGTTCATCGCATTGCGCATCGCCGATCGCGCACGACTTGGCCCGATCTCGACTCGTGGATTTGTGCCTCGGCCCAACGGCAAGCAAAAGCACGAAAATCTGGCTCCGGCGGCAATTGGGTTGCTTAGGCGCGTGATCAAATCAAGACTATCCGGCGGGTGGAAAAACACGCCGTTCTTTGATCCTGAGAGTTTTGAACCCGCCGTGACACCGACAGTGATCAGCAAAGAGGAACGCGCAGCGCTCTACCCTTAGGCCATGCGCAAGGGTTCATCCAGCCATGCTTGCATCAGGTCGATCACCTGCCCGGGCGCTTCCAGCGTTGGCAGATATCCAGCCGCGTCGATTATGTGCATCACTGCATTTGGGATCATGTCCGCCATGAAGGCATGCTTGCGCTCGGGCGTCAGCCGGTCATGTTTTCCACACAGGATCAGGCTGGGCGCTTTGATCCGGCGCAGCGTGCCCTGCTGATCCGCGCGCCTCTGTAGCGCACGCATCTGGGTAACAAACACCTCTGGGCCCAAGTCCAGTGCCATCGCCAGTAGGTCATTCAACACAGGGATGCGCTGCGTTCCCGGCGCCAGAGTGTCCGACCCCACAACCTGCCGCATCACCTCCTCAAGCCGACCAGCCTGCGCGCCGATGATCAGATCCTCCCGCGCGGCCGCGATCTGCGGTGTGTCGGCCTGCGCATCGGTTGAGATCAGGCACAGGCGCGACACCCGATCCGGGGCGCGACGGACAAGCTCCAACGCCACCACGCCTCCCAGCCCGTGCCCGGCCAGCGCGAACCGATGAGGCAGCTGATCCAGCAAATCCGAGGCGATCTCTTCGATCCGTTCCCCCCGGCTGATCGCCGAGACGACCACGGCGCCGCGGCGTGAAAAGGCATCAATTTGGGGATGAAACAGCCGGGCATCACACATCAAACCCGGCAACAACACCAGCGGCTCAATCAAGTGGGGCCTCCTTTTGCTCGGTTATCCGAGTCGTTCCTTCTCATCAGGATGGAAGGTTTGGATCAGCCCAGCAAGTGAATCTTTATGGATAGGCGATTCCTCGGAATGGCGGGAAGTCAGCATAGCGTTTCTGACGGGCTGAAAGCGTTTCGCCCGGCTCGGCCCCCGGTCGTAAAAGGCAACCTTTGGGTGCGATATAGCTGTCGATCCGGCGTTGAGGCTTTGGACGCCACACCAGATTGAATGCGCAGAGTTTCGGGAAAAACCAGATCTCGGAGTAGTCAAGATGATCATGCATCCACCAGCCCAAATCACGCCAGTCCCGCCCCTGCGCGTAGCGATCCGCAAACCAGGGGATCACGATAGATGCCCCAGCGACCCGCGCCTTGCCCTGCCCCCAATCCCAGATATGACACTCCAGCGGATTGTCGTTGCGCGCACAGTTAAGGCGGTTTTCGTTGCCAAAGGCATTCAAGGACGGCGACCGATAGCCCGAGCGCACCGCGACCCGGCCAAAGGTCTCCTCCAGCGGGTCCAGCAAAGTTTGGCAAAAGGCGCTGCCGGTTTCGATGGCCAGTTCCGGGTTCTCAGGCAGGTTCTGTTTTTGATGGAAATTCCCGATCTCGGAGTACAGGAAATCGCGCATGAAGAAATGCCGGGACAGACGCACACGACCCAGCGTCTCAAGGCTCCACATGCTGCCCGGCTTGCGCATCTCTATGCTCTTGAAGGAGGGGTCATTCGATCCCCTGCGTTTTCAACCACGCCAATATCCCATTCACCGTCGGCTCTGTCTGGTCCGGAGACATCAGGCGACCGGCAATCACATGCGACATCGGATCATCTTCAGGCCCCATCGTGACAAGCTCAACCGTTGCTGGCGCACCCCAGGCCTCGGCCACCTTGTGGGTCTTGTCCGGGCGCACGACCTGATCATCATCCGAGAACCAGAACAGCGCTGGCACCAAAGCTTGCGAGAAATCAAGACCGTAGACCGTTTCGACCAGAACTGTCATCGGCACCACAGCCTCCCACGGATAAACGGCCGTCCAGTACTTGTTCTTTTCTGGATCTGGCCCGGATACATCTCGTTCCGGCCCCATCAACAATGGCAACCAATCCCGCGCCCACGGCAGACCGGGTATGAACGCCCCTGTCGAATTCACTCCGAAATTCGGCGACACAAACACCATTGCCGCGACATCTTCGCTGAGTGCCGGGTTCAAAGCCGCCGCCGCCGCCAGCGTGCCGCCGGTCGATGTCGAAATGACCACGACCTTTTCCCCAACGGCCTTGGCCGCCGCCAGCCCCTCGGCCATGTCCTGCATCCAGCCAGAGGCGGTCGCATCGCCCATCGCGGCCCCACTGCGCCCATGTCCTTGCAAGCGTGCATATACCAGATTGGCCCCCAGAGCGTCAGCGACCATATCAGGCACGGGACGGATCTCTTCTGAACTGGCCGAGAAGCCATGGACATACAGCACCGAATAGGGCGTCCGCCGCTCTTTGAACCCGTCCTGCCAGATCACACGCTTTTCGACACCGGGGACGATATCGTCAAAGGCGGATTCCGTGCTTTCAAAATAGACCTGAACGCCTTCGCCAAACTTGCGGGGGTCGAAATCCGGGTTCAGGTTCACTTCTTCCCTCGGCCCAAACCAATAAATCAGGCCTCCGACAACGATCAGAACCAGCAAAACCCGGCCAAGAGCCCACCCAAACCAGCGCATCATTCATTCCCCAAAACGTCGAGAACGGCTTTTTCGATCAAGCCAAGGCATGGCCCGTCCGAGAACCGATGATCCGCATCCTTGACCAGCAACAATCGCATATCCGGTCCGGTCGCGTGCTCTAGCAGGCGAACGGCTGTTTCAGTCGACACCGCCGTATCAGCCGTCCCCTGCAAAAAACGAACGGGAAACGGCAGATCCAACGCGTTCCGCAGAACCAGGCGTTGCCGACCATCCTCGATCATACGTTTGGTGATGATGTAAGGCTCCATATAATCCGAGGGCAATTCTACATGCCCAACCTCCTCCAGCGCTACCTTCTGCGCATCTGAAAAGGACGCCCAATAGCCGTCCTCGGTAAAATCCGGGGCTGCCGCGATGGTCACCATGCCCACAATTCGCTCCGGCAACGCCTTTGCCAGCAGCAGCGCCTGCCAACCACCCATCGAGGACCCCACGACCACCAAAGGCCCCTCAGTCAAGGCACCCACCGCGGCCAGCGTATCTTCGTGCCAATCGCCAATGCAGCCATCAGTGAACACCTCAGAGCTTTCGCCATGCCCGGAATAGTCAAACCGCAAGAACGCCTGCCCCCGCGCCTGCGCCCAAGCCTCAAGATGAACGGCCTTGGTCCCCTCCATATCCGATTTCAAACCGCCCAGAAAAACAAGGGTCGGCCCGGCCCCTTCACTCTTGTGATAAGCCAACCGCCGCCCCTGCGCCGTTTCCAAAAAATCTGTTGCTGCCATGAAGTCCTCTTTGCTTTCCTGACATCATGCACGCCCCCCGCCTAAGTGCAATTCCGTGATCCCCCTTCATCTGGCCAAAAATACCTCGGGGAGCGCGAGGGGCTGGCCCCTCGCTCCCGCTCTTGACACAATCCCCACCACCTGCCAAAGCAGCCAGACGCAAATAACCCGCAACCGGGCGTTCAGTGGGCGCCGAACCGACGAGGAGAGCCGACATGGCCCTGGATTCAAAATCCGTCTCTCTTACCTTTCCCGATGGCAATGCACGTTCCTATGACGCAGGCGTAACGCCCGCGCAGGTGGCTGCCGACATCTCAACCTCGCTGGCGAAAAAAGCCATCTCGGCCACAGTGAACGGTCAGCACTGGGACCTGCAATGGCCCATCGATGCAGATGCCCAAATCGCCATCCACACCATGAAGGATGAAGCGCAGGCCAATGAGCTGATCCGCCACGATCTGGCGCATGTGATGGCCCGCGCCGTGCAGGAAATCTGGCCCGCCACCAAAGTCACCATTGGCCCCGTTATCGAAAACGGTTGGTACTATGACTTTGACCGCGAAGAGCCATTCACGCCCGAAGATCTCGGCCTCATCGAGAAAAAGATGAAAGAGATCATCAACAAGCGCGACCCCGTCACCACCGAGGTCTGGGATCGCGACCGCGCGATCGAATTCTACAAGGCCAACAATGAGCCCTATAAGGTCGAGCTGATCGAAGCCATTCCGGGTGATGAGCCGCTGCGGATGTACTGGCACGGGCACTGGCAGGACCTTTGCCGCGGCCCGCACCTGCAGCACACCGGTCAACTACCGGGCGATGCCTTCAAACTGATGTCCATCGCCGGTGCCTATTGGCGTGGCGACAGCGACCGCGCGATGTTGCAGCGCATCTATGGCGTAGCGTTCACCGGCAAGGAAAAGCTCAAAGCGCACCTGAACATGCTGGAGGAGGCCGCAAAGCGCGACCACCGCAAGCTGGGCCGCGAGATGAACCTGTATCACATGCAGGAAGAGGCTCCGGGTCAGGTGTTCTGGCATCCCAACGGCTGGAAAATCTACACCACCCTGCAGGACTACATGCGCCGGATGCAGGACCGTGACGGCTATGTTGAGGTCAACACACCGCAAGTCGTTGACCGCAAACTGTGGGAAGCCTCGGGCCACTGGGACAAATACCAAGAGAACATGTTCATCGTCGAAGTTGACGAAGAGCATGCCCGCGAAAAGGCGATCAACGCGCTCAAGCCGATGAACTGCCCGTGCCACGTGCAGGTGTTCAATCAGGGCCTGAAATCCTATCGCGACCTGCCGCTGCGCATGGCCGAGTTTGGCTCCTGCGCGCGCTATGAGCCCTCGGGCGCGTTGCACGGGATCATGCGGGTGCGCGGCTTCACTCAGGACGACGGTCACATCTTCTGCGCCGAGGATCAGATCGAGTCCGAGACCGCAAAATTCATCGCCTTCCTGTCGAAGGTCTATGCCGACCTTGGCTTCCACGACTGGACCATCAAACTGTCCACCCGTCCGGAAAAGCGGATCGGCAGCGATGAAAGCTGGGATTTTGTCGAGAAAGCCTTGGGCGATGCCTGCAAGGCCGCTGGCTATGACTATGAGGTTCTCGAAGGCGAAGGCGCGTTCTACGGTCCGAAGCTGGAGTTCACTTTGACAGATGCCATCGGCCGCAACTGGCAATGTGGCACGCTGCAGGTCGACCCCAACTTGCCGGAGCGACTGGACGCGAACTTTATCGGCGCGGACGGGTCCAAGCATCGCCCCTACATGTTGCACCGGGCTTGTCTTGGGTCGTTCGAACGGTTCATCGGCATTCTGATCGAAGAACACGCGGGCAAGTTGCCGTTCTGGCTGGCGCCGCGGCAGGTCGTTGTGGCCTCGATCACGTCGGATGCGGATGACTATGTCGCCGAAGTTGTTGAAACGCTCCGCGCCGCTGGCGTCCGGGCCGAGGCGGATATTCGCAACGAAAAGATCAACTACAAGGTCCGCGAGCACTCAGTCGGTAAGGTTCCGGTCATCCTGGCGGTGGGTCACCGCGAGGTGGATGATCGCACTGTAAGTGTCCGCCGACTGGGCGAAAAACAAACGCAGGTTCAATCTCTTGAGACTGTAACAAATGAGCTGTCCAAGGCAGCCACCCCACCGGACCTGCTGTAACATAAGTCAGTTTCTGACCCCTCATCCGGCCCTGAAATCGGGGCCGGATTGAAACATTTTCCATTTTTCAATTCAAAAACAATTTGTTAACCTGCAAGAGGGCATGACAATGCCTGACGCGCTTGTGAGACACGGCCTCGTGAATTTAACTGTGGCTCACTAGTCGTTACCTTTGTCATTGTCACAAGCAGACATACGCAGTCATCAAAAGGATTACCGAGATGTCGAACACAGCCAAATCCCTGGTTATCGCAACAGCAGTCGCAGCCGCCGTTTCGGGCGCAGCAACCACCGCCTCCGCACAAGCGAAAGAGAAATGCTATGGCGTTTCGCTGGCCGGTCAGAACGATTGCGCCGCAGGCCCCGGCACCACATGCGCGGGCACCTCGACCGTTGACTATCAGGGCAACGCCTGGACTCTGGTTGATGCAGGCACCTGCGCCGATATCGAACTGCCCGCACAGGCAGACGGCACCCCGCGCAAAGGTTCGCTGGAAGAACTGAACCGCGACCTGCCGGCATAATATCTGCCACACAAGATCCAAGGGGCGGGCCAAGTCGCCCGCCCCTTTTCACGTGATCATAGGGAACTGACACATGCTGGACGACGCATTCAGGTCGAACCGCCTGCCCGCAGCGCCGGGTGTTGGGTATAAACCGCAGCACTTTGCACAGATCCTTGAACACGCGCAGCCCGTCGCATGGCTGGAAATCCATGCTGAGAATTACATGGGCGACGGCGGCCGCCCACTGGCGCAACTGCGCCATCTATCAGAACAATTCCCAATCTCGGTCCACGGTGTTGGCCTGTCCATCGGCGGCGAAGGCCCGCTGGATGCAGACCATCTGGCGCGATTGAAACATCTGGTCGGCTGGCTGAACCCGGCCAGCTTCTCCGAGCATCTGGCTTGGTCGACTCATGACAGCCACTTCCTGAACGACCTTCTGCCCCTGCCCTATACCGATGCCACTTTGACCCGCATCTGCGATCATATCGACCAGGTACAAGAGGTGGTTGGACGGCAAATGCTGCTCGAAAACCCCTCGAGCTATCTGGCGTTTGAGGAAAGCAACTGGTCCGAGCCTGACTTCCTGCGCGAAGTTTCGAACCGAACCGGATGCGGGCTGTTGCTGGACGTGAATAACGTCTTTGTCTCGGCCACCAATCTGGACTTCTCGCCCCAGGGCTATATCGATGCCTACCCGCTTGAAAAGGTTGGTGAGATTCACCTCGGCGGTCACGATGAAGACGAAGACGACCACGGTAAACCTCTGCTGATCGACAGCCACGGGCGCGAGGTCGTTGATCCGGTCTGGGCGCTTTTGGACTATGTTCTGGATCGGTCGGGGCCGAAGCCTCTCTTGGTCGAGTGGGACACGGATGTTCCTGACTGGCCGGTCCTGCGGGACGAGGCCGTGCGCGCCCAGGCGGCTCTGGAGCGGATCCCGGCATGAGCGTGTCGCAAACCCAGTTCCGCGCCGCGCTTCTGGACGCCACTACCCCGGTCCCGGAGGGTTTGCTGGATTCTGAAAACCAACCCGCCGGTCGGCGGTTCAGCGTCTATCGCAACAATGTCGCTGTCTCACTGACCGAGGCCATGCAGCAGGCCTTTCCCGTGATCACCAAGCTGCTTGGACCACAGAACATGGATGGCCTTTCGGGCATTTTCCTACGCCAGCACCCGCCTACATCCCCGTTGATGATGTTTTATGGTGAGGAGTTTCCCGCCTTTGTCGCCGGAATGCCTCAGCTGTCCCATCTGGGCTACCTTGCCGATATGGCGCGGCTGGAACTTGCCCTGCGCCACTCCTACCACGCGGCAGACAGCACGCCCGCACCCGCCGATGCGCTGGCCGTTCCCCCGGAAGACGTGATGCGCGCACGGCTGAGTTTTGCCCCGGCGATGCGGGTGATCCAGTCGGATTGGCCGATCCACGCGATCTGGCGCTACAATTCGGAAGCGGACGCCCCTAAACCGGCCGCTCAAGCCGAGGATGTTCTGGTCACCCGCCCGGAATATGATCCAGCCCCACATCTGCTGCCCAAAGGCGGAGCAGACTGGATCGCACATATGCAAGCGGGCGACACCATCGGCAGCGCGTTCGAAAAAACCGCTGCCGACACGCCCGATTTTGATCTTGGAACCACTCTGGCACTGCTTTTGCAAGGCGGTGCAATAACCTCTGTGACTATCGAAAGGCTGGAGTCATGACTGCGCTCATCTCAATCCACAACTCCGTTTTGGGAAAGGTGGACCATGCGTCCGGTTGGCTGACGCCTACCCTCGCCCGGCTCGTGTTTATTGCTGTATTGCTCGTCTACTACTGGAACTCGGCGATGCTGAAGATTGATGGGTCGATCTTCTCGCCATCCAGTGGTGCGTTTGGGCAAATCTTTCCGAAAGCCGCCGAAGCCGTGCTTTGGGACGTCACGCAAATGACGTTCTTCCAGCGGATCGTGATCTTCCTTGGCACCGTGGCCGAGTTCGTCCTGCCCGCGCTGCTGCTGGTTGGTCTGTTCACGCGTCTGGCGGCGGTCGCAATGATCGGGTTTGTCTGGGTGCAGACCATTGTCGACGTGACCGGCCATGGCGTGAAACTGGGCAGCCTGTTCAATGCCGCGCCTGACCTTGTGGATCAGCGCACCATGTGGACCTTCCTGTTTCTGGTTATGGTCATCAATGGCGCAGGCCCGCTGTCGTTGGACCGCATCCTGCGCCTGAAATAACTCAGAAATGAGCCTTGGGTTCGTCCGGTTTTCCCGCGGCGAGCCCGAGCACCCCGGCTACCGCGGCAAAGGCAATCGGGAACATGGTGAAGACGCCGAAACCGAACGCATAGTACATCCCAGCAGCCGAGGCCAATAGCAAGATCCCCGCAATCAACGCCCGCGCATGGGCCATGGCCCCACCCGCGATCGCCAACAAAGGCGCAACGATCGAGGCCGCTTGAATCAGGTCAGGGTTATCCACCTGCTCGGCAATCCCTTCGATATCGCCAAAATGCTTGATGGCTTCGACATAGCCATATCCGAAAAAACCGACAATCATACCGATCAAACCGGCGATGACGCCCAAAATCATGGCAGCGTTTCGCATGTATCTTCCTTTACAGTTCGTATCAGCAGATAGGTACGCGGCTACGCAACACCAAGAGAGGCCCGTGTTTCAGCGGTCCACCCCAGAAACAACTCTCCGTCCTTTTCGATCAGAGGGCGCTTCATCAGCGTCGGATGATCGGCCAGCAACTCCAGCGGCGGCCGTGCGCGCTCGGCTTCGTCCAATCCGCGCCACGTGGTTGACCGGGTATTGAGCAAAGCCTCGCCGAACGTGGCAAAAGCTTGCGAAAGGGTCTCAGCCGGAACTCCGTCCGCCCTTACATCCACGAGAGTCGCTTCTGGTAGCGATTTCAGCGCCTTACGGCACGTATCGCAGTTTTTCAAACCATAAAGGCGCATTTTTGAGCTGCTCCTGCATTTGTAACTTTTTTATGCAAACTGGTTGGTTTCCAGCGGTAATTCTTGATTTTTTACTTCACCGTGCAATGTTGAAAAAGACGAAACGTGCATTTCGGACTGTATCTGACCCAGAAATCAGCCCGATACGCCATGACGTCGACACAGCCCCCACCAATTTGTGGGACAATGCGCAAGTAGAAGGAGACACGGGACATGCCAACCGGCACCGTGAAATGGTTTAACACTACCAAAGGCTATGGGTTTATTGCCCCTGATGAGGGGGGCAAAGATGTGTTTGTTCATATCTCGGCCGTAGAACGATCCGGCCTCACCGGACTCGCAGACAATCAGAAAGTCTCGTACGAGTTGCAGGACGGGCGTGACGGCCGCCAGATGGCAGCTGATTTGAAGCCGTTGTAACCTCCACCCCGCCAGATGTGGGGTGTTTCCAATCAAGGCTGACGGCCAATTTCAGGCCGTCAGCCAAATATTCCCTAGAAATCGGCGTTACCCACGTGTCGATTTTTCGTTGGTGCGGGCATGCCAGTCTTCGCCCATAGCCACGATGCAGGACGTTCCTGTCGCGTAAGTAACGACCATGGTCCAGTCGCCACGGTCGCTGCTCCAGACCTCCATGATCTGCTCGGGCCCGCGCATGCCGGTTGCCACGCGTTCGGCGCCGAATTGGCGTGTCAGTTTCTCTTGCAGCCTAGGAGTCGCTTCACACAGTATTTCGGCTATAGGTGATTTTGCCTGCGCAGGTGACGCCAGCACAAGACACAGTGGGATCAGGCGAAACAAATAAGTCATGAAGCCAATGTAACAGCTTCACGACAAAACGTATATACAAAAGATATGCTTCTGAGGCTCAATCCTTGCGGATTACATCCTCGAACTCACGCCATTCTCGCGCCGTCATGCCCGAGTTCTCCTGGGTCACAGTCTCACCTGCCAACATCCGGCGCAGGCTGTCGACCATTTGGGACGAGAGGTTAACGGCACCCAGCCGATAATCCTCGAACGCCCTATAGGCGAAAGGCACCCAATCGGCGACGATCTTGCACATCATATCGGCATAGACCCGGATCTCGTATTGGGCATGCGGGTCAGCGCGCAGACGCAGGAAGTGGAACAGATTGTGCAGGTCCACCTTCCAATACCACTGCGTATAGATGTTTGCGGGCAGATTCATCCGCGCCAGTTCGCGCGCCAAACCTTGTTGCCCGTCCTGATTGATCATCGCCTCATAATTGTCATAGCAGCGGGCGCTGTCGGCCTTTAGGATTTCCAGCACGCGCGCGGCCTCTTCCCCTTCCAAGGCGGACCCTCGACCCTGGTTGTTGACCTCGGACTGCGCGGCCACGTGGTCAGGGGCGGGAATATAGAACTCACGGTCGAGAATCGAATAGCGCGCCGAGTATTCGTTCACATTGGCGGTCCGGTGGCGAATCCACTGGCGCGCGACGAAAACCGGCAGCTTTACATGCAGCTTGATCTCGCACATCTCAAACGGCGTCGAATGCCAGTGACGCATCAGATAGCGGATCAGGCCCTCATCATTTTGCACGGATTTGGTGCCCTTGCCGTAGGACACGCGCGCCGCCTGACAAATGGCTGCATCGTCGCCCATATAGTCGATGACCCGGACAAAACCGTGGTCCAACACCTGATGGGCCGTGTACAGATGGTCTTCCATGCCCGGTGCAACAACGCGGCGAGTTGGATGCGATTGCGCGCGCTGCGCTTCGATCTCGGCCAGTTGGTCGGCAGACAGAGGCATGAAATTATCCTTTCCAAGAATGAGTCGATGCCCACTATATATCGTCAACTCCACCACTGGAACCGCGATATCTGCCGTAAACGGCGCGAAGTTCGAAATCGTGTTCGCCGCCCCTCTCGACACCTCGCGCAACCGCGCTAAGCTGCGCACCAAGCGAAGAAAAGGAGGAAGGCCAAGATGGGGCTGAGATATTTGCACACCATGGTCCGCGTGAAGGATCTTGAGAAATCAATGGCGTTCTATGAGCTGCTAGGCCTGAAGGAAACGCGCCGCCACGAAAGTGAACAAGGCCGGTTCACGCTGATCTTCATGGCCCCTCCCGGGCAGGAGGATCGCCCGCTCGAGCTGACCTATAACTGGGACGGTGACGATGCGCTGCCGAGTGACAGCCGCCATTTCGGTCATCTCGCCTATGGTGTCGACAACATCTACGAGACCTGCCAGCACCTGCAGGACAATGGCGTCGTGATCAACCGCCCGCCTCGCGACGGTCGGATGGCGTTCATTCGGTCGCCCGACAACATCTCGGTCGAGCTGCTGCAGAACGGTGACGCACTCGAGCCCGCCGAGCCATGGAGCAGCATGGAGAGTACCGGGCACTGGTGATCCGCACTCTGACAGCACTGGGGTTGGCCGCGTTGGCCAGCCCCGCGCAGGCCGAGGGCTGCCGCTTGGCCCTTTTGCTGGCGCTGGATATCTCGGTCTCAGTAGATCAGGCCGAGGATGCGCTGCAACGTCAGGGCCTTGCCGCCGCGATGCTCGCGCCCGAGGTTCAGGCCGCTTTTTTCTCGTCTCCCGCTCCTGTTGCGCTGGCCGTTTATGAATGGAGCGGCCGATCCACGCAGCACGTTGTCTTGCCTTGGAAGATGATAGAAAACGAAGGCGACCTGCTGGCAGCCGCAACCCGGATCAGCCAGTCCGAGCGTTCAGATTCCGGGTCTGCCACCGCGATGGGGCATGCGTTGGCTTACGGAGCCACCATGCTAAAGGATGGTCCGAACTGTCTGTTTCGGACCATTGATCTCTCCGGAGATGGGGCGAACAATGACGGCTATGGCCCTAAAATCGCTTACAAACATTTTCCCTTCGACGCCGTTACGGTGAACGGGTTGGTGATCAATGCCGCCGATTTCGAGGGCGAGTTGTTTCTGGTTCCATTCTTCCAGGAAAACGTTCTGCACGGACCGGGTGCTTTTCTTGAAATCGCGCAGGGGTTTGAAGACTTTGAGCGTGCCATGCGCCGCAAGCTGGAACGAGAATTGAGCGGCTTGCAACTCGGTTCTCTGCAAGAAACAGGTCATAGATGACCCGGTTGCTCACGATTGTTTGTTGCCTTCTGGCAGGATCCGTTTCCGCGCAATGTCGCCAAGCTCTGGCGCTTGGGTTGGATGTGTCCGGCTCTGTCGACGTTCACGAGTACAGGTTGCAGATCGACGGCTTGGCCGCCGCGCTGCGGCGCCCTGAAATCCGCAAGATCATATTGGCAAATCCCGCATTTCCCGTTCGCCTTGCGGTGTTCGAATGGAGCGAACCCGGCCATCAGCGCGTGCTTGTAAAATGGACCGAAATCCGCACCGAATCTGATCTAGGCAGGATCGCGGCGAGACTGGGAGACGTGACCCGCAGCGCCGCGCCGCAAGGCACAGCCGTGGGCGATGCGATGCTGTTTGGCGCGGACCTCTTGAATCAACAACCGGACTGTTGGAAGCGCACTTTGGATTTGTCCGGAGATGGGAAACATAATCTCGGCCTCCATCCACGCGCCGCCAAAGCGTTGCTGCAGGATACGGGCATCACCATCAACGGTTTGGTGATCGGTGTCGACGACTCCAACTACGGCGACCAACGGGATGTCCAGATTGGAGAGCTGTCAGCTTATTACAACGCCTGGGTCATCCTTGGCCCCGATGCGTTTGTCGAGGTCGCACTGGGTTTTGAGGCCTACAAGGACGCCATGACCCGCAAACTGATCCGAGAGCTGCAGGGGATCATCCTATCCCAAGCCTCTGATCAATAGATATAGCGGATCTGGTCCGTCCAATAGCGTTCGACCCGACGCAGCGAGGTGGTGATATCTTCAATCCCTTCCGACCCCAGAACGCCGCGGTTCTGTAACCCTTCGGCATGGCGCAGAAACAGCTCGGACACGATATCGCGAATCTCGCGCCCCTGTGGCGTCAGACGAACGCGGACCGAGCGCCGGTCAATCTCGCAGCGTTGGTGGTGCATATACCCCATCTCGACCAGTTTCTTGAGGTTGTAGCTGACATTGCTGCCCTGATAGTAGCCGCGGCTTTTCAATTCGCCAGCGGTCACCTCATGATCGCCGATGTTGAACAGCAAAAGCGCCTGAACCGCGTTGATTTCCAGCACGCCCACCCGTTCGAACTCATCCTTGATGACATCCAGCAACAGACGATGCAGACGCTCGACCAACGCAAGCGCCTCAAGATAGCTGGTCATGAAACCTTTGGCCCCCGACGCAGAGACCTGCATTTCCACACTCATCCGACCCTCCGATTCAGCCGTGTCGTTTCAGACACGATGACCTGAATTTCCGAAAAATCGGTTAAGTCTGATTTTCTTTATTTTTGAAACGTTTGCGCGATATCCAAGATCAGTTCAGCAAAAGGATCAGGCGTATTCACCTGCCCTGTGACCCATTGATACAGGTCCTGATCGTTTTCCTTCAGAAGTGCGTCATACAAATCCAGCCTGGCCGCATCCATCGTGTTCAGGTTGCGTTCGGCATAAGCCGACAGGATCAGGTCCATCTCTTTGATCCCACGCCGCATGGATCGCATCTGCAGACGTTTGATCCGAACCTCGCGTGTTTCAGTCATTCTTGTCCTGCTCCAGCATCAAACGCAGTTTCTTTTCCAAACGGGCGGCCCGCTCCGCGCTGGCACGCATCTCGCCACGAATGGCACGCAATTCGGCAACCGCGCCCGCCAGTTCCAGACTGGCTTCGCCCTCTTCTACCGGGGCCTCCATGCCTTCGCCTTCCCCGGTCAGCAGCCACATGATCGAGACGTTGATCATGCCCGCCATCATCGACAAGCGATTGGCGCGCGGTTCGGACAGGTCGTTCTCCCAGGCCGCGATCGTCGCCTTCTTGACCCCCAGACGGCGTGCCAATTGTGCCTGCGTCATCCCCGCCGCTTCGCGCGCCCCGGCTAGTCTGTCTCCGAACGTTGCAGCATCCGGTCCGTACCAGTCGGTTTCGTCGTTCATCGGGGTCTCCAATTCTGGTGTCTCATACAGCTTGATCGTCAATCGGGCGCACCCTATGACAGACAGGTTGAACATACAAACCGAGGCCGCTCATGAGTTTCCTTTCTGCGACATTGTCACGCGTAAAACCCTCTCCGACCGTTGCGATGACCGCAAAAGCAGCCGAGTTGAAAGCCGCCGGGCGCGATATCATCGCCCTCAGCGCGGGTGAGCCGGATTTCGATACGCCGCAAAACATCAAGGATGCAGCCGTTGCGGCCATTGCTGCGGGCAAGACGAAATATACAGCGCCCGATGGCATTGCCGAGCTGAAACAGGCGGCTTGCGCCAAGATGAAACGCGATCATGGGCTGGACTACACACCCGCGCAGATCTCGGTTGGAACAGGCGGTAAGCAGACGCTATATAACGCGTTGATGGCGACGATGAATGAAGGTGATGAGGTTCTTATCCCTGCGCCTTATTGGGTCAGCTATCCCGATATGGTCCTGCTGGCGGGCGGAACGCCTGTTGTGGTCGAGACCACTTTGGAAAACAGCTTCAAATTGACGCCCGAGCAGCTTGAAGCCGCGATCACACCCAAGACCAAATGGTTCATCTTCAACTCGCCCTCGAATCCCACAGGCGCGGGCTATAGCAGGGACGATTTGAAAGCGCTGACCGACGTTCTGATGCGCCACCCGCATGTCTGGATCATGTCGGACGATATGTATGAACACCTTGCCTATGACGGGTTCGAGTTCTGCACGCCGGCCGAGGTTGAGCCTGGCCTCTATGATCGCACGCTGACCTGCAATGGCGTCTCCAAGGCTTATGCGATGACCGGCTGGCGGATCGGCTATGCCGCCGGTCCGGTCGAGATCATTGCCGCTATGCGCAAGATCCAGTCCCAGTCTACGTCGAACCCTTGCTCGGTCAGCCAATGGGCAGCGGTAGAGGCGTTGAACGGCACGCAGGACTTTCTGGCCCCCAACAATGAGACATTCAAACGCCGCCGCGATCTGGTCGTCGGCATGTTGAACGCCAACGAGGGAATCACCTGCCCGACGCCTGAAGGCGCGTTTTATGTCTACCCCTCCATCGCGGGGCTGATTGGCAAGACCACGCCGCTAGGCACGGTGATCGACTCGGATGAAGCCTTTGCTACCGCCCTATTAGAAGAACATGACGTTGCCGTCGTCTTCGGTGCAGCCTTTGGCCTGTCGCCGAACTTCCGAGTGAGCTACGCAACCTCGGATGAGGCCTTGACCGAAGCCTGCACGCGTATCCAGCGTTTCTGTGCCTCTTTGACCTAAGCCGGAGCCACGCATGACCGCAGAGCTGCCAGAGTATTATTTCCGTGTCCGAGAAAACGGGGCCGTGGTGTTCAGGATCGACACCGAGAATCGGCAGCAGCGGATCGAGATGGATCAGATCGCGGTCATCAATATCCGCAACGGAGAGGTCAAGCCACATGGTCAACGCAGCCTGACCGAGGCCGACAAGGCCGAGATCGCCCGATGGATGGATGCGCGCAAGGCCCTGCTGGCCCAGCGCGATATTGACGATATTCACCGGGCCGTCGACTACCTGAACCTGACCACGCAATGGGCGCAGTCCAAAGCCTCGGAGGAACAGCTTGAAGAGGTAACCGGCCGGCTGTTGATGGCGATGCACGATTTGCGCTCGGTTCTGGTGCGCAAGAAAGCGGATCGGCTGAAAGGCGGCTGAGGGTTACTCGGCCGGTACGCCCACCTCGCGGACAGATCGCATCCAGAACCGCGCCATCAGCAAGACCGCCGCAAAGGCCAGCCCGAGCACAAGGCCCATCCAGACGCCAATTCCGTCCATGCCCTGCACGAAGCCGAAATAGTAGGAGGCCGGGATTCCGATCACCCAATAGCTGAGGGCTGCCATGATCATCGGCACTTGTGCATCCTGCAAACCGCGCAGCAGGCCCAGCGCGATAACCTGCGCACCATCGACCAGCTGAAACAGGGCTGCCATGGCCAAAAGGCCGGTGCCAATCGCCAAAATCTCGCCGCGCTGTGCGTTGTCGGCCTCCATAAATAGCGAGATCAGAGGCTCGGCACAGGTTAGGAACAGTATGATCGTCAGCACGGACACGACCAGAGACATCCCCGTCACCGCAATCGCGCCACGCTCCAGATGCGCGCGGTCGCGGCGGCCCAGCGCGTTGCCCGCGCGAATGGTCGCCGCGTTTGACAGGCCCAGATGCACCATGAAGGTGGCCGAAGCGAGGTTGAGGGCAATCCCATGCGCCGCCAGCGGCACCTGCCCCAGCCACCCCATCATAATCGCTGAGGTCGCAAACAGTGTGACTTCGGCAAGTGTGGTCAGGCCAATCGGAACGCCCAGCCGCAAAACCCTGCCAAACATGTCCCAATCCGGACGCCAGAAGCGTTGAAACAGACTGTGTTCCGGCAGCACCCGAACCGCATAGATGACAACCGCAACCAGAGATACGATCTGAGTCACCACGGACGCAATTGCTGCCCCCATGACCCCAAGCTCGGGCGCGCCCCAATTGCCGAAGATCAATGCATAATTCGTGACGCCATTCACGACCGCAGCGATCACGGTGATCCATAGCACGATCTGAGTACGCTCCAACGCGGCCAGATAGGACTTCAGCACCATCACCAGCAGCGCAGGAAACAACCCCCATCCTGCAACGCGAAGATATTCCGAGGCGGTCTGCGCCACCTGCGGCTCCTGTTTCAGGGCAATCAGGATGGGATAGGACCACCATAGCAGTGGCATCATCAGTGCGGCATAGAGCAGTGACAGCCACAAGCCCATGCGGGTCGAGCGGCGGATGCTGGTCTCATCCTCTTCCGCGGCGGCCGTCGCTACCATGGGCATAACGGCCCAGCCAAATCCGGCCCCAAATAGGAACAACACAAAGTAGTAGCTGCTTGCCAGTGTCACTGCGGCCAGGGCCTCAACCCCGTACCAGCCGAGCATCACTGTATCGGTTAGGCCGATTGCGAACTGCGCCAAATGCCCGCCAACCAGCGGTAGGCCAAGCACAGCAATCGCCCGGAAATGGGCGGGATATGTCATCACTTTCGTCATCTCGCCAGCCATAGGCCCGCGCCCTGCCCAAAATCAAGGCAGAAAAGAAAAACTCAGTGTGAGACTTTAGATGGAAGCCCGCCGAAAGAAGAAGCCGTTGCAGGTTGGCACTAAACGGCTTCTTTCCACTTTGCGTTTTAGTTGGATTTGGCGTCCGGGTGCAGCGCCGTTCCGAGAATATGATCCGAGCGGTGAATCACATGATGCGCCTGACCGACGATCAGCGGATCAGGCTGATCAACTACGGAGACGTCTTTGTCCGGATAATCCAGCGTCGACAGGAAATGGCGCATGCAGTTCAGGCGCGCGCGTTTCTTGTCGTTGGATTTGACGACGGTCCATGGCGCATCGGCGGTGTCGGTGTAGAAGAACATCGCCTCTTTCGCCTCAGTGTAGTCGTCCCACTTGTCCAAGCTGGCCTTGTCGATGGGCGACAGCTTCCACTGTTTCAGTGGGTCGGTCTCGCGGCTCTTGAAGCGGCGCTGCTGTTCTTCCTGTGTTACCGAGAACCAGTATTTGTAGAGATTGATGCCCGAGCGTACCAGCATCCGTTCCAAATCCGGGGTTTGACGCATGAATTCCAGATACTCGTTGGGATCGCAAAAGCCCATCACCCGCTCAACGCCGGCACGGTTGTACCAGGAGCGGTCGTAGAACACCATTTCGCCAACGGTGGGCAGCTCCTGAATGTAGCGCTGGTAATACCACTGGCCTTTCTCCTCCCACGTCGGCTTGTTGAGCGCGACGACACGCGCCTGACGCGGGTTGAGATGTTCCATGAAGCGCTTGATGGTACCGCCCTTGCCCGCAGCGTCGCGACCCTCGAACAACAAAACGAAACGCTGGCCCGTATCCTGAGCCCAATGCTGAACCTTCAGCAATTCGGCCTGCAACTTGGCTTTCTGCGTCTCGTAGTGCTTGCGTGCCATCTTGCGACCATAGGGGTACTTCCCGCTTTCGAACGCGTGCCGAATCTTCTCGGCGCTGGGCACGGCCGGTTCGGGTGCAGGTGTCGGCACTACCTTGATGTTAACGGCTCCGGGTTTCTTCTGGGCGGTCGTTTCCATTCAGCTGTCCTCTTGTTGTTCTTGTCTTGAGAACGAGCTAGCAAAAAGCGCAAGATCCCGCGTTGATTGGGATCAAATTGGGACGAATTTCGACGAAAAAACTGGGGCTTCCGAGATGACCAACCTAGCGGTGCCCCCAATCATCGGGATTATCCGAGTTGCTAGGCGACAGCCCCAGCACGTCCCCCTTAGTCGAACAGCCCAAGCCTAGAACCGTTCGGTTGGCGTAGTTGAAATATGCGCAGACCTGATTGATCTCGAGGATTTCTCCGTCGTCCCACCCGGCGTCGCGCAGGGCTGTGACATCGGCCTCGACCATGGCGCCGGGCGCCTCGGTCAACTTACGCGCATGGTGCATCGCTGCGATCTGCGCCGCGTTCAAAGGCGCGGCCTCCGGGTCGCCCGCCTCAATCGCCGCGCGGATCGCATCACCCCTTGGAGGATCGGCCAGAAGCCGTTGCAGACCGTTGAAGTGATGCTCGACGCAATAGGAACAGGTGTTCAACGCACTGACCCAAACACCGAGCGTCTCCAGAAACCATTTGGGGATCGTGTTGGCCGAATGATGCAGCACGTTTTTGTACAGCGTCATGTGGCCTTCCATCGAATGCGGGCGCAGGGAATGCGCCATCATGATGTTGTCCACATTATTGTCGGGCCCAGTCACCCGGTCATACAACTTTTTTAGCTTACCGGTCGCTTCCTGAAATGGCACGGTTTTGATCCAGCTCATTGAAACGAGGCCCCTTTTTCCTTGAACATTTTAGGTCACACACAGCTTGGCTACATTTGAGGCAAACAATCAACCGCTATTGAAAACAGATGCCAAAAGGGTTGAACTCCCTCCAGATTCTTCACCCCAGACGCGATTCCTTGCCAGAGGCCACCGTGCGTATTCTCATTTTTGCTTTTCTTCTATCCTCCGCCGCTACTGCCTTTGCCGCGCTCTCTCTGATTTCAACCGATTGGCTTTTGCTAACTGCCCCTTGTGCCATGGCGAGTGCGCTTTTGATCCTGGCAAGGTGGCTTAAACACAAGCCACGCAGCTGGGCCGTTGTCGACGGATCGAATGTCATGCACTGGAAGGATGGCGAACCTCGCATAGAAACGGTGCGAGAAGTAGTCGAGAAACTGACCCGCGCGGGTCTAACGCCCGGCGTAGTCTTCGACGCCAATGTGGGCTACAAGATCAAGGGCCGCTACCTGCACCACAACGCCCTTGCCGATCTGCTAAACCTGCCCGAGGATCGCGTCATGGTGGCCCCCAGCGGTACGCCCGCCGACCCCCTGGTGCTGCAAGTTGCAAAAGATTATAGAGCAATCGTCGTATCAAACGACCGCTTCCGCGACTGGGCCGAGGAGTTTGGCGCGGTTTTGCAACCGGAGTATTCCGTGCGTGGCGGGTACAGGGATGGGGCGCTTTGGCTGTCTTTGTAGGGTGTCAATCGCCGACATTTGGGCAATCCATCCACAATACCTCGGGTCCCTCTTCCCCCGACCCACATCACCTGCCATAATGGGGGAAACTCAAAAACAAGAGCAGCACCGATGCCCGACGATCTGTTGACGCCCAGCGCGACCGCCACTTATGACGCCTCCTCGATCGAGGTGCTTGAAGGGCTGGAGCCGGTTCGAAAACGCCCCGGTATGTATATCGGCGGCACCGATGAGCGCGCTTTGCACCACATGGTCGCTGAGATTCTCGACAACTCCATGGACGAGGCGGTCGCTGGTCACGCCAACCGGATCGAGGTCGAACTGCATTCCGATTACGCCCTGACCGTACGCGACAACGGGCGCGGTATTCCTATCGACCCGCACCCCAAATTCCCCGACAAATCCGCGCTTGAGGTCATCCTATGTACCCTGCACGCGGGCGGCAAATTCTCGGGCAAGGCTTATCAGACCTCGGGCGGTCTGCACGGTGTGGGTGCGTCGGTCGTCAACGCGCTGTCGGATTCGATGGTCGTACAGGTAGCGCGGGACAAAACGCTGTTCGAGCAGCGATTCTCGCGCGGGATCCCCCTGGGTCCAGTCGAAAAGGTCGGCGCGGCGCCGAACCGGCGCGGTACGACCGTAACCTTCCACGCGGATGCCGAGATCTTCGGTCACCATAAGTTCAAACCGGCGCGGCTGTTCAAATCCATCCGCTCCAAGGCCTACCTGTTCTCGGGCGTCGAAATCCGCTGGAAATCTGCCATTGATGACGGTGAAACACCAACCGAGGCCACGTTCCACTTCCCCGGCGGCCTGTCGGACTATCTGAAGGAGACGATGAACGGCTCCTCCACCTATGCCGAGCAGCCCTTCGCGGGCACCGTGGACTTCAACGAGAAATTCGGAACGCCGGGCAAGGTCGAATGGGCGATCAATTGGACGCCCTCGCGCGACGGGTTCATCCAGTCCTACTGTAACACCGTCCCCACGCCCGAAGGCGGCACCCATGTCGCCGGTTTCTGGGCGGCGGTTCTTAAGGGAATCAAGGCCTACGGGGAACTGATCAACAACAAGAAGGCCGGTCAGATCACCCGCGATGACCTGATCACCGGCGGCTGCGCGCTGGTGTCGTGCTTTATCAGCGAGCCCGAATTCGTCGGCCAGACCAAAGACCGCCTTGCAACGGTCGAGGCGCAACGGCTGGTCGAAAACTCTGTCAGGGACCATTTCGACAACTGGCTGGCGGCTGACACCAAGTCCGCCGGCGCGATTCTGGACTTCCTCATTCTGAGGGCTGAGGAACGTCTGCGCCGACGGGCCGAGAAGGAAACACAACGCAAATCCGCCACTAAGAAACTTCGTCTCCCCGGCAAGCTGGTGGACTGCTCAAGTTCAACACGCGACGGAACCGAATTATTCATCGTCGAAGGCGATTCTGCGGGCGGATCGGCCAAAATGGGTCGCGATCGCAAGACACAGGCCCTTTTGCCCCTGCGCGGCAAAATCCTGAATGTGCTGGGCGCGGCCAGTTCGAAACTGGGCACCAATGCCGAGATCAACGACTTGACCCAAGCTCTGGGTGTGGGCCTTGGCACCAAGTTCAACGTCGACGACCTGCGCTATGACAAGATCATCATCATGACCGACGCGGATGTGGACGGGGCGCATATCGCCTCGCTGCTGATGACGTTCTTCTTCACCCAAATGCGCCCGATGATCGACGCGGGCCACCTTTACCTCGCCTGCCCGCCCCTCTACCGCCTGACCCAAGGGGCCAAACGCGTCTATTGTCTGGACGAGGCCGAGCGTGACGAATGGCTTGAAAAAGGTCTGGGCGGCAAAGGCAAGATCGACGTCTCACGCTTCAAGGGGCTGGGTGAAATGGATGCCAAGGACCTGAAAGAGACCACGATGGACCCGGCATCCCGCAAACTGATCCGCGTCACCATCGACGAGGACGAACCCGGCGAAACCGGCGATCTGGTCGAGCGCCTGATGGGCAAAAAACCCGAACTGCGGTTCCAGTATATTCAGGAGAACGCGCGGTTTGTGGAAGAGTTGGATGTTTAGTGGCTAACAAGAAAATCGGCACCTGCCTCCTCACTGGGAAGACCGACAAGCTCGTCAAATGCCATATTTTACCGCAAGCCTTCACTCGTCCTGCAATAAACGGTGAGCCGCTTCTTCAGTCGACAAAAGGTGAAGGCCATAGAAGGCGTTGGACGAGTTGGTATGACGCTTCACTAGTGGCACGTGCCGGCGAAGACATTCTAAGCGCGATCGATGACGTAGCTATAAAGGAACTGAGACGAGCGAAATTGGTGTGGTCAGGTTGGGGAATCGTGCCACCGGTTTTCGAGCCGATTGGCCCGTACCTGCCAGACCATGGCCTACGTACCGTCAAAAAAATCAATCAGGAAGCCATCTGGAGGTTTTTTTGGAGTATCGCATGGCGAGCTAGTGTTTCCCAAATAGCTGATATGAAGTACTTTCAGCTTCCCGAGGAAGTTGAGGTAATGGCGCGAGATGCCATCTTGAAGCAGAGAACCTCATGCTTGGAACTTCCAGTGTCACTTATCCAGTTGTCTACCAAGGGAGAAGCACACAATCATTCCCCATCATTGATACGAAATTACAACCAAGTTCAGATGGCAAAAACGAGAAGCAGGTACCTTTCGCTAGAGTTTACGTAGATGGGTTAGTCGCGCACCTTGAGTTCTCGCCAATATCCAAAACACACGACGGGGATCTCTCAATCTGGCTTGGCGATCGACCTAACATTGCTGTCAGCACGATTTCATACGAAGCCTCATTTCACTATCAGAATATGCTGAACATAGCTTACGAAAGCTATTTTGGCCCTCTTAGTGAGTCTGCCTAACTATTCCCAAGCAATCCTTCTCGCCCATGTAAGTCGATAACGCGCGGCATCTTCGCCCCCCGAAGCAAGCGTAGGATGGGTTTCCAACCCATCAAATTTCCCGCCTCCAGATGGGTGTAAACACCCATCCTACACCACCACAATCCCGGCGTCCGATCTCAGCGATATCCCCGTAGGCCGGGCTTCAGCCCGGCACACCGCAACCCCCTTGCCTAACCCGTTGATCCCGTTCACACTTACCCTCAAACCGTCATCCAAGAACGACATTTGAGGTTCCGAGCGTCCAAGACCCAATCTAACCACGAACAGAGTTTCGAACAGGAGGACGACATGAAAACACTTACCCTAGGTCTGGCGCTGGCCGTACTGGCCTCGACCGCCGCCGCGCAGCAAACGCTTAGCCTTGCATCGCCCATACCGGATGGGGCCGAGAGCCGGTTCTGCTACTACGAAGGCTTGGCCTATTCCGAAGACGCCTTTGTCCTGCTGGTCGGCGACAACACCGTCACCGACACAATTTCCACCGTGCAGGAACGCCTGTTACGATGCCACCGCGACAGCGACGGTACCCTGAAATGGCGACCACAGAGTACATTCTCTACCAATAACTAACGAGCCTGCCGCCCTACCCCACCTTTTGATCCAGCCAGTCCGCGATCTGCGCGACTGGTCCCTCCCATCCCGGTTCCATGAACAAGAAATGTGCGTGGTTTTCGGCAGGCAAAAAGGTCGCACGGTCTCCGTAGAGATCCGCTAAGGCGCGGCAGGTGTTGGGGTTCACGGCCCGGTCCTCGGTGCCGGACACTATCAGCACGGGGCATTCGACCTTGTCGATATCCACTTTCATCGCGTGGTGGTCGTCGAACATCCAGAAGAACATCTCGAACATCACCCGCCCGCTTTCCGGACCAAGCCGATCGAAGACCGCGTGTTGTTGCGCCTCGGGCAGCTTGTTCAGCGCGAACGGGGCCATGAGATCGAAATCGACCCGCATGGGCTGCTTCCAGAAGGCCCCACCCTCCATCAACGCACGCGGCACGGCGCGTTCATCGTCGGTCTCGGGCAGAGTGCCCCAGGCGGCGTTTGGGTTGATCAGCACGATTGCACTGGCCAGGCCGCGCGCGGCGACCTGTTGCGCCACGACCCCGGCAATGGCGTGGCCCAGCAGCACAGGCTTGCTGTCGAGCCCTTCGACAAACTCCGCGATATCATCCGCATAGTCCATGACGCTCGTGTCAGTCAGGCCCGGATCAGGTTCGGCCTTGGGGTCCGCATCGTGATACCGCAGAGCCGGGGTGTGGACCGTCCAACCGCGGTCACGGAAAAAACCAGCGTAGTCCTCCATACACCAAGGGCCGGCAAACGCGCCGTGGATCAGGACAATATGCTTCTTCATAAAAACCTCCCACCTATTTCCGCCCAGTATGGTCATCCTGAAAGACGAAACAACAGCGCGTGATCGCTGTTGCGTGAGGGGGCGGACCACTTAAACTTGTCTCATGACTTTTGTGACCGAAAACCAATTGCCTCTGCTGATCCTATTCTTCCTGATCGGATCGGTTGGAACGGGCTTTCTGTTTCGTAAACCAGCCGGGCACAGGGCGTGGAAGCTGGCCGATTTGGTTTGGGTGGTCCTCGGCGGGATCGGCGCTCTGGTAGCCGTTCTAGCGGGGCTTTATACATCCGACAGCTCGCGGCTGGATCGGCAGATAGACGTGGCCTACGCAGCATCCTCGGCTTTTGACCGTGATGCGGCGCGGTTCCGGTTGCGGTTTTGCGACCCCGCCTATGACCCCGACACCGGTGCCTTGTGCGAAAAGGTCGAGTTTCTGTCGGCCTCAACCGCCAGCAATACCGATCTGCCTCTTTTCATCGCGGTCACAAACGAGGTCGCCCCCCTGCAGGGTTTGCATTTCCTGTTCGGTCGGCAAGAAAAAGACGAGATGGAGGAGATGGCTGCCAAAGCCGATGCATTCGATATTGAACAATTTCTGGTCTTCACCTCGCTGGATGACGAAACCCAAACCGCCATCGACAATTTGCGCCGCAAAGTCCCCGCAATTGCCGGAGACTATCTGATCCTCGCCCAAAGCTACGATGAGCTGATCGAGCAGGTCAGCAAGCTGAAAGATGAATGGGAGTATCTGCAGGCCAACGCACACATTCTTGTTCTACAGATCGTAGCGCTGTGTCTTGTCAGTTTTGCCGCGCCCTTCCGATTGGGGAAATCCATTGTCGAGCTGCGGACAACGCTGCATCCTGACGCGCCGCAGGAGGTGACCGATACAGCGCCTGACAGCCCTAGCAAAGCGCAGGCAGACAGCTAGTGCAGGCCTGTCAAAGCACCGAAACCTACTGGTCTCGGCCACAAAACTCCCTATATCTCGGGGCCGAGGCAGATGATAAGGACCACGCCATGCCAACCCGTCGCATATTGCGCCTGACCGGCTCGGATACCGAGAGCTTTTTGCAGGACCTGATCACAAATGACATCAGCGGGCTGGATGCAGGGCTGGTCTATGCCGCGCTATTGACGCCGCAGGGCAAATACCTGGCCGATTTCTTCCTGAAACGCGACGGCGACGCCGTGTTGCTGGATGTGGCCGAGTCGTTGGCGGATGGCCTGATCAAACGGTTAGGCATGTACAAGCTGCGGGCGGATGTGGCGATCGAGGCCTCGGACCTTAACCTGCATCGTGGCACCGGGCCTGCGCCAGAGGGCGCACTGCCTGACCCGCGTCATCCTGACTTGGGCTGGCGGGCTTACATCGCGTCGACGGAAAGCGATGATGATACCGATTGGGACGCAATCCGCGTGCGCCATTGTATTCCCGAAACCGGCATCGAATTGCACCCGGACAGCTATATCCTCGAATCCCGGTTCGAACCGCTGCAGGGCGTCGACTTCAAAAAGGGCTGCTATGTCGGTCAAGAGGTGACTGCGCGCATGAAACACAAGACTGAGCTGCGCAAAGGACTGTGTCGCGTCGCCATCGACGGGGCAGCCCCTGTGGGCAGCGCGATTGAGGCCAACGGCAAGCCGGTGGGCACCCTGTTCACGCAATCGGGCGGCCACGCCATCGCCTATCTGCGCTTTGATCGGGCAACCGGTGACATGCAGGCCGACGCGGCCACGATCCGTCTGATCGACTGATTTTTTGTTGCTCAATCGGCACGTGGCCAAAGCGGTTTCAACGCTGACCCTTTGAACCCCGGTCCCCGCCCTGCCACAGTGCGGCTATTCGAATGAACCGGATACCCGCATGCTCAGACTTTACTCCGCAATTTGGCGCGCAAGCGCCGGGCGTCAGATCCTACTGATCCTACTCTCGGTGGCCGTGGCCGCTCTGGCCGCTGTTCCGCTGGAGTTTCAACGCGCAATCGTCAACCATCTGACCTCGCTCGATGTGGGCGCAGAACGCCTGGTCTATCTGGGTCTTGGCATGATGGGGGTGATCCTGCTGAGCCTCGCGTTGAAATGGGTTCTGGGTTACCGCGCGGGTACTTTGGGCGAGGACATGATCCGCTTGATCCGCCAACGCCTGCTTTGGCGGTCCTCAGACATCAACGAAACCGGCGAGAGCGTGCGCAAGGGCACCATGACCACGGCAATCTCGGCCGAGGCGGAGGAGCTGGGCAAATTCGCAGGCGGCGCATTCTCGGACCCGGTGGTCCAGATCGGCACGTTGATCAGTGTCATCGGCTATATCTCATCCACGCAGCCGGGGCTGGGCCTGATCGCCTTTTCGATGATCGTGCCGCAGATCATCATCGTTCTGGTCTCGCAGCGCAAAGTGAATGTCTTCGTGGCCGAACGCGTCCGCATCCTGCGCAGTGCGACCGATCAGCTGACAACCGAGGATCTTGACGCGGTCGAGCAGGATATCAATGCCCTGTTCGACGACATCTATGAAACCCGCAAACGAATGTTCCTGTGGAAGCTCTCAGCCAAGTTCTTGCTGAGCGTGATCAACGGCGCGGGAACGGTCGGCATTTTGATGCTAGGCGGCTGGCTGGTGCTTGAAGGAAAAACCGATGTGGGGACCGTTGTGGCCGCCACCAGTGGCCTCGGCCGCATTCAGGGACCCACGGCCTTCTTGATCGCCTTTTACCGGCAAGTCAGCGCCAACCGGATCAAGTATGAGTTGATGCTAGAGCTGTTTGGCCCTGATCCGACACGCTATCGCCACCGCACATAAAAAGACCGCGCAGCGGCAGGCTAGCGCGGTCTGTTTCAATACATACGGGCGGCGATCAGGCGCGCTCAGAATATTCCATGGTTTCGGTGTTCACCACAATCATCTCGTCCTGACCGATGAACGGAGGCACCATAACCTTGACGCCATTGTCCAGAACCGCCGGTTTGAACGAGTTCGCAGCGGTCTGACCTTTGACCACCGGCTCGGTCTCGACGATCTGGCAAGTGACCTTTTGGGGCAGCGTGGCGTTCAGCGCCTCGGATTCGTAAAACTCGACCACGATGGTCATGCCGTCCTGCAGAAACGGGCGACGCTCGCCCAGCAGGTCTGCAGGCAGTTCGATCTGCTCATAGGTCTCGGCATCCATGAACACCAGCATGCCGTCGGATTCGTACAGGAACTGCTGATCCTTCTGTTCCAGCCGCACACGCTCGACCTTGTCCGCCGACCGGAACCGCTCGTTCAATTTAGACCCGTTGCGCAAGTTGCGCAGTTCGACCTGTGCAAAAGCGCCGCCTTTACCGGGCTTTACATGGTCTACTTTTACAGCCGCCCACAGCCCGTCATTATGCTCAAGCACGTTGCCGGGGCGAATTTCGTTCCCATTGATCTTGGGCATGACATAATTCCTTCACAAACGGTTGATGCGTCAGTTGTCGTCCCTATATCTGGCAGGACCATCCCTGACAAGACAACGACACCTAGTGCTGCACATGCAGCAAGCCATGCAAATGACGCAACGCAACTATGCATTTTAGCTGTATCCGAATCGGAGCTAATAGGTCATAAGGACCGTCACGCCGAAAATGCAAGAGCAAGAACAACAAGGAAGACGAGATGAGAGATTTCGTTGACGGCACTGCCTTTAACAATGAGCAAGGCAATCGTGCGCGTAAACTTTTCGCGGCTGTTGTGCTGGCCGCACTGGATGATGCCATCGCCGATGACAAGAAATACGGCAACGGCCCCGAACAAATCGCCCGCTGGGCCCGCTCGCGCGATGGTCGCGAGGTGCTGTCCTGCGCGGGTATTGACCCGAATGAGCGGGTTGTTAGCGGATTGATGGACTTCGTTGGCCGTGGTGTGCGGACTTCCGTCGCCCTGTCACGCGAAGAAAGCGAGCGTCGCAACGCCGCCCAACAAGCCGAAGCCGCCTGATCCAAGGCGATTTCACTACGAAAAATCGCGCCTCCAGACTTTGGGGCGCGTTTTTCTTTGGCTCTGCCTAGAAGAACAGAACCCATTGCCGTGCGATCCAGATCTCGGCCGCCAGCAGCAGCGCGAAGAAGAGCTTTGCGGACAACGAAAGCCCCCTGCTCCAAAGCACGACATAAGAGCCGACGCATAGCGCGATTGACACCGGCATAACCCAAATCGAGTGATGCGACGTGTCCCAATAGCTGACCGGGCTGTGAAAGACCCAATCGCTCAGTGGCCAGAAATGAGGGCGCCCGTCCCCCGCATGCAGCCCGAAATCCATCATTATATGCAATAGCCCTGCCGATGCCGCGACCGACAGGACTCGCCACCCCCGCCAAAGCCCCAGCGCCAGTGCCAGCCCCCACAGGATGAACGAGTTATCGATGGCGAAAACCGTCTGCCATTGCGGTGAAAAATACAGTTCGTCGAACACCACATGTGGCGGGATGTTGAGAATATGCAAAGACACCCCCGCCATCAGGTACAGCGACAGGTCCGGCAACAGCGACCCCAGCACAGCCGCCCAAAGGATGCGCCCGCGTGCAGGCCGCGCAAAGGCGGCTGCGCCGATCAAAAGATGCGCAGGCGTGTTCATCTGGGGCTTTCCCTTTGGCGTCAAATCAGGTCATTTGCCCCCAACATATAGGAGACGCCAATGGTTCGCGCCATCATGATTCAAGGCACCGGCAGCAATGTCGGCAAATCGGTTCTGGTTGCCGGGTTGGCGCGAGCGTTCACGCGGCGCGGTCTGAGGGTCGCCCCGTTCAAGCCGCAGAACATGTCGAACAACGCGGCTGTGACAGAAAACGGAGGTGAAATCGGACGCGCACAGGCCTTGCAAGCGCGCGCAGCCAAACGCCCGACCCATACGGATATGAACCCGGTCCTGCTCAAGCCCGAAACGGACACCGGCGCGCAGATCATCGTGCAGGGGCAGCGTGCCGGAACCATGAAGGCGGGCGACTATCGCAAGGACAAATCCAAACTGCTGGGGGCCGCGCTCGAAAGCTTTGACCGGCTGTGCGGCGACGCTGATTTGGTCCTGATTGAGGGCGCGGGCAGCCCGGCTGAGACAAACCTGCGCAAAGGTGACATCGCCAATATGGGTTTCGCCTGCGCGGCCGGGGCTCCAGTAGTGCTGGTTGGCGATATCCACCGGGGCGGTGTGATTGCGCAAATCGTGGGCACTCAGGCCGTGCTGGACGAGGGCGATCTGGCGATGATCCGTGGCTTTGCCGTCAACCGCTTCAAAGGCGATGTATCTCTGTTTGATGAAGGGCGCGATGATATCGCCTCACGGACCGGCTGGCCTTGCCTGGGTGTTGTGCCCTGGTTCCACGACGCATGGAAACTACCCGCCGAAGATATGATGGACATCCGCTCTCATACCGGTGGGGCCTGCAAGGTTGTGGTGCCTCAACTGGAGCGCATGGCCAATTTCGACGATCTGGACCCTCTGTCGGCTGAGCCCGGCGTCAGTGTCGAGATCATTCCCGCAGGCCGCCCCCTGCCCGGTGATGCCGATCTGGTGCTGTTGCCCGGCAGCAAATCGACCATCGGTGATCTGACCTATTTCCGGAAGCAGGGCTGGGATATCGACCTCTACGCACATGTGCGCCGTGGTGGTCACGTTTTAGGTCTGTGTGGCGGATATCAGATGCTAGGGAAAACGATCTCAGACCCCGAAGGCGTGGATGGCCGCCCCGGCACGGTTGAGGGCCTAGGGCTACTGGACGTTGACACGGTCATGGCGGGCAAGAAACACGTGACCCTAACCGAGGCTTGCGCCCTGCCAAATCGCGAACCCGTCAGCGGCTACGAGATTCACATGGGCCGCACCGAAGGGCCTGATTGCGCACGTGCCTGGCTTGAGGTGCAAGGACGCCCTGAAGGAGCAGCCAGTGCCAATGGGCGCATTCTGGGCAGCTATCTGCATGGGATTTTCTCATCCGACGCCTTCCGTGCGCAGTACCTGTCGGGTTTGGATGTCACCTCCGAGACCGCATACGAAGACGGAGTCGAACAGGCGCTGGATGATCTGGCAGACCATCTTGAACAGCATATGGATCTGGATCTACTGCTGGAGCTTGCTCAGACGCCGCAACGGGCCTGAGCTTCTATTCCAGCTCTTTGGCGGTCAGCGCGCGGTGAATCTCACGCCGGACCATCTTGCGGACATTTCGGGTGATGCGTTCCCCCAACGCGCCCTGAAGCTCGGACCGGACAACCTCGGCGATCATCTCACGCAAGGCCTCCTCCTCGGACGCAGACAACCCGATCTCGTCCTCGATCGCTTCCTCAGGCGCGTCGTCTTCAACTGGGTCTGCTTTAGGAGTGTCCCCATGCCGAACGAATGTCGCCGGTTCTTCTTTCGCGGCATCCGCCTCGCCTGAGGGCGCATCCACATCCTCGGCGTCCTCCTCTTCAAAGGTGGGCGCAGGTATCCAATGCAGCGCCTTCGAGGGCGTGCCGGAATACGCGTCGTCGCTGTCTCCGTCCGGCTCCCATTGGTCCTCGGTTCGCGCGATGGCGGCCTCAAGGGCTTCAATCTTGGCACTCAGGCTGCCGGTCGGGTTGTCCGACGTGGTCTCGTCGCCGACCTCCTCAGCACCATCGTGATTGGCTGCTTCGCCCGGCTGAACAATATCACAGGCCCGCAGGAGCATCGGCTTTGCCGAATCCTCGGGACTGTATTTAGGTTCCAGTTTCAGGGGTTCGGATTTTGGCGCGTCACCAACGCGCAGCGCGTCCGTCAAGACCAATCGGCCCGGCTTGCGTGGAGCGGCCGCAGTATCGGTATCCGACACTTTGCGACCGTCTTCGCTCACCAGTCGTTTTACCGACGACAGTACATCCTCGATACCTGAGGTCATGACGCTATCCGACATTGTTCTCTACCGCTCTATTCTTGAGACCAAGTGTAGCCAAACACGTCGGGCGTCACAACCAGTAGTATAGATCAGTCCCGCCGCAACGCTTTGAGAACGCGATCTAGATCCTTGCTTTGCTTGCTGACCTGCGCCGGAGCCTTTTTGACCAGATTGTAGTACAGCGTCGGATCATAGATCTGCACCGCAAGCCCCAGACGTTCAGCCGTCAGAAGGCCTTGCGCCTGCAGCAGCTGGTATGCCGCCAATGACCGTTCCGTGCGCGAGGCCACCTCGGCCAATTGGGCATCCAGAAGATCCTGCTGAGCGGTCAGCACGTCCAGCGTGGTTCGCGCGCCCAGCGTCGCCTCTTCGCGAATCCCGTCAAAGGCCACTTGCGAGGCCCGGACCCGCTCGGTCGAGGCCGTCAGGCTGGCCGTTGCCGTTTGGAACCGAACAAAGGCATCTGTCACGCCTTGCGTGATGTTCTTCTGCACGTTCAGCAGATTGGCCCGCGACGAATCCCGGGTTGCCATCGCGCGACGTACGTTGGCTGCAAGACGACCGCCTGCATAGATCGGCTGGTTGAAGTTCAGCGAAACCGTGGCGTCGTTGATGTAGTCATCATTGTCATATCGCTGCGTCACACCCGCATCCGCGTTCAGGCTGACATTGGGCCCAAGGTTGGCGCGTTGTTGCTGCACGATCAAATCCAGCGCCCGCACCTGGTGCTGAGCCGATAGAATCGCCGGGTGATTGCGCTGCGCGAGGCTGATTGCCTCGGATTGCGAGCGTGGGAGATTCGGAAGCCCCGGCTGCCCAGCCGTACGCCCCGGCAGTTTGCCGACCGCATTCACATATTCGGCCTGAGCAGTGCTGAGATCCCCTTTGGCATCCGCAAGATCCGCGCGCGAACTGGCCAGCTGCGCCTCAGAAAGAGCCACGTCGGTACGCGTGACTTCACCCACTTCGAAGCGGTCATTCGAGGCCCGAAGTTCCTCGCTCGACAGATCGACGTTGTTTTGCCGAATCTGAACTGTTTCTTCTTGCAGCAGGACGCTCAGATACGCGGTTGCGGCCCGGAAAAGAACTTGCTGCTCGATATCGATCAGCGACTGTCGCGTCGACAGAACCGTTTCCTGTGCGGACTGCTTGCCCAGCACCGATGCCCCGCCATCATACAAAAGCTGGCTGAGCGTCAGACCCGAGAAGAATCGCGACGGGTCGGTGCTTGTTCTGACGGAGTCAGTTCTTGTTCTCGTGTAATCCTGACTGACCTGAACCGTCCAGTTGATGATCGGGCGCAGCGCGGAAAGTGCAATTGCTACGTCTTCATCCGCTGCCCGCAACAGGGCTCGGTTCTGTTCCAGCAGACCGCTGGTGTTATACGCTCCGATGAACGCATCTGTCAGATTGTCAGCCCAGACGGCCCGTCCGGGAACAGTACTCAGGGCAATGGCCGCAGTCACTGCAAGCGCTTTGACCAGCTTTCCCGCTGTCTTTCCACGCATACCAAATCCTCTCAAATCGAAATTACGCTGCCTCTCCGGCAGTTTGCGTCTTTATGTTCAACTAATCAAGGTGGTGGAAACAACAGTCAGCGGACTATAGCGAAAATGCACACTCTTGGGAAAAACCGTCCAAAACCAGCGCACTGGCGTTGAAGGCATCCCGCCAACTGACCACACCACCGGCCTTGCGACCGATGCGAACCGTACCCAGTTGCCCGTCCACAAATAGACATGCGATCCGGCCCTGATCCTTCAATTGGTCCAGCACCGCGTCGGGCACATGTTCGACACCACCTTGTATCATAATCACGTCATAAGGGCCATGCTCGGCAGCCCCTTCTTCAAGAGGACCTACATGGATGACGGCATTATCGACGTTTTCTTCCGTCAGCACGCTTTGCGCCTCAGAGGCAAGATGTTCGTCGGATTCGACGCCTACCACCAGCTGCGCCATTCGAGCGGCGATTGCGGTCGAATACCCGTAGGCCGACGCGATATCGAGGACCATTTCTTCATTGGAGATATTCAGCGCATCCAACATCTTGGCTAGAGTGCGCGGCTCAAGAATGCAGCGGTTGTTGCCCAGATCGATCAACCCTTCGACATAGGCCGCTTCGCGCTGTGCAGTTGGCACAAAGCTTTCACGCGGAACGGACAGCATCGCGTCGATAATTGGAAACTTGGTCACATCCGAGGGTCGTACCTGCGTATCAACCATGGTGCGGCGCCGGGCTGCGAAATCTGACATCTGATCTCTCTTTTCAATCCCTTGGATAAATGGCTTGTGCCACACTCGACCTGTCTCGACAACGGCCCAGATGCCGCAAGCCTGGTTCACGATCCGTTTAGACCGGCCGCCCACAAATATTGATTTGCGGCCCAAAATCGACGGCAATCCTCTGGACGCCCCCGATGAAAGCTGCTAAAACGCCCACCACACCACGGCAAGTATTTGATTTTACTTGAAAAGGCGAGTTGGCGGAGTGGTGACGCAGCGGATTGCAAATCCGTGTACACCGGTTCGATTCCGGTACTCGCCTCCACATCCCCTTCCTCTAAATACCGTCTTCGGAAATCAGTTTTCAGGAGGAACGCCCCTGAGGCACAACCTCGTACCCTGGTTCTTCCGGCTCATCGTCCTGCATTTCCGTAGGAAAACCCGGTGCGCGGATGTCCAAGCCCGTGGCCTCCTCCAGGCGTTTGATGATGTTTGGCGACAACTCACGCTCGCCAAACCGGGCGATGCCATCCTCAAAGATCTTGATCATCACCGGATTGATTTCCAGCGGAACACCGGCGCGGTCGGCGACGTCCTGAAAGAGGCCGATATCCTTTTTCACCAAATCCATCGTAAACGAAATATCGCGCGAACCGTTCAGGATCACCTGGCTTTCCGTTTCGTGCACGAACGAGGTCCCTGACGAGATTTTGATGGCCTCATAGGTGGTGTTCAAATCCATACCGGCGGCCTTGGCGGTGACCAGCGCTTCGGCACAGGTGATCAGGTTGGCCGTGGCAAGATAGTTGGTCAGCACCTTCAGAACCGAGGCCGAGCCGAGCTCTCCGGTGTGCAGAACGCGCCGCCCCATGGTGGTCAGGAAGGGCAAGATAAGTTCGAACGTGTCGCGGTCGCAGCCAGCGAAGATCGAGATATTGCCCGTCGCCGCGCGGTGACAGCCACCCGAGACAGGGCAATCGACTGCGGCCCCTCCGCGCTCCAAAACCAAAGCCCCCAACCGCTTGACCTCAGCCTCGTCGGTGGTGGACATCTCCATCCAGATCTTACCTGGACCAACCTCGGGCAGCATCTCTTGCATCACCGCGTCCGAAGCCGCAGGCGACGGCAGGCAGGTGATCACGGCATCGCAATCGCGCATCATCTGGGCCGGGCTATCAGCCGCTTTGGCCCCCTGCGCGACGAAGGCCTCAACCAGATCGGAACTCAGGTCATGAACCGTCAGGTCGATTCCATTACGCAGCAATGACCCCGACAGCTTGCCGCCCACATTCCCAAGCCCGATAAAACCTACTTTCATGGATTTCGCCTCCGTTTGCGCCCTAAGGCCATGCGACCACGCCTCAGCGCCCGATTCATGCCGCCTAGCGACGCTGGCAGGTCGCTTTTCAACGCACCACAGCGGTCTGGACTGCATCGCGCTTGACAAGCTGAGGGTCGGTGCCGCATGAGCCTCCTGTTGGTGTCTGTGAGAGCAGATGAAAAGGGAATGCGTCAACGGGTTTTCCGCCAAACGCAGCCGCCCCCGCGACCGTGACCGGAGAGGGTGCCCGAGCCACTGGCGCAAAGCCGGGAAGGCGGGACATCCGACAGAGGACGCCTCTGACATCCGCAAGCCGGGAGACCTGCCAGCGCCCGAAGATGAAACCGGACGGGGTGTTCCGGTGTCGGGTCAAGGGACCCGCATGAAACCCCGTCCCCCACGATGAGGATTTGGGGGGATGAGAGACATGACCGAGACCGCTCCGGTCGAATTGCTGGTTTGCACCACCTGTCGTCGCGGACTGCCCGTTGAAGACGACGCGAAACGCCCCGGCACCCTGTTGCACAAGGCGCTTGAACAGGCGGACCTGCCGGAAGGGATAACCCTTAAAGCCGTGGAGTGTTTATCCAACTGCAACGAGGGCTGTTCCATCGTGCTGCGTGGCGGCCCGGAACGCTGGACCTTCGTCTATGAACATCTGAACGAAACCGACCATGTCGACGTGATCGTGGACGGCGCCACCAAGTACCTCGCGACCGAGGACGGCTTGGTCAAATGGCGTGAGCGCCCTGAACACTTCCGCAAAAACTGCGCAGCCCGTATTCCCCCGATTGGAGCCCTGAAATGAGCAACTTGGAAAAACTCCCCGTCACCGTGATCACTGGCTTCTTGGGCTCGGGCAAAACAACTCTCGTTAAGCACCTGATGCAGAACCCGCAAGGCAAGCGTCTGGCCGTGGTTGTTAATGAGTTCGGCGATGTCGGCGTCGATGGCGATATCCTGAAATCCTGCGCGATCCCGGATTGTCCGGCGGAAAACATCATGGAACTGGCGAACGGCTGCATCTGCTGCACTGTGGCCGATGATTTCATCCCGACCATCGAAGCCCTTATGGCGCTGGAGCCGCGCCCCGATCACATCCTGATCGAAACCTCGGGCCTCGCCCTGCCCAAGCCGCTGCTGAAGGCGTTCGACTGGCCCGATATCCGATCGAAAATCACTGTTGATGGCGTGATCGCGCTGGCCGATGCCGAGGCCGTCGCCGCTGGTCGCTTTGCTCCGAATGTCGAAGCGGTGGACGCTCAGCGCATGGCTGATGACTCGATCGACCATGAAACGCCCTTATCCGAGGTGTTTGAGGATCAGATTTCCTGCGCCGATATCATCCTGCTGACCAAGCCTGATCTGGCCGGTCCCGAAGGCGTGGCAAAAGCCAAAGAGATCATTGCCGCCGAGGCCCCTCGCCCGCTGCCCGTTGTCGAAGTGGCCGAAGGCGCCGTGGATGTGCGCGTCGTTCTGGGTCTTGAGGCCGCAGCCGAGGATGACATGGACGCTCGTCCTTCGCATCACGACGGTCACCACGATCACGAGCATGACGATTTCGAAAGCATCATCGTTGATCTGCCGGAACAGTCCGATCCTGCCGATTTGGTCGCCAAGATCGAACGTCTGGCCAATGAGCTGAACATCCTGCGCGTCAAAGGCTATGCCGCCGTGCAAGGCAAGCCGATGCGCCTGCTGGTGCAGGCCGTGGGTGCCCGTGTGCGTCATCAATACGACCGTCCATGGGGCCCCGGTGAGGAACGCCGCTCGCGCATGGTGGTGATCGCCGAGCATGACGATATCAAAGAAGCGGAAATCCGCGATATCCTCGCGGGTGTGACCGAGGCCGCCGAGTAAGGCCCATGCACGTCGTCTTCCGCGAAAGCCACGGGTTAGAAGAAACGGAAATCCCAACCGATCTGGGCCAGAGCCCGGCGGATTTGGTGGTGCTGTCCTTCTCGGACAGCGACCTTGGCGCTTTCGCGGCGGGCTGGCATCGCGGTGGCGGGCCGGATGGGCGTATGCCCACGATGCGGTTGGCGAACCTGACGGCGTTGAAACATCCTCTGTCCGTCGACACCTACGTGGAGCAGACGCTGGAGGGTGCGAAGGGCATTCTGATCCGCCTGATTGGCGGCGTGCCTTACTGGGCTTACGGGCTGCAGCAAGTGCTGTCGCTGGCGAAGGCCAAGGGCATCGCGTTGGCCGTCCTACCCGCCGACGGGCGTGAGGACCCGCGGCTGGATGACTATTCCACCCTGCCCGTCTCGACCCTGCGCCGTCTGGCACATCTCTGCGACACAGGCGGCGAAGTCGCGGCACAGGCCGCCTTGGCGCAGATGGCGTTGGCGGCGGGGCTTTATGCCGGCCCTGTTATGGGGGCTAAAACCCTGCCCGAATCTGGCGCGTGGTGTCCTGATCGCGGCGTGATCCCGGTTGAGACTGCCTTTGCGGGCGACGCAAAACGTATCGTCGTCACCTTCTATCGCGCCTATCTGACCTCGGCGGACACGGCCCCTGTCGCCACCGTGATCCGCAGCTTGCGAGATCGCGGGTTCGAGGCCGTAGGTCTCTTCGCCCCTTCGCTCAAGGCTCCTGCTGCGGCTGAGTGGTTGCGTGACAACATCGTCGCGCTGAAGCCTTCGGCAATCATCAACGCAACCTCGTTCTCGGGCAAAGGCGCATCGGGTACGTCCCCTTTGGACGCGGCGGGCGTGCCCGTGTTTCAGATGGCCCTCGCCACGTCCCGCCGCAAGGCTTGGGCCGAGGCCGAACGGGGCCTTTCCCCTGCCGATCTTGCCATGCATGTGGTGCTGCCCGAAGTCGACGGGCGCATTTCAGCGGGCATTGCCTCGTTCAAGGAACCGGGCAAGCGTGATCCGCATCTGGAATATTCCCGCTTTGCCCACCGGGCTGAGCAAGAACGGATCGAAGCGATTATCGACCGTGTCACCGGCTGGCTGACCCTGCATGACAAGCCCAAGGCGGATCAGGTGCCCGCGCTGGTGCTGTCGACCTATCCCGGCAAAGACTGGCAAATGGCGCATGCGGTGGGGCTCGACGCGCTGGCCTCGGCCGAGGCGATCCTGACCGATCTTCAGGCCGAGGGCTACAACACCGCACCGGCCGAACCAATTGCTGAAACCCTGCTGGATGCGCGCATTTCATGGTCTTTGGAAGATTACCAGGCAGCCCTAGCTGACCTGCCTGAGCAACTGCGGGCCGATCTCCAAACCGTTTGGGGCAAGCCCGAAGACGACCCGGTTTTTACTGAAGGCGCGTTCCACTTCACCGCCCTGCGCCGAGGCAACGCGCTCGTTGCTCTACAGCCCGAACGCGGCACACCCGAGCTGCGCAATGACGACTATCACGACCTGTCTCGCACCCCGCGTCACAGCTACGTCGCCTTCTATCTGTGGCTGCGCAAGGGGCTGGGCGCAGACGCTTTGATCCATATCGGCGCGCATGGCACTCTGGAATGGCTTCCGGGCAAGTCCGTTGCTCTGTCGGCGAATTGCTGGCCCGAGGCGCTGATCCGCGACTTGCCAGTGATCTACCCCTTCATCGTCAACGACCCAGGCGAGGCCGCGCAAGCCAAGCGTCGGATCGGGGCCGTGACGCTGGGCCATATCCCGCCCCCTATGAAGGAAAGCGGCACCCCAGATCGTATGGTACGTCTGGAGTCTCTGCTTGATGAGTTCTCGAACGCAGACGGGCTTGATCCCAAACGCCGTGACCGCCTGCAGGAAAATATCCGCGACGAGGCACAAGCCATCGGGTTGGAAAGCGATCTGGGTCTCGATCAGGCCACCTGCACCGCCGAGGCGATTACCCGCATCGACCGCTTTGTCTGCGATATCAAAGAAAGCCAGTTCGGCGACGGGCTGCATATCTATGGCCGTGCGCCTGAGGTTCCCGGTACTTTCGACCCCGCGCCTTCGGCCCATGCGGAACGCAACGCTCTGATCGACGCGCTGGCCGGGAAACGGATCGAGGCCGGGCCGTCCGGTTCCCCCTATCGCGGTCGCTCGGATGTTCTGCCGACCGGGCGGAACCTCTATACCACCGACCCCCGCTCGGTGCCGACGCGGGCGGCCTACACCCAAGGCGTCAAACTGGCCGAGGAACTGGTCCGCCGCCACCTTCAGGAAGAAGGCGACTATCCCAAGGGGCTGATCGTCGATCTGTGGGGCTCGGCCACCATGCGCACGGCGGGAGAGGAATTCGCCATGGCGCTGCACCTTTTGGGCGTGAAACCGGTCTGGGATAAAGGCTCTGAGCGGGTCTCGGGGATCGAGGTGCTGCCGATCACCGACCTCAGCCGCCCGCGCTTGGACGTGACGCTGCGCGTGTCGGGCCTGTTTCGGGACGTTTTCCCGACCCTCTCGGCACTTTACGGTCAGGCGATCCGCGCATTGGCGGCGCGGGATGAGGCGACCGACTGGAACCCCTATGCCGGTCAGGCCCCGTCGGCCCGTGTGTTCGGCCCCGCGCCCGGCAGCTATGGCGTCAACATGACCCAGCTGTCCGAGGTCTATACTGAAGAGGCCCGCGCGCAGGCGGGTGAGGCATGGCTTGAGGCCAGCTCTTTTGCGCTGGAGGGCGAGAATATCGTTCAGGATAAGGCGGGCATCACACAACGCGTGGCGCATGCCGACAGTTTTGTTCACCTGCAGGACCTGACCGAGACAGACCTGCTGCTGGCCAATGACTACGCCACGCATGAGGCCGGTTTTGCCGCCGCCAAGAAGGCTACGGGCGGCACCGCGCAGCTGTATCATCTGGACAATACCAACCCTGCAAACCCACGCGCCCGAACCCTGCCGGAAGAGATCAGCCGCGTTGTCCACGCCCGCGCTGCCAATCCGGACTGGATCGCCGGGATGCAGCGGCACGGCTTCCGGGGCGCGGCCGAGATCGCGGCGACGTTGGATCACATGGCCTCGTTTGCGCATCTGTCGGGCACCGTTGCGCCGCATCTGTTCGACCTCTACCACGATGCCACACTGGGCGATGAAGATGTGGATGCCTTCCTGCAGCAGGCCAATCCGCAGGCCCATCAGGCCATGCAGGACCGGTTCCGCGCCTTGCTGGATGCCGGTTTGTGGAATACGCGGCGCAACTCGATCCGTGCGGATCTGGAGGGGCTGGGATGAGCGCGCCCACCCCAAAACCAGTCGTCCAAGGTTGGTGCCCCGGCGCCCACCGACCGATGATGTCTGGGGATGGGCTGGTGGTGCGCGTGCGCCCTCGGCTGGCTCGGCTGACCGCGCCACAAGCGCTTGGCTTGTGTGAACTGGCCCAGCAATTCGGCAACGGCACAATCGACCTGACCAACCGTGCGAACCTGCAGTTGCGCGGCGTGCAGGAAAGTGAACACCAGGCATTGCTGTCCGAGCTGTCCGCGCTTGGGCTGTTGGACGCGGAGCCGGGTATTGAGGTCCGGCGCAACATTCTGGTCTCACCGCTCTACCAGCCGGGCGATCTGACCGCGCGGCTGACGCAGGAATTGATCGACCGCCTGAACGATTTGCCCGCGCTGCCGGCCAAATTCGGCTTTGCCATAGATACAGGACCGGAGCGCCTGCTGGCGGCGGATTCGGCCGATATCCGGTTGGAGCGTTCCGCCGAAGGTCTGATCCTGCGCGCAGATGGGGCGCAGACCGGACGTGTCGTCTCCGAGGCCGGGGCCATTTATCACCTGATTGCTCTGGCCACATGGTTTGCCGAGGTCTTCACACCAGACACCCGCCGCATGGCCCGGGCCGTGGCGGCTTTTGGTCTGCCTGCGGAATGGCAGGGCCGCGACCCCGGACCAATTGGCGCGTCGTTACAACCAGGCACTTGCGATCTGGGCAACCTCTACGGTGCGGCCTTCGGGCAATTGCCAGCAAATGAGCTGCACGCACTGATCCGCGACGGCGGCGCCTCTGCCCTGCGTGTCACCCCTTGGCGACTGATCCTGCTGGAAGGCGGGGCGGCGGTACCCGCACCGGGTTTTGTCACGGATGGCACCGACCCGCTTATGACCACTGACGCCTGCCCCGGCGCTCCGTTCTGCCCGCAGGCGCAAGCGGAAACCCGCGATATCGCGCGCGAATTGGCCCCGCTTGTACCCGGCACACTTCATGTTTCGGGGTGTTCCAAAGGGTGCGCCCGGATGGGCCCCGCGGATGTGACTTTAGTCGGCCAGAACGGACGATTTGATCTTGTCAAACAGGGCCGTGCGGGGGATGAGCCAATCCTACGCGGGCTGACCCCCGAAACACTGATGACGATGGACTTCAACTGATGCCCTACACATACGAAACCGACGGCGCGGCGATCTACAAGGAGAGCTTTGCAACCATCCGGTCCGAGGCCGATCTGGCCCGGTTCGACGCCGATGAAGAGCAGGTCGCGGTTCGGATGATCCACGCGGCTGGCATGGTCGGGCTGGAAGAGTTCGTCCATTTCTCACCCGGTTTCGTCAGTGCCGCACGCACCGCTCTGGAAAAAGGCGCGCCGATCCTGTGTGACGCGCGCATGGTCAGCGAGGGCGTAACCCGGTTCCGCCTGCCCGCCGAGAATGAGGTCATCTGCACCCTGCATGACGAGCGCGTGCGCCCTTTGGCCGCTGAGATGCGCAACACACGCTCGGCCGCAGCGCTTGAGCTGTGGCGCCCGCATCTGGCAGGCGCTGTGGTCGCCATCGGCAACGCGCCGACGGCCCTGTTTCACCTGCTGAACATGCTGGAAGACCCCAACTGCCCGCGCCCCGCCGCCATCATCGGTTGCCCTGTGGGCTTCGTCGGCGCGGTCGAATCCAAGGACGCCCTGTGGGAGGCGCAGCCGGTGCCGTCCTGCATCGTCAAAGGCCGTCTCGGTGGCAGCGCCATCACAGTCGCCGCCATCAACGCCATCGCGAGCCGCGCCGAATGAGCGCCGGCAAGATATATGGCGTTGGCCTCGGCCCCGGTGACCCCGACCTGATGAGCGTGCGGGCCGACCGCCTGCTGCGCAATGCCCGCCATGTGGCGTTTTTCCGCAAACCCGGCCGCAGTGGTCAGGCCCGCCAGATCGTCAACGGTATGATCCCGGAAGGCGCGGTAGAATTCCCGATGGAATACCCCGTCACAACCGAGATCCCTCTGAACGATCCGCGCTACAACGAGTTGTTGGCCGCGTTCTACGAGGACTGCGCGCAGCATCTGAAAGCTCTTGCTGAGAGGGGCGAAGACGTCGTCGTGCTGTGCGAGGGTGACCCGTTTTTCTACGGCTCGTTCATGCATCTCTACACCCGTTTGCGCGACATCGCCCCCGTCGAGGTCGTCCCGGCCATTACCGGCATGTCCGGCGCTTGGACAGCAACCGGCGATCCGATCACATGGGGCGACGACATCCTGACCGTTCTGGCCGCCACCCTGCCCGAAGAGGTTCTGGCCGAGCGTATGGCGCAGACCGACGCACTGGTCGTGATGAAGATCGGGCGCAACATCGACAAGGTGAAGCGCGCGCTTAAGACCGCCGGAATGTATGATCGCGCGTGGATCGTGGAATACGCGCAAATGCCAAACCAGCGGGTCTGCAAATTGTCCGAGAATTGTGAGGGGATCACCCCCTATTTCTCGATCATTCTGGTACACGGTCAGGGGCGACGGCCATGAGCGGCTGGGTCAAGATCGCGGGCCTCGGGCCGGGAAATGAAGACCTGGTCACGCCCGAAGTCTCCGCTGCACTGGCCGAGGCGACCGATGTGGTCGGCTACATCCCCTATGTCGCGCGCGTGGCCGAACGCCCCGGCCTGAGTGTGCATGCCAGTGACAACCGGGTTGAGATCGATCGTTCGCAACACGCGCTGCAGATGGCGGCTGAGGGGAAACGCGTGGTTGTTGTGTCCTCGGGTGATCCGGGTGTCTTTGCGATGGCCGCTGCGGTGTTCGAAGCGCTGGAGAACGGTCCAGAAGAATGGCGCAACCTTCAGATTGATGTGCTGCCGGGTATAACGGCGATGCTGGCCGCGTCTGCCCGTGCCGGCGCGCCCATGGGGCATGATTTCTGCGCCATCAACCTTAGCGACAACCTCAAGCCCTGGTCGCTGATCGAAAAGCGGTTGCGTCTGGCGGCACAGGCGGATTTCTCGATGGCCTTTTACAATCCGCGCTCGAAGTCGCGGCCAGAAGGATTTGTAAAGACGCTGGAAATCCTGCGCGAGGAATGTGAGCCTGAACGTCTGATCCTGTTCGCGCGCGCCGTGTCGCGCGAGGACGAAGCGATCCGGATTTCCACCCTGGCCGAGGCCACGCCCGAAATGGCGGATATGCAGACGGTGGTCATCGTCGGATCATCGCGCACACGCGTGATCGAGCGCGACGGCGCGCCGATCGTCTACACCCCGAGGTTCACCCCGGAATGAGCCAGCCAGTCCAGAACCTGTGCAATCGTCGACAGCTCGGTCCGCTCTGGCAGGACCGGACGGTCGATCATCAGCACTGGCAGGCTCAGCGCCCGCGCCGCATCCAGCTTGGCCCGCGCGCCCTTGCCGCCTGCGTTCTTGGACACAACCAACTGCGTCCCGTGCATCTGCATCAACGCGCGGTCGTCAGCCTCGGCAAACGGGCCGCGGGCGACAACCACGTCGGCATTCGGCAAGGGCAGCTCTTCGGGCGCATCGACCAGACGCAGCAGATAGTGATGCTGGGGCTGGGCAGAGAACTCCTCAAGGTGCATCCGACCAACCGCAAGGAACACGCGCTGCGCCTCGACGTTCAACGCATCAACTGCGGCGGGGATATCGGGAACGTGTCGCCAGTCATCACCGGGCTGCACGCGCCAAGCGGGTCGCGTCAGCGCGGCCATTGGCGTTTGCGCTGCACGGCAGGCCTCAATCGCGTTTCGGCTCATTTGCGAGGCGAATGGATGAGTCGCGTCAATCACATGGCTGATCCCGTTGTCGCGGATATAAGCAACCAGACCCTGCACGCCGCCAAACCCGCCGACCCGAACCGGCAAAGGCTGCGGGCGCGGATTCTCGACCCGGCCTGCGTAGGAATAGGTCGCCGCAAGGCCCTGTTCGGAAACAGTTTTGGCCAAAGCGTTCGCCTCGGTCGTGCCGCCCAGAATAAGCACATTGGGGATCAGGAGGTTGGTCATGTCTGATACTCCGTGGATGACTGTTCTGGGTCTGGGTGAAGATGGGCTTGATGGCCTGTCGCCCGCAAACCGTCAAGTGCTGGATCGGGCCGAGGTCATCATGGGCCCGCCCCGCCACCTGTCACTGGTGCCGGAAACAGGGGCTGAACGGATCGAATGGCCAGTGCCTTTCTCCGACGGCCTGCCGATCCTGACCGGGCTTCGGGGCCGCGCGACGGTGGTTCTGGCCTCGGGCGATCCGTTCTGGTTCGGCGCGGGTTCGGTGATTGCACGCAATTTCGAGGCTGCCGAGTGGACCGCCCGGCCCGGCCAATCCACCTTTTCTCTGGCCGCCGCGCGTTTGGGGTGGCCGTTGGAGGGCACCCAGACCTTTGGCCTGCACGCCGCTCCTCTGACGCGTCTGCGACCGCACCTGTCTCCGGGGCTGCGGGCGATCATCCTGTTGCGCAATGGTGCAGCCGTTGCGGAACTTGCGACCTATCTGACCGAGACGGGGTTCGCCGATACCCAGTTGCACGTGATGGAGGCATTGGGCGGCCCGCGTGAACGCGCGCGCTCGGTCTCGTTGACCGAGGCGCTTCTGGGCACGTTCGATCACCCGGTCTGCGTCGGGCTGGAGGTTGCAGGCGAAGGGCGCGTTTTCCCCAAGGTATCCGGTAAACCCGACGATATTTTCGAAACCGACGGCCAGATCACCAAACGCCCGATCCGAGCGCTTACCCTGTCGGCGCTGGCCCCGCAACGCGGCGAGCATCTATGGGATATTGGTGGCGGTACAGGCTCGATCAGCATTGAATGGTTGATGTGTGATCCGACCTTGACGGCCACAACCATCGAACCGCGTGCCGACCGTGCCGAACGCATTCGACGCAATGCCGATGCTTTGGGGCAAGATCGGTTGAACGTCATTCATGGCACGGCGCCGGATGCGCTGTCAGGTCTGCCTCTGCCCGATGTTGTGTTCATCGGAGGCGGTCTCAGCGCCGATCTCTTGGCGTGGCTCCGCGATGCCCTTCCTGCGGGCACCCGGTTGGTCGCCAATGCCGTTACACTGGAAAGCGAGGCGCTATTGGCCCGCTGGCACGAAGAATTGGGGGGAGATCTTCTGCGGATTGAGCTCGCGCAATCGGCTCCACTCGGCCCCCGGCGTGGGTGGAAATCGGCCTATCCGGTCGTGCAGTGGAGTGTGACGCTATGATCGTTGCAGGCCTTGGCTTTTCATCAAGCGCGACAGTGGACAGCCTGCGTGCAGCCTATAACGCCGCCGCCGCTGCGCATGACGTTCAAGCCCTGGCAACCGTTGCTGATAAAGAGGGTCATCTGGCTCTGGCCAGTTTCGCAGAAACCCTTGCCCTGCCCTTGCATTTCGTTGCCGCAGCCGATCTGGCCGGGCAACGCACCCTGACATGCTCGAACCGCAGCCGCGCCACCTATGGCACCGGCAGCGTGGCCGAAGCATCCGCATTGGCCGCCGCCGGAACTGGCGCGCGGCTTCTTTCACCCAGACATATCTCGGACGACCGGCTGGCGACATGCGCCATTGCCATCGGAGGACACTCATGACCGTTCATTTCATTGGCGCCGGACCGGGCGCTGCCGATCTACTGACCCTGCGCGGGCGCGATATTATCGCCTCCTGCCCCGTTTGCCTCTATGCGGGATCTCTGGTGCCCGAGGAGATCCTGAGCCATTGTCCCGAAGGCGCGAAGATCATCAACACCGCGCCTATGGATCTGGATCAGATCATGGCCGAGATCGACGCGGCGCATCAGGACGGACAAGACGTGGCACGCCTGCATTCGGGCGACCTGTCGGTCTGGTCGGCGATGGGTGAACAAATCCGCCGTCTGAAAGAGATGGGCATCCCCGTCAGCGTTACCCCGGGCGTGCCGTCCTTCGCAGCGGCTGCGGCGTCATTGGGCACAGAGTTGACCCTGCCCGGCCTGGCGCAATCGGTGGTTCTGACGCGGACCCCGGGCCGTGCGTCCTCAATGCCCGAAGGCGAAACACTGGAGAACTTCGCCCGCACCGGCGCGACACTGGCCATTCATTTATCGATCGGCAATCTGGACAAGGTGATTGCCGATCTGAGCCCTGCCTATGGCGCGGACTGCCCCGTAGCGGTCGTCTACCGGGCCAGCTGGCCGGATGAGCGGATCATCCGCGCGACATTGGCCACCCTCAAAGATGCTCTGGATGAAAGCATTTCGCGCACCGCGCTGATTATGGTCGGGCCTGCGCTGGCGGGTGAAGGGTTTGACGAAAGCTGCCTGTACTCAAAAGACTATGACCGTCGCTATCGCCCGCAAAGTGCGGACAGCCCGTGGTCAAGCTGGAGCCCCGAGGATGAATGACTCGATGACGAACCCTCCGGGCATTCTGATCTCGGCCCCCTCTTCGGGGACCGGCAAAACCACCGTGATGCTGGGCCTTTTGCGGGCGCTGGCTGAGGATGGCCTCACCGTACAGCCGTTCAAGAGCGGCCCTGATTATATCGACCCGGCCTTTCACCGCGCAGCGGCAGGGCGGGCGTCGTTCAACCTTGATAGTTGGGCGATGGGCGACGGGCTGCTTGGCGCGATCTCGGATCAGGCCGAAGGGGCGGATATCGTGGTGGCCGAAGGCTCGATGGGCTTGTTTGACGGCGTCGCCAAACCCGGAGAGCTGGGCCACGGATCGAGCGCCGAAACCGCGCAACGCATGGGCTGGCCGGTTGTATTGGTATTGGACGTGGGCGGTCAGGCCCAATCGGCAGCGGCGACTGCGCTGGGGTTCAAGATGTACAACCCTGACCTGCCTTTTGCCGGAGTGATCCTAAACCGCTGCGCCAGCCCTCGGCATGAGCGGTTGACGCGGTTGGGTATGGAACGGGCAGGTCTGCCGGTTCTGGGTGTATTGCCCCGTCGCGGAGACCTGACTCTGCCGGAACGTCATCTGGGGCTGATTCAAGCGGTTGAGCATCCCGATCTGGAAAGTGCCATCGTTGGATACGCAGCATTCCTGCGGGAACATGTGGACCTTGAAGCGATCAAACTGGCGGCTTCCTCAGGCCCCAAAGGGCCATCGTCAGCCGCGCTGCCGCGGCCTCCGGCGCAACGAATCGCGTTGGCCCGGGATGCGGCTTTTTCGTTCACCTATCCGCATCTGTTGGAGGGATGGCGCGCGGCGGGGGCTGAGATCCGGCCGTTTTCGCCATTGGCCAATGAAGCCCCGTCTGATGATGCCGATCTGGTTTGGTTGCCGGGTGGGTATCCGGAGCTGCACGCAGGTACTCTGGCTGCTGCGGACACGTTCCTGACCGGTTTGCGGAAGCATGCGGAGACCAAGCCGGTGCATGGGGAATGCGGCGGCTACATGGCCCTTGGTGAGGTTCTGATCGACAAAGAGGGCGCGCCGCACCAGATGGCTGGATTGCTGGGGCTGCAGACCTCGTACCAGAAGCGCAAATTCAATCTGGGGTATCGCCGGGCCGAACTGCTGGCGTCGATGCCAGGGTTTGCGCAAGGTGCATCGCTGCGGGGGCACGAGTTCCACTATTCCTCGATCGTCGAACAGCCAGATGCACCGCTGGCGCGTGTGTTCGATGCCGAAGGGGATGAAGGCCCGCAGACCGGATCGCGCCGTGGCAACGTCACTGGTACGTTCTTTCACCTGATCGCCGAGGCCTCGGCATGAGTGGGTTTGTATCATTCATCGGGTCCGGTCCGGGAGACCCGGAATTGCTGACCCTGAAGGCCGTGGACCGGATGCAGAAGGCCGACGCCGTTCTGTTCGACGATCTGAGCAGCGGGCCGATTCTGAGCCACGCGCAACCGGATGCTGATCTTGTGGGCGTCGGCAAACGGGCCGGGCGGCCCTCGCCGAAACAGGATCATGTCAGCCGCCTGCTCGTGGAATACGCGCAGACCGGACAACGTATCGTGCGGTTGAAATCCGGTGATGGCGGCATGTTCGGACGGCTTGAGGAAGAGATCGTCGCCCTGCGTACAGCCGGGATCGACTATGAGATCATCCCCGGCATCCCCTCGGCCATCGCAGCCGCAGCCGCTGCCGGTATTCCGCTGACCCGCAGGCTGACGGCCCGGCGTGTACAGTTTGTCACCGGCCACGATGTCAGCGGGCAACTGCCCCCCGATCTGAACCTGACCGCTTTGGCGGACGCTGCGGCGACCACCGTTGTGTTCATGGGCAAACGGACCTTTCCGCTGCTGGTCGAGGCCCTGCACGCCAACGGCCTGCCACTGGATACGCCTGCACTGATGGCGGAATCCGTTTCCACACCGGATCAGAAGCTGCACCGCTCGACCATTGGCGCGCTGGCCGACACGCTGAAATCCGAGATCGGAACGGCCCCTGCCCTTATCCTCTATGGGCCCTTGGCGGAGTTCGAGGATGTATGAGCTGTCCCTGGTCGGAATTGGCACCGGAAATCCCGATCACGTAACCCTGCAAGGCGCGCAGGCAATCCGCGAGGCGGATCTGATCCTGATCCCGCGCAAGGGTGAGAACAAAGCCGATCTGGCCGGACTGCGGGAGGAGATCATCGCCAAGGTCACTGAGATGCCTCCGCAGATCGCGTATTTCGATATCCCCAAGCGCCGCTCGGACGACGGATATCTGCAAGGCGTCGACGAGTGGCACGATGCTATTGCACTGCGCTGGCAAGAAGCGATGGCGGAACATCCTGAGGCCTCAAAGATCGCCCTATTGATCTGGGGGGATCCCTCGCTTTATGACAGCTCGCTTCGGATTGCCTCTCGGCTGGACCCGCAACCGCGCAAACGCGTGATTCCGGGGATTACCGCGCTACAAGCGCTGACAGCAGCCCATACCATTCCCATCAACGATATCGGCGCGCCTTATGTTGTTACCACTGGCCGCCGCATCCGCGATGAAGGCTGGCCCTCGGACGCCACCAAGGTGGCCGTGATGCTAGACGGCGAGTGTTCATTCCAAGCGCTGGATATGAAGGCGTTCGATATCTGGTGGGGCGCCTATGTCGGCATGAAGGAAGAGATCCTGATCCACGGCCCACTAGATGAGGTAGCCGAAACCATCTTGACCACCCGCGCGCAGGCCCGAGCCGATCATGGTTGGATCATGGATATCTACCTGCTGCAAAAGCGGTCACTCTGAAGACGCATACGCAAATGTGAATGCACAGGCAGGCGAAACCTGCTCTAGTTGGGCACCAACAACACGGAGACCCTGTGATGAGAGCAATCTGCGCTGCGTTCTACTTGCTAGCCTCGCCTGCCCTTGCGGATCAGGCCCTGCCGGGATGGGCCGTTCATGACACAGGGAAATCCTATGACGCGCTGGTGGCTGACACCAAGGCCGCCGTCAAGGAACACGGGCTGATCGTTGTCACTCAAGCCGGGCCGACCAAAGCGGCGGCGGCCCGAGGGATCACCATTCCGGGCAATCGCGTGATCGGCGTATTCAACAACGACTATGCGGTGCGGGTACTCGAAACCTCGACCGCAGCGATGATCGAGGCGCCGATTCGCCTGTATGTCACCGAAAATGACGACGGCACTGCGAGTTTGTCATACAAAACCCCCAGCTTTGTGTTTGAGCCTTACGCGGATCAAGGTGGGCAGGACCTGTCCGATATTGCCGCAGAACTGGACCAAAAGTTTCAATCAATTGCGGAAACAGCCGTCAAATAGTCACACTGATGTGAACCCGCTTGCCTCTTGCCAGTGTGTCAGACATTTGCTGTCACATATCTTTTTCTCGGAGCATGACTGATGCAGGACCTCTCTCCCCGCGCGGCGGATCTACTGGCTCAACGATTGTATGAGGCAGGGTGCCGCCATGCGTTCGGTATGCCAGGCGGCGAGGTTCTGACGCTGGTGGACGCCCTCGAACGGGCCGGCATAACCTTTCATCTGACCAAACACGAGAACGCAGCCGGTTTCATGGCCGAAGCCGTCCATCACCGCGACGGCGCGCCCGCGATACTGGTTGCAACCCTTGGTCCCGGCGCGATGAACGGGATCAACGTGGTTGCCAACGCGCTGCAAGACCGGGTGCCCATGGTCGTGCTGACCGGCTGTGTCGACGCTGATGAGGCGCTGACCTACACGCATCAGGTCATGGACCACAGCCAAGTTTATCGCTCGATCACCAAAGGGACCTTTACCCTCACCGCCGAGGGCGCGGACATCATCGCAGACAAAGCGGTGTCGCTTGCCAACCAGCCCCGGCCCGGCCCGGTGCATGTCGACGTACCGATCTCGGTCGCGGATACCCGCGTCTTATCGACGAAACGCCGCCGTCTGGCCAAAGTGGCCGCAGTGGCCCCCGAAGGCGATTGCCTATCCAAAGCCCGACGCTGGGTGGCCGAGGCCGAGCGTCCGATTGCGATCATCGGGCTGGACGTCCTCTATGACGACTCTCGCAGCGTGGTTCAGGCGTTCCTGGAGCATTTCAGCATCCCCTTCGTCACGACCTACAAAGCAAAAGGCGTAGTGCCCGAAGATCATCCCTTGTGTCTGGGCGGTGCCGGGTTGTCCCCTCTGGCCGACAAACACCTTGTCCCGCTGGTGGAACAGGCCGATCTCGTTCTGTGCCTGGGCTATGACCCTATCGAAATGCGCCCCGGCTGGCGTGAGATCTGGGATCCCGAAGAAACGCGCGTGATCGATATCTCGGCCGTGGTCAATGATCACTACATGCATCAGGCCGGGCTAAACCTTGTCGCCGATACTGGCGAGACCCTCGAGGCCATCGCCAAAGGCAACCCCGCCCGCGCCACATGGCCTGCCGGAGAGCCTGCGAAGGTCAAAGCCGCTTTGGCGGACGCCTTCCCACAGAATGACGATTGGGGGCCAGCTGGCGTGATCGCCGAAACCCGTGCCGCCCTGCCCGCGAATACTTTGGCAACGGCGGACAGCGGCGCGCACCGTATTCTCCTCAGCCAGATGTGGGAGTGTTCGGAGCCACGCGGGCTGATCCAGTCCTCAGCCCTTTGCACCATGGGCTGCGCTGTTCCAATGGCGATCGGGCTGAAACTGGTAGAACCGAACCGACCGGTGATCAGCCTTTCGGGCGATGCCGGGTTCCTGATGGTCGCCGGAGAGTTGTCGACCGCCGCCGAAATGGGCGGCAACCCGATCTTTTTGGTCTTTGTCGACGCCTCCCTCGCCCTGATCGAGTTGAAACAACGCCAACGGCAGATGGGCAACAACGGGGTCGATTTCGACCGCCATGACTTTGCCGCTCTGGGTCGCGCGTTCGGAGGCTATGGACACACGGTCCGCAACCGCGCAGAACTGCGTGCAGCACTGGATGAGGCGGTCAAAGCCGACCGCTTCACCGTCATCGCTGCCGAGATCGAGCGTGGAGGATATGATGGCCGAATCTAATGGGCCGCTGAAAGGCGTAAAGGTTCTGGACCTGTCGCGCATTCTGGCCGGACCGACCTGCACTCAACTGCTGGGCGATCTGGGCGCAAGTGTCATCAAGATCGAAAACCCCTCGACCGGTGGGGATGATACGCGGCAATGGGGCCCTCCGTATGTTGAGGATGAAGCGGGCAACCGTTCCGACCTGAGTGCGTATTTCATGTCGGCCAACCGGAACAAGAAATCCGTTGCCATCGACATTGCAACGCCAGAAGGGCAAGCCGAGATCAAGCGGCTGGCCTCGCATGCGGATATCCTGATCGAGAATTTCAAACCCGGTGGTTTGGCGAAGTACGGACTGGATTACAACAGCTTGTCGCAGGATCTTCCCGGCCTCGTCTATTGCTCGATTTCCGGCTATGGGCAGACGGGCCCCAACTCCAGCAAGCCCGGCTATGACCTGATGGCGCAAGGGTATGGTGGGATCATGTCCCTGACAGGCGACCCCGAGGGCGCGCCAATGAAGGTTGGCGTCGGCATCGCCGATGTGATGTGCGGCATGTACGCAACCGTTGGCATTCTGGCAGCTTTGCGCCATCGCGACCTGACCGGTGAAGGGCAACAAATCGACCTTGCCTTGGTGGATGCACAGATCTCGTGGTTGATCAATGAAGGCACAAACTACCTGACCTTGGGCCAGGTGCCTCAGCGACGCGGCAACGGACATCCCAATATTGTCCCATATGAGGTGTATGAGACAGCAGATGGTCACGTGATTTTGGCCGTTGGAAATGACAGCCAGTTCCGCAGGTTCTGCGCGTTCATCGGCCACGCTGATCTTGCCGACGACGTACGTTTTGCCACCAATCCGGCGCGACTGGAGCACCGCGACGCACTGAACGCGATCCTGCGCCCGGCGATGAAACAGCGTCCGACGACGACTGTGATTTCCGAGCTTGAGGCCCGCAAAGTGCCCGTCGGCCCGGTGCAAACGGTGGATCAGGTGTTTGACACCGATCAGGTCGCCGCGCGGCAGATGAAGATCGCGATGCAGGCCCAACCGGGACAGGTGAATTTGATCGGCAATCCGCTAAACCTGTCGCGCACGCCTGTAACATATCGGCATGCGCCACCGGTCTTCGGGGCCGATACTGATGATATTTTAAGCGCTGAAAACCCGTTCGAAGATTGAAACACTTGCATGTTTCGGCAGCAACTTGCTGAAACATGCCCTTGAATCGGCGGTTTTTTTCACTTTTTTCACACACGCGATTTCACCAATTCGAGAGCAGGGTCGATACTGTTACGAGGCCGTCGCAGACTCTGGTAAATCGAACAGTGTCAAATACCGCAACCAGATTGGACCCAAGTATGAAACAAGACGTTTTTGGACAGATGAACACTCTGACCCACCCGGCGGCCGTCGAGGCATGGGACGGTGTTCTGCTTGGGTTCATGGCGCATGCGGCGATTACCCCCCAGCATTTGGGCAAGGTATTGGAGCTCGAGCCCGACTTCGCTTTGGGCCACGCGGTCAAGGGCCTGTTCATGGTTCTTCTGGGCCGACGCGAGATGCTACCCGTCGCCGTCGACGCGCTGAGCGCCGCCAATGAAGCGATGAAACGCCAGCCCATCTCGAAACGAGAGCAGCTATTTGTTGAGGCCCTGTCCCTCTATCTGGCGGACCTACCCTCGCAAGCCGTGCAGAAGTTCGAAGAGGTGCTGCGCGCCCATCCGACGGATTCGCTGGCGATGAAGCTCAGCCATGCGACCCGGTTTGTGCTTGGCGATGCAGAGGGCATGCGGCGTTCGATCGAACGCGTCATGCCTGCCTATGAGCCGGATCATGCGGGCCGTGGCTATCTACTGGGCTGTCATTCCTTCGCGTTGGAAGAGACCGGATCCTACGAAAAGGCCGAGATTGCCGGTCGTCAGGCCCTGTGGATGGTGTCCGACGATGCCTGGGGTCTGCACGCGGTCGCCCATGTTCACGAGATGACGGGCAATGCTCAGCTCGGCCTGGATTGGCTGGCAGGGCGTGAGGACGCCTGGGCCCATTGCAACAACTTCCGCTATCACGTTTGGTGGCACAAGGCGCTGATGCATCTGGATCTGGGTCAGGTTGATCAGGTCATCGACCTCTATGACCAGCATATCCGCAAGGACAAGACTGACGATTATCGCGATATCTCGAACGCAACCTCGCTACTGTCCCGGATGGAGCTTGAAGGCATTGATGTCGGCGACCGCTGGGAGGAGTTGGCCGATCTCAGCGCTGCCCGGACTGAAGATGGCTGCCTGATTTTCGCCGACCTGCATTATCTACTGGCGCTGACCGGCGACAACCGCTCGGACGCGACGGCCAAGATGCTACAACGCATCCAGAAAGACGCTCAGCGCAACCAAGGCGACACACCGATCCGCATGTCTGACCCGGGTATTGCCGCCGCCAAAGGGCTTGAAGCCTTTGGTGATGGTCTGTACGGCGCGGCGTTTGATTTCCTCTCAACCGCCCGCTCCGGCATGCAGTTGGCCGGTGGCAGCCACGCCCAACGTGATGTATTCGAGCGCATCACAATTGATTCCGGCCTGCGCGCCGGACGCCTGGATGCTGTCGAGCGCATTCTGGATGACCGCCGCGCCAAACGCGCCGGAGGCGAGGACAATTACGCACTCGCGCGCCGCGCTCTGATCAGCGTGGCCCGCGACAACGGCGACGCACAAAGCGTTCCGGCTGAATAACAAAAAGACTAAGAAGGACAGAAAACGTATGGCGACTGTTTCGCCCGCTTCTGATTTTGCGACTGTTGCGGCCTCGGCCGCAGCGCCTACTGCCCGTGTGCGCGACCCGCGACTGGATTTCTATCGCGGCATCGCGATGTTCATCATCCTGATCGCCCATATCCCGAACGACCCATGGGCCAAATGGATCCCGGCCCGTTTCGGGTTTTCGGATGCGACCGAGATCTTTGTGTTCTGTTCGGGCATGGCCTCGGCCATTGCATTCGGCGGTGCCTTCCTACGCAAAGGCTGGTGGATGGGGACCGCTCGCGTGGCGTTCCGCATCTGGCAGGTCTACTGGGCGCATATCTGTCTGTTCTTCTTCGTGGCCATGAGCATGGCCGCGCTGGACAATTCCGGCCTGTTTGAAAAAAGCTATGTCTCGTCGCTGAACCTGCAGCATTTCTTCAATGATCCGCTGCCGCAAATGGTCGGGATTTTCACCCTGACCTATGTGCCCAACTACTTCGACATCCTGCCGATGTACCTGGTCGTTCTGGCGATGATGCCGCTCTACATGGCCCTTTACCGCGTCAGCTTTTGGCTGATGGCGGCTGTGTCGGTTTCGATCTGGCTTGTCGCCCAGACCGGAGTATTGGCGCTTCCCGCCGAGCCATGGTCGGACCGTCAATGGTTCTTCAACCCGTTCGGTTGGCAGTTGCTGTTCTTCACCGGGTTCGCCTTTATGCGTGGTTGGATTCCAGCCCCTCCGGTATCAAAAACGCTGATCTGGGCGGCCATTGCATTTCTGGTTCTGTCCGCGCCCTTTGGGTCGTGGAAGGTTTTCCTTTGGGTTCAATCCGCGGCCCCCGGTCTGGCCGAGCAAATCCGCGAGATTTGGCCTCTGACCAAAGAACTGCGCAGCAAGACCGAGTTCGGCCTATTCCGCTACATCCACTTCCTATCGCTGGCCTATCTGGGCTGGGTCGTTGCCGGTGAGCATGGTCACCGTCTGATCGCCACTGGGCATTCTGTGGGCGCGCGCATCTGGCAGGTGGTTCTGAAACTGATCACCAAAGTGGGACAACAATCGCTGGCGGTCTTTGTCTTCTCGATGGCCGCAGCCCGCCTGATCGGGGTCGCGCTGGATCAGACCGAGCGGGAAGTTGCCAGTGTCTTTGTCGCCAACATGATTGGCTTTGCCATGATCATCGGGGTGGCCTATCTGGCCGCCTGGTTCAAATCTCAGCCATGGAAATCAAAGAAATGAATCTGACTCGCCGCGCATTTCTGGCCTCGAGCTCCGCGCTGTTTCTGGCGCCGGCCACCTTTGCCTCGGGGTCAGAGGTTCCGTTCGACCGCAACGACGTGATCGAACTGGCCCGAGAACTGGCCAGCCGCCCCTTTGCCGAGCGCGAGATGGTGCCGCAGGAATGGCAGGACCTGACTTATACGCAATACCGCTCGATCCGGTTCCGGCTGGACCGCGCGCTTTGGTATGAGACCGAGACCCCCTTCAACGTCGATTTTTTCACCCCCGGCCTGTATTTCCCACGCACCGTCAAGGTCTCGACCGTCGAGAAAGGGATGACAAAGCCGGTCGCTTTCGACCTTGAGATGTTCGACAAGGCCGAAGAGGTCCCGACCCTTCCAATCGACGAAACGCTTGGCTTCTCGGGCCTGCGTCTGCGTACGGAAATGCACCGCCCCGGCAAGACCGATGAGTTCTGCGTCTGGCAGGGGGCCAGCTATTTCCGCGCCATTGGTCTGCACGAGGTCTACGGCCTGTCTGCGCGCGGTCTGGCCCTGAAAACCGGCGACCCGGATGGCGAGGAATTCCCCGAATTCATCCGCTTCTGGCTGGAACGTCCCGAACCCGGTCAGCGCAACATGGTTGTCCACGCCCTGATGGACAGCCCCAGCGTGACCGGTGCCTACCGATTTAACGTCACCGCCGGTGCCGATTGCATCATGGATATTGAGGCCACCCTCTTCCCCCGCGAAGAACTGCCCCATGTGGGTATCGCGCCCGGCACTTCGATGTTCCTGTTCGATCAGACCAATCACAGCCGGTTCGACGATTTCCGCCCCGCTGTCCATGACAGCGACGGGCTGCTGATCCGCAACGGCGCAGGTGAGGTGATCTGGCGTCCGCTGGCGAACCCAACCCGTTTGCAAATCTCGTCTTTCGTGGACATGAACCCTCAGGGTTTTGGCCTGATGCAGCGCAAGCGCGAATTCTCGGACTACGCGGATCTTGAGGCGAATTATCACAAACGCCCCAGCCTGTGGGTCGAGCCCGGCTCTGATTGGGGCAAGGGCACGGTGACACTGGTCGAGATCCCTGCCGATCAGGAGATTTACGACAATATCGTCGCCTACTGGCGGCCCGCCGAACCCTATGCCGCCGGCAGCCAGGTTGACCTGAGCTATCGCCTGATCTGGGGCGAGGAACCTCAGCGCACGCCGATGCCACGGGTCATCAACACGGCGATGGGTGAAAACACCTTTGGCGAGGGCCGTCTGGCCGTGATCGACTTTGAGCCCAGCCCTCTGTTCGACGATCTGGAGGCAGTCAGCATTTTCGCGAATTCGCCTCATGCGGAAACCTCGGACGGTGTGTTGCAGCGCAACCCCGATACCGGCGGTGTGCGTCTGGCGTTCTCGTTCCAGCCGGGCGAACGAGACCATGTGGAGCTTCGCGCGCAATTGCTGGTCGGCAAGCAACCCGCCTCCGAAGTCTGGCTGTACCGTTGGACCGCATGAGCCGCGACCTGCATATCATGCCACCCGAGGCCCCGCTGGCGATGCCCGCGCAGGATTTCCGCAATGGTTTCCGCGATGCGCAGGTACCTGCGGGTGCCCGCCCATCGGCCGGGTTCTGGCGCGCGCTGGCGTTTTCGCCAGCAATGGCAGCCACGCTGGGTTTGCTATGGGTCATGAGCGACTGGTTCGGATCTGAAGGCATCAACCTTGTCGAAGCCATCCTTCTAGCGTTGATCTCGTTCAACTTCTTCTGGATCTCGTTCACGGTCTGCACAGTGCTGCTGGGCATGATCTCGCTGTCCCGGCAGGAGCGCCCGATCCGACAAGACCGCGCGCAACCACTGCGCGTTGCCCTGCTGATGCCAACCTACAACGAGGTGCCGTGGTTCGTGCTGGGCAATGCCCGCACCATGCTGGAAGAACTGCGCGCCCGAGGTGGACAGCATGAATACGCGATGTTCATCCTCTCTGACACCCGCGATCCGGACATCGCCGCGCAAGAGCAAGCCAGTATTGAGGCGCTGCGCACCACGCTAGCCCCCGACCTGAAGCTCTACTACCGCCGTCGCGAACAGAATACTGACCGAAAAGTTGGCAATATCGCCGATTGGGTCAGCCGCTGGGGCGCGGATTGGGACGCGATGCTGGTGCTGGATGCCGACAGCCTGATGACAGGCCGCGCGATTGCTCGGCTGACGGATTCTCTGGCGCGCGATCCCGGCGCGGGCTTGATTCAAAGCTACCCGCAACTCATTGGCGCACAGTCGGTCTTCGCCCGGATGCAGCAATTCGCCAATGGCGTCTACGGTATCGCCTTTGCCGAAGGTCTGGCCCGCTGGTGTGGGCAAGAGGGCAACTATTGGGGTCACAATGCCATCATCCGCACCAAGGCCTTTGCCACTTGTGCCGGACTGCCCAAGCTGCGCACGTTCAACGGGCAGGAAAAGCTGATAATGAGCCACGACTTTGTCGAGGCCGGTCTGCTGCGCCGTGCCGGTTGGGCCGTTCGGTTCCTGCCGCGCATTCGTGGTTCATACGAAGAAACACCACCCACCCTTATCGACCACGCCATGCGGGACCGCCGCTGGTGTCAGGGGAACCTGCAACATCTGAAACTGCTGGGCTCGCGCGGGTTCCGGTCCGTCTCGCGGTTTCATATGTTCCACGGGGCGGTCGGCTATTTGATGTCCCCGCTGTGGTTTGCGCTACTGCTTATGTGGGCGTTGATTGGTCAGGGTGAGGAAGCCTCGGTCCTGCATTATTTCAGCCCAGACAACCCCCTGTTCCCACAATGGCCGGAGATGTCTGAGACACGCCATGTGCTGATCATTCTCGTCATGTATGCGATGCTGCTGGCCCCCAAGGTTCTGGGCGTTGCCGCCCTCCCCCTCAGCGGAGTGCGCTATTCCGATTTCGGCGGTTGGAGACGGTTCTTCACCTCGTTCCTGTTCGAGGTCATCCTGTCGATCCTCTATGCGCCAATCCTAATGGTGCAGCAAATGATCGCTGTGTTCCGCACGGCATTGGGCATCCAAAAGGGCTGGTCCCCGCAGGCGCGTGACGGTGGCAGCTATTCCTTACGCACGCTGGTCCTGTGCCATGCGCTGGAAACCGTCAGTGGCATGGCACTTAGCGTTGGTATTCTGGCCGGGCTGGTCTCGGTCTGGCTTGCCCCAATTGCGATCAGCCTTGCACTGGCGATCCCGCTTTCGGCGCTCAGCGGTGTATCGGCTGGTACCGCCCGCCGTATGGTCGGCATGCGTGAGGATTTTGCTGAGCCCGCCATCACCCGCTCGGCCCGTCGTCATCGCAATGAGTTGAAGCGCCTGATCGAGGGTAAGGGCAGCATGACCCCGGCGGAATAATCAACCGCCGGGCAATCCTTCGTACCAATCCAGCATCATATCCGCCCACCCGGTGGGCACCGTATGACCGCCGGGGAACAGCGCGAACTCCAGCGCGCTGCCCTCGGCACATCCCATCCAGTTGCGCCGCATGAACTGGCCCGTGGTCGAGAACCCGCTGGGCTTGGTATCAACACAGCCATTTGCCTCGCGCCAGATCTCAAGCCCGGCAAAGATATCGCCTTGATGGAAACGGCCACCGCCCAGCAAACGCCCCTCGAGCGGAACGACATTGTCGATCCAGCCATGGGTGTGAAACATGCGGATCGGTCCGGCGCAGGATTCGGGATGCGGACGCCAGAAGCCACCTGAGACGGGGACATAGGCCGAGAAGGTCTCAGGCGCATCGCAGGCGAGGTAATTCACCATGAAGCCGCCGGCGGAAAACCCTCCTAGAACAACGCGTTCACCGTCAATGCCAAACCGCTCAGCGGCGTCATCCACCGCTTCGCTGAGAAAGGCCGTTTCGTCACGCTCGCCAAAGCCGGGATAGAAGTTCCAGCTTTGAATGCCGCCCCGGTCCGGCCGCTCCAACCCCTCCGGCGCCATCACCGCATAGCCGCGCGCCAGCAGAGGCTCGACCATGCTGCGATTGTTCATCGTTCCTGAGCCGCTGCCTCCGTAGCCATGCAGAAACACGACCAGTGGCGGGTTTTCGGCTTCGGGCAATTCAATGTGATATGCGCCCGAGGTGATCTCGCAGGTGCCTTCATCCGGGCCACAATCGGCCAGGGCCGGTTGCGCCGCTGCGGCCAGACAAAAAGATAGCCAGCATTTGTGTTTCATCACGTCCCCTCAACAAAGGTCTCAACCGGCAGACCGGCCCGCACCCAGCCCGGCCCGGCGGCCGAACCCAACATGCCCTCTGGCACGTCAATAATATTGGTAAACCCGGCTGCGGTCAGTTGATTGCTCAACCGTGCCGAACGGACCCCACGCGCGCAGATCAGAGCCACAGGGGCGGACTTGTCACCGCCAGCCATTTGCACAAGGGCCGGAATAAAATCCTCGCGCCGCATGTCCAGAGGCTGCGCCCCCTGTCCGACGCCTGTGGCCCTCCATTCCCGAGGTGTGCGGATGTCCACCAGCAACACATCTCCGGCGACGGCTTTCTGATGCGCCTGCGTCACTTCCAGTTGGCCGCCCGTGTAGTCCTGCGGGATCAAACGGTACTCACGAATGGCAATTCCTGCGGCAATTGCGCCTGCCCCGCCCATCAATACCCACCGTCGCGTTCGGCTTTTCCCGTCTGCCATATGGCGTTCTCCTGCACTCATGGCTTTGTTCTATCACAAGGGTTGCAACCGCGCGCCGGGGAATTCCGGCAGCGGGATCAAGTTCGCGTCATTATCACGCAGAAAGATAGGTTCGATATACACCTTTTAACATCTGTCAAAACCTTGCAATTTTTGGACAATCATTAAATTATCCTACAAAATCTGTCATATTGACCGCCCAGACCGGAGTATCGCACTTGTCCCTATTCCTCATCGCGGCCCTTCCCTTCCTCGGAGCTGTTTTCCCAGCCCTCCTGATACGGGCGGGACGAAATGCAGCCGCTTCGGCCGCAGGGTTGACCACTTTCCTGGCCCTGATGGGGTTGCTGATCCATATCCCCAGCGTGCTGCGCGGCGATGTCGTGACAGCGCGGTTTGACTGGATACCGGGGCTGGGGCTGAACGCGAATTTCATGCTGGACGGGCTTGGTTTTCTGTTTGCCCTGCTGATCCTCGGCATCGGCCTGCTGATCATCCTGTATGCGCGGTTCTACCTGTCGCGTGAAGACCCGATGGGGCAGTTCTACACCTATCTGCTGCTGTTTCAGGGCGCGATGGTTGGGATTGTTTTATCCGATAACATCCTGCTTTTGCTCATTTTCTGGGAGCTGACCTCGCTCAGCTCATTCCTCCTGATCGGCTATTGGAAACACCTGCCCGAAGGCCGACAAGGCGCGCGCATGGCGCTGGCCGTCACCGGAGGCGGCGGATTGGCGATGATCGCCGGGATGCTGATTTTGGGGAATATCGTCGGGTCCTATGACCTCAGCGTGATTTTGCAGAACAAAGAGCTGATCCAGGCCTCGCCCTACTATCTACCCGCGCTGATCCTGATCCTGTTGGGCTGTTTTACCAAATCAGCACAGTTCCCATTCCATTTCTGGCTGCCTCACGCGATGGCTGCCCCGACGCCGGTTTCCGCCTATCTGCACTCGGCCACCATGGTGAAGGCCGGGTTGTTCTTGATGGCGCGGATGTGGCCGGTTCTGGCGGGGACGGAGGCGTGGTTCTATATCGTCGCAACAACCGGTTTGGTGACCATGCTGCTGGGCGCGGTGATCGCGCTGTTCAAGGACGATCTGAAGGCGCTGCTGGCGTTCTCAACCGTGTCACATCTGGGCCTGATCACCATGCTGCTGGGCTTTGGCACCAAGTTTGCAGCCGTGGCCGCGGTGTTCCACATCATCAACCACGCGACGTTCAAAGCCGCGCTGTTCATGACCGCCGGGATCGTGGATCACGAAACCGGAACGCGCGATGTCAAACGGCTGGGCGGCTTGCGTCATCTGATGCCGATCACATTCACCATCGGCACCATCGCAGCTTTGTCCATGGCCGGCCTGCCTCCGCTGAACGGTTTTTTGTCAAAAGAGATGATGCTGGAGGAAACCGTCCACACCACTTGGCTGAACTCTCACTATCTGGTGCCGGGTTTGGCCCTGCTGGCAGCGCTGTTCTCGGCGGCCTACTCCTTCCGCTTTGTCAGCCATGTCTTCCTTGGACCAAAGCGCGAGGATTACCCGGCCCATCCGCATGACCCTCCGGTCGGGCTTTGGCTGGCACCCGCCTTCATGGTCGTTCTGGTCGTGCTGATCGGCCTTTATTCAGCGGCCATCGTCGGCCCGCTGGTGGCCGTCGTATCCAGCGCCGTGATCGGTGGCGAAAAGCTGCCCTATTATTCGCTGAAACTGTGGCACGGCTTTACCCCTGCGCTGTATATGTCCGTTGTCGCGACGTTGGGCGGTCTGTTCCTGATGTCGCAACACAAACGCGCGCAGCAGCTTTGGAACACCCTGCCCCGGCCTGAGGCCAAAGTGATTTTCGAGGCCATTATCAATGCGTTTACGCGGCTCAGCCAATGGATCACAGATGAGCTACACAATGGTGTCCTCAGCCGGTATGCGATCATCTTTGTCGCCTTTACCGTCGGCCTTGGCTACTACGCCTATTCCACCGGGACGATCGGAGTTGAAACCCGCGTGCCGCTGCCTGCGCAGATCATTCCGATCGTTGGCTGGATCTGTCTGGTGGGCGCAACGCTGGGCATCATGTGGTTCCACCGTAACCGCCTGTTGTCGCTGGTTCTGATTGGTGTTGTCGGGCTGATCGTTTCGGTTGCGTTCAACTACCTCTCGGCTCCGGATCTGGCACTGACGCAGATCTCAGTCGAGGTGGTGACGATGATCCTGTTGCTGCTGTCGCTGAACTTCCTGCCGACCGAGACCCCATGGGACAGCACCGCCGCGCGGCGCTGGCGGGACGCTGCGATCTCGGTCGTGGCCGGGCTTGGAACCGGGGCGCTGGTCTATGCGATCATGCTGCGCGATTTCGCGTTCCCGACGATTTCCGAATTCCACCTTGCCAACTCGTACAAGGGCGGCGGCGGCACCAACGTGGTGAATGTCATCCTCGTGGATTTCCGGGGCTTTGATACCTTCGGCGAGATCATCGTTCTGGGCATCGCGGCGCTGATCATCTTTGCCCTGACCGAAGCGGTCCTGAGCAGCAATGTCCGGGGCTACCTGCTGAATCGCAAGCCGCATTGGCCGCAATCGGGCGACTCCCATCCGTTAATGATGGTGGTCGTGACCCGCGTGATGATGCCAATTGCCCTGATGGTGGGTGCCTACATCTTCTTCCGTGGCCATAACCAGCCCGGAGGCGGCTTTATCGCCGGCCTGATCGTCGCCATCGCCTATTTGATGCAATACATGGCCAGCGGCTACACCTGGGCGATCGAACGGCAAAGGTTCTACTATCACGGCACCATCGGCTGGGGCGTGCTGATCGCCGCCGCTACCGGTCTCGGCGCCTGGTTCAATGAACGCCCCTTCCTCACCAGCGACTTCGGCTACATCAACTGGCCACCGCTGGAAGAATTCGAATGGGCCACCGCAATGTTGTTCGACACCGGTGTCTTCCTCGCTGTTTTGGGCGCGGTGATGCTGGCGCTGGATAGCCTGTCCCGCTTTGCATGGCAGCCGGGCATGGCACAGGAGTTCCCGATGGATATCAACCCGTTGCGGGACGCTCCGCCGGAAGAAGAACAAGAGAAGGAGCAGGCCTGATGGAAGCGCTCGTTGCCTCTGCCGTAGGTATTCTGACCGCCGCCGGGATTTTCCTGATCCTGCGTCGCCGGACATTCCCGGTCATTCTTGGCCTTTCGCTGATCACCTACGCGGTGAACGTATTCCTGTTCGCAACCGGACGTCTGGCGCTGAATTCGCCTGCCGTTTTGAACAAATACGAAGACGTCCCCTATACCGATCCGCTGCCGCAGGCACTGGTGCTGACGGCCATCGTGATCTCATTCGGGATGACGGCGGTGATCGTGATGATCTCGCTCTCGGCCTATCTATCCTCGAAGGATGACCATATCGACATGAGCCCGAATGACAGTGTGGACGCGCCGGGAGAAGACGCATGAACCATTGGATCGTTGCGCCGATCGTTCTTCCTGCGATCCTGGCTCCATTCATCATCATGGTCCTGCGCTATCACCTCGACCTGCAGCGCATCTTCTCGGTCGCGGGGGTTGTTGCCCTGCTGGGCATTGCCTTGACCATCGCCGCGCAGGCCGCGGGAGGCGACATTCAGGTCTATGAGCTGGGCAACTGGCCCGCCCCCTTCGGGATTGTCATGGTGCTGGACCGGCTTTCAGCCATGATGGTTCTGCTGACCGCCCTACTGGCCCTGCCCATTGTGCTCTACGCCATCGGTTCGGGTTGGGATGAGCGTGGCAAGCATTTTCACGCCTTGTTTCATTTCCAGCTTATGGGCGTATGCGGGGCCTTCCTGACCGGAGACGCCTTCAACCTCTTTGTGTTCTTCGAGGTCCTGCTGATCGCCTCCTACGGTCTGATGACCCATGGTGGCGGAGCGGTCAGGCTGAAGGCTGGCGTGCAATACGTGGCCTATAACCTGCTGGGATCGACCCTGTTCCTGTTTGCCCTGGGCACACTCTATGGTGTGACTGGCACGCTCAACATGGCCGATATCGCCCTGCGCGTGGCCGAGATACCGCCTGAGGATACCGCACTGCTGCGGGTTGGTGCTGTGTTGCTGTTGTTGGTGTTCTGTATCAAGGCCGCCGTTCTACCGTTGCATTTCTGGCTACCGGCCAGCTACGCCAACGCTCCCCTACCCGTGGCGGCCCTGTTCGCGATCATGACCAAGGTTGGGGCGTATTCGATCATCCGGATGTACACTCTGGCCTTCGGCCCCGAGGTTGAAGCAACGCAAGGGCTGGTCGGCAATTGGCTGCAACCTGCCGCGCTAGTTACGCTTGCCGTCGGGGCCATCGGCATCCTCGGCTCGCAACATATCGCGCGGATGGTGGCCTTCTGTGCTATCGCTTCAATGGGTACGCTGCTGATTGCCATTTCGCTGTTCACGCCTGATGCCAGTGCAGCCGCGCTCTACTATGTGTTCCACTCAACGCTTGCGACAGCTCTGTTGTTCCTTGTCGCCGATCTGGTGATGGAACGCCGCGGCGGCGCCATCGCGCCCACGAGGCCAATGGCGCAGACCGGATTGATCTCAGCGCTGTTCTTCGTCGGAGCGATTGCGATGGCCGGGATGCCTCCGCTGTCCGGTTTTATCGGCAAGCTGCTGGTTCTGGATGCGGCCCGGGATGCACCTGACGCAACCTCGGTCTGGGCGGTCATCCTGATCGGATCCTTTGTCACTATCGTTGGTCTGGCACGGACCGGCACGTTGATCTTTTGGAAAAGCCACGACGCGGACCATAACCCTCAGCCCGAGGAGGAAGACTCCGAGCCTCAACCCGCCCCTGAACCGCACCCGGGTCTGGCATTTACAGCGGTCTTCGGTCTGGTCGGCGGTCTGGTCCTGCTGACCTTGTTTGCGGGCCCCGCGCTCGAATACACCAGCAAAACCGCCGAGCAACTGTTCACACCCGAAGACTACATCTCGGCCGTATTGGGAGAGGCAGAATGATCAAGCTGCTACATCGCATATTCCCGCACCCTCACCTGAGCTTTCTGCTGACACTGGTCTGGGTTCTGCTTGCCAATAACGGGTCCTTGAACTCGCTCGTTTTTGGTTTGATCCTGGGGATCATCATTCCCTTTGTCACCCAACCTTACTGGCCCGACCGCCCCAAACTGCGCAACTGGCCCATGGTGGCCGAGTACATCCTGGTGGTCCTGTGGGATATCGTTATCGCCAATATCACCGTCGCCCGGATCATCCTGTTCAAACGCGACGACGCTCGCCAACCAAACTGGATCTGCGTCCCGCTTGAACTGCGTACGCCCGAGGCAATCACCGTACTGGCCGGGACAATCACCATGACGCCGGGTACCGTCAGCTGCGATTTGTCGGCGCAGGGGCATAACCTTCTGGTCCATTGCCTTGATGCTCCTGACCCTGAGGCCGTGCGCGATCAGATCAAACAGCGCTACGAACGCCGCCTGAAGGAGATTTTCGAATGATTGATTATGCGATCTACTTCGCCTTCGCCTGCTTCGGAGCCGCCATCATGATGTGCCTGTGGCGGATCATCACCGCCGATGGTGTCGGCACCCGCGTTCTGGCGCTGGACACGATGGTGATCAACACCATCGCGCTGATGATCCTGTACGGTTTGGATCAAGGCACCGAGATCTTTTTCGAGGCTGCCATGATCATCGCCATGCTGGGTTTCGTTTCAACCGTGGCCTATGCGCGCTTCATGCTGCGCGGCAACATCATCGAGTGAGGGCGACATGACATTTCTCGTCGAATTGCTGATTGCCGCCTTCCTGATCATGTCGGGTATCTTCGGCTTCGTTGGATCGTTTGGGATGATCAAACTGAAAGACCCGATGTCGCGCCTGCACGCGCCGACCAAAGCGACAACGCTGGGTGTGGGCGGCGTGCTACTGGCCTCGATTGCACATTCCGTGTTGCTTGAGGGCAAACTGTCGATGCATGAGCTGCTGATCACGCTGTTTTTGTTCCTGACGGCCCCGATCACGGCCCTGTTCATTGCCAAATGGCACATTCATCGTCATGAAAAGCCGCAGGATCTGCCGGATGCGGGCGAGGACGAGCTTTGGGCCACCCACGCGGTCGAGCAGGTTGAAGACGTCCCTGATCACAGCACGAACTGAGCCTGATGCATAACCCTCCGCTGCCCCTGACCCGTGATCTGGTTTTGATTGGCGGAGGTCACACCCATGCTTTGCTGCTGCGTAAATGGGGGATGAACCCTCTGCACGGCGCGCGCGTAACGGTGATCAACCCCGGCCCGACTGCGCCCTATTCTGGGATGCTGCCCGGCTTTGTCGCTGGTCACTACTCCCGCTCTGATCTGGACATTGATTTGGTCCGTCTGGCCCGTTTCGCGGGCGCACGGGTCATTCTGGGCGCGGTTGAGGGGCTCGACATTGACCAGCGCCATTTGCATGTGCCGGGACGGCCTCCGGTGGCATTCGATGTCGCCTCGGTCAACGTCGGGATCACCTCGGACATGCCCGCCCTGCCAGGTTTTGCAGACCATGCCGTTCCGGCCAAACCCTTGGGCGTCTTTGCCGCGCGTTGGTCTGCATATCTAGACAGCACCGGCCCTGCCTCGGTGGCCGTGATAGGCGGAGGCGTCGCTGGGGTCGAGCTGGCGATGGCCATGGCCCAAGCGCTGGAAACCAAGGGCAGACCCGCGCGGATCACGCTGATCGACAATGCCTCGGCCCTGACAGCGACCGGCCCCAAGGCCGCAGCGACGATCCGCAAGGCTATGGCCGGTCTTGGCATCGACGTGCTCGAGGGAGTTTCAATAAAAGAGATCGCCGCAGATCATGTCGAACTTGACGATGGCCGCCAGATCCCTGCCGAGTTTGTGACCGGCGCTGCGGGGGCGAGACCCTATAGCTGGATCCAGCACACCGGGCTGGACCTGCAAGAAGGTTTCATCCGCGTGAACGGCCACCTGCAATCCAGCGACCCCGTCATCTTCGCCGCCGGAGACTGCGCCCACCTGACCGAGAACCCGCGCCCCAAAGCAGGCGTCTACGCGGTGCGCGAGGCGCCAGTATTGTTCAACAACCTGCGCGCGGCGCTGGGGGCTGGGACCATGCAGCGCTATGTGCCGCAGAAGGACTATCTGAAGCTTATCTCATTGGGCGGCAAGTCCGCGTTGGCCGAGCGTCTGGGCACGTCGTTCAGCGGCGCCCTGATGTGGCGTTGGAAGGACCATATCGACCAAGGCTTCATGAATAAGTTCCGCAATCTGCCTACCATGGCGACCCCCGCCCTCCCGCGCGCCCATGCCGCCGGTATGACCGAAGCGCTTGGAAACAAACCAATGTGCGGCGGCTGTGGGGCGAAACTCGGTCGTGGCGCGCTACGCGGCGCTCTTGCTGCGCTGCCTGAGCCATTGCGTCAAGACGTGACGGCGCTGCCCGGAGACGACGCCGCGCTGCTGACAACTGGGACAGCGCGGCAGGTCATCACCACGGACCACCTGCGCAGTGTCACCGACGACCCCGTCCTGATGACTCGCATCGCTGCGGTCCATGCGCTGGGGGACATTTGGGCGATGGGGGCCGCGCCACAGGCTGCAACGGCCACTCTCATCCTGCCACGCATGTCCTCTGACCTGCAGGAACGGACGCTTTCCGAGATCATGCAAACCGCCAACGACGTCATGCGAGACGCCGGAGCCGAGATCGTCGGCGGCCACAGCTCAATGGGCGATGAGATGACGATTGGCTTCACGGTGACCGGACTATGCACGAAAGACCCAATCACTCTCGCGGGCGGCAGGCCCGGCGATGTGTTGGTCCTAACCAAACCCATCGGCAGCGGCGTTGTGATGGCTGCCGAAATGGCCGGACGGGCCGAGGGCGCAACAGTCGCGCAAGCCTATGAGATGATGACCCAACCGCAAGGCGCAGCGTCCCGCATTCTGGCAGAGGCCCACGCGATGACCGACGTCACAGGGTTCGGCTTGGCCGGGCATCTCCACGGGCTGTGTGAGGCATCACATTGCGGCGCTGTGCTTGATCTTGAGGCCGTCCCCGTGATGCTCGGAGCCATCGAGCTCAGCGACGCCGGAATCCAATCGACCCTTTTTGCAGATAACCGTTCTATCGCGCCCGAGCTGCACATGGACGGCAAAGCGGCGCTGTTGTTCGACCCACAAACAGCGGGCGGACTGCTGGCTGCGGTAGCACCCGAGATCGCCGACAAATTGCTTGAGGATCTGCGAGCGGCGGGTTACCCGGCTGCGCGGATCGGGCATTTGACCGACACTCCGGGGTTGAACCTTCAAAGCTGATCCAGCGTGTTTTTGATGCGATCCGCCGCGCCCCTCAGGCCATTGTCATCCAACTGCGCAATCTCGATCCGCGCCAAAATCTTGGCCGGGTGTTGACGCTGGGATTTAGCATATGCCGGATCATAGTGCTGCTCCATCAGCGCACGCGTCAAAGCCTGTTTGTCGCCGGACGACATGAGGTTCAACCACCCGTCCACGACCTCATGCCCGCGATGAGATCGCAGTGGAGACAGGCGATCCCGAAGGCGCTCGGTATCCGACAGGATGTTGTCATAGGCCTGCGTCAAATAAGCCGACCGGGCGGACAAAGGCGCGTCTATATGAATACGCGGCGCGGCGCACATCGCCGTCCAGACGCTGGGTGGCAGGATGCGATCGCCTATTTTCGACGACTCCGCTTCAACCACAACCGAGCGAGATGGGTCCAGGGCGCAAAAGGCGGCTGACAGGGCGGATTCAAAAGCCTTCTGACTGGGCTGCCCACCTGGTCTTTCCCCCAGCAGTGAGCCACGATGGTTGGCGAGCCCCTCCAGATCAACCACTTGCACGCCGCGACGATCCAGATGGTGCAACAACTCGGTCTTGGCGGTGCCGGTGTAGCCATCCAGCGCGATCAGTTGGAAGGGCAGCGGCTGGTCGTATAGGTAGGCCTTCACCAGCCGACGATAGGTCCGATAACCTCCATCGACGACATCCGCCTGCCAGCCGATCTGTTGCAACATCCATGTAAACGAGCCCGAGCGTTGCCCGCCGCGCCAGCAATAAACCAAGGGCCGCCAGTTCCCCTCATGATGGCTGAGGCGTTGTTCGATATGGTTGGCCGCATTGCGAAACACCAGCGCCGCCCCAAGCTTTCGCGCCAGAAAAGGGCTTTTCTGTTTGTAAATCGTGCCGACCCGCGCGCGCTCTTCATTGTCCAGAACCGGCAGATTGATCGCCCCCGGCAGGTGGTCTTCGGCGAACTCTGCCGGGCTGCGGACGTCGATGACCGTATCGAACCCGTGCGCATAAAGCTGCGGTAGATCTTTGAATTTCAATGCCATACCAAGCGCCTGCCTTTTGGTCGCAAGTAAAGGGAACGCATCTGCTGTTAGTCCTCGATGAGTTCGATCAGGTCCGGGCCAGACGCCCGATTGGAGTTCACGGCGGGGTCGACACGATGAAACTCCAGCACATCCTCGGCACCCGGTTGCATCAACCGCGCGGCACCTTTTCCCGCCTCTCCCAACCAAAGGGACCAATCGTCTGATTCCAAGATTAAAGGCATCCGGTGGTGAATGGTCGACAGGTTCTGGTTCGCCTGAGTCGTCACGATGGCACAGGTGGATTGCCGTGCCTGTTCCGGCCCCCAATCCTGCCAGACACCCGCAAAGGCGGTGGGCGCACCGTCCTTGCGATGGATGTACCATGGCAGGCGCGTCCCTTGTTGGGTCTTAGTCCATTCATAGAACCCCGTCGCCACGATCAGGCAGCGCCGCGATCGACAGGCGTCGCGGAAAGCGGGTTTTTCGGCCAGAGTCTCGGCCCGTGCGTTGATCAACAAGGGGCCTGCATTTTCGGCCTTGTACCAATGGGGCAGAAAGCCCCAACGCAGCGCATCCAAGCGACGACCAGAATCTCCTGCGCGAACGACGTGCACCTGATTGGTCGGGCAGACGTTATAGTTGGGCACTTCGGGCAAAGCATTCGCTGGGCGCGCGGCAAACAGCTGCGCCATCGCGTCATTGGGCAAAGTGATTGCAAACCGTCCGCACATCAGTCCGTTGTCCAATCCCGGATCGTAGCGGGATGCGATTTCACCCAAAAAAGCCGCACCCAACGGGCACGGCTTTTCAGGTCTTACTTCTGCTTGATACGACCATCCAGATAAGGCTGGTACGGCGCGTTTTCTGCCAAATATTCCGCCGTTACATCCGCGAGATCCGGGCCGAAGTCATAGGCATTCTTGTCGTCGCCTTCGAAGACGCTGTAGCCGTCACCGCCGTTGCGCACGTAGTTGTTGGTCACCACCAGATACGTGGCCGAGGGATCAATCGGAACAAAACCGTCGCCATCGGCGACCATCACCTCGGTGATGCGCCCTTCATTCGGGGCGGCTAAGGGGTCCCATGTAAAGGTCAGGCCTGCGACTTGCGGGAACCGGCCTTTGACCTCTTCGACCTGGCTGACGCCGTTTTCCAGCGCGTCGATCACGCCCTGACCGTTGATCTCAAAGGTCGACAGGGTGTTCTGGAACGGCAGGACCGTCAGCACTTCGCCCATGGTGACCTCGCCTTCGTCGATCGAGGCACGCAGGCCACCCGCATTCGCAATCGCGATCTGCGCGCCTTGATCCGCAACGCGGGCCAGCATGGCATCTGCAACCAGATTGCCCATCTCGCATTCTTGCACACGGCAGACATCACGCGAGCCTTCGATGGTCGCAGCTGAGCTGGCGACAACGCGGCCCTTCATCTCTTCAATCGGGGCACCCATTTCGGCGACACGGGCTGCGATGCCCTCGTCTGGTGTGACAGAGGCATCCAACAGAATCGGCTCACCCTCTGCCGAAATCAGATTGCCGTCGTCATCAAAGGTCAGGGTGATTTCGCCTAGATATTTCGAATAGGCATAGGCCTGAACCACCGGAACTTCGCCCACCATCACCGGGTACGCACCTGCCGCGTCCTCATCCGTGTTGGACAGCAGGGTGTGCGAGTGCCCACCGACAACCAGATCAAGGCCGGGCACCTGTTCGGCGATCTTAATATCCTGAGCCAAACCCACGTGGTTCAGCGCGATGATGATGTCCACACCTTCGGCTTCCAAAGCCGCCACATCCGCCTTCAGGCTTTCGACCTCATCCTGAAAAACAACGTCCTTGCCAGGGCTCGACGTGTCCACCGTATCCGTGGCCAGGGCCGAGATGATGCCGATCTTCTGGCCACCCACCTCAAGCACCACGTGGTTTTGCACCTTGTCCTTCAGCTCGGCCGAAGAGGACAGGTCCAGATTGCCCGAGATGACGGGAAAGCTAACCGCGTCGATGAAGGCTGCCAGACCTTCGGGGCCGTCATCGAATTCGTGGTTGCCGACGGCCATCACGTCATAACCGATAGCTTCCATGAACTCGGCTTCGGCGGCACCTTTGTAGGTCGTGTAGAACAACGAGCCCTGAAACGGATCGCCCGCATCTAGCAAAAGTACATTCTCATCCGCCAGTTCGGCGCGCTTGGCGTCAACGGCTGTTTTCAGACGCGCCACACCGCCAAAACACTTCCCTTCGGCTTCATCTTCAGCATCGCAAGTGGAATCGTATTTGTTGATCGACTCGATCCGGCTGTGAATGTCGTTGGTGTGCAGAATGGTCAGCTTGTAGTCGGCAGCAGCGATGCCTGCACTCAGGCCGAGGATCGCGACCGACGTCAAAAGGCGGCTTACCATGTTGAAACTCCCTGTCATTGTTTTTCGGGATCGTGCGCTGATGCGGCGGAAGAGTCAAAGGGGGAAATCCGGCTTGATTCCACGGGCTATGCGGGGCATCAGACCCTCATGCTGATCTACAAGATATTCCGGGCCGAGGAATGGGCCGCGTTGCAGGCAAATGGCGCAACTGATGGCGCGCCAATTGATATCGCTGACGGGTTCGTCCACTTTTCGACAGCCGAACAGGCGGCGGAAACCGCTGCCAAACACTTTGCTGGGGTTGAAGGTCTGACACTGCTTGGCTGCAACGCTGACGCCATGGGCGACGACTTGAAATGGGAAGTGTCGCGCGGTGGGGCGTTGTTTCCGCATCTCTACCGCCAAATCCGGCTGAGCGACGTGGTCTGGTCCCGCCCCCTGCCCTTCGATGGTCAAACCCACCAATTCCCGAGCGAGATGGTATGACCGCCTATATTGATCCCGACCGCGAACAGTTCGAAGCCTTCAAGGCATTGGATCGGGATCAACCCATAGAGATGCTGAACCTTGTCAGGTTTCGCGCCAAGGCCGACTATCCGATGGGCCATGCTTTGGCAGATAAAGATCTGACGGGCGCCGAAGCCTATCGGCACTACGGGACTGAAACCGCCCCGATCATCGCCAGAATCGGTGCGTCAATCCTGTGGCGCGGGGCGTTTCAGACCACATTGATCGGACCGCAAGACGAGGTCTGGGATGAAGTGTTCATTGCCCGATATCCTACAGCCCATGCGTTTCTTGAAATGGTAACAGACCCGGTTTACCGGTCTGCGGTGGTCCACCGTCAGGCCGCTGTCGCAACCTCCCGCCTGATCCGCTGCGGTACCGCGCAAGGAGGCGCGTCTTTCGGATGAAACTGACCGAGAAACTGGGCCTCGCCGCCCTGCACCGTATGGACCCTGAAGCGGCCCATGGTCTGTCGATCAAGGCCTTGCAGGCCGGCCTGGCGCCAACGCCCGGACCGGTGACGTCATCGCGTCTACAGACCGAACTCGCAGGGCTGCGCCTGCCCAACCCCGTAGGCCTCGCCGCCGGGTTCGACAAGAACGGAGAGGTTCTGGCCCCTCTTTCCCGCGCAGGGTTTGGGTTCATCGAGGTCGGAGCGGTGACCCCACGCTCGCAACCCGGCAACCCGAAACCCCGCCTGTTCCGCCTGACCGAGGACAAAGCCGCCATCAACCGTTTCGGCTTCAATAATGAAGGTATGGAGGTGATGGCTGAACGGTTGGCCAGCCGTCCTAAGGATGCGGTGATCGGCCTGAACCTCGGTGCCAACAAGGATAGCGATGACAGGCCCGGCGACTTTGCCAAAGTGCTGGCCCATTGCGCCGCGCATCTGGATTTCGCGACGGTCAATGTCTCCTCCCCCAACACCGAAAAGCTGCGCGATCTTCAGGGCAAGGCGGCCCTTGGCGCTTTGTTGAGTGGTGTGATCAAGACGCGGGACGCTCTGCCGCGCCCTCTGCCCATTTTCCTGAAAATCGCGCCTGACCTGACCGAGGATGAATTGCGGGACATCGCCGAAGTGGCCTCGGAAACGGGAGTGGATGCGGTCATCGCCACCAACACAACTCTGTCGCGCGACGGGCTGCTTAGTGCGCACAAGGACGAAAAAGGCGGCCTGTCCGGTGCGCCATTGTTTGAGAAGTCCACCCGCGTTCTGGCCCATTTGAGCCAGCTGACCGATGGCAAAATCCCTCTGATCGGTGTGGGCGGTGTCAGCTCGGCGGAGCAGGCCTACGCCAAGGTCTGCGCAGGCGCGTCGGCAGTGCAGTTTTACACCGCGATGGTCTATGGCGGCCTGTCCTTGGCCGCCGATATCGCGCAGGGTCTGGATGACCTTTTGGCCCGCGATGGGTTTGACACCGTCGCTCAGGCTGTAGGCAGCAAGCGAGAGGATTGGCTGTGATCGAATATTGGCACAACCCGCGTTGTTCAAAATCCCGCATGGGATTGGCTTTGCTAGAGGAGCGCGGTGCAGAGATCGAGGTTCGGAAATACCTTGAGAACGCTCCCTCGGTCGACGAATTGCGCGCTGCGCAATCTCTGCTGGACCTGCCAGCCATCAAGATGATGCGCGCGGGCGAGAAACGGTTCAAGGAGCTGGGCCTGTCAAAGGACGCGCCGGATGCGGAGCTGATCCAAGCCATGGCGGACAACCCGATCCTGATCGAACGTCCTCTGGCCATCTCGGGCGATAAAGCCGCAATTGGCCGCCCACCCGAAAATCTGCTCGCCCTGCTCTAGGCCACCTGAGCTTCAAGCTTCAGATAACGCCAGCCCATCGTCACGCCGCGCGCAAGGTTCAGAACCATCAGCGCGGCCCACAGGCCATGGTTGCCGAACGCGGGCACCAGAATGAACAAAGCGACCACATAGATTGCCACTGATTGCAGCATCGCATTGCGCATGTCGCGGGTCCATGTGGCCCCGATATAGATACCGTCGAACATCCAGCTTGCGACACCGATGATCGGAGCCAAAGCCGCCCAGAACAGGAACGTGCGTCCCGCCTCGCGTACTTCGGGAGAGGTGGACATCAGATCAATCAGCGCGGGACCTGCAAAGAAGAAAACGGCGCTGAGAAGCACCGCGCCTCCGACACCCCACTGAGACGCCATGACCGAGGCGCGCCGTACTTGGTATCGGTCCCTTGCGCCAACCGCGCCTCCGACCAGCGCCTCGGCGGAAAAGGCGAATCCGTCTAGTGCAAAAGCGGTTATTTCAAGGAATTGTAGCAGCACTTGATTGGCCGCCAGATTGACGTCTCCCAAATCGGACCCGACGAACAGGAAGGTGGTGAAAGAGCCAGTCAGCAGAACCGAGCGGATCATGATGTCTCCGTTCACCTGCACCATCCGACGCAGCCGCGTGGCATCGAATATGCGTGGCCAGTCGCGCCAGATTTTCCCGGCAAACCCGTCCCGGCAAAGCCACAGACCCAATGCCAAACCGGTCCACTCTGCGATCAGGGTCGCAATCGCCACGCCCTCTACACCCCAGCCCAGCCCCAGAACGAACCACAGGTCCAGCACGATGTTCAGACCATTCATCCAAACCTGCAGCAGGAACACACCCCGTGTCCGTTCGACCGCGATCAGCCAGCCTGTGATCGCATAGAGGGCAATGGTTGCGGGTGCGCCCCAGATCCGAATCTCAAGGTACGACCGCGCGAGTGTTTCAACCTCGGGGCTGGCCGGGGATAGCCAGAATGCGCCACTGAAGATTGCGACCTGGGCAAAGATAAACACGAGGCCGGCCGCCCCGCCGAGCATCAACCCGCGAATGAGCAAGGCGCGCATCTCGGCGGTCTCTCCGGCCCCGCGTGCCTGCGCCGCAAGGCCCGTTGTGCCCATTCGAAGAAAGCCGAAAATCCAGTAGATCGCGGACAGGATCACCGCGCCCATGCCCACCGCGCCAATCGGAGCAGCCGCCCCCATCTGCCCCACAACGCCCGTATCCACGGCGCCAAGGATCGGCACAGTCGCGTTAGACAACACAATGGGAACCGCGATCTTCAGCACCCTTTTGTGAGTTATGGGTGCCGAGGCATCCTGCATGCTCAGCCCTAGTCGCGTGGCTGTTGCGGCATCAGGAAATGCCCCGTCGCCTGTGCAAACAGCTTGGCATGGTTGTCTTGCCACGCCTCAACCCGAACCGAGGCGTAACGCCGTCCGGCCCGGTTCACAAAGGCGCGCGCATAGGCGTCGCGCGGCAGGCCCGAGCGCAGGTAGTCTACCGTAAAGTCGATGGTTTTGGGAAAGCGGATCGATTCATCCGTGACAATCGCCTCGGCATCAATTTCACCACTTTCGATGTCCGAGAACATGTGCTCCCAGCTCAGCGTAATCACGGCAGTGACCTCAAGAAACGCCGCGGTAACGCCGCCATGAAGGGCTGGAAGAAACGGGTTGCCGATCAGTTTCTCGTCAAAGTTCAGCACGCCGGTCAGCTCATCCCCGCGCCGGTCGAAACTGATATTGAGGAACCGGATATAGGGCACGCCATCGACCAAAGCGCGCAAGGCGGCGTCGCGCCGTTGTTTGACCACTTGCATGGGTTCGGGACGGGAACGAGCCATGTTACTTCCCCTCAACCGTGAAAGACCCCGAAGCGGTCGCCACTGGCAGGTCAAGATCATCATCCATCGCCGTTGCACGCACGAAGGCCACATTTCGGGTGATGTGATAGCAATTGGCCCGCGCGGTGATGCTCTGCCCTGGCGTGGCGGCGCGCATATAGTCGATGCGCAAATCAATCGTCGCTGTTCCGCCCGGTGAAGACGGGTGGCTCATGACTGCGGCCCCGCAGCAGGTATCCAGGATGGTCGAAATCGCGCCACCGTGGATCACGCCCGTGCGCGGATCTCCGATCAGATCTTCGTTGTAAGGCATTGTTATCTCGGCTTCACCTTCCCCGATCTGGCTAAGATGAAGGCCCATCGCACGCGCATGCGGAATGGCTTCGATAAACTGGCGGGCTAGCTTTGCTTTGTCGACCATGGTGATATCCTGTTGTCTTGCCCCTTTATGAGCCGCCATCCGATCAAAGGGCAAGCCCACCTGTTGCGCTTGTTCGCATGACGTCCTAGGTTGCTGCCGAGGAGACCCCGAATGTCCGACAACCGTTTGTCATTCAAAGAGATGTGTGCCGAGTTCGACGTGACTCCGCGCACTCTGCGCTACTACGAATATATCGAGCTTTTGCAGCCCGATCGTGAAGGGCGATCCCGGTACTATGGCCCCAGAGAATGCGCCCGCATGACCCTGATCATGCGCGGCCGGAAATTCGGGTTTCCTTTGGAAGAGATTCGCCAATGGCTGTTGATCTACGAAGATCAAGGCAACGAAGCGCAGATGGCAACTTTTGTGGAAATGGCCGATCGTCAGATGGAAGAGCTGCGCCAGCAGCGCGCGCAGCTTGACGAGGCGATGGATGCCCTCAAACAGCTTCGGGACCAAACGGCTAAGTCCATCAAGTAGAACACCCCGGCCCTTCAGGGTTCTGGTGAGAACAAGCAATACACCTTGGAATCGCGTCCTAGGACCAGTCTGAGGGCGAATTTCCCTTGCCCCTAGGGAAAGAAAATTTCGCAAAACCCGTCATTACGCGACTGGAAGTTACGTCAACTTAGAAATGACGCAGCGTCTGGATTACGTAAACGTCACCTACATGTTGTAAAGCGTCCAGCAACTGCGCAACTCTATTCGGACGACGCCAGTGACGAGAGTATGACGAATGACCGAAGATCTGATGACCATCCGTGAAATGTGCGAGACCTATGATGTCACGCCCCGCACCTTGCGGTTCTACGAGGCGAAGGAACTTCTGTTTCCGATCCGCGAGGGTCAGAAGCGTCTGTTCACCAAACGCGACCGCGCGCGGCTAAAGCTGATTCTGCGCGGCAAGCGGTTTGGTTTCAGCCTTGAGGAAATTCGCCAGCTTCTGGACCTGTATCACGTGGGCGACCAGCAGGTGACCCAGATGTCGCGCACCTATGAAATCGCGTGCGAACGTCTGGCCGATATGGAATCGCGCCGTGAAGAGCTGACGCAGGCCATCGACGATCTGAAAGAGCAGTTGCGCTGGGGCGAAAAAGTCATCGCCTCGATGAAACAGGAAAAGAAGGCGGCCGAATAACTTCGCCCTGCCCTCCGGACATATGAATTAAGGGAGCTTCACATGCCCGTCTACAACGCGCCAACAAAAGACACTCAGTTCATCCTGCATGATGTCCTGAAAATCTCGGAATCTGACATTCCGGGTTACAACGAACTAGAGGCCGAATTCACCGGCGCCGTTCTGGAAGAAGCTGGCAAGGTCGCCACCAATGTTCTTCTCCCGTTGAATGTTGTCGGCGACACCGAAGGATGCCGTTTGGAAAACGGTATCGTGTACACACCCACAGGCTTCAAAGATGCCTTCGAGCAGATGAAAGAAGGCGGCTGGACTGGCCTCGACATGCCGGAAGAGTATGGCGGCCAGAACATGCCCTACGTTATTGGAACGGCCGTGGGCGAGATGTTCTCGGGCGCGAACCAGGCGTTTACGATGTATCAGGGCCTGACCCACGGTGCAGCTTCGGCCATTCTGGCGCACGGCTCGGACGAGCAGAAGAACAAATACCTGCCGAACATGATCAGCTGCGAATGGACCGGCACCATGAACCTGACCGAGCCGCATTGCGGTACCGATCTGGGACTGATGCGCACCAAAGCGGAACCTCAGGGCGACGGCAGCTATAAAATCTCGGGCCAGAAGATCTTTATCTCGGCCGGTGATCACGACATGGCCGACAATATCATCCATCTGGTTTTGGCCAAAATCCCCGGTGGCCCAGAAGGCATCAAGGGCGTTTCGCTGTTCATCGTGCCCAAGTTCATCGTGAACGAAGACGGCACCCCGGGTGAGCGTAACGGCGTTTCGGTCGGCAAGATCGAAGAGAAGATGGGCATCCACGGCAACTCGACCTGCGTCATGAACTATGACGAGGCCACCGGTTGGCTGCTGGGCGAAGAGCATAAAGGCATGCGCGCCATGTTCACCATGATGAACGAAGCGCGTCTGGGTGTGGGTATGCAGGGGGTCTCACAGGCCGAAGCTGCTTATCAAAACGCCCTGGAATATGCCAAAGATCGCCTACAGGGCCGCGATGTGACCGGAGTAAAGAACCCGGACGGCCCCGCCGATCCGCTGATCGTCCACCCCGACATCCGCCGTAACCTTATGGATCAGAAAAGCTTTACCGAAGGCGCAAGAGCGTTCCTGCTGTGGGGCGCGACCATGATCGACAAGGCGCACCGTTCCGAAGACAAAGACGCGGACGGGCTGATTTCGCTGCTGACACCGGTCATCAAGGGTTTCCTGACCGACGAAGGCTACGACATGACCGTTCAGGCGCAGCAGGTCTATGGCGGCCATGGCTACATCGAAGAATGGGGCATGTCGCAATACACCCGTGATGCCCGAATCGCCATGATCTACGAAGGCGCAAACGGCGTTCAGGCGCTGGACCTTGTCGGCCGTAAGCTAGCGCAGGATGGCGGCAAGCATGTCATGGCGTTCTTCGAAATGGTCAAAACCTTCTGCAAGGAAAACGCGGGCCAGAACGAAGCCTACGATAAAGCCTTCATCGAACCACTGAAAGCAGCGTCCAAGGATCTGCAGGCCGCTGGCATGTACTTCATGCAGGAAGGCATGAAGAACCCCAACAACGCTCTGTCCGGGTCTTATGACTTTATGCACATGTTCGGTCATGTCTGCCTGGGCCTGATGTGGGCGCAGATGGCGAAGGCCGCTCAAGACGCGCTGGACGGTGGGGCCTCTGACAAAGAGTTCTACGAGACCAAGATCAACACCGGCCGTTTCTATATGGCCCGCCGCCTGCCCGCGACAGCTATGCATCTTTCCCGCATTCAGACCGGCGCAGACACGGTGATGGTTCTGGACGCAGCGAACTTCTGATCAAAGTCTGGGCTCGGGCGACACCGCCCGGGCCCTACTATTCGGAGGAGACAGAATGCCCAAACGCTTTCGCCTGACCCGCCGTTTCCCGGTCGCCATGACCGAGGACGGCTATCGCAAACTTCGCGGCTTCGCCCGCGAGGCCGGGTTGGATGAAGGCGAAGCGCTGTCTTTTCTGTTCGAGAACTTCAACAGCGTCATCGACGAAGACAACCTGACCCACCGGTTGCGTCTCTTCAATTCCGAGTTGGAGGCACGCAAGCGCTAGGCACCAAGGCCGAAAAGCTTGGGCGGACGATGCACAAAACGCCACGGGAGGGGCGACCGCATGACCATAAAACTGCACTGCTTCGGTGAAAGCGGCAATTCTTACAAAGCCGCTCTGGCGCTGGAAATGTCCGGCCTTGAGTGGGAGCCGGTCTTTGTCGATTTCTTCAAAGGCGTCACCCGCAGCCCCGAGTTCCGCTCGGACGTAAATGTAATGGGCGAAGCGCCCTTCCTGATCGACGGCGATTTCAAAACCTCCCAATCCGGCGCGATCCAGGCCTATGTAACCGAAAAATCCGGCAAGTTCGGCGGCAAGACACGGGAAGAGAACTACGACATTCTGCGTTGGGTTCTGTGGGACAATCACAAACTCAGTTCAATGGCCGGCATGACGCGGTTTCTGATGAACTTCCTGCCAGAAGAACACCGCAATGCCGATGTGATTGCCTTCAACCAAGGCCGTCTGAAAGCGGCCTACGATGTACTGAACAATCACCTTGAGGGCCGCGACTGGATTGTTGGGGACAGCGTGACCAACGCTGATCTCAGCTGCTGCGGATACCTCTACTATCCTGAACCGTTCGGCTTTGACAGAGCCGACTGGCCCAACATCGACGCCTGGCTGACTCGTATGTCTGAGCAGCCTGGCTGGAAACACCCCTATGACCTGATGCCCGGCAACCCGTCGGATCGAGCTTAAGGAGAAGACCCATGACCGAAGCTTACATTTATGACGCCCTGCGCACTCCGCGCGGCAAGGGCCGTAAGGATGGCAGCCTGCACGAGGTAACCTCGGTGCGCCTGTCCGCCTTGACCCTGAACGCGATCAAGGAACGCAACAACCTCGAAGGCCACGCCGTTGAGGATGTGATCTGGGGCAACGTTACGCAGGTGATGGAGCAAGGCGGCTGTCTTGCGCGCTCGGCGGTTCTGGCCTCGGACCTCGACCAGTCGATCCCTGGTCTTGCGATCAACCGCTTCTGCGCCTCGGGCATGGAAGCCGTGAACCTGGCCGCGAACCAGGTTAAAGGCGGCGCGGGCGACGCCTATATCGCTGGTGGTGTTGAGATGATGGGCCGCGTGGCCATGGGCAGCGACGGTGCTGCGATTGCCGTAGACCCGACGCTGGCAATGGACACTTATTTCGTGCCGCAGGGCATCTCGGCCGACATCATCGCGACCGAGTATGGGTTCAGCCGTGACGACGCCGACGCACTGGCCGTAGAGTCTCAAAAACGCGCGGCAGAGGCTTGGGAAGACAACCGGTTTGAGAAGTCGGTCATCACCATCAAGGACCAGAACGGCCTGACCATTCTGGACCGCGACGAATACATGCGCCCCGGTACCGACATGCAGAGCCTCGGCGCGTTGAACCCGTCCTTCCAGATGATGGGTGAGCAAATGCCCGGCTTCGACAAAGTCGCGATGCTGAAATACCCGCATCTGGAGCGGATCAACCACATCCACCACGCGGGCAACAGCTCGGGCATCGTTGACGGCTCAGCCGCTGTTCTGATCGGCAACAAGGAATTCGGTGAGAAATACGGCCTCAAGCCGCGCGCCCGCATCAAAGCAACTGCGAAGATCGGCACCGACCCGACCATCATGCTGACCGGCCCGGTTCCGGTGACCGAGAAGATCCTTGCCGACAACGGCATGAAGATCAGCGATCTGGACCTGTTCGAAGTGAACGAAGCCTTCGCCTCGGTTGTGCTGCGCTTCCAGCAGGCGTTCGATGTCGATCCGGCGCTGGTAAACGTCAACGGCGGCTCGATCGCAATGGGTCACCCGCTGGGTGCAACCGGTGCCATGATCATCGGCACGCTGCTGGATGAGCTGGAGCGTCAGGACAAGGAGACCGGTCTCGCCACGCTCTGCATTGCGTCCGGCATGGGTGCGGCAACCATTATCGAGCGGGTCTGATGCCCAAGCTGGATCTTTCTCAGATCCCGTTCAAGGGTGGCTCGTCTTATCCCGGCAAACTCGCAGAAGCGGTCGTTGGCCGTTTCAACCAAGGCGTCGGAGATGCAGGCGGACTGACCCAGTTCGGGGTCAACATCGTACGGCTTGAACCGCAGGCTCTGTCCTCGCTGCGCCACTACCACATGGAGCAGGACGAGTTTGCCGTCATGCTCAGCGGCAAATGCGTGCTGATCGACGACGATGGTGAGCATGAGATGCTGCCCGGTGACTGCGCCGCGTGGCCAGCCGGTGAGGCCAACGGCCATCACCTTGTGAACAAGACCGATGCGCCCGCGAGTTTTCTAGTGGTGGGCACACGGACCCCGACCGAGACCGGCTACTACAGCGACATAGACATGATGGTGAAGGATGATGAGAACGGATTCTCTTTCACCCGGAAAGACGGCAGCCCACTGACGGCTGACCAGATTGGAGATGACAATGACTGATTTCACTCTGACCAAAGACGCAGACGGCGTCGCGTTTGTGACCTGGGATGCTCAGGGCAAATCCATGAACGTTCTGACCCGCGAGGCCTTTCAGGAGGTCAGCCAGCTGATCGATCAGGCCCTGAGCGATGATGAGATCAAAGGGATCGTTATTACCTCGGGCAAAGAAGGCTCATTCGCGGGTGGCATGGACCTGAACACGCTGGCCACCATCCGTCAGGAGGCCGGTGATGAACCGGCGCAGGCGCTGTTCGATTTTGTCATGGGCGGCCACCACATACTGCGCAAGTTGGAACTGGCGGGCATGGACCCCAAGACCAAGAAGGGCGGCAAGCCGATCGCCTGTGCCATCAACGGCACCTGCGCCGGCATCGGGACCGAGATCGCGCTGGCTTGTCACCACCGCGTCATGACCAATAGCCCAAAGTCCAAGATCGGCCTGCCTGAGATCCTGCTGGGCATCTTCCCCGGTGGTGGCGGCACCATGCGCTATAGCCGTATGGTTGGTGCGATGGCAGCCGCTCCGGTCCTGCTGGAAGGCAAAATGATGGACCCGAAGAAAGCCAAGGGCGCACAGCTGATCGACGATGTTTCGGACGATCCGGTCGCAGCAGCCAAGGAATGGGTTCTGAACGCCAAAGACGCCGATCTGGTCAAGCCTTGGGACGCGAAAGGCTACAAAATGCCCGGCGGTGCGCCCTACCACCCTGCTGGCTTCATGACTTTCGTTGGTGCCAACGCGATGGTGAACGGCAAGACCCAAGGCGCCTTCCCGGCTGCCAAGGCTCTGCTGAGCTCGATATACGAAGGGGCGCTGGTCGACTTCGACACCGCCCTGAAGATCGAGGCGCGTTGGTTCACAAACGTCCTGATGAATCCCTCATCATCGGCCATGATCCGGTCGCTGTTCCTGAACAAGGAAGCCTTGGAGAAAGGCGCGGTTCGCCCCAAAGATGTGGCCGATCAGCGCGTTAAAAAGGTCGGCGTTCTGGGCGCTGGCATGATGGGCGCCGGTATCGCTCTGGTCTCGGCGCAGGCCGGGATGGAGGTTGTTCTGGTCGACCGTGATCAGGCTGCCGCCGACAAGGGCAAGGCCTATTCCGAAAGCTACATGGACAAGGGTATCAAGCGCGGCAAAGCCACGGCTGAGAAGAAAGAGGCCCTGCTGGCCCGCATCACCGCGACCCCTGATCTAGAGCATCTGAAAGGCTGCGATTTGATTATCGAAGCCGTGTTCGAAGACCCCGGTGTGAAAGCCGATATGACCAAAAAGGTCGAGGCGATCATCCCCGAGGATTGCATCTTTGCCTCGAACACCTCGACCCTCCCGATCACCGATCTGGCAAAAGCCTCCGTCCGGCCCGAGCAGTTCATTGGCATCCACTTCTTCTCACCCGTTGAGAAGATGTTCCTGGTCGAGATCATCAAAGGCAAGGAAACTGGTGATCGCGCCGTCGCCAAGGCTCTGGACTATGTGCGCCAGATCCGGAAGACGCCAATCGTGGTCAACGATGCGCGCTTCTTCTACGCCAACCGCTGCATCATCCCTTACATCAACGAAGGCGCGCGCATGATCACCGAGGGCGTCAGCCCGATCCTGATCGACAACGCGGCGCGTCAGCTGGGCTTCCCGGTGGGACCGATCCAGCTGACCGACGAAACCTCAATTGATCTGGGTGCCAAGATTGCACGTGCGACCAAGGCGGCGATGGGCAATGCCTATCCCGAAAGCCCTTCGGACGATCTGATCTTCTGGATGGAGGAACAGGGCCGTCTGGGTCGCAAGGCCAATGCAGGCTTCTTCGACTATGACGAGAAGGGCAAACGCGTCGAATATTGGAAGGGTCTGCAGGACAAGTACCCTCTGGCCGCTGAGCAGCCTGACCTGATCGAAGTGCAGGAACGTCTGATGTTCGCACAGGTTCTGGAAGCGGTCCGTGCGCTGGAAGAAGGCGTTCTGGAAGACATCCGTGAAGGTGACGTGGGCGCGATTTTGGGTTGGGGCTTTGCGCCTTGGTCCGGTGGTCCGCTCAGCTGGCTGGACATCATCGGCACGCCCTACGCGGCCGAGCGTTGCGATCAACTGGCCGAGGCCTATGGCGCGCGTTTCGCCTGCCCGCCCCTGCTGCGTGAAATGGCTGAAAAAGGTCAAAGCTTCTACGGCCGGTTCAACCCGGACGCCAAAGCCGCTTAAAACAACGACGCAGGCGCAACTCCCCTTGCGCCTGCGTCTTCCTTACTGAACAGCCGGAGCGGTTTGCCATTCAGGCCGGAGAAACAGAACCGGCGCATTTGGTCGACCCGGCCGTCCGGGCCTACGAATACCCGCCGCTGGGCGGATCGGGAAAATCGGATCCGTCGGGATCGGAGCAGGCAAAGCGCCCAATGGGTTCGCCAGTGCCGAAATCTCACCACTTGCAGCAAGCGCACCGACCAACGCAGTCGCAGCGTCTTCGTCGGCCACCGCATACTCTTTTGCCTGACCAGACGTGCGGCTGAAGCGCCCCGAAGGGCAATAGGCTTGCAAGCCACCCTCGATATAGATCACCTCGTCCTGGTCGAAGAACAGGGTCGTGACCTCGAAGGACGATCCCGGCGACTGCGAGGACAACCGACAGGCTCCGTCCAGAAGCCGCGCAGGCAAAACAGAAACACCTTGATCCGTCAGGTCGAGTTTGCCGCGATCCAGCGCGACACCCTGTTCCGGCATCAACCAAACCGCGCGCCCGTTATAGGCCGCCCGCGCAGGCACAAAGATCGGTAGATGGGCTGATCGCCTCTCACCTGCGGGGATATTGACCCAACTGGTCGAGACTCTGCGGACTTCTTTGAATCCGTGATCCAGCGTTCGAACCAAATCGCCAGCGGCGATACGCTCGATTAGCTTCCATCCACTGGTGGTCGCGATTTTGGTTCCGTGCAGGAACCCTCCTCTGCGCGATGACACTGCGTCCAGCGCAACTGGCAGATCCGCATCGTCATGATACTCGGAAACATCCGAAAAACTCACTACTTCCAACACGTGCCGAACCCCCTTTTGGCACAAATACTCACATCTCAAGAGATAGCAGACCTAGCGGCTTTCGGTCTTAGTTTCGCCGTATTTACGCCCGATTTGGGCTAAAACGAGGGGTTTTCGCGACAGAAAGCAGTGCAAGAGTGGGTTTATCAACTAATCGGAAACTATAAGCCGGTCGTCGCGTCAAAAGCGTAGCCGAATCTCTCGATGTCTTCTGCGCAGGTCTCTGCCACAGATTGGGCGGACACGTCTGAATAGTACGCCCGATAATCCGCCTGCCGGTCCGAGGGGTTGATATGGGGCAATTCCACCTCAAACCCCAGATGGCGAAACAGAGCTTGAGCGTCCTGTTCGAACTGTTCCAACCGTATGAACAACTGACACTGTTCGACCCCATCCGCGCGGGTCATATAGCGCCGCGCCGGATGGTCCTGAAACGAACGACGAATGGTTGGGTGCAGAACAAAAGGCTCGAACGCCAATTGCTGGGACAGGGTGACAGCCTCATGCGCGAAACTCTGAAAGCGTAGCCAGTGGTAATAGCTGACCATGCGATCCCAAGGGTTGCGAACCAGCGTGAAGGCAAACATGGCCTCAAGTTCACCCTCTGGCAACACCCCGTCGATATCCTCAAGCGTCGCGTGTTTGTGCAGCCTTCCCCGCGCGGTCAGTTCCTTGGCGCGGCGCCGCCGTTTCAGGGCCTTGGGCGTGTCTCCTAACAGGATGTCATCTTTCATGGCCCGCTGCTCCAGCGCCAAAGCAAGCGAAGTTCCCCCCGTCTTTGGAATATGCACAAACACATAGCGGCGGCCGCGAGAGATGATCATGCGACCTCCTGCTCGGGGGCCGCGCGCCTGGCTCTCCAGCCCAGAACTGCGCCAGCTGTTGCAATCAGGCCGATGCCAAAGATCTGCATCACTCCGATCGTCTGTCCAAGGGCAACCCAGGCGAACAGAGGACCAAAGATCATGATCGAATATTCGAACACGGCAACGAATGAGGGCTCTCCGACCTGATAGGCCTTGATCATCATGAAAACGGCCACGGTGGACCCGACGGCCTGCACCGCGACCCATGGCAAGGCAGCGCGCATATCGAAGACCAAACCACGGGTCACAAAGCCTTCGGGACCGTCGGGTCCGGATGCGGGAAAGGCCGTGAAAACGATCAAGCCGATGGCCCCGGCAACGCCCAGAACAAGCATATTATTTGCCAGAAGGGCGACCGTGCTTTCATCCGAGCAATAGGTCCGCGTGACAATCACGCTGAGCGCGTAGAAGAACCCTCCGACAACCGGCAAAAAGGTCCTAACATCGAACTCGGTCGGGTTGGGTTGCAACACGCACAGGATGCCCATGAACCCCAGTAGAACCGCGCCGATGCGCCATGGTCCGATGACTTGTTTCAGCCCTAGCGCCGATATCAACAGCACGAACATCGGTGAGGTGAACAAACCCGCCAGGGCCTGCGCAATAGGCATCAACGCCAGCGACGCGAAATAGAACAACATGCCCGTCGCGATCAGAACGCTGCGCAGCAGGACAAACCGCAGCCGTATTGGCCGCAGACTTCCCAAACCCAACAGGGACAGTCCGATGATCAGAGGCAACATCAAAACAGCACGGCTAAGATGGAACTGCCACAGCCCGATGGTTTCGGCCAGCAGGATCACCACGTTGTCGATCACGCCAAGAATGGCCATCGCCGAGACCATCAGCACCGAGGCCAAAAAGGGGAGGGTTTCTTTGCCTGGCTGCATGTCCTGCCTCGGGTTGGATACGCGCAACAGCGCTTGTGCCATCCAGCATATTTCTGAAAGCCTGCGCAACAGGTTTGCGCCCCGTGATTTCCACATGCTATGCTTTGGCAAAAGAAAAACACGAGCAGCCCAATCCAGATGACGGCCCTGAAACAGTACCAGCGGATCGAAGCCACCGGTCTGTGGCGCCCCTCGCCCGATGATCAGCGGCGCGAGGTTGTGGTCTCGATTGGTGAGGCGACCCTGACGATCTCGGATTTCAATGACCGGGCGCTGACGCACTGGTCTCTGGCCGCGTTGGAGCGGCAGAATCCGGGCAGTTTCCCTGCGATTTTCAACCCTGACGGCGACCCGGACGAAACGCTGGAACTGGCCGAAAGCGAAAAGACGATGCTCGAGGCTATCGACCGGCTGCAGCGCGCCATCGACCGCTCGCGTCCGCATCCCGGTCGGTTGCGATGGTTTAGCGTCGCAGGCGTCGTCGCCGCTGTTCTGGCGGTGTTGCTGCTTTGGTTGCCCGGGGCCCTGCAAAACCATGTGGTCTCGGTCGTGCCCGAGGTCAAACGGCAGGACATCGGTGACGAGATTCTGAAACGAATCGAGCGGGTCTCGGGGCGCGCCTGTGCCTCACGCGATGCGCAGGCCTCTTTGGATCGTCTGGCTAAGCGCACGGGCGTGCGGCAGATCATTATCCTGCCCGCCGGGGTGCAGGACAGCCTCAGCCTGCCGGGCGGGACGGTCTTGTTGAACCGGGCCTTGGTCGAGGATCATGAAGATCCCGCCGTGGCCGCCGGCTATGTCATCGCCGAGCGCGCCCGTATCGAGGCACAAGACCCGTTGGATGATGTTCTGGACAGAACCGGCGCCTCCTCGGCCTTTCGCCTGCTGACGACCGGGGGCCTGACGCCCGAGATCGTCGACAGCTATACCGAGCAAGTCCTGTCGGAACCTCGTCCGTCTCTGACAGATGAAGCACTGCTGTCGGTTTTTGCACAGGCCGCCCTGCCTTCGACCCCATATGCCTATGCGCGGGATGTGACCGGGGAAACGGTTCTGGGCCTGATCGAGGCCGACCCAATGGCCGGACGCACGCTGGAACAGGTTTTGCCGGACCGCGATTGGGTCCAGCTTCAAAACATCTGCAGCGAGTGATCCGGCTTATTTCGTGCCGAACATACGGTCTCCGGCATCGCCGAGACCGGGCATGATATAGCCCTTCGAGTTCAGCTCACGATCCAGTGCAGCAGTAACGATATGCACGTCCGGATGGGCCTCTTTCATGCGGGCAACCCCTTCTGGTGCCGCCAGCAGGCAGAGGAACAGAATCTCGGTCGCGCCCGCTTCTTTCAGCAGATCAATCGCTGCGGCCGAGCTGTTGCCGGTGGCTAGCATCGGATCCACGGCGATAACCAGCCGGTCTTTCAGGCCCTCTGGCGCTTTGAAATAATACTGAACCGGCTTCAGCGTTTCTTCGTCGCGGTAAAGCCCGACAAATCCCACGCGGGCCGAAGGGATCAGTTCCAGCACCCCGTCCAGCATCCCGTTCCCGGCACGCAGGATCGAGACCAGCGCCAGTTTCTTACCGGCGAGAATGGGCGCGTCCATCTCCTCCATCGGAGTTTCGATATGGCGGGTGGTCAGCTTAAGCTCTCGGGTCACCTCATAAGCCAGCAACAGCGTGATTTCCCGCAGCAGCTGACGGAATTCGGCGGTCGAGGTTCCTTTGTCCCGCATGAGCGTCAGTTTGTGCTGCACCAGCGGGTGGTCAACGACGGTCAGGTGTTCGCTCATGTGTTCTCCAGTCTTTTCTTGACCCGCGCGCGGGTGTCTTCATCGCAAAAGGCGGCGTTTAGGGCCGTTTCATTCAGGGCTTCGAAGTCTTCGGCATCCCAATCAAAGGCTGCCTGCAACATCTCATATTCACGCCGCATAGTGGTATGGAAAAATGGCGGGTCATCCGTGGAAACGGTGACTTTCGCCCCGGCGTCGCGCAACCGCGCAATCGGATGCGCAGCGAAATCCGGGTAGAGACCCAGAACCACGTTTGATCCTGGGCAGACCTCAAGCGTGACATCCCGGTCGATCAGTTCATGCACCATATCGGGGTCTTCAATGGCGCGCACGCCGTGGCCGAGACGTTCAACAGACAACTCGCGCACCGCGTCGCGCACGCTCTCAGGGCCGCCGAACTCACCTGCGTGAGAGGTAAGGCGCAAACCGGCCTCGCGGGCGCAATCGAAAGCCCATTTGAAATCGCCCTGAGTGCCGATGGATTCATTGCCCCCCATACCGAAACCGGTGATCCAATCGCCTGCGGTTTCAGCGGCGCACCGGGCGCTGATCTTGGCCTGGTCCGGGCCGAAATGGCGGACACAGGTGACCACGCCGCGCAGAGTGATGTCGAACTTGCGCTCGGCCTCATCGGCGGCATCCTGAATGGCGTTCAGATAGTCGCGCCACGCGTGAAGATCACCACCTCCGCAGAAATCGGGGCTGAGGAAGGTCTCGGAATACACCACCCCATTGGCTGCGCTTTCCTCAAGGATAGCCAAGGTCAGACGGCGGAAATCCTCGGGCGATTTGAGGACCTCGCACGCGGCCTCATAGACACTGAGGAAATGGGCGAAGTCGCGGAAGTCGTAGCTGCCATCGGGCTTGAAGATACCGCTTAGGTCGATGCGTTTTTCATGCGCCAATTGCCGGATGAATGCAGGCGGCGCTGCGCCCTCATGGTGCAGGTGCAATTCGATTTTCGGAAGGTCTGCGACACTCATAGAAAGCTCTTTCCCGGCCCTTGCGCCGGTACACTCAGGTGATGGGCAACGCTGGCGGCGACATCGGCGAAATGGATTTGACCGAGCTGGCCTGACCCTTTCCCGGCCACCAAGACCGGCACCTGTTCACGGGTGTGGTCGGTGCCGTTCCAACTGGGGTCATTGCCGTGATCCGCCGTCAACACCAGCATGTCATCCGGGCGCAATTTTGGTAGGATGGCTCCGATTTCCCGATCAAACCATTCCAGCGCACGGGCATAGCCGCTGATACCGCGACGATGACCGTAGAGGCTGTCGAATTCGACGAAATTGGCAAAACTCAGGCTGCCATCCTCGGCCTCATCCACCAGGTCGGACAGGTGCACCATCAATTCGGCATCGGAGCCTTTGCGCAGCGTGTCGATGCCCTGCATCGAAAAAATGTCTCCGATCTTGCCAACGGCGTGCACGCGGCGGCCTGCGTTCTGAACCCAGTTCGTCAGCACCGGCGCGGGCGGCAAGATGGCAAAGTCTTTGCGGTTCGTTGTGCGGGTGAACCCCTCTTCGGGCGATCCGAGGAACGGGCGCGCGATTACACGGCCCACCTTCATCTCATGCAGACGCGGCGCAAGCGTTCGGCACATCGCAAGCAGGTTATCGAGGCCAAAGCTTTCCTCATGCGCGGCGATCTGGAACACGCTGTCAGCGGACGTGTAGCAGATCGGCCAGCCCGTGCGCATATGCTCGGCCCCCAGCTCGGCAATGATGGCTGTTCCGGATGCGTGGCAATTGCCCAGAATACCTTCGGTTCCTGCAGCTTGCGCGGCTGCTTGGCTCAGATCGGGAGGAAATGCGGGCTGTGTGTCAGGAAAATAGTGCCAGTCCCACGGCACCGGCAGCCCGGCCAGTTCCCAGTGGCCCGAAGGCGTATCCTTGCCCGGCGACAGTTCGCGCGCGCATCCCCACAGGCCAGTCGGTTGAGCCGCCAACCCCGGCGTTGTGTCGCCCGAGGCCAGTCGCGTCGCAGCACCCAGACCCAGCGCATCCAGATGGGGCAGCGCAAGCGGGCCGCTGCGCCCGTCCTCAGCCCGCCCATCGGCGCAGGCTTGCGCGATATGGGCCAGTGTGTTGGCCCCGGTATCAGGTACATCTCCGTTGAAGAACGCGCCTGCATCAGGTGCCCCGCCGATACCGACCGAGTCCATCACGACGAGAAAGGCGCGGCTCATGCCATTATCCTTTCATGCACCAGGTCGGGCACAGCAACCGGAGCATCAGCGATTGTGATCGCCGCCAATACGCTCTGGGCCGCCTGAGTTGCCGCGTCCTCGCGCGCCGCGTGAACAGCGGCCAATGGCGCGCCTTTGGTGACCCGCTCGCCCAGCCGTACCATGTTTGACAAACCCACCGCCGGGTCGATCACATCGCTTTCCACCTGACGCCCACCGCCAAGAGCCACCACGGCCAGCCCCAAAGCTTCACCGTCAATGGCCGTGATGTACCCGTCGCGCGGTGATGGAACCTCGGTGATCACGCTGGCTTCGGGCAGGAACCTTGACCACGTATCAACAAATTGCACTGGGCCTCCAACGGCCACCATCATGCGACCAAACCGTTCTGCAGCGCGGCCATCCCGAATGATCTCGACGATTTTTTCGCGGCCCTGATCTACTGTTTCAGAGATACCCGCATCCGCCAGCAACACCCCGCCCAATTCGGCAGAGATTTCGGCCAGAGGAGACGCTCCCCCTTCGGTCAGAACCTTCATGACCTCGGCTACCTCCAAGGCGTTGCCCAGCGCCGAGGCCAGAGGTTGGTTCATATCGGTAATAACGGCCGAGGTTCGGCAGCCGGCAGCGTTAGCAGTTGCGGTCAGCGCCTGAGCTAGCTCGTGCGCGTCTTCAATGGTTTTCATGAACGCACCGCTGCCGGCTTTAACATCCAGCACCAGCGCATCGGGACTTGCCGCGAGTTTCTTGGACAGGATCGAGGCCGTGATCAGATCGAGGCTCTCCACCGTCGCCGTCACATCCCGCACCGCATAGAGACGCTTGTCCGCAGGCGCGATCTGCCCCGTCGCGCCGACAATAGCGGCCCCTGTGTCGCGCAATACCTGCGCCAGACGCTCTTGCCCGATCTGCGTAGTGACGCCCGGAATCGCCTCAAGCTTGTCCAGCGTCCCTCCTGTATGGCCCAGCCCACGGCCCGAGATCATGGGCACATAGGCCCCAGATTCGGCCAGAGCCGGAGCCAAGATCAGGCTGACGCAATCGCCAACACCGCCCGTGGAGTGTTTGTCGATCACCGGGCCATCCAGATCCCAGCGCAGCACGTCACCACTGTCTCGCATCGCCACGGTCAGGTCGGCACGACCCTGCGCGCCCAGCCCGCCCATGCAGACGGCCATCGCAAAGGCTCCGGCCTGGGCGTCACTGACGCTGCCATCGGCCAGACCTTGGGCAAACCACGTAAGCTCTGGTCCGGTGGGCACTTCACTTCGGCGCAGTTTAACGATGATCGAACGCGCATCCATGCGATCAGCTGTCCTGCATATGCGAGGCGTCAAATGCGCCGGGCAAAAGCTGTCCGATCGTGGTTTCCAACTCGGCGCCGTCGGTTGTCGCCAAGGTGACCTTTACATCCCGCGCGCCGAACTCGGCCAGTTTCTGACGGCAGCCACCACAAGGCGGCACCGGCTGCGGGCTTTGGGCAACGACATAGACCTCGGCCAGCTCGGTTTCACCCGAGGCGACCATGGCGGCAATTGCGCCTGCTTCGGCACAGGTGCCTTCGGGATAGGCCACGTTTTCTACGTTGCATCCAACATAGAGCGTCCCTGATCCCGACAGGATCGCCGCGCCCACTTTGAAGTTCGAATAAGGCGCATGGGCGTTTTCGCGGACCTTCAAGGCGGCATCTTTAAGCGACATGGCGATTCCCCATTTTTGATCAGTTGGTCAGAAATTCAGACCCTATCGGAAAACGTGGGGCGATTAGAAGCCCCACCGCGCATTTATTCCAGAACCGTATTGAACACCCCCGGCAAGGTCACCTCGAGCAGTTCAACATCGTCAGAGGGCTGCGACAAGCGTGTGCGCATCCCCGGTGGTATCACAAAGGCATCCCCTTGCTCCAGTTGATAGGGGTCACGGCCTTCGCCCTCCAGAGTGACCTCTCCGCTCATGACGAAGGTGAAATGGATGTCGGTGTCGTGGCTGGCCCAGACCGGATCACCCTGCCCGCGCCGGACGACCTGAACACCGGCGACCCCTTTGGTGTTCTCGGCAATCGTGGTGTCGCGGCAGGTATAACCCGGCAGTCGGAACGGCACCCAATCCGCATCTTTCGCCTGATTGTAAACAAAGCGTTGCCCTTGCCATTCCCGGTCGGGGCGCAGATGCGGCGTCGGCAGTTCCATCTCGTGATCAATTTCGGTGACATGTTCGGCCGGAACGCCGATCTCGATCACCTGCACATTGTCCGAGGCTTCCAGCACGCGGTGGCGGATTTCGGGAGGCTGGATGAAGCAATCCCCGGCGGTCAGACGCAATTTGTCGCCCTGATCTTCGTAAACGACATCGACCCAGCCATGTATGCAGAAGATCAGCTGAAACCCGACCTTATGGAAATGCACCATATCCGGAACAGGGCCGCCATCGGGGATGCGAATATGACTGGCAATGATCGACCCGCCCAAACGATCCGGCACCAGATCGCGATAGTGCATCCCGGCCCTTCCGATGATCCACGGTGCTTGGTCCTTGAGCCTGCGCACGACAAAGGAATGCACCGTTTCGGGCATCACCAGAGGGGGATCGAGATCTTCGATTTCGATACGCGTTCCATTCGGAGCTACCAGAACCCGATCCCCATTGGCAAAACCCTCAGGGTTCTCGGTCAGAATACGTAAAGTGCCGGGGGTTTCGGGCGCATCCTTCTCGATCCGCAACCTTAGGCCATGGCCGGAAAAAACAGCAGTTCGAGGATCGTCAGCAGGATAGATCATATCCATCTGCATCCCCAAAACCTTGGTGTAGAACGGAATATCGTCGCGCAATTCCTGCGTAGGCAAACGGATTTCAGCGCGGGTGCTCGCCGCGTGCGCTGTCTGGGTCATGCAAGCTCTCGTCAGTCGGTTCTTTCGGCCATCCGATCAGAACCGACGCCAGAATGCCAATCGAAAAATACATCTCGAGCGTTTCTTCCAGAACAAACAGCCGTATCTTCATAACCGAGGACATCGTGGCCTCATACAGGCCCGAGATTTCTTCGAGCCCCTGCGCCACAACTGCGGCCACTCCGGCAAGCACAAAGATCGCAAGGAACGGCGCCTGAACTCTGACCGCCCGCCACGCGTTGGGAATGCCGTGCCAAAGCACACCCCCCAGCACGACGACCGCCAGGGCGACACGCACGAGCGTCATGTCCAGCAGACCGTCCAAGCCGCTTAGCACCCCGAATGGCACAGAGCCTTCGGCGTAAATATCCGCCTCAAGCTCACGCTCCGCCAGAAGCAGGCACCCCACGCCGATGTAAAGCCGCGCTAGCCCTCGATATTTGACCAAGGCCACTACCCCAGCCGTAAACAAGCCAGCCGCCGAGATCGTCTCGATCAATCCGCCTTCTTGGTTGAATACCTCAGCCTGCAACGGGAACAGGGCAATACACCCGAGGATCAGAGCCGCAACGCCGAGCGCAGCCCAGAACCAGAACCGGTCCACCCCAAAGCGGAAACGGGATGGTGGAAACACCTCGGAAGGTGTCATTTTGAGATCGTTGGGCATTTTGGTGTCTCAGAACAATTCGCAGGAGTTTGCGGTTTGTAAAAATTTTGCGACAATTAATCAAGGAAACGGTCGGGTTCTGCCAAGCGTCAGACGCGGCATAGCCAAGTCGAAAAAAATAGTTTAAGGCTAAATCAAATTTTGCAGGGGAGCTTTACCGCCGATGTCTGACACACCCAGCTTGCGGCAGGCCGCGCTTGACTATCACGCTCATCCCAAGCCCGGAAAGCTTGAAATCAAGGCCACGAAGCCGATGGCAAACGGCCGGGATCTGGCCCGCGCCTATTCGCCGGGCGTGGCCGAGGCCAGTCTTGAGATCAAGGCCGACCCCTCGAACGCGGAACACTATACCGCACGCGGCAACCTTGTGGCCGTCGTGTCGAACGGAACGGCTGTTCTAGGTCTAGGCAATATCGGTGCCCTCGCCTCGAAACCGGTGATGGAAGGCAAAGCCGTCCTTTTCAAGAAATTCGCCGGGATCGACTGCTTCGACATCGAGGTCGACCAGCCCGACCCCGAAAAACTAGCCGATGTCGTCTGCGCTCTGGAACCGACCTTCGGCGCAATCAACCTTGAAGACATCAAAGCCCCCGATTGCTTCATCGTCGAAAAGCTGTGTCGCGAGCGCATGAACATCCCCGTTTTTCACGACGATCAGCACGGAACCGCAATTGTTGTCGGGGCCGCGGCCCGCAATGCATTGCACGTCGCCGGCAAGAAGTTCGAGGAAATAAAAATCGTTTCGACCGGCGGTGGAGCGGCCGGGATCGCCTGCCTCAACATGCTGGTCAAACTTGGCGTCAAGCGCGAGAATATCTGGCTGTGCGATATTCACGGGCTGGTCTATGAGGGTCGCGCCGAGGATATGAATCCGCACAAAGATCAGTTCGCCCAGAAATCCGACCTACGCACCTTGGACGACGTGATTGGTGGGGCCGATCTGTTTCTGGGCCTAAGCGGCCCAAATGTTCTGACGCCCGAGATGGTCGAGAAAATGGCTGACCGCCCGATCATCTTCGCTCTGGCCAACCCGACGCCCGAAATCCTGCCCGAAGCCGCGCGTGAAGTCGCGCCTGATGCGATCATCGCGACCGGACGCAGCGATTTTCCCAATCAAGTCAATAACGTGCTATGTTTTCCATTCATCTTCCGCGGCGCATTGGATGTCGGCGCAACCGAGATCAATGACGAGATGCAGATTGCCTGCGTCGAAGGCATTGCCGAATTGGCCCGCGCCACCACAAGCGCCGAGGCCGCCGCTGCCTACAAGGGTGAGCAACTGACGTTTGGCCCGGACTACCTGATCCCTAAACCCTTCGATCCACGCCTTGTGGGGATCGTATCTTCGGCGGTCGCCAAGGCCGCAATGGAGAGCGGCGTTGCCAAACGTCCGATCGACGACCTTGAGGCCTACAAGGAAAAGCTGAACCAGACCGTCTTCAAATCTGCCCTTCTTATGCGCCCCGTGTTCGAGGCCGCCGCAGCCTCAAGCCGCCGGATCGTCTTCGCCGAGGGCGAGGATGAACGTGTATTGCGCGCTGCACAGGCCATCCTTGAGGAAACGACCGAAACTCCGATCCTGATTGGCCGCCCCGAAGTGATCGAGGCCCGCTGTGAGCGTCTCGGCCTGGTCGTCCGTCCCGGCAAGGATCTGCAGATTGTGAACCCGGAAAACGATCCGCGCTACTACGACTACTGGAACTCATACCACCAGATCATGCAGCGCCGCGGCGTCACACCCGATCTGGCCAAAGCGATAATGCGCACAAATTCCACAGCGATAGGCGCTATCATGGTTCATCGCGGCGAAGCCGACAGCATGATCTGCGGCACGTTCGGCGAATACCGCTGGCATTTGAATTATGTCGAGCAGGTTCTGGGCACGCCTGACCTGCGCCCACATGGGGCTTTGTCACTGATGATTCTCGAGGACGGCCCTCTATTCATCGCCGACACTCATGTACGGCAATTGCCGAATCCGGCGGAACTTGCCGAGATCACGCTGGGCGCAGCCCGCCACGTGCGGCGTTTCGGGCTTGAGCCCAAGATTGCCTTCTGCTCGCAGTCGCAGTTCGGCAACCAGGCCGAAGGCTCGGGCAAGCGACTGCGTGAGGCAATTGCCATTCTGGACAGCGAACCGCGCGACTTCACCTATGAAGGCGAGATGAACCTGGACACGGCCCTCAACCCAGAACTGCGTGAACGCATTTTCCCCGCCTCACGCCTTGAAGGTGCCGCGAATGTCCTGATCTTCGCGCATGCGGATGCCGCAAGCGGCGTGCGCAATGTTTTAAAGATGAAAGCCGACGGAATCGAAGTTGGTCCGATCCTGATGGGTATGGGCAATAAGGCACATATCGTGACCCCTTCGATCACCTCAAGGGGGCTGCTGAACATGGCAGCGATCGCGGGCACGCCCGTAACCCACTACGGCTAGGGCGGCTAGTTCAACACCAGACATCCTGTGGGTGTCTGGCTGTCCGACTCAACCAATATCCTTTGCACTCATAGATTTGCAGGTTTGCAAAACCTTACTCTCGACCTGCTAAATTCCATAAAATCTTGAGGTTTGCAAAAATTTGCAGGCTGTTTTTAGCCATCCTGCAAATATTTTGCGATAAACTGACGCGCCGTCACTCGCGCCGCTTGCCCACTGCCCTATCGCTGCCTAACAACAATTGCAGTGATTTTGGGAGGAGGGCCTGATGGCATATCAAGACGTTTACGATGGCTGGAAAAACGACCCCGAGGCGTTCTGGATGGATGCCGCCAAAGGCATTGATTGGGTCTCGGCCCCCAGCAAAGCCTTGTTCGCCGACAATGCCCCTCTGTATGAATGGTTCAGCGATGCGCAGGTCAATACCTGCTGGAACGCCGTCGACCGCCACGTGGAAAATGGGCGTGGCGAACAGACCGCCATCATCTATGACAGTCCAATCACCCATACCAAGCGCGAAATCTCGTATGTCGAGATGCGGAACCGAGTGGCAACGCTGGCTGGTGCGCTGCGCGCCAAAGGCGTTGAAAAAGGCGACCGTGTCATCATCTACATGCCGATGATCCCCGAAGCGCTCGAAGCGATGCTGGCCTGTGCCCGTCTGGGCGCGGTGCATTCGGTGGTGTTCGGCGGCTTTGCCAGCAACGAACTGGCTGTGCGGATCGACGATGCCAAACCCAAGGCCATCATCGCCGCCTCATGCGGGTTAGAGCCGGGTCGCGTGGTTCACTATAAACCTCTGCTGGACGGCGCCATCGACCTAGCCAGCCACAAGCCCGAGTTCTGCGTCATCTTCCAGCGCGAACAGGAAGTGGCACGCCTGATCGAAGGACGCGACTTCAACTGGCATGGCTTCCAATACGGCGTCGAACCTGCCGAATGCGTGCCGGTCGCGGGCAATGATCCAGCCTATATCCTTTACACCTCCGGGACCACAGGCGCGCCCAAGGGCGTTGTGCGCCCGACCGCCGGGCACCTGGTTGCGCTGAACTGGTCGATGAAGAACATCTACAATGTCGATCCGGGCGATGTGTTCTGGGCCGCCTCGGATGTGGGTTGGGTCGTTGGGCACTCCTACATCTGCTACGCCCCGCTGATCCACGGCAACACCACCATCGTGTTCGAGGGCAAACCCGTCGGCACCCCCGACGCAGGCACCTTTTGGCGGGTGATCTCCGAACATAACGTGCGCAGTTTCTTCACCGCCCCCACCGCGATCCGCGCGGTCAAGCGAGAAGACCCTAAGGGCGAGTTAATTGGCAAGTACGATCTGTCCGGCCTGCGCGCGATGTATCTTGCAGGCGAACGCGCTGACCCCGATACCATCACCTGGGCACAGGATGCGCTGAACGTTCCGATCGTCGACCACTGGTGGCAGACCGAGACCGGCTGGGCCATTGCAGGCAACCCGCTGGGGATCGAGGAACTGCCCATCAAACTGGGATCTCCGGCCAAGCCGATGCCAGGCTATGACGTTCAGATCCTAGACGAGGGTGGCCATCCGCTGAAACCGGGCGAGCTGGGCGCGATTGCGGTCAAGCTGCCGCTGCCTCCGGGCACTTTGCCAACGCTGTGGAACGCCGAAGAGCGGTTCAAAAGCTCGTACCTGAACCACTTCCCCGGCTACTATGAAACCGGCGATGCGGGCATGATCGACGAGGATGGTTACCTCTATATCATGGCGCGCACCGATGACGTGATCAACGTGGCGGGCCACCGCCTGTCGACCGGCGGGATGGAAGAGGTCCTGGCCGCCCACCCCGACGTCGCCGAGTGCGCAGTGATCGGTGTGTCGGACCAGTTGAAAGGCCAGATGCCGGTGGGCTTCCTGTGCCTGAATACCGGTGCCGACCGCGACCATGCCGAGGTTTCGAACGAAGTTGTCAAGATGGTCCGAGACAAAATCGGCCCTGTGGCTGCCTTTAAACTGGCCGTGGTGGTGGACCGCCTGCCCAAGACCCGCTCGGGCAAGATCCTGCGGGGCACCATGGTTTCGATTGCCGATGGCAAAGAGTACAAGATGCCCGCGACCATCGACGATCCCGCCATCTTGGACGAGATCAAGGACGCGTTGCAGACGATTGGCTACGCTCAGTAACCCGAGCCCCCTCTTGCAACCTGAAACAGGCCCCTTACTGTCTTGCTAAGACAGTGAGGGCCCATGACTCAAAGCAAAATCTGGCAACTCAGCGCCACTGAGCTGACCACCCTGACCCGCAACGGCGATGTAAGCGCTGAAGACGCTGTTGCCTCCTCCATCTCTCGCATGAATGCCGTCAATCCCGATCTGAATGCTGTGGTCGAGGATCTGAGCCAGCAGGCCTTGAAACGCGCGCGCGCCTTGGATCACGCACGGGCAGCTGGGGCACCGACCGGGCCGCTGCACGGGGTGCCGGTAACCATCAAAATCAATGTCGACCAGAAAGGCCACGCCACGACAAACGGGGTCGTAGCGCTGAAAGATGTCATCGCCCCTGATGACGCGCCGGTTGTGTCAAACCTTCAAAATGCCGGAGCCATCGTGATCGGTCGGACCAACACGCCCGAGTTTTCCTTCCGCGCCGACACCGACAATCCGCTTTATGGGCGCACGCATAACCCTTGGGGGCGTCATATCTCGGCCGGAGGGTCATCGGGCGGTGCCGGGGCGGCCGTCATGGCCGGGATCGGCGCGTTGGCGCATGGAAATGACATTGGCGGAAGCCTCAGGTTTCCGGCTGCCGCCAACGGAGCGGTGGCAGTCAAACCCGGCCTTGGTCGCGTTCCCGCCTGGAACCCCAGCCAAACGGCCGAGCGAGGAATACTCGCCCAATCCATGTCCGTTCAGGGCCTGATCACCCGATCCGCAGCCGACCTGTCCCTGTCGATGCCCAGCCTGATCGCCCCGGACCCGCGCGACCCGTTTCATGTTCCTCTGCCATGGCGGGGTGAGGCTCTGGACGCTCCGATCAAAGTGGCCTTTACCAAGAACACATTCGGATATGCCCTGCATACAGAGGTCGAAAAGGCGCTGGACACCGCGCGCGACGCGCTGGTCGATGCGGGCTATCTGGTTGACGAGATCGACCCCCCTGATGTCTTCGAATGCGGTCGCATCGGATACCGAACATTGATGGGTGAGGTTCTGACCCTTCTGAAATCCGATATCCAAGCGGCCGGCTCCCAAACCATCCAAGATATCTTCGAGGTCTATTTTCAGGAATTTCCGCCCATCATTGAGACCGAGCTGCTGCAAATGCTCGCCAAACGCAGCCATTATGCCCGTGAATGGTCCCTCTTCCTTGAAGACTACCCTCTGGTCCTGTCTCCCTTCTTGCCTCAACCCTTTTTCAAGCCGGACCGCGACACTGAAGGGGCCGAAGGCGTGCATGAGGTTCTGGGCTGCGCGGTCTATTCCTATGCGATGAACTTCCTTGGCCTGCCCGCCGCCTGCGTTCCGGCAAGACTGGCAGAATTGCCCAACGGCCTGCAGCCCATCAATGTTCAGATCGCAGCGCGTCGTTGGCGTGAAGATCTGGCGGTCGAGGCGGCGGCGGCGATCGAGGCGCGGGTCGGGCAGATGTGCAAGCCTCTTTGGGAGCGAATGACCCGCTCCGACTGACCCCCCCCAAAAAAAGAATCGACCCCGGGTTTTTGTGCCCGGGGTCCGCTTGCTTAAATATGCCTGGATTTCAGATAACGAGCGTGGCACCACCCACCCTCGCCAGCGCAAAAAATGCGCAAGTATGTCGAAAACGCTGTTTGGTGGCCACTCACTCCCACCTAAGCGTGTTCTCCAGGCAAGATCACATTACCTATCGCACGCTCACCCGCATGTGAACTTGTTCACACAAGGAAAAATTATTTTTCAAAACTGACGAAATTCTAAGTGAATTGTTCAGAAATCAGGCGCTCTTCAAGGCCATGTCCGGGGTCGAAAAGAATGCGATGGGTGATCTCGGATTCCGAGCAGATTTCGACCCAATCAATGTCAGGAAAGGAAATAGAATCGGCATCGGCCATTACCGGGCGTTTGTCGGCATCCAGCACGTCTATGCGAACTGTTGCGGTTTTGGGCAGCAAGGCCCCGCGCCACCGACGGGGTCGAAATGCAGCAATCGCGGTCAGGGCCAACACATCCGCCCCGATCGGCAAAATCGGACCATGGGCTGAGTAGTTATACGCGGTCGATCCCGCAGGCGTAGACAGAAGCGCGCCGTCACAGACAAGCTCTCCCATCCTTTCGCGGCCATCGACGCTGATCTTCAGACGCGCCGCTTGTGGACCTGCGCGCAACAGTGACACTTCGTTGATCGCCAGCGCTTCATGCAGTTTCCCGGATTGATCCATGGCGCGCATGGCCAGAGGGTTGATGACCTCCACCTCGGCATCATCGAGACGTTCCAAGAGATCGGTGTCAGAATAGGTGTTCATCAAGAACCCGATGGTCCCGCGGTTCATCCCGTATACCGGCGCATCGAGGTGCTGCATGTTCTTGAGCGTGCGCAGCATGAACCCATCGCCACCCAGCGCCACCACCACATCCGCATCGCGCGGCGCGGCATTTCCGTATTTGGCGACCAGGACCTCGCGGGCTGATTGCGCGACTTCAGCCTCGCTTGCGAGAAAAGCGATTCTCTTTTTCATTTTTTCCGGTTTCCGGTGCTGCACATTTGGTTCCGAAACAAACATACCTTTCCCCAATAGGCCAGAGTTGACGCCCACGCGGCGCAATTCGTCGCTTTAAAGCTGTTGCCTCGGCAGGGTTTCCGATAGGAAATCCGCAAGCAATACCCCAGACATGTGGAGCTATCATGAACGCCAATCTCCGTGACACAGGTTTTTTCACCCAGTCTTTGTCGGACCGTGATCCTGAGCTTTTCGGTTCGATCACGTCCGAGCTGGGCCGTCAGCGCGACGAGATCGAGC